>JBEKPD010000097.1:0-23050 GCA_049521075.1 Occallatibacter sp.
GTCGCAAACATCCCTTCCAGGGAAAATCGGCGAGTCTGGAAGATGTCTTCGAGTGGTCGAGCGCGACAAATCAGTTCGTAAACGAGCTCCGAGGCGGAAAACGAATTTAGATGCGTTTGCCCCGACAACTACCCATCGACTCCGGCGGTTCATGCCGGGGAGATGAATACGCGATTGAGGAATTGTGAATCTCGGTTCGAAAGCGTGTCAATAAAATTTTGGATAAAACAGGGATCTTCCGGCGTTTGAAATGCGCGGGACTCGGGAGCAGAAGCCGGGCATCGGTGCTTCCTCCTTGCGCTGGTGCACTGGCCTTGCTTAGGCAGTTGTAAGTCATTGAAAAGCCTAACGGTGCAAGACTGTCAGGGCAGAGGTCCGCGCAGGTTGATCGGATCAGCAAGGATAAACGTCGCAGGCTTCGGGAGCGTCTTCGGATCTCAGCCCGGCGGAAGGGCACAGAATTCTAGTCGCCATGCATAACTCGTCAGGAACACATTATAGGCCTCGATACACACACCTCTATCTCAGTGTTGAGTTAGGCGGCCCGGGTGGAGATTCTGTCTGTGGCAAACTCGTAAACGAGATCGTCGGCTTGGCCGAACATCATCTATAGCCTGTACGCAGACCCGGACCCATGCTCCCAGAGCCGGGCTGCAAAAGCACCACTGTCGGCGCGGGCTGTTGCTGTCACTCGACCGGCACCTACAATGATCGCGCGACTCGCGTCCCTTCACACCCTGTCTGGCCGAGGCCAGTTGCATGCTTCCCGGAATCAATCGGGAGTATTTGGCGAGACATGTTACTTTCGGATCGCGGCCATCGTGGCAGAGCGGCCACCGGAGTGAAGCGACCATCGGGGCAAAAATAGAGCAACGGGTTCGATCTTGCCGCTGATTCCAAAGCTTCTCCTGGCCAAAAAGGAACATTGGGTGCTCCCATTAAAAAAAACTAATAGTAACCATAGAAATGTCCCAAAGTGATCATGCTTCATTAGTATCTTCCGATACATCGCACATCGCCACAAATTCCAGACTCAACCAAGGAGTTTCCATGCGCATACTGTGCGAGCTCAGTATCGATTGCGCGCGAAAGATCGCACGCCTGTTTCATTGCGCTGTATTGCTGAGTGCCATTGCATTCCTTCTGATGCCACAGGCCAGAATCGAGGCTCAGAGCACGAGCCAATTGGCCTCTGCGCCGGATACGCCCCGCATCCTGAACCGTGTGGACAACGCCGTGCTGACGACCCTCCCCGGTACCACGCATCCAGCAGTCCGGAACGCCATCGACAATGGCCGATTGGCGCCCACTGAGGCCATGACCGATCTGATTCTCGTACTCAAGCGTTCCGACGCCCAGCAAGCTGCGCTTGAGTCCTTCAATGCGCAGCAATACGATCCCACCTCGCCGGAGTATCACCACTGGCTCACGCCGACGGAGTTTGGCTCGAACTACGGAGTCTCGGAGAGCGATCTGGAAGCGGTAACAAACTGGCTTCAGAACCAGGGATTCACCATTGATGAAATTCCAGCCTCGCGCACCAGCATCCGCTTCAGCGGGAACGTAGCCCAGGTCGAGAACGCCTTCCATACCCAGATGCACTCCCTCAATTCCGGCGGTGTGGCGCACATTGCCAACGTGAGCGAGATCAGCATTCCCACGGCGCTGACGCCAGTCGTGGTGGGCGTCAAATCTCTGCATAACTTCTTTGCCAAGCCGCAACATCACGCCCTGCCTGGCCAAGGCGCGCTGGCTGGCGGAAGCGCGTCGGGAGCGCCGGCGCTGGCGAACGGCCTAGCCGCGCGTGGAAATCTGCCCGACAGTCTTACTGCAGCCGCCGCCGGGTTAGGCGGCGTGCGCCCAGGTTATGCGCCGGGCAACGGCTATCAGTTGCTGGTGCCTTACGACATGGCGACGATTTACAACTACAAGTCGCTGTGGACTGCCTCTACGCCGATCAACGGCACGGGACAGACCATCGCGTTGGCAGGAACCAGCAATATCGTGCTGAGCGATGTGGCCACCTTTCGCTCGGCCACGGGATTGCCCGCGAATGTTCCCAAAGTGATCGTGACCAACATCGATCCGGGAACCACCGCTCTGCTCGATGACCGTTTTGAAAACACGCTGGACGTCGAGTGGTCGGGCGCAGCCGCTCCGGGGGCGTCGATTGTGCTGGTCACCTCCAGCCAAACCAGCCAGACTACCGACGCTTTGTACGCCAGCGAGAGCTACATCATCAACAACAATGTAGCCAAAATCATGAGCGTCAGCTACGGCGAGTGTGAACTGGGAATGGGAACTGCCGGCAACCAGGAGTATGCCAGCCTGTGGCAGCAGGCTTACACGCAGGGCATCGCCGTGTTTGTCTCGAGCGGCGACTCAATTGCCGCGGTGTGCGACGATGGCAACTACAATTCGGCTACGGACTACGCGGCGGAATTCGGGCTTACCGTCAGCGGTATGACGAGCACACCCTATAACGTGTCTGTGGGCGGCACAGACTTCAACTCCGGCAGCTCGAACTGGAGTGGAACCAATAACAGTACCAACATGTCCAATGCCACCGGTTACATTCCCGAAGTTCCCTGGAATGACACCATGACCAATCCCATCCTCATCGGCAGCTTCAACAGTCAATTGGGCGTGAATTACAACGCAGAGCAATGGGCCAATTACCTACTGAAGAACTACGGCATCGGCAATGGTGAGTATGAGGAGTTGATTCCACCCACCGGCGGCTCGGGCGGCGTGAGCAATTGCACGGTGTCGAACGGCAGCACTCCCTCCTCGTGCAGCGGCGGCTACGCCAAACCCAGTTGGCAGACGGGCGTCACCGGAATCGTCTCATCCGACAAGCGCACCGTCCCCGATGTTTCCCTCTTCGCTTCCAATGGCTTCCTGGGCGCCACATATCTGACCTGCGATACGCAGCCGCCGGGCTACTCAAGTCCTGTTCCCTGTAGCTATCCCGCCAATGCAATGGACATGGCCGTGGGTGGAACTTCGGTTTCAAGCCCGGTGATGGCCGGCATCATGGCGCTCATCAACCAGAAAGCCGGCGGCTCCCAGGGAAATCCTAACTCTGTACTGTATGGTCTGGCAGCTAAACAGACCTACGGAAATTGCAGCGCGGAGACGGCGGCCAATTCGAGTTCCTGCTACTTCCATGACATCGACACCGGCACCATCGCGCCCGTCTGTTACGGCGGCACCACCAACTGCACGCCCCAGATATCGGGAGACGTACTGGGTGTCATGCCGGGCTATGCGGCCACCGCAGGCTACGACAAGGCCACTGGCCTCGGCTCACTCAACGTCGCCAATGTAGTGAACGGCTGGCCGGGAGTTTCTACGTCGCCCGCGTCGTCGGCAACCCTCTCGGCCACCAGTCTCACTTTCTCTTCGACCGGGGTCGGTTCCTCATCTGCAACGCAAACTATCACGCTCACCAATTCCGGCACCGCCTCCATGACACTCTCCGGCGTCAGCATCACCGGGACCAACGCCTCTTCGTTCTCCGAGACCAACACCTGCGGATCGACGCTTGCCGCCAATGCCTCCTGCACCGTCACCGTCACTTTCAAGCCTGCCGCAACCGGCGCGTTGACGGCCGTGGTCAGCTTTGCCGACAGCACTGCGAATTCTCCACAGACAGTTGCGTTGAGCGGCACAGGAGCGGCTGCGACCACCACCTTGGTGAGCATAACGCCCAACGGCCTCACCTTCCCGGCAACCGCGATCAACACCGCGTCGGCCTCGCAAACCATCACTTTCACAAACACGGGAACGGCCGCAGTCACTTTCACCGGCAGCCCTGCGACGACCGGGATTTATAATATTCTCTTCAAAGGGGCCACTTCGTGCGGGGGGAACGAGACCCTGTCACCAGGCAGTTCCTGCGTCATCACTTTCACCTTCAACCCCACCGCGGCAGGAACGTTTTCAGCCACGCTCAACTTCTACGACACCGCGCCCAACTCGCCGCAGACTGTTACCCTCAGCGGCACCGGTGGCGGAACGCCGGCAGTCAGTCTCTCACCCACCAGCCTCACCTTCGCGTCCACCAATGTGGGTTCCACGTCGGCAGCGCAGCCCGTCACGCTCAAAAACACCGGAACCGCGCCTCTGACAATTTCCAGCGTCTCCTTCACCGGCGCCAATGCCGCTGCCTTCTCGCAAACCAACACCTGCGGCACGTCGCTCGCGGCCAGCGCCTCTTGTACTATCTCGGTCACCTTCCAACCCACCGCGACTGGCGCGGCATCAGCCTCGCTTAGCATTGCCGACAACGCCTCCAATACTGTCACTGTGCAGACGGTCGCCCTCAGTGGCACCGGTGTGGGAGTACCGGTGGTCAGTGTTTCACCCACCATTCTCTCCTTCGCCTCGGCCAATGTGGGTTCCACGTCGGCAGCGCAACCCGTCACGCTTAAAAACACCGGAACCGCAGCTCTCACAATTTCCGGCGTCTCCTTGACCGGCGCCAACGCCGCTTCCTGGTCTCAAGCCAACACCTGCGGTTCGTCACTGGCGGTTAACGCTTCCTGCACCATTTCTGTCACCTTCAAACCCACAGCGGGGGGAACGCTTTCCGCTTCGCTTAACCTCACCGATAACGCAGCAAACTCGCCGCAGACCGTGGCTCTGCTCGGAACTGCAGTGGCGCCGATGCCGGCCGTTACCCTCTCAACCACAGCGCAGAGTTTCCCGGTCACTGTGGTCAATCCTTCGGCTGGTTATGCCTGGAGCCCGGCCCAGGCCATCACCCTCACTAATTCAGGCACCGCAGCGCTTAATCTCACCTCCATTACATTGAGCGGAACCAACCCAACCTCGTTCTCCGAAATCAACAACTGTCCCGGCAGCCTTGCAATGTCAGCCAGCTGCACGATTCTCACTCGTTTCGCTCCTACCGCATCGGGCAGCAGATCCGCCACGCTGGTCTTCACCGATAATGCAAGCCCAACTACGCAGGACGTCACCCTGACCGGAACCGGTGTCAGCGCGGCGCCACTGGCACTCTCCACCTCCGTTCTGAGCTTCGGAACGGTCCCACCGGGAACCATCAGCGCTCCGCAGGCAGTAACGGTGACCAACGGCAGTAGTACAACGCCCATCAATCTGACGTCGATCGCGCTCAGCGGAACCGGAGCCGCGTCTTTCGTTGAAGTGAACAATTGCGGAACCATGCTGGCCGCCAGCTCAAGCTGTATCATCCTGGTCGAATTTGCACCCACGGCCGCAAGCGCAACATCGGCGATGCTTATAGTCACCGCCAACAACCCCGCGGCAACCGCAACCATTGCGGTTAGCGGTCAGTAAGGAGATAGCCGGGCGTCCGCCGCAGCGCCAGGATTCGTGGGCCCTTTCAGGGGGCTGGGATGTAAGTCTTGGTTAGTTCGCGGCGGACGGCTTTCATGCTCGACCACGAAAGCATGGATGGCTTTCATCTCTGATGGCGAACTGCGTCACGGATTAGGCCGTGTCTGACGGATACAGATGGAATGGGTTTTGTAACAAGGGCACAATTGAAGAACCAACCCGGTTTGTGGGTCGCAGGCCGAAACGGCGCAAAATTATCGAGTCTTACGGGCTGGGGAAACCTGGTATAGGCAATGAGCACCGAGGCGCAGTGCAATGGAGGTTCTGTTCTTCACCTTGCGAGAGTGAGAATAGAGGACCTTCCCTTCGCTGACCTGCTTCTCAGGGCACAGTCTCAACCATGATGCAAATGCTGAAGCGTCGCGAAAAACGCGTTAAGGATCCGACCGCTCGCCTTACTCTTCTTCACGTTCTTTCCGGCCATATCGCTCTGACCCACTAAATAGGCGGTGATGGCGCCCACCTGACGAAATCTGCGTCATCCGCTCAATATGGAGGCACCGGGAGAGCTTGGTGAAGATGGCAGCCGAACACATCATGCATATTGTTCTCACCTGTCATCTCGCTCAAAAGTGAATCACGACCCCGGCGCTGATGCGCAGGTTGTTTTGGTGATTGTTGCTTCCATTGTCGAAGGTGGTTAGCAAGTAGTCGGCTTCGACCAAACGTACCGAGAAGCGAGGAGTAGCACGCAGGTCGAGGCCTCCACCGAGGTTGGCGGCAAAGGCCGCGCCGGCGTTGGTGGTCGCGGAGCTGGAACCCTGAACCAGGGTTCCGCTGGAGTGCGCCACGCCGAGCAGAACCTGACCGAAGGGATGCAATGACGAATGGCCGAAGGGCGGGAGATAGCGCACTCCCCCGGTGAAAGCGCTCAGGGTGAGGCTGTTTCCGGAAGAGGAAACGTTACCTGCATGGCCGGAGACGACATCGCCTACCAGGTTCCACGTGCCGGGCTTGATGGCCCAGGCAAAGCTGGCGCTGCCCCCGTTCAGGTTGAAACAGCCACAACCTCCTGGAGGCGTATTGCCGTGCAGATAGCTGTAATCGAGGGCCAGCTCTGCGTGGGGCGGCCGTTCGGTTGGGGCCGCGGGGTGGGCAGAGTTCTGGGAAAGAGCCGGGCGGATGGAGACCGCGGCGATGGGCAACAAGAGGGACAGGGCGAAGGTGATCTTGATCGTTGCTCGCATGAGGTCTCCTTTACTGCACTGTGAGCTGCACGGTGGTTGAATGCGTGTCGGTACCGCTGGTTCCGGTGATGGTGAGCGTGTAGATCTGGGATTGATTGATGTTGCCCTGGGATTGATTGAATCCGAAGCCACCGCCGCAGCCCGTGAGGGAAGCCGCGCAGCCGAGCGAAGCCAGACCCGCGACCAGCAGCAGGAGCTTGCCCCTCCATGCTTTTCGCCAGTGACGCGAGGGAAGCATAAAGAGCAGAGCCAGAACCGACGTGGTCATCGGCCAGAAGTTGGGTCGCGCGAGATTCGCCACGGCGGGCAGGGTCACGGTCAGCGTCGAGGCTCCGCTCGCTGAGCCCGGCGTAACCGTGGCAGGGTTGAAGCTGCCGGTTGCGCCCGTGGGCAGGCCTGAGACGCTGAGCATCACGGGATTCGTGAAGCCGCTGCCCACGTCCGCCACCGTGATTGTGAACATCGTAGTGCCGCCAGGCTGGACACTTTGTGAAGGTGTGGTCGGGGTGACGTTGAAGTCGGGTACGGGCGCATTGACTGCCACGGTTCGCTGCACCTGTGACGCAGCGGAGTAGTCGGTGTTTCCAGCTTGGTTAGCGTCAACCACAAAGTTGCCGATGCTGGTGATGGTGAGTGTGCCGCCGCTGATTGTTCCGGTGCCGGTGCTGCTGGCATCAATCGTGAAAGCCACAGGATTGCCCGATGCGCCGCCAGTGGCGACCAGCGCAATGGTCAGTCCCGAGGAGTAAGTGACCGGTGTGGTGGGCTGCGTAAAGTTGATGGTCTGCGACGCCTTATTGATGACCACGGTGCGCTGCACCTGCGGCGCGGCGGAATATGTGGAGTTTCCGGCTTGGTTAGCGTTGATAACAAAACTGCCAACAGTTGTGACGGTGAGCGTGCTACCTGTGACTGAGCCCGCGCCGGTGCTGCTGCCGTCGATGCTGAAGACGACGGGATTACCCGATGCGCCGCCGGTGGCGACCAGAGGAATGGTTAGTCCCGACGAATATGTGACCGGCGTGGTGGGCTGGGTGAAGATGATGGTCTGTGCATTGGGCGAGTTGGCAACGACAGTACGCTGCGCCTGCGCGGCAGCGGAGTAATTGCTGTTGCCCGCCTGATTGGCGTCGATTACTAAGTTGCCCACACTAGTCACGGTGAGCGTGCTACCTGTGATGGAGCCGGTGCCCGTGCTGCTGCCATCGATGGTGAAGACCACCGGATTGCCGGAAGCGCCGCCGGTGGCAGAGAGTGAAACGTTCACGGATGTGCCGCTATAGGTGACGGGCGAAGCGGGTTGCGTGAAGTTGATGGTCTGCGCAGCCTGATTAACGGCCACCGTTTTTTGCACTTGCGACGCTGCCGAGTAAGTCGAATTTCCAGCCTGGTTAGCGTCGATCACGAAACTTCCGACGCCGGTAACGGTAAGCGTACTACCTGTGATGGAGCCCGCGCCGGTGCTGCTGCCGGCGATGGTGAAGACGATCGGGTTGCCCGATGCACCGCCGGTGGCGACCAAAGGAATGGTCAGGCCCGAAGAATAAGCGACCGGCGTTGTGGGTTGTGTGAAGTTGATGGCTTGCGGAGTCAGCGAGGATACTCCGGCGCCGCTGACCTGAATTGACTGCGTAACGCCCGAGTTATTGAGATTGTTGTCGGTGAGGACCACGTCCTCAGTCAGAGACCCGCCCGCGGTGGGCATGAAGTTGATGGAGATATCGCAGCTCGAACCCGAGGTAAGTGAGATTCCCGCGGCGCACAAGTTTGTATCTGAACTATTCACCGGGAAATCGACCGGATAACTTGGATTGGTTCCGGTGGAGTAGATCAGCGACGCATTGCCGATGTTAGTCACCGCAACTGTCTTCGGGCTGTCGCTGCTGACGGAGCCGACATTTGTTGAGAGGAAGTTAAGACCCGGGGCATCGCCAGTATCGAGCTTGAAGATCTGCTGCCTGGTTACGTCAGCGACGTAGATGTTGCCTGCTCCATCCATCCCAACATCCCATATCCCCGACAGGGTGGCGACGGGGATGGTAACGGGCGCGCCGTAAGTTCCACCCGAGAAGGGCAGTTCAATCAGGCTCTCGCCTTGATTTGAGCCGTTCGGCTGAACCGCAACATAGATATCTCCGCGCGGATCGAGCGTCAATCTGTTGGGACGGCCGGTGAGCCCGGTTGCCAGGGTTACCTGCGTGCCGAATCCGGAGCTGGTTTTCGGCAGCATGACAACATTGCCAAAATCGCCTTCAGCCAAGAAAACATCGCCGTTCTGATCGACGGCCACTCCATTCGGACTGCTGAGGCTGGTAAATGGCAATACTACGGTTGCTCCATAGCCTGAGCCTGTCCACGGAACCTCCTCGACGACACTATGCACATAGTCGGGGAAATAGATGTTGCCGAATCCGTCGACAGCGATGTCGTGGGGTTGGTGCGATCCAACGCTGAGGGGGATGGTGACTTGCGTTCCGTACACGCCCCCGGTCCAGGGAATCTTGATAATGCTCCCGCCCGCGTAATTGGCGACATAGACGTTGCCTGCGCCGTCAACCGCCACTCCTAATGGTTCGTTGTAGCCAGTGCCGACGTTGATGGCCGAGCCGTAGCTGGATCCGTTCTTGGGGAATTTGTATACTGCGCTGCTGAGCCCATCGGCGACATAGAGATTGCCGTTAGCGTCCAACGTAACGCCGTAGGGATTGTAAGTTGCGGCGGGGAGAGTATTGGATTGCGTTGCCGGCGTAAAGGCGATCTGCGGCCCCGTGCCGTATCCCGGCGAGTAAGTTGTCCCCAGCACGTTTCCGCTCGCGTCGTTGATCGCAATAGCTCCGTCGCGGATCCCCGCAAACTGCGGATCGAAGATCACATTCACCGTGCAGGTTTGCCCAACGGTATAGGCGGTTGACGTCGTGCAGGTTCCGCCGGAAGTCTCGGTAAAATCCAGGCCAGCCACGCCCTGCGTCAGTACCTGGATGAGATTCGGCGTCCCTGCCGTTGAGATGTTGACCGTCACTGGTTGCGCCGCAAGAGCCGTGCCCACGTTGGAGGCAAAACTTACGCCGCTTCCGGTAAGCGTGGCCGTCTGCGGCGTATTGGCAGCATTGTCTGCAACCGAAAGCGTCGCCGAGAAGCTGGCCGCAGAGGCGGGCGTGAAGGTGACATAAATATTGCAGCTAGAACTGGCGGCCAGCGTTGCGCCGCACGCGTTCGTGCCTGTGCCGATGGAGAAGTCAGTCGGGTTGGTTCCGGTGATGCTGGGAGTAATGCCGGTGATCGCGGTGGTCGTGCTGTTATTTGTGAGCGTGGCGATCATGGGCAGGCTGGTTTGGCTCGAAATCACTCCGCCGAAGGCCAATGGGGAGGGCGTAAGAGTTGCGGTGAGAGTGTTCGGAATGCCCGTGCCGCTCAGGAACGTGTTCACGGTGCCGTAGTTGGCGACGGTGACCTGGAGCTGTGCGGTATAGCTGGTCGCAGCCGCGGGGGTAAAGATCACTTGGTAATAGCACGAGGCACCCCCGGCCAGCGTAGCCGGCGAGGTTGGGCAGGTTGTGCCCGCAATCGAAAAGTCCGTGGGATTTGTGCCGCCGATGGTGGCGCCGGTGATAGTGATCGGAGCGCCGGAAGGGATGCTGGTGTTGGTGAGCGTCGCTTCTTCTTGCGCGCTGGGCACGGTGGCCGGACTGGAGAAGCTCGGCAGTGGGTTAGGGGTGAGGGTTGCCGACGTGGAGACACCGCCTGTTCCCGCACCAGTAAGAGTGATGGTATTGGGCGAGCTGTTGGAGTTGCTGTCGAGAGTGATGGTGCCGGTGTAGGACTGGTCGGCGGTGGGCGTGAAGCTGATGATCACCGTGCAGCTTTCACCCGGGGTCAGCGTTCCGGGGAAGGCACAGGTTCCGCCGCTGATGGCAAAAGGACCCGTGACCACCGGTGTTCCCGTGAAGTTCAGGTTGACGCCGCTGGGATTGGAGATGAGGACATAGGGCGGGTAAAAGGAGGAGCCGGCATTGAGAGAAGTCGTAGTGACTGTCTCATAGATCTGCTGGTTCCCGAAGTAGTACGCGCCGCCGCCAGTGGCTCCAGCGGAGGTGATGGCGTCTCCGCTGCTATCGTCGGCGATGATGTTTCCATGAATATCCATGGCGAGTCCGTAGATACCGTCTGCGGCGCCGGTATATTGGCTGACAACAAAGATAGCTTCGGTATCGGGCTCGCCAAGGGAGGCGGCAATTAGCTCGCCGTGGGTATTGCCCATGACCGTGCTAATGTTCCCCGTGGAATCGACCATGCGGACGCTTCCGCCGAAGAAGTCAGAGATGTAGACGCGGTTGGCGGGATCGACATACACGCCTGCCGCAGTGGCGATGGTTGCGGCGGTGGCAGGACCGCCGTCGCCGCTGGACGATGACGAATTGGCGGTTCCGGCAAAGATCGAAATGTAACCCGTGGAACTATTAATCTCTCGAACGATGTCGTGTGAGCCCTCGGCGATGTAGGTGTTGCCCAAGCTGTCAAAGGCAACGCCATCGGGAAAGCAGAGGTGCGCCTGCGAAGGCAGGTACGGTCCGGTGCCAGTGGTATAAAGACTTGCATTGCAGGTTCCGAGGGTTCCGGCATCGGCGGGGACTCCAGCATAGGCAGTAATGGTGTTCGTTGATGCCGAGACTTTGCGGACGAGCTCGTTATAGCTGTCTGCGATGTAGATGTTGTTGCTGGTGTCGATGCCCAGAGCCCATGGGTTGTTGATTGTGGCTTGGATGGCCAGGCAGCCATCGCCGACCACATCGGTGGAGCCGGAGCAAGTGGAGGGCGAACTGCCGCCGCCGGCGAACACGGAGATGGCTCCGCCGGGAGTGATTTTGAAGACAACGTTGTTGGTGCGGTCGGAAACGTACACATTATTACTCGCGTCAATGACCAAGCCCGCAACGAGTCCGAACTGGGCGTTGGTCGCAACCCCGCCGCCGAGGGAGTAGGGGTTGGCGAAAGTGCCATTCGTACCCGCAAAGATGCTGATGTCGCCAGTGGTGTGATCGATTCTGCGCACGACATAGTTGTTCGCGTCGGCGAAGAAGAGATTACCGTTTGTGTCGTAGGCCATGCCCACCGGATAGTTCAGATGGGCGGCGGTTGCCAGGCCACCGTTCCCCGTCGAGCCTGCGCCATTCAACTTATTGGTCGGAGTCTCGGTTGCCCCGGCCACAGGGCTCAGCACGGCGGGTACAAACAGGATGGCGGCCGACGGTCCGGAGGAGGGGGGGCCATACTGCTGCGCGAATGCCTGCGGCGCGAAGCCGACGGCCAGGGCTGTGGCCACAACGACCATTGCCAAGGGGAGAACCGGCGACAGCTGGCGGAGAGCACGGCTGCAACGCGAGATCTGGGGAAAACTGTTCAGCGAGCGGTTCAATAGGATCATAAATTTCTCCTTCCAACTCCTGCGGCGCCCAAGTGGTGCGCCGCATTCTCACTGCGGCTCAATTTCTAGCAGCGATTTTTTACATACCCACCAACTGCCAGGCACGGTACAATGCAGATGAATCCGGTTGTTTTCAATCTTTTCGCGAAGTTCGGCAAGGGAAATCCCCGTGGTACTTAGGGCTTCGCTCAGGGGCAACATCACCGGCGCTCCACAGACCGGACATTCATCGGGCTGATTTTCCCCATGTTCGTTGTCCGCTGACCCCTCATCCCCCTGGGCGGGCGGCGATATAAAAAGCGAAATTTCGCGGTGTTCGACGCGCATACTGACTCTCTTGCGTTTCATAAGCCCTCACTGTGGGCAGAGAAAGCCTTGACCGGAATTGAACCTTTGTCGTGATTGCAAGCACGCTGCGAAGTTCTGGGAGAAGAGCAGCGGGAAATCTGCGTTGCAATGCCGGTTCTATAGCAGTCGCTTCAGCGAAGTCTTCAATTCGGTCCTCAATTTTTATCAATTCTTCTCAACGGGGGATGACACGGTTAAATGATTGAAGAGAAAGTGGTTCTTAAATTCGAGGGGTTTCACTTAGACCTTCGCAGTCGAGCGCTTAAAAGGGGCGAGAAACCCGTTGCGCTCAATTCGAAGACCCTCGACGTCCTCATTTACCTGGCATTCAATGCCGAAAGAGTGGTTACGCGCGAAGAATTGCTGCGGGCCGTGTGGCCTGATGCCATCGTCGAAGAGAGCAATCTGAGCCAGCACGTCTTCCTGCTGCGCAAGGCGCTGGGAAAGCAATCTGCATGGATCGTCACCGTGCCGGGCCGTGGCTATCACTTCGCGGCGCCGGTGGAGACGGTGCCGGTCGAGCGGCTGGGATCGTCTCTTCCGCGCCCCGCGTACCCGGGAGGGATGATTCTCCAGGCCGTGCAGACAACCACCGAGCTAGTCGTCGAGGAGACCGAAGAGACGGAGACCTCGATCTCGGAGCGCCCGCTCGAAATACCGCGCAAGCGTTCCCCGTGGCTGCCTATCGCCGTGGCAGCCGGAGTCATTCTGGCTGCAGGCAGCGCAACCTGGTTCTGGCTCAACCGGCCGGGACCTGTGCTGCGCAAGGTGGTCCTGGCCGACTTTCAAAACCGCACCGGCGAGCCGATCTTTGACGACTCACTGCAGTCAGCGCTGCGCATCGACATGGAGCAGTCGCCCTACATCGACATGCTAGGCCGCAACCAGATGGTTGAGACTCTCGCGGCTATGGAAAAACCCGCCGACACCCGGCTCACAGGCGACGTGGCGCGCGAGGTTTGCGAACGCTCCAACCACCAGGTGTTGCTCGCGGGCACGATCACGCGCATCGGCAGCGAGTACCTTCTCACTTTGGAAGCGACCAGTTGCGCGACCGGCGAGACGGTGGCCGCGGGAAAAGACCAGGTCTCCAACGAGAATGGGGTACTGGGCGCGCTCGACGTGCTGACGCGCAAGTTGCGCCGCGAATTGGGTGAGTCGAGCCGCCAGGTGGCGCAGTTCCAGGTGCCCATTGCCCAGGCCACAACCAGTTCTCTCGAGGCGCTCCGCGCCTACTCGCAGGCTCTCGATAGCTCTGACCGCGGAGATACGGTAGGGGAGCGCACTCTGCTCGAACACGCCATCGCACTTGACCCGAATTTCGCCTCGGCGTACAAGCAGCTCGCCATCAGCTACAACAATCGGCTGGATTACGTGCAAAGCGAGGCCAACATGCAGAAGGCCTACGACCTGCGCGCGCACACCACGGAGCGCGAACGCCTGTCGATCGAGATCGCCCACGACAACGATACCTTCAACGATTGGGAAGCTGGGGTCGCGGCCATGCGTGCCTACAGCCAGATCTATCCCGACGATGCCGCCAACTGGTACAACATGGCGCGCGTTTACTCCGCGCTCGGACTTTATCGCGAGGCGATTGCTGCAGGCGAGCGCGGCTATAAACTTGCGCCGCACTCCGGCTCGGGCGCCGACATTCTGGCAAGGGTTTACCGGCGCGCGGATCGCTTTGCCGACGCCAAACGCGTTGCCGCGGCCGCTATTGCCGACGGCAAGGATCGCTGGGGCATTCACCGTACGCTCTTCGGCATTGCGTTTGCGGAATACGACACGGCCGCCATGCAAACCCAGAGCGACTGGGGCCTCGTGCACCATGAAGTCGGACAGTCCCTCATCGATCAGGGCTTTGTTGCCGCCAGTCAGGGGAAACTACGTGAAGCCAGGGCCGATTTTATGCGCGCCCGCGAAGAGGGTTTGAAGAGCGGCGATGCGGATTTCGCGGACGTAGCCTCCATGTACCTCGCCGGCATCTTGATCTTCTACGGAGATTCAGCCGGTGCAAAGGCATGCATGAAGCAGATTCGTTTTGCCGGCGAGGATGAAGGCACCATCGCGTATTTTTTCGAAATGCTGGGAGATCCCGGCCCGACCCGCCGGCTCATCGCGGAGTACGGCCAGAGCAATACGCAAAGCACGCTTCATCTCTATTTCGATTTGCCGGAGATGCGCGCCCTGCTGGACCTGAAGGCGCATAGACCTAACGACTCCCTGGCCGATCTCGAGCCTGCCCGCAAGTATCAGTTGCGCGACTACGGTGTGCCATGGCAATGTGCGCAGGCGGAGGAAGAGGCGGGACTGCTCGATCAGGCAGCCGCGGACTACCGGCTCATTCTGGCGCATCCGGGGATCGAGCCGACGTGGCCTGCCTACATGCTTTCTCACCTTTACCTGGCGCGTATTCTGGCGCAGCAGAAAAGGACCGCGGAGGCGCGCGCCGAGTACGAGGCATTCCTTGACAGGTGGAGGAACGCCGATCCCGACCTGCCACTTTATCGGCAAGCGCGCCGCGAGTACGCGGCGTTGGCGTCAACCCACAGCTAATTGCTACCTGGTAAACCGACCTTCTGGTTCGGGCCAATGGTTGATCCACGCACGGTAGGCGCCCCCAATGTGGTGAGATACAGATCTCGCTTTGATCGGTTCCGATAAGCATGCAACTGGCCGCCCTTGGCCAGGCAGGATGTAAAGGAACGCGAGTCGAGCGATGATAGTCGAAGCCGGTCGGATGACAGCTACAGCCCGCGCCGACATTGGTGCCCGGTTTTCAAGCCCGACCGATAAGCGTGGGCCTGGGGTTGCGTAGAGACGTGTGATGACGTCTGTCGGTTTCCGGGGACGATCTCGATTGGAAGTTTGCTCTGTGTCCGCGCCCCGGGCATCCGACCGGCGCAGTCGGAGGAGCAAATGGCCAAGAAGGGCAAGAGAAGATGTGACACACTGCCTATCCTGCACCCGTATGCTGCTGGCATTGATGTAGGCGCCAGCGAGCTATACGTCGCGGTGAGCGCTGATCGAGACCCACAACCCGTCGCCTTCGCGCGCTCGAACGAGCCCAAATTTGTGGCGCAGTCCTGAACTGAAGGCCGCTTCAAACTGAGGATCGAAGGTTGAGAGGGCTTCATTTGCCGCGACCAACCCTGTTTCTTCGCTACCTGATTCCTACGCAAGAACCTGTAAAAATGATTCGGCCAACCGCGTCAGGTTTCACAATGCCACACGAGGCAGGTTGCCATAGGTATAGCGGCCATCGTGGTCAATTGAGCTGTAAACCTTGGCCGGATCGTATTGTTCCATGAAGGCGCAGGGACCGACTGTTCGCCGGTTGCTGACTGCGACCTCTCTGAAAGTTGGAGAGGGCTACAGATTGGCTCTGCCCAAGGGGGTCTACTACACATGAAAGGGATCAGTTCTCTACGCTGGGGAACATCGATCCCTAGCGTCTGCTTCATAGCCGTACGTACCCAGAAAGTTATGAACCACATCTAATTTCCACGTCTATTCGCCCGATATAAGATACATGGGATTCCGTCGAATCTCGGGGCGTCTTTTTGCGGTCCTTTGGCTGCTCACGCTCTATGGTGCGCTCCAAGCTCAACGCTTTAGTTTTCAACGCTATGGCGAGAGCCAGGGGCTGACCAATCTGGTCATCACCGATCTCATTCAAGATAAACAGGGATACATCTGGGCCGCCACCTTCAACGGGCTGTTTCGATACGATGGCACCTCCTTCGAGCGCTTCGGTGAAAAAGAGGGGCTCGCCACCAGTGGCTCGATTTATCTCCTCGAAACTCCCTCGGGTGATTTGTGGGCGGTGACAAACCGTGCGCTCTACCGGCTCGAAGGAAAGCACTTCCACAAGTTCGATATGCCGGTTCATCTGAATGTGCCGCAAGCTGCTGTCTGGCAGGAGAGATCGTCATCTTTCATTCTCGCGACCGATAACGGTCTCGTGAAGGTGCCTTTCCGGGATGGCAGGTTTGGCAATTTCGACTTCGATCCTTCGACGGAAAAACTCTCAGTTCCTGCGGTCTATGCCGCTCCCGATGGGAATATCTGGTATGTCATCCCTTCCGGACCATGCCGAGTTCAAGCCGAAAATACGATCTGCTTCAGCGTTCGTGAAGGAGTGCCAAAGGATCATTGGACTGCGGTCCGAATGGATCGAAACGGAGATCTTTGGATTCGAAGCGAGAAACGTCTGTATGTGCTTCACCGTGGTAGAACGCACTTTGAGGATTGGGGCAGCACGCTTCCATCCGCCGATGGAACTGGAGTCTTGAGTCTGGATCGCGAAGGCAACCTTTTCGTGCCCACGCAGGGCGGGTTGGCCCGCAGATTAAATGGCCGATGGAAGCTGGTGACCATGCGCGAAGGTCTGACCAGCGGCGATACCGAAATTGCACTCGAAGATCGGGAAGGATCGCTTTGGATAGGGCACCTTGGGGCGGGGCTGGAACGCTGGCGAGGCTACGATTCGTGGGAAGGCTGGACCGATCTCGAAGGTCTCGAGAACAGCAGTATTCTCGCAATCAAACCTGCAGGGAATGGAGATTTGTTTCTGGGCACGGATCGCGGTCTGCTCCGATTCCGGCCTGGAGTAGGTACGGTGCGCACCTGGCTCGAGAAGGATGGTCTCGCCGGGGACCATGTCTTCGCTTTGCTCTATGATCGGGCCGGAAATCTCTGGACCGGAAGCGCGCCCGGGGGGATTAGTTGTTTGGACACGCATACTGGGCGCATCCATCGAATCTACCCCCGCCCTGGACAACTGGATGTATCCATTTCGAGCCTCGCCATGGACGCTGACGGCTCGATCTGGGCGGGCTACCAACGTGGACTTGTTAGATTTCGGGGATCACTCCAGACTGGATTTCGGCCGGATGTTCCATCGGGAACCCCATCTGCAGGTGTCTCCGGGATGCTGGTCGATCACGCCGGCCGGATGTGGGCGGCAAGCGACGGCAAACTCTATGTGCGGGTGGATGAGAAATGGATCGCACTGGGGAAATCGCAGGGTTTGGCTGGCCAGATCTTGTTCATTACCCAGCCTCCGGACGGCTCCATCGTCGTGTTGAATACCGCTGCGCAAGTGTACCGGCTTATTGATCGACAAGGGCAATGGAGTGCCACCGTTCTTCCTCCGCTTCCTGCACCGGGACGTGTCGTGCCTTACTTCGTAGGATCGGACAGCAGGAACGGTATCTGGGTGGGCACCGACCGGGGAGCCTTTGTCCTTGAACCTGGGAGGTCAGGCTGGCGATGGCACGACGAGGACGATGGGCTGGTCTGGAACGACACGAACATTGGCGCCTTTCAGCGAGGAGCAGGGGAAGACATTTGGATCGGCACAAGCCGAGGGCTTGCGCACTACACACCTCCGCATGCCGGCCACTCGAACGCGCCATTGCGGACTCTTATTTCCGCAGTCCAGATCAACGGCCAAACGCCTAGCGGGCAGGCGTTCGGCCCAATGGGTACGCTGACGTGGAGATATCCCGTTACCAGCCTGCAACTCAGGGTGACCGCTCTAACCTTCTTGAACGAAAGCCGAACGCGATTTCTCTATCGTCGCCGTGGAATCGATAAGACATGGCTCATGACCGACTCACGAGTCATTATGTATTCCGACTTAAAGCCGGGCACTTATACGTTCGACGTCCTCGCCGAATCCACCGACGGCGTCATCGGAAGCGAGCCGGCGAGCATCACCCTCATCGTCTTGCCTCCGTGGTACCTCACACGTCCGTTTCTCTGTTTAAGTGCGATAACCGTGCTCCTACTGGTGATCGTAAGCTATCGATGGCGCATGCGCAGTTTCATGATCCGTCAACGGGAGTTGGAATCTGCCGTCGCGGAACGCACAGCCGCGTTAGAGGCGGAGCGCACCTTAGAACACAACCAGCACCGGGTATTAGAAATGATTACTTCTGGCTCATCGCTGGCGCAGATCTTTGAAGGGATCAAGGACTTAGTCCGGTCGCGGAACAACAATCTGGAATGTTTCATTCATCCCGGAATGCCCCCCATCGACGTCTCAGCGCCGGGACTCATCCGCCGGTATATTCGCGCCAGTTCCTCGGAACCGAGCGGGTGGATTGATTTCGACGTCACCCTCTGCAACGGCCAAGAAGACGATCCGGAAAATACCATGTCGATCGCACTTCGTCTAGCCTCGATTGCAATCGAAAGTGCGAATGCGCAGGAGAAGCTGACTCATCAGGCTTATCATGACTCGTTGACAGGTTTACCCAACAGACTACAGTTTCAATGGAGTCTGGACAAAGCTACCGCAGAAGCCAACACGGCAGGCGAAGATTTTGCTCTTTTGTATATCGATCTGGACCGATTCAAACAGGTCAACGATCGCTGCGGACACCGTATCGGGGATCTCTATCTCCAGGAACTCTCCAATCTCTTTCGCTCGTGCATCCGCAAAGGAGATCTCCTGGCGCGCCTCGGCGGCGATGAATTCGCCGCAATTCTGCCTGGGGCCAATGGCGCCGCGGCAGAACGGAGCGTGCAAGCAATTCGTCTAGCTTTGGCGAAGCCGCTGTTCATCGAAGAGTTCCAATTTCACCCGAGCGCCAGCATCGGATTCAGCCTCTGTCCCGATAACGGTATGGATGCCGAATCACTGCTGCACGCGGCGGATGAGGCGATGTATGACGCCAAAGTCACGGGTATGATGCACTCGGTCGACTGTTTGATCGAATCAGTAAAGACCTAGAACGTGAGATCCCGCCGATTTCAGGCGAGAAGCGCCGCTAACCGTTTCTTTTAAGGAGAAAGTGATGCACATGAACGATGAAGTAAAGCTTAGACCGACCGTTTGGGAGCGCAGCAAATGCGTCTCTTCTCTTGTTACCAGGCGCTCGGTTATCCGGTGCCTGGCTGCTCTGCTGCTGTTGCCGCTTTCTATCCTTCCCGCAAATGCTCAATATGGCGCAAGCCTTCAAGGCACTGTAACCGACACGACCGGCGCGGTTGTGCCCGGAGCCTCCGTTACCCTCGTCGATGAGGAAACAAACCGCACCATCATCGCTGTCAGCGGAAACACCGGTTTGTTCACCTTCAACCAGCTCGCTCCCAGCCAGTACACCATCTCCGTCTCACGGGAGGGCTTCAAAAGAAAGAATCTCGACAACGTCGCGATTCTTGCCGAGCAGGCCAATTCGCTGATCGTCAAACTGGAAGTCGGCGGAACATCCGAGACGGTCACCGTCAACGCGGCGAAGACTCCGGCGATGGACACGGAGACCGGCAGCATTGGTGGGACCGTCAGCCAGAACGACTTCGCTAAAATGCCCGACTTCGGTCGCGATCCGCTCCAACTCACTCTGCTTGCTCCCGGCATGTTTGGTGATAACTCGCAGGGCGCTGGCGGCGGCACATTCAGTCTTCCTGGCAATCAGGGCGACGGCTCAGCGGGCAGTTCTAGCGGCCCTTACATGACCGAAAACAAACCGCAGGTCTTCGGCAACGGCGGTCGTAACGACACAAATGGCATCACGATCAATGGCGTGCAGGTCACCAGTGTTACTTGGGGCTCGGCTGCGGTCGTTACGCCCAATCCTGACACGATTAAGGAGATGAAGGTCGTCACCAACCCTTATGATGCCTCTCTCGGCCGCTTCAGTGGTGCCCAGATCCAGATCATCTCGCAAAATGGCGCCAACCAGTTCCATGGCACGGGCCTCTTCAAGCTCGACCGTCCCGGCCTGAACGCCTATCAGCGCTGGGATCCAAACGACAACCCACAGCGTGACACCGCCCAATACAACGAGTTTGGGGGCACCGTTGGCGGACCCATCCTGCACGACCGGCTTTTCTTCTTCTTCGGATACGACACCATTCGGAATAACGGCACTACGACGGGGGGTGGCTGGTATGACACCTCGAGCTTGGACGCCGCGTCGAATTCCGGAACAACCGCAAGCAAATTTCTCACCATCAAGGGAGCAAATGTCGTCTCCACAAGCATTCTTGAGGGCGCTAATGACCACCACCTCTGCTCCGATATCGGACTGATCCAAGGTGTCAACTGTAACTGGATTCAGGGGCAGGGCCTCGACCTGGGTAGGCCACTCACAATTGGAGTCGGGCAGCAAGATCCTTCCTATGCCGATCCCGTCACCACCTCCTCTGGAACCGTCTACACCCCCGGTCTGGGCGGCGACGGCACAGGCAGCTGGGCCAACATGGATGGCAAGGCCGACATCTTTTATGTCTCTACCGTCGGGCCCAACAACAACATCAACACTCAATACAACGGCCGCGTGGACTACCAGGTCACCTCAAAGGATCTGGTGGCTGCGAGCATCTACTACGTGCCCGTCGACAACACAAACTACAACGGCCCGCAGCGTGCGTCCAACATCTTCTATCACAATGCCCTCAACTATTCCACCGGACTGCTCTACGACCACGTCTTCTCTAACTCAACACTCAATGAAGCGCGAGCAGATATGGCCGGCTGGAAGTGGAATGAGTTGTCGGATAACCCGCAATCGCCCCTCGGCCTGCCCGATGACTACATCGCACTGCTCAACGGCGTTTCGTTCTCTAACATCACGACGAACGGCGGGAGCGGTCCTGAGAACTTCGGCCCGAGCATAGGCAGCATCTTTGACCAGTGGACACTCAACTTCAAAGACATGGTGATGAAGGTCTATAAGAGCCACAACCTCAAGTTCGGCGGCCAGTACACGCGGCTCGCCTATCTTGACACCGCAACCTGGGCGGCAGGTTCTAACTTCTACTTCAACAACTATTGGGATTTCTTGAACGACGCACCCCAGGCCGAAAACATCTCGGGCGCCAACCCGCTCACCGGTGTGCCCACCATGTCCAGGAAGGACGACCGTCAATTCATTCCGTCGTTCTTCGTCCAGGACGATTGGAAGTTTCAGCCGAACCTCACCATCAACCTTGGTCTGCGCTGGGAGTACTTTGCCGGCATGACTGAGAAAAACGGTAACAATCCGCGGCTCAATCTCGGTGTTGGTTCAACAATGTTCACTAATCTCGCCATCGTTCTCAACCAGCCACAGGTGGACGCGCAGAAGGATAACTTAGAGCCACAACTCGGCTTTGCCTGGAGCCCCATGCACGAGAAAGGCAAGTTCGTTCTTCGCGGCGGCGTAGGGCTTGGCTTTAACGGACTGGAAGAAGCCATTACCACCAACACTCGCTTCGATCCGCCCTTCTTTACCAACAGCAATACGCTGACGGGTTCGCAGATCGTCTACGGCGCGGCGTCGAACATCTATCAGTACGGATCGTTGCCCGCCAATCCCGCCATGATTTCGACCTTCAACTCGGCCAACCTGCCCAACGATGACACCGCCATCGGCATCACTGCTGTCGACAGCAAACTACCCACCAGCTATGTCCTTCGCTACTCGCTGGAAGGCCAATACGACGTTGGCTCAGGCTGGGTGGCAACCCTCGGATACTCCGGCAGCGCAGGCCGTCACCTACCCTTGCAATACAACCTCTACGATAAGTACGCCGCTCAGATCCTCTCCGGTCAATATGCCTTCAACCCCATCGTCAACTACATCGACTGGTATGAGGACACTGGCACATCCAACTTCAACTCCATGCTCGCTGAACTCCGTCATGAGATGTCGCGTTCGTTCGAAGCCGACGTGCAGTATCGATGGTCTCATTCGCTGGATAACGGTTCCGGTCCCTACACCCAGCCAGATTACCAATTCCTGCCGGGCTACAACTGGGGCTCGTCGGATTTCGACTCGCGCCACGAGATCAAGATGTTCGGAGTGTGGTCGCCCACTCTTTTCCACGGCAACATGTGGGCGGAGAAGGTAGCCGGCGGATGGACCTTTAGTCCCATCTTCAACTACCACTCCGGGTTCCCTTACAACCCGACCTACGGGGGAATCGCGTGTAATGCCTTCTATCAGAACTCCGGCAATTGCAATCTGCGCCCTTCCGCCTATGCTGGCGGCGCTGGCAAGACCCAGGCTAACGACTCATTTAAGACCAGCGCAGGCCACTTCGCCAATGGTGGAACGGCTTACTTCACCGCTCCAAATGTGGTAAGCAACAACACATCGTGGAGCACCGCTACGGCGCCAATACCCACCGCCCTTCCTGACGTTCCCGGCATCGGCCGCAATGCGTTCATCGGACCGCGGTACTCGGATATCGATCTGGCGGCCACCAAGGCCTTTGGGTTGCCAACCATGAAGGTGCTGGGCGAAGACGCAAGAATCGAGATCCGCGCCAACATTTTCAACCTCTTTAACAAACTCAACTTGGCCAACATCGATGCGAACATTCCGGACGTGAACTTTGGCCGCGCTCAGAATGTGCTCGGTTCACGCACAATTGAAGGCGAATTTCACTTCAAGTTCTAGGGCCTGTTCACACTACTGAGGCGGTGTCGTTGGGAGCCGGTTTCTTCGAGTTCAAGGAGCGAGGAGTGACGCATACCGGGTGTCTGCTAACTGCGAACGACGCAGCAATCAGGAAAATTGGCCCCGGCCTGCGGAGTTGCGGTCAAAATCGGGCCGTACCTCATTCTCGTCCTCGACGCTGGCCCCGCCATAGCCTTGGGGCTCGGCTTCGTCTGATCCGATTTTTGCTCGCAACGACATCCACCCCAGTAGTGTAAACAGATGGGATAAGAAGACCGGCCTACGCGAGATACGTTATGCTCCCAAGT
>JBEKPD010000098.1:0-23042 GCA_049521075.1 Occallatibacter sp.
TGCGAGCCGTAGCCGATGATGGCTACCTTCTTGGCTTGAATGAGGGATAAGTCGGCGTCGTGATCGTAGTAAGTCTTAGCCATTTTTTTCTTCTTTTCCTTTGCGTGGTTAATAAGTTCGTTGCTCAATGCGGCAAGAAAAGCAACCGCAGGTCCCCTTCGACTCCGGTCGCCGCGGCGATCTCCGCTCAGGATGACATGCCGAGATGGAACTCAAGATGACACGCTGGAGGGGATTACAGCTTGACAAGATAAATGTTACTCCGGTTCGCTCGGCACGCGTTCCTCGCAGGCCTCCGCGAGGTCGGTCGTCGGTTCCGCAGCCTCATCGGCGGAGGCGCCCATGGCCTTTAATACCCGGCTGGTGTGGTGGCCGCGGCGCATGGTCATTTTGCCGCTGCGGCAGATTTCGAGAATGCGCCCGTCGTCCTCGCGCAGCACCTCGATGAGCCCTTCGATTTTGCTTTCGACGCCCGTCATCTCGATCATGAGCGACTCCGAAGTGAGATCGACGATGCGGGCGCGGAAGACCTCGACGAGATCGAAGATTTGCGCGCGGTTCCGCGGATTGGCGGCGACTTTGATCAGCGCCAGTTCGCGCGTGACCGCGGGCGCCTTGGCGATGTCGTCGACGTCGACAACATTCTCCAGCTTAAACAGGCTGGCGCGGATGCGGTCGCCGGCCTCGGACGATGACTCGCAGACGAGCGTCAACCGCGACAGCCCCGGCCGCTCGCTGCGCCCCACGGTAAGCGAGCTGATGTTGATGTTCAGGCGCCGGAACAGCGACGCCACGCGCGTGAGCACGCCCGGCAAATCTTCAACGTATGCAACGAATGTATGCAACATAAATCAACTCCTAGCTGTCTTTTTCACTTATCGTCCGCTGCCTCTTCCAGCGGATCTCTCCCCGGGCGGCGAATCATCTCGTGCAGTGCGCTGCCCGCAGGAATCATGGGGTACACCGAGTCTTCCTTTTCCACCATGAAGTTGAGCAGGAACGCGCCCGGATTGGCGCGCGCTTCTTCGACAGCGGCTTCCACTTCGGAGCGCTCACGCACCGCGCGCCCGGGAATGCCGTGCGCGTCGGCGAGCTTCACAAAGTCCGGGCTCACAAGCGGCGTGGCTTCGTAGTTGCGCTCGTAGAAAAATTCCTGCCACTGCCGTACCATGCCCAGGTAGCCGTTGTTGATGATGGCGATGTTGATCTTGATTTTTTCCTGCGCGATGGTGGCGAGTTCTGCAGCGGTCATCTGGAATCCGCCGTCGCCGGCCACCACCCACACTTCTTTTTCGGGGCAGGCAAACTTGGCGCCGATGGCCGCGGGTAGCGCATAGCCCATGGTGCCGAGGCCGCCCGAGGTGATGAGTGTACGCGGCTGGTCGTGATGGAAGTATTGCGCCTCCCACATCTGGTGCTGGCCCACGTCTGTCACAATGATGGCGTCGCCGCCGGTCAGTCGCCACAGGTCGTGCATCACGTGCGCCGCGTATAGGTGCCCGGAGTCAGGCAGGTTCTTGATGTCGTGCACTGAAACCGCGCCCTTGCTGGCCTCGATGGTCTTGAGCCACGCCGAGCCGTCGCGGCCCCCTTGATTACGCGTGCCGATGCGGGGCAGCAATTTCTCCAGCACTTCGCGCAAGTCGCCCACCAGCGCCACATCCACTTTCACGTTCTTGTTGATCTCAGCCGGGTCGACCTCGATGTGAATCTTCTTGGCCTTGGTGGCGTATGTCGACAGTGTGCCCGTGACGCGATCGTCGAAGCGCATACCGCAGGCGATGAGCAGATCCGCTTCTTGAATGGCGTTGTTCACCCACGATTCGCCGTGCATGCCCATCATGCCCAGGCACAGCGGATGCGAGGCCGGAAAACCGCCGATGCCGAGAAGCGTGAGGCCCACGGGAATCTGCGCGCGCTCGGCAAGCGTTCGTATCTGCTCCATGGCGCCGGACTCCATGACGCCGTGCCCGGCAAGAATCACCGGCCGCTGGGAGTTGCGAATCAACTCGGCGGCTGCCGCGAGTTCCGACTCCTCCACGCGCAGCATGGGATGCGGGCGGTAGGGACGCGGCTTGGCGGCTTCAAAGTCAAAGGTAGCCGAGGCCTGCTGCGCGTCTTTCGTAATGTCGACAAGCACCGGGCCGGGCCGGCCAGAGCGCGCGATCTGGAACGCGTGGCGCAGCGTCTGCGCTACGTCCTCGGGCTTATTGACGAGAAAATTATGCTTGGTCACAGGCAGCGTGATGCCAGTGATATCGACCTCCTGAAACGCATCCGTGCCCAGCACCTTGCTTGACACGTTGCCGGTGATGCACACAATGGGAATCGAGTCGAGCATGGCTGTGGCGATGCCGGTGACGAGATTGGTGGCGCCGGGACCGCTGGTGGCAACAGCCACGCCCACATCGCCCGAAGCGCGCGCGTAACCGTCAGCCATATGCGCCGCGCCCTGCTCGTGACGCACCAGCACGTGGCGGATGGGAAACTTGCGCAGCGCATCGTAGGCCGGCAGAATAGCGCCGCCCGGATAGCCGAAGACGTCCGTAACGCCCTCGCCCACCAGCGTGGCCCACAAAATCTCCGCGCCTGTAAGCCGCGTGGGCGTGGTCAGATGAGCGTGCTCGCTCGATCCGTTTTCATGCGATGCGATGGCCTTCGTTTCCGCCACCTTTGCGCTTGCTTGTTCTTTGGCTGCCATATTGCTGCTCCTTAAAAGCTGCTAGTCTCTTGCCCCTAGCTCATGCTTCATGTATCGACCATCGCCCCTACGGGGCTCCATATGTATTCGCTTCCCCTCCCCACGCTAAAGCGCGGGGCTAACAACCGTTGCGCCTACGGCGCACTTCGTGCAACCAATGCGAGTCCCTACGTCCCTAGTCCCTGCTCTTACGTCGTTGCTCCCAACGATGCCGACGTGACCCGGTCCACATATTTGCGGAAAACTCCCTTGGGCCAGCGCAGCGCAGGCGGCTTGAAATCCTTGAGCCGCGCCGCCATCTCTGCATCGCCGATCTCTACATTAAGCGTGCGCTTGGGAATGTCGAAGGAGATAATATCGCCTTCGCGCACCGCCGCAATCGGTCCGCCGACAAATGCCTCCGGCGCCACATGGCCCGCAGTGAATCCGCGCGTTGCGCCGCTGAAGCGGCCGTCGGTGAGCAGCGCAACATGCGCGCTGAGTTCGGCGTTCGATGAAATCGCCGCCGTCACCTGCAGCATCTCGCGCATTCCCGGGCCGCCTTTGGGACCCTCGTAGCGAATCACCACCACGTCGCCCGGCTTGATGCCGCCCGCCTGCACAACTTTGAAGCAGTCGTCCTCGCAATCAAAGACGCGCGCGGGTCCGCGATGCTCGTAGCGGCCGGCCGCGGCAATCTTCATCACGCAACCCTCGGGCGCAAGATTGCCTTTGAGGATTACCAAACCGCCGTTGGGCTTGATGGGCTTCTCAAACGTATGAATCACGTCCTGGCCCGGAGTCTCCTTCGCAAGCGCTGCCTCTTCCGCCAGGGTCTTGCCGCTGATGGTGAGCGCCGAACCGTCGGCAAATCCCGCATCGATCATGCGCTTGGCCAGTAACCGCGATCCGCCCGCGGCCTGGTAGTCCGAAGCCACGTACTTGCCTGCGGGCGTGAGTGAACAGATGTAAGGCGTGCGCGCAGAGATCACATCGAAATCGTCAATTGAGAGCGGAATGCCCATCTCTTTCGCGATGGCAAGCAGATGCAGCACTGCGTTCGTCGAGCCGCCGCTTGCGGCCACGCTGGCGATGGTATTTTCAAGAGCTTTGCGGGTGATGATCTGGGAGGGCTTGCGGTTGGCGCGCACGGCATCCATCATTATGTGGCCGGCCTTGCGCGTGGCTTCGAGCTTTTGGGGATCGGTGGCGGGAACGCCGGAGAGCTCGATGGGCGAGATGCCCAGAATCTCTCCGCTCATGGCCATGGTGTTGGCCGTGAACTGGCCGCCGCATGCGCCTGCGCCAGGACAGGCATTGGCTTCGAGCGCTTCGAGGCCCGCGTCGTCGATACGACCAGCGGCGTGCGAGCCGATGCCCTCGAAGACGTTCTGAATCGTGATGTCGATCTTCTCGCCGTTGGGGCCGTCGAGTTTGCCCGGCGCGATCGATCCGCCGTAAAGCATCATGCCGGGAATATCGAGCCGGCAGAGAGCCATGATGATGCCCGGCATATTCTTGTCGCAGCCGCCGATGCCCACCAGGCCGTCGAAGAGATTGCCACGCGCCACGAGTTCGATGGAGTCGGCAATCACTTCGCGCGAAACCAGTGAGGCCTTCATGCCCTGCGTGCCCATGGTGATGCCGTCGGAGATGGTGACTGTGTTGAACTCCATCGGCGTGCCGCCCGCCTCACGAATGCCCTGCTTAAGCGCCTCCGCGATCTCGCGCAGGTGCACGTTGCAGGTGCCGATCTCGGTCCATGTGTTGGCCACGCCGATGATCGGCTTGTGCAGTTCTTCCTTCGAGAATCCCGATCCGCGCAGGTACGATCGCGCCGCCGCGCGGCTCGGCCCTTCAGTCAGCGGGATGCTTTGTCGCTTGCCTTCGATGGTCATTGGCTCTCTTCGTTCGCCAGCTTCTAGCTTCTAGCCACTAGCTTCTAGCTCGTTCTTGTTGCGGTTTTCGCTTGCTAGTGAGGCCGATTGCTGCCTCTCTCCTTAAACTCAACTTCTGACCAAAACCTTCCAGACGGGGGATCGGGAGACACAAGCCTAAAGACAACTCCAGTGCTCTTTTCGACGAACCATTTTTCGTCCCAGCCCGCCGCCATATCACTGCTTGGTGATATTTCCTTCACAACCCCCTGCTCAATCGAATTTTTGATGCGATTCCGTAGTTCGTCGTAATCCTTCCTTGAACCAATTTCGGGGCTTCGATGCATCTCTTCAAAGAGCGACATATCATTCAGTGTTGTTCCCGTTACTGATCTTCCAATGCCGTACTTAGTCAGGGAAAAGCTAGAGGCTGGAAGCTAGCGGCTAGTAGCTGCCTCATCACTTCGCTTTCAGCCATCCCGCCGCGTCGTGCTGCTTCTCAAACTTGTCCAGTTCCGCGGCGTGGCGCAGTGTCAGGCCGATGTCGTCGAGCCCTTCGAGCAGACAGAACTTGCGGAAGGGATCGATTTCGAACTTTGCGTTGAAGCCGCGACCATCCGTCACCGTCTGCGCCTCGAGCGAAACAGTCAACTGATAGTTAGGAATGTTTTGCGCGTTTTGGAGGAGCGTATCGACCTCTGGCTCGCTAAGGCGAACCAAAACAATACCGTTTTTGCCCGCATTCGAGAAGAAAATGTCGGCGAAGGTGGGCGCGATGACCGCGCGGAAGCCAAAATCGCTCAGCGCCCAGGCGGCATGCTCGCGGCTCGACCCGCAGGCGAAGTTTTTGCCAGCCACAAGAATCTGCGCGCCCTTGTACCGCGGGTCGTTGAGGACGAAATCGGCAACAGGCTCCCCGTCTGGCGTTTGCCGCCAATCGAAGAACAGAAAATCGCCGTAGCCCGTGCGCTCAATGCGCTTCAAAAACTGCTTGGGAATAATCTGGTCGGTGTCGACATTGGCGCGATCGAGCGGTGCGGCAAGCGATGTGAGTGTTTTGAACGGTTCCATCAGGCAGTTACCTCCTCGTGGGCGGATTTGAGAATGGGCCAAGTTCGAATGTCGACGAAATGCCCGGCAATTGCAGCCGCCGCGGCCATCTCGGGAGAGACCAGGTGCGTGCGTCCGCCGCGGCCCTGGCGGCCCTCGAAGTTGCGGTTCGAGGTCGAGGCGCAACGCTCGCCCGGCAAAAGAATGTCGGGATTCATGCCCAGGCACATGGAGCAGCCGGGCTCGCGCCAGTCGAATCCGGCCTCGATAAAGATGCGGTCGAGGCCTTCCTTTTCCGCCTGCGCCTTGACCTGCTGCGAGCCGGGAACGACCATGGCGTTGACGTGGCTCGAAACCTTTCGGCCCGAGGCGATCTTCGCTGCCGCGCGCAGGTCCTCGATGCGGCCGTTGGTGCATGAGCCGATGAAGACGCGGTCGATCTCAATCTCTGCGAGCGGCGTTCCAGCCTTCAGATCCATATATTCGAGCGCGCGCGCGAAGGATTTGCGGTCGGCTTCGCTGGCAGCGTTTGCCGGATCGGGTACCTTGGCGCTGACCGGCGCCACCATGCCGGGACTCGTGCCCCAACTTACGTAGGGAACCAGCGCGGCGGCGTCGATGACTAACTCGCGATCGAACTTCGCACCTGGATCGGAAGGCAGCTTGCTCCACTCGGCCACCGCAGCCTTCCAGGCTTCACCCTTCGGACTAAAGCTGCGACCTTCCAGGTATGCAAACGTCGTCTCGTCCGGCGCGATCATGCCGGCACGCGCGCCCGCCTCGATGCTCATGTTGCAGATCGTCATGCGGCCTTCCATCGAGAGCGCACGAATGGCCGAGCCCGCGTATTCGATCACGCAGCCCGTAGCGCCGTCGGTGCCGATCTTGCCGATGATGGCGAGAATGATGTCTTTTGCGGTGACGCCGAGCGGCAGCTTGCCTTCAACCGCAATGCGGAAGGTCTTCGGCTTCGACTGCGGCAAGGTTTGCGTTGCCAGCACGTGCTCCACTTCGCTGGTGCCGATGCCGAAAGCGAGTGCGCCGAATGCCCCGTGCGTCGAGGTGTGCGAGTCGCCACACACAATCGTCATGCCCGGCTTGGTCAGGCCGAGTTCGGGGCCGATGACGTGGACCACACCCTGGTTGGGCGAGTTCACATCGTAGAGTTCGACGCCGAATTCAGCGCAGTTCTTGCGCAGCGTGGCAATCTGCGTGGCCGAAATCTGGTCCACGATGTTCAGCCGGCCCTCTTTGGTGGTGGGTACATTGTGGTCGACGGTCGCGATCGTGCGATCGGGACGGCGTACCTTGCGCCCGGCCAGCCTCAGCCCCTCGAATGCTTGGGGAGACGTGACCTCGTGGACAAGTTGCAGGTCGATGTAGAGCAGCGTGGGCTCGCCCTTGGGCTCTACGACAACGTGCTGCTCCCAGACCTTTTCGAATAATGTTTTCGCTTCGCTCATAAAACAGCTCCTAGCTAATTATTGCTGGCTCCAAAGTTTGCATCATTACTCAGTTTGTCATCCTGAGCGGAGTTTGCCGCGTTTTTTGAGGCAAACGGAGTCGAAGAATCTGCGGTTGTTCTTCAACCAACTTCTAGCTCACCACACTAGCGGCTAGCAGCTAGAAGCTGCTCTTTCACCGTCTCCTTGACCTTCGCGCCCATCTCTTTCGTCGAAAGCACCGTAACACCTTGCACGTTGCCGCGCGCAAGATCGGGTGTGCGGAAGCCCTGCTCCAAAACCTTGCGCACCGATGACTCGACGGCGGCGGCTTCGGCTTCGAGCCCAGCGGAGTAGCGCAGAATCAGCGCTGCGGTGAGAATGGCGCCGAGCGGATTGGCCAGGCCCTTGCCGGCGATGTCGGGCGCCGAACCGTGGACTGGTTCGTACAAATTCACTTTGCCGCCGATGGTGGCCGAAGGCAACATGCCCAGCGAGCCGGTAATCACGCCGGACTCATCGGTGAGAATGTCGCCGAATAAATTCTCCGTCAGCACCACGTCGAAGTCGCGCGGTCGATTCATGATGTGCATGGCCATCGCGTCCACATATTGATGCTCGACTGTCACGTCGGGGAACTCCTGGGCCACTTCAGTCACTGTCGCGCGCCACAGTTGCGACACCTCGAGCACGTTGGCCTTGTCCACGCTGGTCAGTTTCTTGCGGCGCCTAGCGGCCAGCTCGAAGGCGACCCGCGCCACGCGGGCCACTTCATTGCGGGTGTAGCGCATGGTGTTCCAGGCTTCGCCGCTTTCACGGTTCCACTCGCGCGGCTGGCCGAAGTAAAGGCCGCCGAGCAGCTCGCGTACAAACAGAATGTCGGCGCCCTCGATAATCTCCGGTCGCAACGGGCTATTGACGGCAAGCTCTTTGAAGGCAAACGCGGGCCGCAGATTGGCGAATCCGCCGAGCGCCGAGCGGATGGCGAGCAGGCCGGCTTCGGGCCGCTTGTCGGGCGGGAGCGAATTGAATTCGTTGCCGCCCACCGCGCCCAGCAAAACCGCATCGGACGCAAGCGCCGCGTCGAGCGTGTCAGCGGGCAGAGGCGTGCCGTCCTCGACAATGGCCACGCCGCCAATGCGCTTTTCCATAAACGTAAGCTCGTGGCCGCCCAGCGTTGCGATTTCCTGCAACACGGCAACTGCTTCGTTGGTCACTTCAGGGCCGATGCCGTCGCCGGCGGTTACCAGGATATTCAGCTTCATTTTCAGTTCTCAGTTCGTCGTTGTCGGTGGCCTAACTGCCGGCTGCATCAATCCACTACGCCGCTTCAAAGCATCCCTCAGGGGCTAAAAGCCCCCGGTGATTTGCGGTGGTTCCGGCACGACTAAAGTCGTGCCCTTTCAAGCCGCGCGTCGCCCCTACGAGGCTTCAAATTACATCCCACTTCCCTACCCCACGCTAAAGCGCGGGGCTAACAACCTTTGCGCCTACGGCGCTTGCGGTACCCTTCGACTACGCTCCGGGCAGGCTAAAAGTCATGCCCATTTACGAAACCACTTGAGGCCGGTTCCAGTCTCGGGTTCCTGGTCCCTGTTCTTTTCAATCCAGTTCGCTGACCGGCTCGCTGCGTTTTTCGCGAATCCCATCGGGCAGTAGGCCGATCAGGTCCTGGTCGTAGATGTTTTTCTTGCGGTCGGCCAGCGCCACAAAGCGGTAATACACATGCTGCAGCTCGTCGCGCGAGACCGTGAATCCGAGTTGTTCCAAGCGATGCCTTAACGCCGCGCGGCCGGAGTGCTTGCCGAGCACGAGGTGCGTCTTCGAGACGCCGACAAGTTGCGGCGTCATGATCTCGTAGCAAAGCGGGTTGGCCAGCACGCCGTGCTGGTGAATGCCCGACTCGTGGGCAAAAGCGTTCGCGCCCACAATCGCTTTATTCGGCGAGGGACGGAAGGTGATGAGCTGGCCGAGCACTTCACTGGTGGGATAGAGCTGGTCGAGCTTGATGTTGGTGGCGATGCCGTAACGCTCGGCGCGCACGTAAAGCGCCGCGGCAATCTCTTCGAGCGCCGCGTTGCCGGCCCGTTCGCCGATGCCGTTGATGGTGCACTCCACCTGGCGCGCGCCAGCTTCGACGGCTGCGAGCGAGTTGGCTACGGCCAAGCCAAGATCGTCATGACAATGCGCGGATAGCACTACGCCCTTTTCGTCGATGGCGGGAATGCGCTCGCGCACCTCGCGAAACATCTGGCCGTACTCCTCGGGTGTGGTGTAGCCCACGGTGTCGGGCATATTGATGGTTGTCGCGCCGGCTTCGACGGCGATGCCGACCATCTCCACCAGGAAGTCGCGGTCGGAGCGGGTCGCGTCCTCGGGCGAAAACTCCACGTCGTCCGCAAGCGAGCGCGCCAGGCGCACCGATTCGCCGCATAGGTCGAGGGCCTCGGCGCGGCTGATCTTCAATTTGTACTCGAGGTGCAAATCGCTCGATGCAAGAAAGACATGGATGCGCGCCCGCTCGGCAAACTGCAGTGCACGGGCCGCCATTTCGATATCTTCACTCTTGGCGCGCGCCAATGAGGCGATGCGCGGTTTGCGAACGGCCTGCGTAATGGTGGCGATGGCCGCGAAATCACCCTCCGAAGCCATGGCAAAGCCGGCCTCGATGATGTCCACGCCCAGATCCTCGAGGGCGTGAGCCATGGTGAGTTTCTCCTGCGTAGTCATCGAGCAACCCGGCGATTGCTCGCCGTCGCGCAGGGTAGTGTCGAAGAATGCCAGGTGATTGGAAATCATGGGTTTGCTTCGGCGGGGAACCAGCCCCGTCCAACTTTTATATTGTCTCCTATAGAGCTAATATAACGCAAAGTTATAATTGTTTTGGATCAGATTAGAATTTCTTATGGACAAGAAAGCAGAGATCAGAGAGCAGAGAGCACGAGTTTTGGGAGCATTGCAGGTTCTAACTTGACACACACGAATACGTCTTTAGGGCGTAACCGTGTGTCGCTGCAGGGAAACACTGATCTCTGATCTCTGCCCCCTGATCTCTTCGCTCCAAAGGAGCGCCCATGGAACTCAGCCAGCTCGAAACCTTCCTAGCCGTGGCCGAGGAGCGCAGTTTCTCTCGCGCGGCCACGCGCCTGCACCGCACCCAGCCGGCCGTCAGCCAGGTGATCCGCAAGCTGGAAGACAACGTAGGCGAGACGCTCTTCGATCGCGCGGCGCGCGACGGATCGCTGACCGCCGCGGGGGTGCTCTTGCGCGATTACGCGCTGCGCCTGCTGGCCCTGCGCCGCGAGGCCGCGAGCGCTCTCGATGAGTTGAAGAGCCTGGAGCGCGGGCACCTGCAACTGGCGGCCAACGAGTACACCTGCATGTACCTGCTGCCGGCCATCGACGCTTTCCGGCGCGAGTACCCGCACATCGATGTCACGGTGCAGCGCATGCTGGCCTCGCACATCCCCGAGGAGCTCAGCCGGCGCACTTTCGAGCTGGGCGTCATTTCTTTCAGGCCCGATCCCGCGCAGATCCGGACGATTGCCGTGTATAACGACAGCCTGGACTTCATCGTGAGTCCCACACACACGCTCGCGGCGGCGGAGCGCGTTTCCATCCGCGATCTGGGCCAGGAGACTTTTATCGCGCATAACGTGGCGTCGCCGCTGCGCCGCAAGGTGATTGAGGCCTTCCAGCGCCACCGCACGCCGCTCAACATGAGCATCGAACTGCCTACCATCGAGGCCATCAAGCGTTTTGTCGCCATGGGCAACGGCGTGGCGCTGGTGCCGCACCTGGCCGTGGCTCGCGAACTGGAAATCGGCGACCTTGTGCGCGTGCCGGTGGACGAATTGGAGGTGCGCCGCGTGTTGCGCCTCGCCAGCCGGCGCCAAGCTACGCTCTCCTATGCCGCTAAAGCCTTTCTGGGTACGCTCAAGAGCCTGGCTGAAAAACAAGGACCTCCGTTTTTCTACCATGTGGAGCGGGGGAATTGAAAGGTAGGGAGCAAGCCACCTCAGCGAGCAAAAATCGCTCGCCGGGGACCCCGGCAGAGAGCGAGGGAGCAATAAAACAAAAACCAAAGGACAAGAGGAACACTTCCCCTTTGCATCTCGGCCCCTTTGCATCTCGGCGATGATTGCACCGCTGAGCCCCGACCACTCGCTCCCTTGCTCCCTACTCCCTGCCTTCTCCGTCTAAGCGGCATGTGAATTCATTGCCAGCTCCATGAAGATTGTGGGACGCGCCCCCACCCGCCCCGGCCATTTACAATTCTTGGAGCGGAGCTTCGGGGGCATCCGGGGCACCGGGCTAGTGCGTGAAAATCTCGACGATCGTAGCAACACGCACGGTTCAAGAAGTCGTGAGGATCAGGATCGAATGAAGAAGATCGCCTTTTTAGTCGCTTTGCTGGCCGCAAGCGTGGCCATGGGCCGCGCACAGGAAAGCCGCCAGGACATCAGTTTGAGTGGATTCGGGTTAGTTGAACCGTTCATGGCTTCTTCCACCACCGTGCAGGTGAACTCCACACCGGCTTACGGCGCGTTGGTCAGCTACCGCTATATGCTTACGCCCTCGAGCGCGCTCGAAGCCAACTACGGTATCACTTACCAGAACAGCATTGGATTCTACATCAACCCCAACCACTACAAAGTTCTGACGCGCACCCAAGAAATATCTGGCGCCTTCGTGAAATCCTTCGTCTTCAAGAACCTGAATCCGTTCGTCGAGGCCGGTCCGGCTGGGATCATCTTCCTGCCCATCATCAATTCCGGCACCACGACCGATGACACCAAGCAGCAGACCGAGATAGGAGGCATGTTCGGCGGCGGCATCGCCTACGAGATCAGCCCCAGCTTCGACATCCGCGTCGAATACCGCGGACTGTTGACCAAAGTGCCCACCTTCAGCATCCCCAATGCCGCCACCAACCGCTGGTGGTGGATGTCAGAACCCGCCGTTGGCGTGGCATACCATTTCTAGGAAACAGGGGTCAGGGATTAGAAAAGCGGGGATCGGCCGAGGCCGATCCCCTTTTGTTTGTCGTGAAAAGTGAAAAGATTGTCTTGCGTTGGGAAGAGCTTTCCTCGATCAGGAAGCTGAGATCTCGATGCCCTGGGCTTCGCGATAGCGGCCGAGTTCCTTCACCATGCCACAGTGCGCGTGGAGCGCGTCAAGGGCGCGCGTACCTTCAGCGCTCGAACCAATCTGGCAGTCGACGTAAAAAATATACTCCCACGGCTTGCCGTGCACCGGGCGCGACTCAATCTTGGTCAGGTTGGTGCCGATGGCACTCAAGGCGGTCAGCGCGGCTACCAGAGACCCCGGCCGATGTTCGAGCGTAAACGCGACGCTTATCTTGTTCGCCTCGGGATCGGTCTCGGCCTCGCGGCTACGCTCCACCAGGAAAAACCGCGTGTAGTTCTCTGGATCGTCTTCAATGTCGCGGGCGAGAATCTCCGCTCCATAATACGAAGCTGCCGCTTCGCTGGCGATGGCCGCCACGTTCCACTCGCGGAGCTCCATGAGCTGCTTGACGCTGCCCGCAGTGTCGTAAAAAGCGATGGCCTTCATCTTGGGGTGCGCGGCGATAAAGCGCCGGCACTGCGCCAGCGCCACGGGATGCGAAAGCACGCGGTCAATTTTGTCGATCGACACGCTGGGCATCGCGATCAGGTTATGCCGAATGCGTATGAGCGTCTCCCGTACCACCTTGACATCGTGCTTGAGCAGCAGATCGAAATGTTCGAGGACCGAGCCGGCGAGCGAGTTCTCAATGGGAATCGCGGCGGCATCGGCCGTGCCCGAATCGAGCGCCGCAAATACCTCGGCCGAGAGCGCGCAGGGAACAATCTCCGCGCCGGGAACAAGCTTCAGCGCCGCTTCGTGGCTGAACGCTCCCGGCTCTCCTTGAATTGCGATCTTCATGCTGTGGTTTCCTGCTGTGGGCCGTGCGCAAGCATGCGTAATTCCCTTTCGCAACATACCACATGCGCGGGCAGGCGGGTGCGACGGCTACTGCGCTTTAGTCTGAGAGTCGCGCTCTACCTGCTGCACGATGAACTGGATCAGATCGCGGTCCTTCTGTAATAACCGCGCAGAGAGCAGAACCAAGTCTGTGTCCGCACCAGTGATAATCGCAACACCGTCGATCTGGCTTGCATTCGGCCGCAGGCGCGAATCGGTCCCGAGGCCGGCTGTGTTGGCGGGAGTCTCGAACTCTACCACGTTCTTTGCGCGGTAGGTCAGTTTGTCATGCGGGTAAGGGCCAGACGGAAAGCCGCTCGCTGGCTCGATACCCTCGGCAATCACGTCCTGCGCGAATTGCTTGTAGGCCGGAAAGACACGCGCAATCACCTTTGCTACTTCGAATCTTCCTGATGCGCCGCCATTGACGAAGGAGATTTGGATCACCTGCCCTGAGAACCCCTTCCAGCCCATCGAGAAGAACACCTTGGCTTCGATGGGATCGGGACTAATGAACAGGTCGGCGCCATTCGATCCATACACTGAAAAGCAGTGCCAGCCACGTGGCGCAAGAGCACCGAGATCTCCGTCAACTTTGTAATAAGCGAGCCGTTGCGCCGCTACAGCCGGAATCACAACCGTCACGCTTGGGCCGTCAGGCGCTTTGACTGGCCCTCCCATCCCGTCCGACGCACAGCCCACAAACGGGACCTGGATCGCAGTTGCCGGAGCCGTAGTAGGTTTTGTCTGCGGAGAGATCGATCGCGCTCCGCAAAATCCGGCACAAACTACGAGGCTCACAGACAAGAGATGATGCTTATTCATGCGCAGATGATAACAACCGCGCCGGAAGTACAGCTACGGCCAGTGTGGTGAATCGAGGTTTTTTGAAAAGCAACCGCAGATCCTTCGACTCGTCCGCCTTCGGCAGACTCGCTCAGGATGACAGGTCAGTGGTGATTGAAGAATCAGTGAAGATTTGAACTGAAGACTCTGGGCTGCAGTTCCTACTCTCTCTCTCTGCCCCCTGTTTTCTGTTCCCTGCTCTCTGATCGCTATTCCCTGCCCTCACCGTCGCAGCCACAGATCCGCAGACACAAAAGCCAAAAATACAATGGCGATGACGCCATTCATGGTGAAGAACGCGGCATTCAATCGCCGCAGGTCGCGGGGCGAGACGATGGAATGTTCATAGGCCAGCAGCAGACCCACAGCCACGACGCCCAGCCAACCCGCGAGGCCAAAGTGGAAGAGCCAGGCGAACCAGGCCAGCGCCCACAGCGCCAACACGTGCATCGCGCGCGCCGCGTGAAAGGCGGCGGCGAGCCCCAAGGCCTGAGGCAGACTGTGCAGCCCTGCGACGCGGTCGTGATCGCAGTCCTGGCATGCGTAGAGCACGTCGAAGCCACCGGCCCAGAGCGTAACCGCGGCGGTAAGAGCCAGGATGCGCGGGTCGAGGCTGCCGCGTACCGCAATCCACGCCGCAGCGGGCGCCAACCCCAGCGCCAATCCCAGACCCAGATGCGAGAAGCGCGTGAAGCGCTTGAGATAGCTGTAGCCCAAGAGCACCCCGAGCGCCACGGGAGAAAGCAGCAATGTCAAACGGTTCAACTCCCCCGCAGCCGCGACGAACACTATCGCCGCAAGACACGTAAAGCCGAGCACAAACTTGCGCGTGAGCAACCCAGCGGGAATAGCGCGGCGGCTGGTGCGGGGATTGGCCGCGTCCAGCTCCGCATCGGCCCAGCGGTTAAAGGCCATGGCCGCCGACCGCGCAGCAACCATGGCCACCATGATCCACGCTACGGTGCGCCAAGGGGGCAGGCCGCCCGACGCCAGCAACATGGCCGTCAACGCAAAGGGCAGCGCAAAGATCGAGTGCTCCCACTTGATCATTTCGAGCGTGGTGCGAATCTTCGTGAAAATCCTGGCCATGGCGACAATTTCTACTTTACGGCATTTCTCCTTCACACCTACCCCCCTTACAGGAGTGCAAGATCCAAGGTTCTTTGAAAAAATTGCAACTTGGAAGGTGAGGCTTCGGGCGCATCCAAAGAAGAAGTGCTTGAATCGAGCCGGCGAAGCCCGCAGACCGCCTCTATCCTCTTCAGGTTGCGGTAGAACGCCAATCGCTGGTTGCACATATGGGAAATTCCCCGGGTGGTGACCATTACAAAGTGATATGCGTCACAGAAGCCATTCCAGACCAATGAAATGATTGGAAACGACGAGTTCGGGCATTGCATGCCGAAAGGACTCGCGATTCCCCAGGAGAGGCCCGCTCGTGCCCTTCGACCCTGCTGCATTTCTCGCCGACCCGGAGCTGGTCCGCGCTCTCACTGAGCACGCGACGCCGTTCGTCTGCGACACCGCCCGGATCCTCTTTCACCAGGACGACCCCGCATCGGGTCTCTTCATCCTTCACGAAGGCGAAGTCGCGCTCAGCATGACTTCGGATCAGGGCCAGACACTCCTCTCCGCGCAGGCAAGGGGCGGCTCGCTTCTCGGACTTCCCGGCCTCATCTGCAACCAGCCTTATTCCCTCACGGCGGTAGCGCGCGCCGGGGCGCGGGTAAGCTATCTCAGCCGCGCGGAATTCATAGCACTCATGCAGTCGGATGCGGCGTTATCTTTCAAAATCCTGCAGGTTCTGGCCGCCGAGGTCCGCTCCGCGCGCCAGGCCATCCGTTAAAACCTGCACAAACTCCTGGATTTGAAAGAGTACAACTTCACAGTAAGACTTTTACCACGCATTGCTGAGACGCGCTGGTGTCCCATCAACCGCAACCCTCACCTGCTAAACTCACTGTCGTCGTGATTCTTGCACACATCATTATTGCAGTGGCAGCATATCTGCTCGGGTCCATCCCCACGGGATACGTGCTGGTGCGCATCTTCTGCCGCCAGGACATCCGCTCTGTGGGCAGCGGCAACATCGGCGCCACCAATGTGCTGCGTACGGGCGGCAAAGGACTGGGGGGGCTCACCTTTCTTCTTGACGTGTTGAAGGGCTGCTGCGCCGTGTGGCTGGGCGGCGCGCTGGGCGCTTGGCTCATGCCTGCCGTGCCGTTACGCGATGCACAGGCTCTCGCGGCCCTCTTTGCCGTGCTCGGCCACATGTTCACTTGCTGGCTGCATTTCCGCGGCGGCAAAGGCGTGGCCACTGGCTTCGGAGTTTTTCTCGCCGCTTCGCCTTGGGCCGCGTTGGCCGCCTTCGGCTTTTTCGCCGTCATTCTTGCGCTCACGCGCTACGTTTCGTTGGGTTCCATCGTCGCAGCACTTGCGTTTGTGGTCTTTGCCTGGAAGTTCCCACCCGGCCCGCACCCGCCCCTCTTCTTCGCGGTTGAGTGCATCATTGTCCTGCTGATCATTGCCAAGCACCACCAAAATATCCGGCGCCTATTTGCAGGCACGGAATCCCGCTTCGGAGCCAAAAAGCACGCATGAGCCGCATTACTGTACTCGGTTCCGGCGCATGGGGAACCGCCATCGCTCTCTCGCTTTGCCGCCGCGGCGGCCATCAGGTTACGCTCTGGGCGCACGCGGACGAGTTGGCTCAGCAGATCGCCAGCGCGAGCGAGAACACGCAGTTTCTTCCCGGATTTCCCCTGCCTTCCGACCTCACGGTTACCGCCGACTTCGCCCCCATCTCGGCTGCCGATATCGTGGTTTCGGTCATCCCATCGGAGTTTCTGCGCCCCACTCTCCTGCGCATCCGCTCGCACCTGCGCATCGGCCAGTTTCTGGTCAGCGCCACCAAGGGCCTTGAAGATCAGACCCATCTCCGCATGACCGAAGTGCTCGCAACGATGCTCGAGCCTGCCGGTCTTATGCTCTCAATTGGCGCGCTCTCCGGACCGAGTTTCGCTGCCGAGGTCGCGCAGGGCCAACCCACTGCGGTCACACTGGCCTTCAGCGATCCGCATGTCGCCACTTTCATTCAGCAGGAATTCTCGTCGGAAACGCTCCGCCTTTACACCTCCACGGATGTCGTTGGCGTGGAACTCGGCGGCGCACTTAAAAACGTGATCGCCATAGCTGCCGGCGTCGCTGCCGGCGTGGGCCTGGGCCATAACTCCACGGCTGCGCTCATCACCCGCGGCATCGCGGAGATCACGCGCCTCGCCGTGGCCTGCGGCGCGCGCCGCGAAACTCTCGCCGGCCTCTCCGGTGTAGGCGACCTGGTGCTCACCTGCACCGGTAGCCTGAGCCGCAACCGTACAGTTGGCGAGCAACTCGGCCAGGGCCGCAAGCTGCCGGAGATTCTCGAGTCGCTCGGCGGCAAGGTAGCTGAAGGCGTGCTCACCACGCGCGCCGCTCTCGGTCTCGCCCGCGAGTACGGCGTAGAAATGCCCATCGCCGAGCAGATGGAACTGATCCTGAACGAAGGCAAAGACCCACGCGAAACCATCCGCGAACTAATGCTGCGGCCCGGCAAGGAAGAGCACTAGTTTGCCGACCGCATGATGACGTCCCATATTCCTGGGTGCCCCAGGTTCGGCGCGTCTTTGTTTTTGCGCCTAACCTGGGATTCCACAAATATCCAACAGGTACAAATCCATGCGGTCATAGAACTAGCTGCATAAATGGCGCCGTGAAAGGGCACGAGTTTACTCGTGCCGCAAATGGCGCATAAAATCAGGGGGCTTTAGCCCCTGAGGGAAATCTCTCCACCACTTCAAACCATAGATGCAACCAGCCCCACGAACCATCATCCCGCACGGCGCATCGGCAATTTCGCGTCAAGCCAGAATTCTTCCCGGCTATATTGGCGTTTATCAGGACTTGGCCGCAGGGGTTATTCCGCTTCGGAGACGGCTGGTAGGGAACGCGACTTTTGAATATTTCTATCGTCTATGCCTACGTCTCTTTCGAGCTATATCGAACCACTTTCTTTTTCAGTGCCCCCGCCAGAACTTGGTGATCCTTTGCGTTGGAGGTGAGAATCACGCAATCTTTGGGGCACTGCAGTGCGAAGTAGGCATCCCCAAGCGCCTTGCAGGATTTCTCTCCAAACGATTTTATTGGTCTCTTTAACAAGCGATTAAGTGCCTTTCGCCTGTTCTCGTCTTCGAATCGCGACGAGCCGCTGATGGCCTTGATCAATTTACGGAGATCGCCCCTCCGCCCCCTGAGCTTCTGAACAAGACAACACTCGTCGGACAGGTCGCATTCCTGCCGATCAGAGTCAATGTAGTGTGTGCCCTCATTGTAGGAATGCGCTGCTTCTGCGTAGCACGACAACTCATCCACCACTTCTGTTGTGAGCTTTCGTCTTTCACGCCAAGCAGTATCAATCTGTCGGCGAAGATGGTACCGCAGCGAATCCGCCAGGGCTTGCTGGGTTTTCTCACGAGTATCTGCCTTGGATAGGTCCGAGCCCACCAGCATTTCTGTGGCAAACTCCAGGGCTTCTTCCGCGGTCCCTCGAAGATATGGTCGGTGGAATGCGTTATGGATTGCGTCGATAGTTCGGCTCAACGACTGAGTGTCGACAATCCGATTGTGCAGCCAAATGTAGTTTTTCAACGCTCCAGCTTTGAATTCCTTGATGGCGTAAACGGGAAGGACCGAGCGCTTGTATTCCCGTATCTTTAGGCGCGCCTTGAGGCGCTTCGCCTGGGCCTTCAATAAGGCCTCTGCTAGAAGCGTTGTATCTAGAAAGCATCCCTCGTCATTCATGGTCAAATTCGGTTAGCAGCTCAATGAAAGGCGGATCGACGTCGAGTTCTGCGTCCTCCAATTGGTCCAACAGGGCCATGGCGGAGTCGAAATGAAGGATTGGCCTTTTCCTTAATTGACTAAGTACTTCTACGACTGTTGAAAGTTGCCGGGTGGTCAACGCTTCTGATTCCTTCCGTCGAAGGCCCCAAATTACGGCATTGATTGTCGCGCCGAAGCCATCCCCAATTTCGCGAAGTGCGTACAATCTGCGCAGCAATTGCCTAACACGCATCATCCTTTCGTCATAAGAGATGAAGTCGGAGCGAGGGTCAATTTGAATTGCGCACCCAAGAAATTCGCAGCACTGTTTAAGGAGATATAGAGCTTGGATCACCCGACCGTCTTCAGCCTCCAGATTGGGATAGAGTTCAGCCGGACTGAGGATATTGCTGCCTAAACGCTGAGCAACATTTTGCTCTTCCACGTCGATAGAGAAGCTGTAACTGGAACTCGGTCCAGCAGTCCCGCTCGAAACTGCTGTACGGCGGTAGGAATCGATAGGTATTAGTTTTGGTTGTTGCACGGTTCGAAACTACTCCAATGTGTTTGAATGAACTTTGATGCTTGGCGGACCCAGGTTTCGATGTCAAGACTATCCCGCTCGACGATCCCAACCGTGTAATAATCCGAATCAAAAACGAGCACCCAGTCCTTTCGTGCAGAATCAGAAGGAAGGTAGGGGATGCTGTCCCAAGGGACTTTAAACGCGATCTCCCGCTCCTCGATCTTCATCGTTGCTTGAATCCCCGCGATGTCGCTTTCATATCGCGCGCTCTTGACACACGCGACTCTTCGAGTTTTCTGTCCAAGGGAAGCCAGCCCCTCAGTTCCTACTTGAGCAAACTCGAAGGCTTGAGCGGGTGTGTCGAAAGCTTTGAGTCGAATTATCCTAAAGCCCGCCCTCGTAAACAAATTGATCTTGATTTTGTCACAAACAAATCTTGTCATCCAACTGGCGTTCTTAACTATTTCGTCGATCGCGGTCGGGCCTCTGCTGACGAAGCGAAGAAATGAGGTGTCCAAGGAAATTTGAATAGAATCGGATTCGAACACTTGTTGAGTGGCTTGGATTCCAGACGCTTTCAATGATGGATTCTCTGCTAACATCCCAGACCAGATCGAGCCGACCCGGTCCCAGAGGAGATACGCCGGGCTGTATCGAAGTTCGAGGACGCATTGCTCGATGTTAAAATCGTCGAATGATTTCATAACAGTCGTGGATACGTAAACGCTGCCTTTTCAGGATTTCGTCTTCGGGCGCGTCGAAGGACAGAGAAATTCTGATACCCGCACTATAACAGGCGGGTGGCCCCGAGCCCGGGATATTTCCAAAACACAAATGAGGGTGCCCCCGTCCCTCGCATTCGGGAACCGGGGATGCCACAGACCTCAACCCGGAATCCGTTCGCGATGCTCCCGGTCAATCCCCTTAGGTCGGCCAGCCTCCGGAAATCGCCCAAACGCGCTCTTTGTGTTTGGAACAAGCTCGCGTAATGCTCGTCAATCCTCTTCCCTGCCGGCCCCCGCCACAACCCGCTGAAAACACTCGCCCAAAAATCTCCGTCAACTCTGCCGATTATTTCTCGCATCCTGCTACCTTGTTCTTAGAATCGCCAAAGAAGCGAGAGCCGCTTCGCTCGAACCCCGGGGTCGATCCACGCCATCCGCTCCCTGATTTACCGAAATGCGGCACAAAACGCCGCAAAATCCCGGAAACTTCCTTTAACTCTTTTGGATGGAGGACTTTGCATTCTAACTCCCTTATCATCAATAACTTAGCGGTGGCGGTAAAAATGTAACCTATTTAAAATGAGGAACTTGACTGAAAAAGGGTAGGGGGGAGGGGGGAGAGAGTACCAAAAGGTAAACATGGCGACGGGCCCCATGTATCAAACGCCTTCATCGTCCCCCGCCCGCCGGCAACCGCGCCGCCGACTTCGATCTCACCTGTCGGCTATTCCCTATTGGCTACTCCCTATTCCCTGCCTCTTCATCCGCCGGCGATGGCGCCAAGGATGAGCAGCGGCTCTTTTCCCGACGTCACGGCTTCAGGCAGCACTGCATCGGGCGAGGCGAGCGACCAGTCTTCCTCGCATGCAAAATAGCGCAGGAATGCGCGGCGCTGGCCGGTACCATAATCCCGAATCGTGCCGCGCAACATGGGATAACGGACTTCGAGCGCGTCGAGAACCGCGCGGAGCGTCACCGGCGCCGCAACATTGAGCAGCACGTCGCCTTCGACCCGCGCCAGATTGCGCAGATGATAGGGCAGCGCGACGCGCACCTGCAATACACCTGCTCCGTCACTCACCTCAGGATTCTCCTCAAATGCTCGCTGTCTGGCTTTGTCGGTCCCTTGTTCCCTGTCGGGGGCCCCATCGAGCGATCTTTGCTCGATGGGTTGCTTTGGTCCCTTTTTTAGTTCATCGTCTGCACTTCCACCGACAGCACCGCCGGTAAATCGCGTACGATGGGCGCCCAACTTTCGCCAGCATTGGCCGAGGCGTACACCTGTCCGCCGGTGGTGCCGAAGTACACGCCGCACTCATCGAGCGTGTCGACGGCCATGGCATCGCGCAGCACGTTCACGTAGCAATCCTTTTCGGGCAGTCCTTTGGCGAGCGGTTCCCACTCATTTCCTCCCGTGCGGCTGCGGAAGACGCGCAACTTGCCTTCGATGGGAAAATGCTCGGAGTCGCTCTTAATGGGCACCACGTAGAGCGTCTCCGGCTCATGCGCGTGTACATCGATGGCAAATCCGAAGTCGGTGGGCAGGTTGCCACTCACCTCGCGCCAGTTTTCGCCGGCATCGTCGGAGCGCATTACGTCCCAATGCTTCTGCATAAAGAGCACCTCGGGCCGCGAGCGATGCGTGGCAACGTGATGCACGCAGTGGCCGACTTCGGCCGTTGGATCGGGCATGAAGTTCGAAACCAGCCCTTTGTTGATTGGCTTCCAGGTGGCCCCGCCGTCGTCGGTGCGAAAGGCGCCTGCCGCCGAGATAGCGATGTAGATTCGCTTGGGATTCGCGGCATCGAGAATAATGGTGTGCAGCCCCATGCCCCCTGCGCCCGGCTGCCACTGTGGGCCGGTACCGTGGCCACGCAAGCCGGAAAGCTCATGCCAGTTTTCGCCGCCGTCTGTCGAGCGAAAGAGCGCCGCGTCTTCCACTCCCGCGTACACCGTGTCAGGATCGGTGAGCGAGGGCTCGATGTGCCACACGCGCTTGAACTCCCAGGGATGCTGCGTGCCGTCGTACCACTGGTGCGTGGTGAGCGGCTTGCCGGTTTCGGCCGAGGTGTCGTAGGAGAAACGGTTGGGCAGCGCGGTGGGCGGCCCGGGCGGGGGGGTAGCTTCATTCGGCAATCCCGGCTGGTGCCAGGTTTTGCCGCCGTCGTCGGAGCGCTGGATGAGCTGCCCGAACCAGCCGCTGGTTTGCGAGACGTAAATGCGGTTGGGATCGGCCTCGGAGCCTTTCAGGTGGTAGATCTCCCACCCCGCAAAAAATGGCCCGCTTACCGACCAGTCTCTGCGCTTGCCGTCAGAGGTGAGAACAAACGCGCCCTTGCGCGTTCCTACCAGCACACGCACACTGCTCATCGTAACCTCCTGCTGCCTGATTACCGCGGCGGAATTAGACCCGGGGAATGCCGCAATCCGATTTTTCCCGATTTCCCTTGCAAAATGCAAGTGGTTTTTTCGGGTCGACGCTTACTGCGCTGCAACCGACAACAGACGCACCGGTCCGAGCAATCCCGAGGGCAAAAGCGGCGAATCGGCCGTGTAGGGCGTGAAATCGGCGAACGCATACTTCTGGAGTGACCATGGCTGCTGGTCGCCGATCATGCGGTTTACCCAGAGGTTGGTAACTTGCACCACGATCTCGTTGCTGCCCCGCACAAGCGCCTGGGTAACATCGATGCGGAACGGCGCCTTCCACACGATCCCTTCGTCTTTGCCGTTCACGCTCACCTCCGCAATGTTTTCAAGGTCGCCAAGATCAAGCCAAAGATGCGCCCCCGGCGTGAACGCGTTCGCCGGAACATCGACCGTCTTCGAGTAGCTGGCCGAGCCAGAGAAATATTTCACGCCCACGTCCGCGGAATCGCTCCACGAGATGAGCTTGTCGAACTGTGCAGTCTCCGGAGCGCCGCGGTTGGGTTGGAAGCTGACGATCCAATCCTTATTGAGCGCCTCATTCACTTCAGCGACGACCGCTTCCTTGCGCTCGGGCAGGTTGAGCGAAGCTGTTTTTGCCGGCTCGCGGAAGACGACGAAGGTGGTTCCGTAAGGCTCAAG
>JBEKPD010000099.1:0-23013 GCA_049521075.1 Occallatibacter sp.
GTCTCCGCGGTGCCGTTCCATGTCTGGACGCCCGACGTCTACCAAGGCGCGCCATCGCCCGTAGTCGCTCTGCTCTCCACCGCGCCCAAAATGGCAGCCTTTGCACTTCTGCTGCGTGTGGTCTACGAGATCTTCCCCAATCTCCGCTCCATCTGGGCACCGCTGCTCTGGATCGTCGCCGTTCTTTCGATGACAGTCGGCAATCTCGCCGCGCTCCGTCAGCAGAACGCCAAGCGCATGCTGGCCTACTCGGCCATCGCCCACGCCGGTTATCTACTCGCAGCCTTCGCCGCAGCCAGTGACGCCAGGGGCTTCAGCGAATCAGGCATCGCCGCCGCCAGCTTCTACGCCGCGGCATACTCCGCCATGAACGTCGGCATCTTCGCCGTCATCACGCTCGCCGCCGGATACGACGAGCACCTCTCCCTCATCGACGACTTCCGCGGCCTCGTCTATCGTTCGCCCCTCCTCGGCAGCCTGCTCATCTTCTTCCTCATCTCGCTCATCGGAGTTCCCTTCACCGGCGGTTTCTTCGGCAAGTTCTACTCCTTCACTGCCGCAGTCGGCGGCGGCGCCATCGCCCTGGCAATCATCGGCCTGCTCAATTCAGGATTGGCCGCAGCTTATTACTTGCGTTTGGCCCTCGTCGCCGCCCAGCGCCCGTCTGACGACCAGGCCGCATCGCCCAAGCCGCACGTGGGCCCGGCCGTCATCGCCGCAGTGGCCCTGGCTGTTTTTGCCACCCTGGTCCTCGGCATCGTCCCCGGCGCAGTCCTCCATGCCGCGCAATCGGCCGCGCACACGCTGCAGGTCCCTCCACGACCGAACGGGGCCCTGTCTGTTCCGCTACAATCAGCTCAATGAAGCTAGGCGAATTGGCAAGCCATTTGGGCGCTGAATTGCGCGGTAACCCGAGCCTCGAAATCACCGGCGTCAAGGGCATTGAAGAAGCCGGACCCTCCGAGATCACCTTCGTCGCGAATCCGCGCTACACGGCACTAGCCCGCTCCACGCACGCCGCGGCAATTATCGTCGAACCGGAGTTTCAGGAGCTTACCGCCGCCACGCTTCGCATCAAGAATCCCTACCACGCTTTTTCGCACGCGCTCGGGCTCTTCTATCAGCCGCCAGCTTACCCTCCCGGCATTCATCCCACTGCGGTCATCGACCCCACGGCGCAGATCGGTCCGGACGCGCACATTGGCGCCTACACCGTCGTCGGCCCCAAGGTCCGCCTCGGATCGCACGCCACACTCCTGCCGCACGTCGTGCTTTATCCGGGCGTCCAGGCTGGCGACTACTTTTTCGCGCATGCGCATGCTGTGGTCCGCGAAAACTGCGTCCTAGGCGACCACGTCACGCTCGAAAACGGCGCGATCATCGGCGGGGACGGCTTCGGTTTCTCGAAAAACGAATTAGGTCAATGGGAAAAGATCCCGCAATCGGGCCCGGTTCGCATCGGCAGCCGCGTGGATGTCCAGGCCAACGCCACCATCGACCGTGCCACGGTCGGCGCGACAGAGATCGGCGACGGCACCAAGGTCGACAACCTCGTCCAGGTAGGCCACGGCTCGCGCGTGGGCAACGACACTCTGATCTGCGCGCAAACCGGCCTTGCCGGCTCTTCAGTCATTGGCAACAACGTGATACTTGCCGGTCAGGTGGGTATTGCCGGTCACTGCACGGTCGGTGACGGCGTCATCCTGACTGCGCAATCGGCCGTCTCGCACGACGTACCACCCGGCAAGGTGATCTCCGGCTCTCCTGGCTTCGACAATCGCGTCTGGCTCCGCGCCGTCACCATCTTTCAGCGCTTGCCGGAACTGATCAAACGCCTCGACCGCGTGGAAAAGGCGCTGGCAAAGCTGCCCCCAAAATCGGACTCAGCGCAGCCCGATGAGGAGACTGGCAAGTGAGCCGCCCTGCCGGGTTGCACCTACCGCTCTCGACGGCAATTCTCCTCTCAATTTCTCTTCTCTCCGGCTGCCATTCCTATCACATCGACGCCACCATCGAAAACCGCACCGGCGCGCCCATCCAATTGCTCGAGGTGGACTACCCGGCCGCCAGCTTCGGCGCAGACTCTCTGTCCGTCGGGGCCGACTTTCATTACCAGTTTCAGGTGCACGGCAGCGGCCAGCTCAAACTCTCGTATACCACCCCAAACGGCCAGACGGTCCAGATCTCGGGCCCTCCCCTGGTCGAGCGCCAGCAAGGCCTGCTTGAAATCGTCCTTGAACCCGGCGGCAACGCCCAATTCCATTTCCAATTGACCGCGCCCGCTTAAACGGACAGGGCCAAAATCCCCTCCAATGCCGCGAAAATCAACAATAAATGCTCTTCAGGCAACTGATGGTGCCGCAAATCCCTCCGATAAGAAGAGGAGAGGGTGGAGTTGCGCACCGCGCCTGCAACTCGTTGTACGCGCCGATCGGGCAGATGCCTGCGCCGATATGGGTTTGCATTGCGTCTCGCGAGCTGCTTCTTCTTCGTAACTTCGGCCACGGTATTTGTAGGCCTTGCGCCGGAAGCGAACCTGATCTGGGTGGCAAATGGCGTCCTTCTCGCCTATCTGCTTCTGGCGCCCAAGAAGAGATGGCCCGCGTACCTGTCGGTCGCCTACATTGCGCAATTCTCCGGAGGCCTGCTCGCTGGCCATCATGGAATCTCTAGCGGCTTAATCCTGACGTTCCTGAATGTTGCCGAGTCTTTGGTCAGCGCGATGCTTTTGCGCCGGCGCACCACCGACCTGCCTGACTTCACGCGTCCCTCCTACCTCGTGCGCTTCCTGCTATACGGCGTTCTGGCCGGACCCGCGCTGCTGGGGGCTGTTGATGCCCTTCTTTCTCCCTTGTGGCACACGGCCTCACCGCTTTGGCACATCGCCTCACGCGGCAGCGAATTTCTGAAATGGTTTACTGCCGATGCACTGGGAGTGTGCGTTGCCACTCCCGCATGCGTCGCCATCTTCCGCGGTCGCATGCGCGCTACTCTGCTTTCCTTCAGGCATTGGGCCTATTTACTACCGGTTCTGGCATGTGCGGTTGCTGTATTCTGTCAGGCTCGGCTTCCCATGCCCTTCCTCATCTATCCGCTTTTGGTCCTGGTCCTACTGCGACTCAGTCTAGGATGGGCGGCTCTGTCCACGCTCTTTGTGTCGGGAATTGCAAGCTACTTTACGGTGCGCGGCCATGGTCCCTTCGCCGTATCCAGTTCCATCGGGCCCATCGAATCGCCGGTGCTCCTGCAGATATTTATCGCAGCCGCAATGGTCGTGCTTTATAGCGTCTCTGTATTTCTTGAGAGCTTACGCGCTGCCGAGCGCCGCCTGCTTGAAACCGCCGCCTTGCACAAGCTGGTGACAGAAAACTCGCGCGACATCATCATCATTGCCGACTTTGAAGGACATCGAAATTTGGTTTCGGCGGCTGGCGCCAATTGGAGCGGATGGAGCCAGGAAGAGATGCTCCACCTGGACAGCCTCTCGCTGGTGCATCCGGACGATCAGCCGAAGATGGCGGAAACCATCCGTGAGCTCCGTGCCGGCAAGGATGATGCGCTAGCCGAATGCCGCGTCAGAATTCACGACGGAAGCTACGTCTGGATTGAAGCCAGCCTGCGCACTATTCGCGATCCCCACACAGGCGTCCCGACAGGGATCTTGAATAATGTGCGCGAGATTACGCAGCGCAAACTCGCCGAACAGCAGCTTGCCGAGGCATACCATGCCGTGGAGGCGCTGGCCATCACCGACGCGCTCACAGGTCTCGCCAATCGGCGCTGCTTCGACCAATGCCTCACCACCGAATGGCGGCGCGGGATGCGCGAGCGTAATCCCTTGTCGATTGTGCTCATCGACGCCGATCTATTCAAGTCCTACAACGACACCTATGGCCACCTGCGTGGCGATAATTGTCTCAAGCAGATTGCCGAGGCGATTCAGGACGTGGTCGCGAGGCCAGGAGATCTGGTAGCCCGCTTCGGCGGCGAAGAATTTGCCGTGGTCCTTCCCAATACTCCGGCGCCCGGTGCCTTTCAGATTGCACAGGAAATATGCGCCGCCATGCGCAACCGTCAGCTCCCGCACTCAGGCAACCCTGTGGGGATAGTTACAATCTCGGCTGGTTGCGCGACGCTGGTTCCGCAACTGGGACAGCACGCGCCATCGCTCATTGACTGCGCGGACCGGGCCCTTTACCAAGCCAAAGCTAACGGACGTAACTGCGCAATTGCGTATCGACCCGGAACCACCAATAAATTCGCCATCCAAATCAACCACGATGAAAGCCAAGATCTAGTGGCATTGAAATCTGCGTAACGCTTCCGGTATCTATATCAATGAGGGTGCCCCGGGTCCCGCTTTTGGGGCCCGGGAAAGCACGAACTCGAAGGAACGAATTCATGCCGTCAGACCTTAGTGCACCATGCTCTGGAAGAGCGGCGATTGCAACAAGCTGCTGAACTCCCCGTCGGATGTGGCAAAGTGGATGGTCAGATTTCCGGAACTGGAGCCGATGTCTGTACTGTTCAGCGCCTGCTTTTCGGCATCGGACGCACTCATTTTGCGCACCATCACTGCCGCCGAAAGCAACGACGAAACCGTAGCTGCAGCGAACGTGTCGCCGGTCTCAATGGTCAGATCGAAGCGAACTCCGTGCTGAAATTCCATCGAGTACCAGGAAGCTTCCAGCCGCTTGCGCACGGTGTCGAAGTCGGTCACCGATCCCGCCTCGCCCAAAAGCTGCTTCATCATGGTCTGAGTGCCTTTTTCGTCCAGAATGCTCCACAGCGGAGCTGAATCGACGCTCTGCATCGCGTTCATCAGGGCACTGTTGGTGAGCAGGCTTGCCGCCATTCCGTCGCGAGCATCGAGCGCCTTGGTCACAGCGTCCTTGCTGCCAAAGATCATGGTCGAGGGATCCACAAAACAAAGCACCATGCCGGTGTGCGCCATGGGGTAGACGCTATTGGTCCGCACCATCGTTGCTTTGACCTTTTGCTTGCGGAAATTGGCCAGGATAGCTTGCGTATCGAACTGGCCCTGGGCAACTCCCACAGTTTGTAGCGCGTCGCTGCCCGGCGCGGGGCGGAAGAGCGCAAAGGCAAGCTCATCCACGTCATGATTCTCGTTCAGGCCCGAATGGCTCAGCGCTTCGTCAAACTGCTTCAGCTCCGGCGGCATCACCCGGTTCCGCAAATTCATGGCTGCGGGCGAGTTCTGCATCGCGTGATAGTCGATCACAACCAATTGCTGCACATCGTGAGGAATCGCCCCGCGGGCATCGGTAGTGAGCTGCGCCGCAAAGGCCAAGCTTCCTGTCCCGAGCAGGATCGACGCCATCGAATACTTCATCAAAATCTTGAACAATTTCTTCCTCCTGGCACAAAACAAACTGACGAATGACCACCTGCCGCAGCATTGCCGGACGGCCTGCACTCATTTAGATTCCGCACCGTCCTTAGCGCTATTTTACCGGTGAAATGCCCATCGGAGCCCATCAAACTGCGTAAACTCCTCCTCAGTTTCCCGGCCACGCCAGCGGGCGGTTCAGGCAATGCTCGAGTATCTTCGTCTCTTCATCAAACCCTACTAATTGACGCATCCACTCGCTTTCCCGCTCACAAGCCGCTTCGGGAACCAAACCGATTACCTCTCCCTCGGCAAGCGCAACTTTATGCCGTGACGCCAGGCTTGAGACCCTGCGGTGCACCTCGGAGAGCGGGGTCGCATCAAAATCGGTGATATTCATCGAAAGCTGGGCGCGCCCATGGGCCATGACGCCCATCGCCTTTACCCCCCTCAAACCGCCGCCCGCAGCCCGGACCTCCCTCGCAATGGCTCGAGCAACAGCGACCTCCGCTGAATCCAAGTAGATGTTATAGGCCACCAGGAACTTGCGCGCTCCAACCGCGCAAGCGCCCGCCGTGGGATGCAGTCCGGGCCCGCCCAGATCGGGCCGCCGCGAGGGGTCCTTTTCCACGGCATCGCGTAGACCCTCGAACTGCCCCCGGCGCACCTCTTCCAGATTCACACGGTCGGGCCGCGCCGCCGCCGCTTCGTAGAAGTACACAGGGACTCCAAACCGGCGCCAGATCTCCAGGCCGGCCTGGCGCGCCAGCAGCACGCATTGCTCCAGCTTGATGCCCTTCACGGGCACGAATGGGATCACGTCCGCCGCCCCAATGCGCGGATGAACTCCCTGCTGCCGGGTCAGGTCGATAGTTTCAGCCGCCTTGCCAGCGGCCCGCACCGCGGCTTCCACCACCGCAGCCGGCTCCCCGGCAACCGTCACCACCGAACGGTTGTGATCCGCGTCCATCGACCAGTCGAGGAGATGCACGCCATCCACCCGCATGGCGGCCACAATCGCCTCCACACGCTTGGCGTTCATCCCCTCTGAAAAATTGGGGACGCACTCGATGAGCGGTCCACTCATGATCAGTTCACCCCTGTGAGCCTGCCGTACCCGCCGGCTGCGGGGCCTCCATCATCTCCAGAACGTGTAGCCAACCTGAATTTGCACGCTGGCATTTACGCCGGGATTACGATCGCCTAGCGAGGCCGAGGAGATGTGCACTCCGTTTGCACCCAGATCGATCGAACGTTTGGGGCGGAAAAAATAATGGATTCCCCCACCGCCCTGCGGAGAAAAATTCCACACCGAGGTCCCGCCATCGAGTCCAGCCGCAGGGTTGCTCATATAATTCGGCGGAAACTTGTGCGTGGTGTAGATCAATCCCCCAGCCGCCTGGAACCATGGCTGAATCCGATGCGAGCTGGTCGCAAAGTTCCAGCGAAAAATGACCGGGGTAAGGCTGACTCCGTAAAACGTTCCGCCGCCGTACGGCAGAGTACAGGTGTAGGTCTGGTTAGTAACGGGATTCACACATATCTCCGCCTGATTATGCGGAGCCGGTGCATACCCCTGCCACAAAGGCATGATGTTGCCCGCGAACTCAAACTGGCCGCTGAAGATCCCGGCATGTTTCACCGGCGTAAGCACCTTGCCCAGCTCGAATCCGCCCCAGAGAAACTTGTAGTCCGAGCGATTCCCTACGCCCGTTCCCCAATTGATAAACGGGCCATACTCCCAGCCCCGCTCGTTCCGCACCTGGGCCACGGGATTGTTCGCATCGTCCCCATTTACCGCAGAACTAACCGGCGTCTGCGCCGGCGTTGTTATCACTCCCGCAATCCCCAACGCCAACAGGATCCATTGGATCCTACGCGAAATCTTCCCCATCCCCGCCTCTCTCTTGTTCCCTTGTTCCTTGGTCCCTCTTTACCTGCTTCTCTGTTTCTACCAAAAAAAGACCGCCACAACCGGGCGGCCTCGTCTTACGCTGCCAGACCCCCGCTCATCCAGCCGCGTGCTCCATCTGCTCCGCGTCCATGTCGAAATTGGAGTAGACGTTTTGCACGTCATCCAGATCCTCGAGGACCTCCAGCAGTCGCACCATCTGCCCGGCGGCAGTGCCTTCCAGCTTGGTATACGTCGACGCGACCATGGTCACTTCGCTCATCACCGTCGCAATCCCCGCCGCCTTAATTGCCGCGGAAACCGCTTCATGCGCGCTCGGCTCAGTGATAATCTCCCAGGTCTCACCCTCGTCGTTCAGGTCCTCGCCGCCATTCTCCAGCACAATGTCCATCAGCTTCTCTTCCGTGGCTGCGGACTTCTCCACGGCAATAAGACCCTTCTTCGAAAACATGAACCTCACGGAGCCCGTCTCACCAAGATTCCCGCCATTCTTGGCAAATCCGTGACGAATCTCGCTCACCGCGCGGTTGCGGTTGTCCGTGAGTACGTCCACAATGATCGCGACCCCGCCCGGGCCGTAGCCCTCAAACGAAATCTCCTCATAGTTGACGCCTTCGAGTTCTCCCGTGCCGCGCTGAATTGCCCGCTTGATGTTGTCCTGCGGCATATTCTCGGCCTTGGCGGCGGCTACGGCCGTGCGCAGCCGGGCATTCGTGTCAGGATTGCCACCGCCCTTTGCGGCGACAGCAATTTCCTTCAGAAGACGAGTGAATATCTTGCCGCGCTTAGCATCCAGCGCGCCCTTCTTGTGCTTGATGGTGGCCCATTTCGAGTGGCCAGACATAGGAACCTCAAATGCAATGAAAATAACGGTGTTGTTTCCACACCCGACAAGTGAGTATACCATTCGTGGCGATGCCGGAGCGCCGCCCTGTCCAGGCCCTCAGAGCAATCGCATGAAGCTCATCTGTTGTACAAAATGGTACCGATTGTCATCGCGCCTTGTCATCGCGCCGGAGGTGCAGCGGTCGTTAGCCCCGCCTTTTAGCGTGGGGTAAGGGAGCGGAAAGGGCGCGAGCCCTGTAGGGGCGGTGCAAAAGGGCATGGCTTCACAGCTCGGTAAAGAACTCAGTGTTTCGTGCGTCGGAGGGAGCGGGAGGCTTCAGCCTCCCGCATAATTCCCCTCTATGCCGCCTGGCTTTAGCCACGGGCCTCTCTTCCATGCATCCAGGCAGACTCTTTCACCTCAATAAGTAAGTCGATGAAACCCAAGCTGACGCCCGCGCCGATGATTGCCGCCGATGTAAGCCATGAACAACAAACCGGTCCCCAACAGCAAAATCGTTCCCGGTTCCGGAGTTTCGCTCGGCGGCGGAAGCGTACCGTCGAACTCGATATTATGCACCTCGCCGGTTAAGCCGATCTGGGCCGCAATGATGTTGCCGCCCACTTGGTTATCGCTGGTGAAGATTGCGAATGGCGCCAGGACTGCGCCGTCCAACTGCCCGTCGATGCTCAGCGCCGACGCACTCGAAAAGTTGAACAGAATGCCGCCATTGTCGTTATTGCTATCTCCCTCCTGTTGGCCATTGAAGTAGATACCTGTGCCCAGAGTCACGTTCGCGCCTTCGACGTTGACGATAACGGTGGAACCGGCAGGAACTGCTATATCCAACGGATGGTTGCTGCTGGAAAACTGCGCCGCGGTCACGGTAAAGATATTGAGCGTCGTGCTCGTGCCGGAGAGAACCAACCAGGAAGGATTGCCGCCGGGCGGAGTCGGCGCGCCGGTCACGCCGTTTGAAGTCAGCGCTGCCAGTTGCAGCGTCAAGTCATCCAACGCCGTGCGCAGGCCGGTAAAGTTGATCGGGTCAGGACCCGTCGAAACCACCGCTCCTCTGGGAGTCTCATTCCAGTTGTAGGAGGCGCTGTTGGTGGGGGCATAAACGTTGCCTCCGCCGTTGATGTTGAGGGAGCTGTGGGTCGTCACCCCGCCTCCCGCCACAATCGCGTAGCCGCCGGCCAGCGAACCGTATGGATCGCTGCCCAACGTCGCGCCAACCGTTGATGCTTGCGTTACGTCGTTGGCTGCGGCTATTCGCCCTTCGACGTCCGCCGACGTCCCGATATTGCCGGCGATGACCGTACTTCCGCCGCCATTGACCGTACCCAGAGCAACCAAGTTAAAGGCGCTGGCTGCGCCAAAAGGCGCGGCGTGACAAGCCGCGCAAAAACAAAAGAAACTCACAACTATCTGTGAGGGGAAGAGCTTAGACATCCGCCAATATTAACTGCGAGATTTCTATAATCCGATCATGACGCCGCGATTTTTCGCTCCGCGATTAGTCTCGCAAGTAATCTTCAAAGGTAATCTTCAAATTCAAAAGTAGTCCCAAAGTAACCTTTAGAGGTCCAATTTCAATCCCCGGCTGGCATGCGCTACGGAAAAACCTCTGCCTCGCGCAGCAGTTTCCCGGCTGCATCCTTCTGGGAGACGACGGCCTCCGCGGCTTCCACGGGCCATCGAATCCCAATCTCGGGATCGTTCCACAAGATTGTCCGTTCGCCGCTAGGAGCGTAGTAATCGGTCACCTTGTAGGCAAAACCCGCCACTTCGCTCAGCACCAAAAATGCATGTCCGAATCCCTCGGGAATCCAAAGCATCTTGCCGTCTTCTCCGCTGAGTTCGACAGCCACATGATGGCCGAACATGGGCGAACTCCGGCGCAGGTCTACGGCTACGTCGAGCACTGCGCCGTGCGTCACGCGCACCAGTTTCCCTTGCGGCTGCGCGATCTGATAGTGAATACCGCGCAACACGTTCTTCTTTGACAACGAAAAATTATCCTGCACCCAGTTCGTGGGCAGCCCGGCCTCCGCCATCTGGCGCGAGTTGAAGGTTTCCCAAAATGCTCCGCGGTCGTCCCGGTAGATGGCAGGGGTCAACAGCAGTACGCCGGGCAAGCGAGTGGCTTCGACCTTCATTGTTCGCTTCCCGCCGCAAAATACGGCTCGCGCAGCAGCGCCAGCAGGTATTGCCCGTAGCCGCTCTTGGCAATGGGTTGCGCCAAGGTCTCAAGTTCCGCGGCGTTAATAAATCCCTGTCGGTAGGCGATCTCTTCAGGGCAGGCGATGTTCAGCCCCTGCCGCCGCTCAATGGTGTGCACAAACATGGATGCTTCGAGCAGTGAATCGTGCGTACCCGTATCGAGCCACGCCATACCCCGGCTCATGATCTCCACATTCAGCTTCCCAGCCTCGAGATACCGCCGGTTCAGATCCGTGATCTCGAGTTCGCCGCGCGGCGAAGGCTTGAGCGTCTCGGCAATGTGCACCACGTCGCGATCGTAGAAATACAAACCCGTCACGGCATAGCGCGACTTCGGCGCCTTCGGTTTCTCCTCCAGACTCACCGCGCGGCCCGTCCCGTCGAACTCCACCACACCATAGCGCTGCGGATCTTCTACGGGGTACGCAAACACCGTCGCGCCGTCCTTCAGCTGCGAGGCGGTCTGCAACTGCTTCGAAAATCCCTGGCCATAAAAGATGTTGTCGCCAAGCACCAGCGCGCTCGTGTCGCCCGCAATAAAATCCCGCCCGATCAGGAAGGCCTGCGCCAACCCGTCCGGGCTGGGCTGCACCGCGTAGCTGATTTCAAGACCCCAGCGCCTCCCGTCACCCAGTAATTCCGCGAAGCGCCCCGTATCCTGCGGCGTCGAGATAATCAAAATCTCCCGCAACCCTGCGAGCATCAGCGTACTCAGCGGGTAATAGATCATCGGCTTGTTATAGACGGGCAGAAGCTGCTTCGAAACCACATGTGTAACCGGATAAAGCCGCGTCCCCGATCCGCCCGCTAAAATCATACCTTTCATAAACGAACCCTCTGAACTGTCGATCCTGTTCCCAGTCCCTGCTTTGTCAATTTTCCGTCGGCACCCTGTCCACATGATCGATCACAAACATCTCCGCCGGCACCGCCTGGCTCACCAGCTTGAGTCCCAGTTGCTCCTCAACCGCCGTAAAAATTGATGGCACCTCCGAATCTGTCGCGTCCATTTCAGCGTATTTGAGCTTCATGTCATAGTTGCCCTTGAGCCCCGTTTCATCCACAACAGTCTGCCCCAAGGCGCGCGTCAACAGACTGGCAGCGATGCTCATGGGCACGTTTGCGGCATCCAACCTGCCCGTCATCATGTAGGCGTGCTGTGCACCGCCCTTCGTTGGCGTAAGCTTCGGCCCACCGTTTGCAACCACCAACGCGTACCCCTTCTCTTTCGAGGTTTCCGCGTGGTGGGTCAGGTGGAATCGCTCCTGAAGTAACTCCTGAACCATCGGCCTCAGTTCGTCATAGCTCAGGCCCACATCTCCCTCCGGCTTGGCGGTGACTTCGTAGTAGGTTGAATCCATCCACGCGGGCCTTCTTGCGATCGGATGCGCCGATCCACCGAGCTTGAACGCCCACGCTATTAGGAAATCAAGAGTCACGTTCCGCACCGTGAACTGCGCTGCGCCTGACGGGCTCATGTAATACATCTGTTGCGCCATCGGCAGCTTTTCACGGTCCTGCGTGATGCGTACTGAGGCTACTTCGAATTTCTGCGGCTGCTCCGCCGCTACGCGCCCCGCCAACGCGAAACACGCGAGCCATGCAACAACACAAACGAAATGTCGAACTCGCTGCATCTATCTCTGTTCCCTAGTCCCTTAGCCCCTGTATTTCCGCCCGCTCCGCATAGTTCTTTGCGATCCAGTCGCGATACGCACCGGTCCGTACATTGTTCACCCACTCACTGTTCTCCAGATACCAGCGCACCGTCTTGCGCAGCCCGGACTCAAATTGCTCTGCCGGTTTCCATCCCAGCTCACTCGTAATCTTGCGAGCGTCAATGGCGTAGCGCCGGTCATGGCCGGGCCTGTCCTGCACATACGTGATCAGCCCCCGCCGCGGTGCTGCGCCCACATCCGGCCGCATCTCGTCCACCAAGTCGCAGATGGTCGTCACCACATCGATATTCGCGCGTTCGCTGTTACCGCCGATGTTATACGTCTCGCCGGGACGGCCGCTCTCGATAACCCTCCGAATAGCCGAGCAATGATCCTCAACAAACAACCAGTCGCGCACGTTCTTCCCGTCGCCGTAAACCGGCAGCGGCTTGCCTTCGAGCGCATTCAGAATCATCAGCGGGATCAGTTTTTCAGGAAACTGAAATGGCCCGTAGTTATTCGAGCAATTCGTAGTCAGCACCGGCAGTCCGAAAGTATGGAAATACGCTCGGGCCAAGTGATCCGATCCGGCCTTCGAAGCCGCATAGGGACTGTTCGGCGCGTAGGCAGTGGTTTCGCTGAATGCCGGATCGGAGGGGCCAAGTGTCCCGTAAACCTCATCCGTCGACACGTGCAAAAAGCGGAAGGCCGCCCGACCAGCCTCGTCCAGTTCCGCCCAGTACACACGTGCCTGCTCCAGCAGCGCAAACGTCCCCATCACGTTCGTCCGGATAAACGCTTCCGGCGAAACGATGGAGCGGTCCACGTGGCTCTCCGCGGCAAAATGGACAATCGCCCGCGGCCGATACTTCCGCAGGAGCGATCCCGCCAACCCCGCATCGCAGATATCTCCGTGCACAAACGTGTAGCGCGGATCGTTCTCGACAAGCGCGAGGTTGGCGGCATTCCCCGCATAGGTCAGCAGGTCGAGATTCACCACCGTCTCGCCGCTGGACTTCATCCATGCGAGCACGAAGTTCGAGCCAATAAACCCCGCCCCGCCGGTCACCAGAATCGTATCTTTCAAGGTGTGCATTCGAACCGAGTATACGGCACAAAACACACCACCTGCGCCGGAAGATCCTATTCGGCCATCCAAGCCGGTCCCCCATCATGAAAGGAAGTTCTGCGTTTTTGGGAAATTTTCGTTATATTAAAAACAGCGCAGTTTTCGGATGCGGCCGGACTGCTCACGCAAAGCTCTCGACTCAGCGCAGGGCGATTTTCATGCCTGAAATCGCAGAGTGGTTGTGTATTCGTAACTTGAGGGAAAAACCGCAACGAAAATTCCGCTCTTAAAGGGCTGCCATGGACCTCTCAGACTGTCGTCTCCGCGCTCCGCTCCCGCAAGGCCTCTATCATCCGCGCGATGAACACGATGCCTGCGGCATGGGTCTGGTCGCAAACATCCGCGGCGAAAAAAGCCACGAAATTATCCGCAAGGGCCTCGAGGTGCTCATCAACCTCACCCATCGCGGCGCGGCGGGTTGCGACCCTGAGACTGGCGACGGCGCCGGCATCCTCATTCAAATTCCTCATGGCTTCTTTGCGCGCGAATGCGCGGAACAGGGCATCACCCTGCCCGAAGCAGGTGCTTACGGCGTCGCCATGTGTTTTTTGCCGGTGGAAAAACACAATCGCCTGCAATGCGAAGGCGTCTTTGAGCGCATCGCTCAGCAAGAAGGCTGCCAGGTTCTCGGCTGGCGCGATACGCCGGTCAACGGCGACGCCATCGGCCGCGAGGCTCGCAGCTCTCAGCCCTACATCGAGCAGCTGTTCCTCGGCCGTCCGCAGGGCCTCGACGAGGAAGCCTTCGAACGCCTGCTCTACCACGTGCGCCGCCGCACGGAAAACGAGATTGCTGCCTCCGATATCGAGGACAAGGAGACCTTCTACGTTCCCTCCTGCTCCTGCCGCACCATCATCTACAAGGGCTTGATGCTGGCACCGCAGATTGAGAAATTCTACTTCGAGCTTGCCAATCCGCTGGTCATGAGCGCGATGGCCCTCATCCACCAGCGCTTTTCTACCAACACGTTTCCCAGTTGGAAGCTGGCCCATCCTTATCGCTACGTCGCGCACAACGGCGAGATCAACACCATCCGCGGCAATATCAGCTGGATGACCGCGCGGCAATCCATCCTCGCTAGTCCGCTCCATGGCGACAAGATCGGCGACCTGTATCCGCTCATCATGCCCGGCGGCAGCGACTCGTCTTCGCTCGATAACGCCGTCGAGTTCCTCTATCAGTCCGGCCGTTCCCTGCCCCACGTCATGGCCATGCTCATCCCCGAGGCATGGTCGGGCAATCCCGATATGGACGAGGACAAGCGCGCATTTTACGAGTACCACGCCTCGCTCATGGAGCCGTGGGACGGTCCCGCGGCCATCGCCTTCACCGACGGTAGAGTTATCGGCGCCACGCTCGACCGCAACGGGCTCCGCCCCGGCCGCTACATCGTCACCAAAGACGATCTGGTCGTGCTCGCCTCTGAAGCCGGCGTCATCGAAGTTCCCGCCGAAGACATTCTCAAGAAAGGCCGCCTGCAGCCGGGGCGCATGTTCCTCGTCGATACCGTGCAGCAGCGCATCGTCTCCGACGGTGAAATCAAGAAGGATCTCGCCGGCCGCAAGCCATACGGGGAGTGGCTGAAGCAGCAGCAGGTCACCATCGACGCTCTACCCGAGCCGCCGCGCGTGATCGCTTCCAATCCCGAGACGCTCCTCCGCCGCCAGCGCGCCTGCGGCTACAGCGAAGAGGATCTGCGCATCCTGCTCACGCCCATGGCCACCGATGGCGCGGAACCGGTGGGCTCCATGGGCACTGATGTGCCCCTGGCCTGCCTCTCCGACCGCCCGCAGCCCCTCTTCAACTACTTCAAGCAACTCTTCGCCCAGGTAACGAATCCGCCCATCGACCCCATCCGCGAAGAACTGGTGATGTCGCTCATCAGCTACATCGGCACAGAGCGCAACATTTTGGATGAAGCGCCCGAGAACTGCCACACGCTCAAGCTGCCTCATCCTATTCTCACTAACCGTGATCTGGAAAAACTGCGCCGCGTTGCATCGGGCGACCTGCTCGCCACCACGCTGCCCGCACTGTTTCGTGCCGCGGATGGCGAAGCCGGCCTCAAACATGCGCTGGACGATCTCGGCAACCGCGCTTCTCATGCGGTGAACTTAGGCGGCTACACGCTGCTCATCCTTTCCGATCGCGGCGTCGATCCGACGTACGCTCCCATCCCCAGCCTTCTCGCCATGGCCGCCGTGCACAACCGCCTGGTGCAGGAGAAGACCCGCACTCAGGTAGCGCTGATCATCGAAAGCGGCGAGCCGCGCGAGGTCATGCACTTTGCCCTCTTGATCGGTTACGGCGCCAGCGCCATCAACCCGTATCTCGCCATCGAGACCGTTCACGATCTCAAGCGCCGCGGCTTGCTGCCGGAGAAAGTGACAGCGGAGTACGCCGAGAAGAACTTCATCAAGGCCATCAACAAAGGATTGTTGAAGACCTTCTCGAAGATGGGCATCTCGACGCTGCAAAGCTATCGCGGCGCACAGGTCTTCGAGGCTGTCGGCCTTAACAAGTCGCTCATCGAAGCCTACTTCCCCGGCACCGCATCGCGTATCGAGGGTGTCGGCCTCGACGTGCTCGCCCGCGAAGCGCAGATGAAGCACGAGTACGCCTTCCAGCCGCTCACTGAATCCGAAACCGACCTCGTGGTCGGCGGCCAGTATCAATATCGCGAGGGCGGTGAGTATCACCTGCTCAATCCGCTCACCATCAGCAAGGTGCAGCATGCAGTGCGGACGAACAACTTCGCCACGTTCCAGGAATTCACCGACTTGATCGACAACCAGAACCGCAACCTGTGCACACTGCGCGGATTGCTGAAGCTCAAGTATGCCGAGCAGCCGATTCCCATCGAAGAGGTCGAGCCTGCCAAGGAGATCGTCAAGCGTTTCACCACCGGCGCCATGAGCTTCGGGTCGATTTCTAAAGAGGCGCACGAAACCCTCGCCATCGCCATGAATCGCCTCGGCGGTATGTCGAATACCGGTGAAGGTGGCGAAGACGAAGCGCGCTTCAAGCGCGACGCAAACGGCGATCTGCGCCGCAGCGCCGTCAAGCAGGTGGCAAGCGGCCGCTTCGGCGTAACGGCAAATTATCTCGTCAATGCTGACGAACTCCAGATCAAGATGGCGCAGGGCGCAAAGCCCGGCGAGGGCGGCCAGCTGCCCGGTCACAAGGTGGATGACTTCGTTGCCAAGATTCGCTACTCCATCCCCGGCGTCGGCCTCATCTCGCCCCCGCCGCACCACGATATCTACTCGATCGAGGATCTCGCTCAGCTCATCTACGACCTCAAGAACGTCAACCCGCAGGCGCGCATCGCCGTCAAGCTCGTCTCCGAGGTCGGCGTCGGCACCGTCGCCGCTGGCGTCTCCAAGGCGCATGCCGACGTGGTGCTCATCTCCGGCGACAACGGCGGCACCGGTGCTTCGCCGCTCAGCTCCATCAAGCACGCCGGTCTGCCCTGGGAACTCGGCTTGGCTGAAGCGCAGCAAGTCCTGCTGCTCAACGATCTGCGCAGCCGCATCCGCGTGCAAACTGACGGCAAACTCCAGACCGGCCGCGACGTAGTGATCGCTGCCCTGCTCGGCGCCGAAGAATTTGGCTTTGCCACAATGCCGCTCATTTCAATGGGTTGCATCATGATGCGCAAGTGCCACCTCAACACCTGCGCCGTCGGCATCGCCACGCAGGATCCCGTGCTGCGCGAGCGCTTCACCGGCACGCCCGAGCACGTGATCAACTTCTTCTTCTTTATCGCAGAGCAGATGCGCCAGCACATGGCCAAGCTCGGCTTCAAGACCGTCGACCAGATGGTGGGCCGCGTGGAAAAAATCGACGTGCACATCGACGAGGCGCACTGGAAGGCCAAGGGGATCGATCTTTCGTCGATTCTCCACGTGCCTGATCTGCCTTCGCGTGTGGCGCGCCGCCGCACCACCTGTCAGGACCACGGCCTCGGACCGGCGCTCGACCACGCGCTCATCGCGAAGGCCAAGCCGGCGCTCGAATCGCAGGAGAAGGTCGAGGCGAGCTTCGCCATTCGTAACGTGCACCGCACCGTGGGCGCCATGCTGGGCGGAGAAATCGCTCGTCGCTACGGCTCGGCCGGTTTGCCCGAAGGAACCATTCACTTCAAGTTCCGTGGCTCGGCCGGCCAGAGCTTCGGCGCTTTTGTCCCCAACGGCGTCACGCTTGAACTCGAGGGCGATACCAACGATTATCTCGGCAAAGGGCTCTCCGGCGGGCGCATCATCGCATATCCGCCCAAGACCTCGAGCTTCCTGCCGGAGGAGAGCATTCTAGTCGGCAACGTGGTTCTCTACGGCGCAACAGCCGGCGAGGTTTTCCTGAACGGCATCGCCGGCGAGCGCTTTGCCGTTCGCAACTCTGGCGCCACCGCCGTCGTCGAGGGCGTGGGCGACCACGGCTGCGAATACATGACCAAGGGCTTAGTGATCGTCCTCGGTTCCACGGGCCGCAACTTCGCCGCCGGTATGAGCGGCGGCATCGCCTACGTCTACGACGATCAAGGCGACTTCTCCACGCGCCGCTGTAACAAGACCGGCGTCGATCTTGAGCCGCTCGTCGATCCCGCTGACGTCGAGCAGGTGCGCACTCTCTTGGCGCGTCATCGCGACTCGACCGGAAGCCCGCGTGCCGCGTGGGTTCTCGAACACTGGGCCGACGCGCAGCCCAAGTTCATCAAGGTCTTTCCGCACGAGTACAAGCGCGTGCTCGGCATCGCACGGGCAGAAACGGTTTACGCACCACCTATCATTTCTTCGCCTCTCGTCGAGGCTGTGGCGAAGCCGGCTTAATCGCTTCTGTAAAAGTGAGGATTTGTTGGGACACAACTTTAGCGGCGCCCAACGCGCCGGAGGAGCAACGGTTGTTAGCCCCGCGCTTTAGCGTGGGGTTGAGGTGCTGGCAATTAACATCGCAGTCCCGTAGGGACGACGTTTGTATCAGGGCACGACTTTAGTCGTGCTGGAAACACAAAAATTGACAATCGGGGCTTTAGCCCCTGCGGGGTGCCATGGGTAAGGTCACAGGCTTTTTAGAAATCGAACGGGCACAGCCCATGCGGCGCAAGCCTGATGAGCGCATCAAGGATTGGTTCGAAATCTACGAGCCATTCCCTGAAGAGAAACAGCGCGAACAGGGCGCGCGCTGCATGGATTGCGGTGTTCCCTTCTGCCACACCGGCTGCCCCGTCAACAACCTCATTCCCGACTGGAACGACCTCGTCTACAGCAATCGCTGGGAGGCAGCCATCCGCCGCCTCCACTCTACGAATAACTTCCCGGAATTTACCGGCCGCATCTGCCCCGCTCCCTGCGAGGCCGCATGCGTGTTAGGCATCAATCAGCCGCCGGTTTCAATCAAGCTCATCGAGCGCTCGATCGTCGATCGCGGTTGGGACGAAGGCTGGATTCATCCTGAGCCGCCCGATCACGCCACCGGCAAGCGCGTGGCCGTCGTCGGCAGCGGACCCGCGGGTCTTGCCGCCGCGCAGCAACTGCGCCGCGCCGGTCACTCTGTCACTGTTTTTGAGAAGAACGACCGCATCGGCGGCCTGCTCCGCTACGGCATTCCCAACTTCAAGCTCGAAAAACATATCGTCGATCGCCGCATTGCGCAAATGAAGGCCGAAGGTGTGGTCTTTCAGACCAACGCGCACGTGGGCGTCAACGTTCCGGTAGAATCGCTCACCGAAGGCTTCGACGCCATCCTGCTTTCGGGCGGCTCCGAGCAGCCCCGCGACCTACCCGTCCCCGGCCGCGAGCTAAAAGGTATTCACTTCGCAATGGAGTTTCTGCCCCAGCAGAATCGCCGTAATGAAGGCGATGCAGAAGAAGCGCTCTTAGCGTCAATGGGAGGCGTGTCCCCCATCCTCGCCACCGGCAAGCACGTCCTCATCATCGGCGGCGGCGACACCGGCGCAGACTGCCTTGGCACCAGCCACAGGCAGGGCGCGAAGAGCGTGCACCAGTTTGAAATCATGCCCAAGCCGCCTGGCGAGCGCGCCGCCATCACACCGTGGCCGCTTTGGCCGCTGCAACTACGCACCGAGAGCTCGCATGAAGAGGGCGGCATTCGCGACTGGAGCATTGGCACCGTGAAGTTCACCGGCGACGCTAACGGAAACGTCAAACAGCTACACGCCGTTCGCGTCGGGCCCCCGCCCAAGTTCGAACCCATCGCCGGCAGCGAGTTCACGCTCGACGCCGATCTGGTTCTACTCGCCATGGGCTTCCTCGGTCCCGTCCGCAACGGTATGATCGAGCAACTCGGCCTCGAGCTAGACAATCGCGGCAACATTGCGACCACAAATTACATGAGCTCCGTCGACGGCATCTTCGCCGCCGGAGACATGCGCCGCGGCCAGTCGCTCGTAGTCTGGGCCATCGCCGAAGGCCGCAAAGCCGCCGCCGCCGTTGGCGAATACCTGGCCGCGAAAAACGAACCGTTATCGCGCGTTCCCTACTCCACAGCGGTCGGCTCGCGTTAGAGTCCTGTCTCCAAAGACCTCATCAAAAATACCCTGTCATCCTGAGCGACGTTTGGCCCGAATTCGGGCCAAACGGAGTCGAAGGACCTGCATTCGGGGTTTCGGCCAATCGTACGAACTTCGGGGATACCGCGCCTCACTTCACACTGCTGCACACACATTCCCTGTACGCATCGGTCGACTCGTTCTTCAACGAGCAAACATAAGGCGGCCAGATCAGCGCCATCATCCGCATATCCACGCCCGTCATGTAATAGCGCAAATAACTCTGGCTCGCCGCCGACTGCGCCCCCTGATCTGCTTTGAAACCGGCGATCAGGCCGCCCACCGTGGCCGCCGTAAATTCAGGCTCGTGATACGTCTTCGCAAAATCGTATTCCTCGCTCCACACCGTATCGATCCCCGTCTGATTTGAAGCCGCAATCACGCGGTAGTCCGTGAGTATTGCGCGCGCCGGATCGACGCTCGCCACGGTAAACGAAGGATTGTTCCCATCGACAGGTGAGATGGACGCCACCATCTTCACGGCGACTGGCTTCTCGACCGCGTCAGTCTTCGCCGGAGTCAGCAGCCGCACTTCGTCCATGTGCGTGTGTGCAAAGATCGCCAACTGAATTACGTCCCCGTAACCGGCCAGCGCTTCGGGCAGCTTCTCCGACGCAAGAAACATCTTTGGCTTACCTCCTGCGCAAAGAGCCATCCATTTCCTCGCCGTCGAATAGGAGTCCACGCCGGGCGGAATGTGCGTCATCACCCAGACCTTTTCTTTTTTCTCGCGCGCCTCATCCAACTGCTGCTTCAACCAGGCAATCTGCGCAGCCGCGGGCGTCCTATCCTCTTTGCCGCTGCACGTCTGATACTTGTCGGACATAAAAAGATCGTCCAGTACCAGCAGCCGCGCGTTTTCGAGCGGCGCGGGAAGACTCACGCTGTAATAGCCACCGGCCGCAAAGGTTTCGCGCGCATGTGCCTGTTCTGCTCCACGAAAATCGGCTGCAAAGACTTCCCCGCTCTCCTTCAGAAAGGGACTATTGGCGTCGAGTTGATAATCACCGCAGTCGGAGTCGTTATTTCCCAGCGCCGCATAGACGGGAACGCCGGGAAGCGCATTGCGCAGTCCGCCCATCACATAGGCAATCGTCTTCTCCACAAAGGCCCGGTAGTCAGCCGGCGCGGCCTTGGGAAACACTGTGGCAAATTTGCATGAGAACGAGTGTGCAATCAGGTCGCCGCTCACAATCACAAATTTCGAATCACCCGCTTGCGCATGAATAGCGTGCAAACTCGACTGAAACAGGGCGTATGTTGTGTCCTCGCCGCGCGCGTGGCAGGATTGCTGCAGTTTCGTGAACTGTGCCTCCGCATCGGCGGTCGCCGGAGCAGTAAGAACGGCGTTCCAGTCTCCAACTGGCGCGGCCGCCAGTTGCGCGGCCTTCCCCGGATCACGAAACGGTTCAAAATGGATGTCGCTCACGAAGAGGGCTTGGATCGAGTGTGCGCTTCCCTGCTCGGCCGCTTGTGCCGGAGTGCGCACGGCGAATGCCGATATACCCAGAACACAGGCCAAGACATACGCGCACCACTTTCCGGCCTTACACACGCTTTCCATGACATCTCCTCTGCTTGGTCAACCCACTTTCGTTCGGGTTTTCGTAGGATAACCCGGAGACCCCGTCCGACCTGTTTCTTCAGCGTGAATCCCGCTCCCGGCCCGGAATATGCTATATGTTTTCTCATGACCAAGCTGGCAATTCTTCCTGTCGCTGCTCTTGCGGCTGTGTGCCTCATTTCGCAATTCACCCCTGCACAAACACCCGCGCCCACTCCTCCCCTTGGGTGGAACAGTTGGGACGCCTACGGGCTCACCATCGACGAGGAGCAATTTCGAGACAATGCAACCGTTCTTGTCTCGCTGCAGCAATTCGGGTGGAAGTACGCCGTCATCGACGAGGGCTGGTACATGGCCAACCCCGCAGGTAAGACCCTCGAGCAGAAGCAATACCTCTGGAACAGCAATGGTCTGTTGATTCCGGCGCCGGACAGATTTCCCTCATCTGCTAATAGCGCCGGATTCAAGCCTCTCGCCGACTGGCTGCATGCGCAGGGGCTCAAGTTTGGCATTCACATCGTGCGTGGCATTCCCCGCCAAGTGGTCGCAGCCAATTTACCAATAGAGGGCACGCAATTCCTTGCCGCCGATGCCGCCGACACCACATCTCCCTGCCCCTGGGACGATGGCAATTGGGGCGTCAAGGACAATGCCGCCGGGCAAGCCTATTACGACTCCATGCTGAAGCTTTATGCGTACTGGGGCGTGGATTTTCTCAAGGTCGACTGTATCTCCAACAATCCCTACCGGCCTACGGAGATTCGCCAGATCGCCGCGGCGATCCACAAAACCGGCCGCCCCATCATTCTCAGCCTTTCGCCGGGCCCCACTGCACTCGAGCACGCAGCCGAGGTCGCGAAGTACGCGCAGATGTGGCGCATCTCCAATGACCATTGGGATGGATGGACCTTCCCTAACAAACCGAACGATGAGTTTCCCTTCGGATTGCAAGGCGCTTTCGATCGCCTGGCGAAGTGGTTCCCCTACACCGGTCCGGGAAATTGGCCCGATGCCGACATGCTCCCTGAGGGCTGGCTTGGTCCACATCCCGGATGGGGCGAAGCGCGGCAATCGCGCCAAACGCAGGACGAGCAGCGCACTGAATTCACTCTATGGGCGGTGACCCGCTCGCCCCTTATCCTCGGCAGCAACCTGACTCGTCTCGATGACTTCACGCGCTCGCTCATCACCAACCAGAACGTTCTTTTCGTGGATCAGAACGCCAGTTACAGTCGTCCTGTCGATGCCTCAACGCTGGGCGCAGGCTTTGAGAATATTCGCGTCTGGCGCGCCACCATCAACGCACCAGGCGACCGGGGCTACGCCGAATTTTTTGCATTCTTCAATCTCGGCGCCAGCGCAACCACCGTGCGCACCACGTGGAAGGATCTTGGTCTGGATAGCGCAAAACATTCCGCACAGAATGCCTGGGACGATTCGACGACCAAAGAGTCCAAGGACCTAAGCGTCACCTTGCCGCCGCACGGCAGCGCTTTGTTTGAAGTGCACTAACGGCGAAACGTACGACGCGAAGGGCGTTCTAACTGGGAGCTCTCCGAATCGCACAACACATGTCTTTTGTACCGCTGCCTATTCCAGCCGAGTGTGCGAAACTAATGTGTTTGTGGAGTGAGCCCTCGCCGGCACGCTCCCTTGCAGGGGCAAGTCATGCCAATTCTTCGTTCCGCATTCATCGCACTCTCTCATAACCGCCCATTGCGTCATTTCTGCGAACGCTCCCGGCTGGGGTCTCGCCTCAACTCACGCTTCATTGCGGGTATGG
>JBEKPD010000100.1:0-22993 GCA_049521075.1 Occallatibacter sp.
GCTATCTGGCACGGGCTCATGACGGACCTCCAGGCAACACAGTCGTTTGGAGAGGCCTCTCCAGACTCACCGATATCCAGTTGGGCTTCTTACTTGGTGCGCAGCTTGTGGGTAATTGAAAGAGAACCGGACGCTTACGGCATCTCGTACACCTGTCATATTGCAGATTCCATCTCGCCTAACTACCCGCCAATAGATCTCAATTCCCCGCCTTCGGCGTGGTCAGTCGCTTACAACCCTCCGGGCGAGATCCTCATTCGCAGCGAAAATGAAGAACTGTTACGCAATGTGATTGAAGAAAACAAACCGGTTCTAGAACAACTCACGGGGATTGTCAGCTCAGCTCGGCGATCAAATTCGGCGAAATTTGGCGAAGTTCGGCGAAGTTCGATAACCATCGAACTAAAGCCATCTCTAGGTTATTGATTGTAAAGGAGATTGGCTCCTCAGATAGGACTCGAATCTACAACCCTTCGGTTAACAGCCGAATGCTTGCGGTCGGAGTGCGCATGTAATCAACGGAGTACAGAGGAACAACTGGGAATGATCGGAGCCTATGAGGCGCGCAATTCGGCGAAGAATTCGGCGAAATTGGGGTAAAGAAAACTCCGCCACTGGTCATCGCCCGTGGCCCAACCGTTTCTGGAAACCTGGTCGTGGACAGAACGGTTCGAAGCAACCCATTCCGCCTGATCGGGCCTGAGTATCGGCCGCCCTCGCCGAACATAAAGGCTCTTGCCAAAAATCCGTCGTCCGAGCTACTGTTATACGGTCCCGGATCCGCCGAAACTTTCTCTTCCAAGCCCGATAAAAGTTAGAAATTTCGATTGAGCGACATTGCCCCGAGTCTTAGGCGTCTCGGAACGCGTCTCGTCAAGGCTTTTTTATCGGAAGCCTGCGAGAGCTGTTCTTGATGAAGATCCAGACTTCTTAGCGGCGCCTCGGCGCCTCGTAGAGAATGATACCCGGACTCGACTGACGGAGAAATAATCGATGCCGCTTCCAGACTTCGAATCAACCCTCAACTCAGTCGGGCTGTTATCTTTGGCCGCCTTTGATCTCGACGCCAAGTCGTTTCTAGTTAGACTCATCGAATCGACACCAAAGCTGATCCCAGTCGAAGACGTGTCTATATGGCTAGCTAATAAGACCAGCGGCGGGTATGAGCTTCTCTTATCAGAACACCAGAAGGCGAAGCGGCAAAAGATAGCCGAAGGCCACACGCTGAGCCGGGATATCGTTCTCCAACTCAACCGGAATATTCCGATTGTGGCAGATTTTCCTATTCCATGGGCCGCCCATGGAGACCTTCGTTTGGCATGTCAAGTGCACTCCTCAGGAAGAATCCTCGGAGTAATCGACTTCAATTTCGGTGACCACGCCGCCGGCAATACGGAAAGCAAAATCAAAGCTACGACGGAGCTTGTTTCGCATGTTTGTTCCGCGCTCGATCACGTTCTGCAGGCAAGCATGATTAGAGAATTGAACAATGCCTTGTCCCGTATCGCGGAGGCCGAAACGATACCCGAACTCGTAAGCAGTCTCCTAGAGGGCGGATTTCGCATCACTGATACCAAAATAGGAGCAGTCTTGCGCTTGGACAAAGAGACCGGAGGGCTGGACGTTGCTTTACACCAACCGTCGTATGCCGCCGATACGGCGCTATCAATCGATGAGGGAATAACTGGGCACTGCCTTCGCCACCTAAAGGTATGGCGATTAGGGAATGTCAAGGAGCATTCGAAGTTTAAGGAGTACTGGCCCGGAACGTATTCCGAGCTTTGCGTGCCGCTCTACGTGCCGAAATCAAGCGCGAGAGTTGCGAATAAAGATGGGCCGGGAACCCATCTCGAGGACCAGCCGAAACGCATCGGAGTGCTGAATTTTGAAAGCCCGCTGATTGACGCATTCTCTGAGGCGGAAGAGAAACACTTGATGCAGCTAGCCAAGTCTGGATCCGTGAGTTTCGATCGCTTGCAAGTCCAGGAGTCTCTGCGCGAATTGCATTCTGCCGAGTCGGAGCTGGCCAAGCGGCTGGTGGCCGGCAATGACTGGCTCGACGATATCAAGGCCGTGGGCAGCCAAATACATCATGCCCTTTCCTATTCTCATATCAACATATCGGTCGTGACGCTAGATGGAAACAGGATCCGCTCTGAATATATTTCTTGGTCGCGCACGAAGGAAGACTCTGAGAAGTTCAAGCAGATGTCGGATCACGACATCGCTTCTTCTAAAGACATCCAGGCTGATGTCGTGAAAACAAAACAGATTGAAGTTCCGGAAAACAACGACCCAAGGCTCCACCCAGAGATTCATCGCCTCTTCCAGCTCGATTCGCTCATCAGGGTATACATTCCTTTGGTCATGGGGGAAATTGTTGTTGGTACTCTGGAGGCCGGATACCGTAGAAAGTTTAGACAGTATATCTTCGAAAGGGATATTCAGATGTTGAAGGCTCTAGGAGACTATGCAACAGCGGCCATTTGGAAAAAGCGACGCGGTAGGTTGGATGAGTTAAGACACGAGATCGCCGCTCCTCGGCAGGCGATCATGGATAATGCATTTTTCTTAAAGCGCAATTGGCATTCGCTGCTTCCGCAAAAAATCTCGTGGAAACTGGACGACATTCTCTTAGATGGCGAGACTATCGATGCCCTCCTGGATAAAATGGAATATTTTTTGACAGGACACCTCAAGGAAACCAAAACGGAGGTTTGCAACTTCGGCGGGCAGGTCATCAGCAAGACTATCTTTCAGCAGAGTCGTAAATTGCGCGCCTTCAACGCAGATGTGGGCCGGATCTCTTATAAGCCAGATGGAAAGATTGTCGCGCGCGTGGATAAGGTGAAGCTGGCGGCAGTGTTCAGTAATCTCTTTCAAAATGCGATTAAGTATAGAGAATCGGATGAGTCGTTTCGTGTTGACATCGCCGTTGAGACGCGTACTGATCGATATCTGGTTCAGGTCGCAGATCACGGCATTGGCATCGATGCGGGATGTGAGACAAGAATTTTTGACGAAGGATTTCGGACGCCATCGGCAATCCAGAAGGCCTCCGGATCTGGTCTCGGCTTATGGTTGTCGAGAGCCTATATGCGAGATATGAAAGGCGACTTAGTGCTGACGCAATCGAAGAATCCCACGACCTTTCAGATTGTGATACCGAGGGAGACCCGATGATTCTGCTGCTCGATGATGAGGGGGAGTACATCGAGAATGTTCTCGATGAACTCAGGTCCCTAGGTTTGCAGGTTGTTTTCTTATCGAATGTTGACGATGCTCTTGAGTACATCAAGAACAATCGATCTAACATTCAAGCGATTGTGTGCGACGTCATGATGCCTCACGGCCGTGCGTTTGCCGCGTCAGCCACAGAGGACAATCGGATCACCGGCCTTCGATTTGCGGAGAAGATTCGAGAAGGAGGCATAAAATTGCCGATTGTATTCCTGACCAATCTCGAACCGGACCGAGCACCAATAGAGCAGGTGGCTGAGGCATGTACGCCTTGCGTCATTATCCGTAAGCGAGAAAAGTGGAGCTTTGAGATCGCAGAGTCGATTCGTGATCTCATCGCAAAGGAGGCAAATGCGTGAAGATGATCTAGCTTTTGTTGAGGCGTTAAGGGAGGTATTGCGCACGGCGGACGCCACGAATTATGCGTCCCGAATTCATGACGCGATCGAACGGCTCGCCCGATTCGCGCGCGGGTATTGGAATGAGATCGGGAAAGGGGCGGTATGGGAAGGCAGCGCGCCAGCCTGGCGCGAAGTGCGCGAGAGTCTCTCGCGAGTCGAGAGGTTGAAGCGCGGAAACGAAGCAGCTCAGTTATGGTGGTCGTCAGGCCGCTCGATCGCGGAAAACTGCGCATTTTTGGCCTCTCAGGCAACGAACAAGGACCATATCCTCAAGTCGCGTGACACTGCCAGAAAAGAATTGGTGAGTTTGCTGTCTACTCCATACGCGCAGACGGATAAGGCTATCGAATTGCTGGTGAGCCTGGCTGTAAAAAATGGCAAGAGCGATATCGCGGCCGGCAGGACTCCAATATCCAAGAATATTGAGAAGGAAGCTGGCGAGCCGTTTGAGATGATTGAGATTCGAGAGCCCCAACTCCCCACCCTCACTGCATATGCGTCGGATATCTGGGAAAGAGAGAGTCTTGTCGCTGGGGAGCCAGGAGACGGGCAAAATACACAGTGTGAGGGGTTGAGGTTCAAGCAGCTTGAGGAGACCGTAGACCAACTCTTCGACCGATTCGATTTGGAAAGCGAGCCACGGGAAAAGTATGAAGTTCTCTGCGAACTTAAATCGATCGGGGGCTGCGTCATTGCGCGCAGATTGAGCGATCGCTTGGCCGTGTGCGAGCCATATCTCCAGTGTTGGATACTGAAGGCGCTTGATGAACTGGCTTGGCGACCCTATCGCAAAGAAGATTCCCGCGATAACGAAGAACCCTCGCGGCAGATTGAAACAGTGGATGCCGTGCTGCAGGTTCTTGGTGAAGTTGGGTCGAAAGGAAGTTCCTCCTGCATCCGGGAGGCAGTGAATATCGCAAAAGAGTCAGTTACGTCCCACAAGGCCCAGTGCTTACGATCTCAGGAGTGAGTGAGAATCTGGGCGACATGCAACTGGAGTCGGCTGCAGGAAGTAAGGAACTCCTTGGCCAAAGTTTGATCGATTGGAAGACCTGGGTACCGCTGAATTGCCTTGTAGACTGCCTGGACTTTTTCGAAGGCCTCCTGGAACTGCGCCGGTATCAGTCCCTTTTCTATCAGATGTGTGATGGCCGGTCCGAGGCTTCGGGCTCCCTTGAGTCCATTCTCTCGCGCTGCTTTAAGTATCTGGCGCCTGAGATCCTTCCACACCATTTCGACTTCAACCGCTGGGTCAACCCCGGCAAAGGCGTGTTCGTCTGGAGTTTTGACAGACACTTCAGTCAAGGTTAACGGAGCCAATTGCTCGCGTCCAATCATCTGCTTTTTGCTGTTGGGCGGCGCTGCGAGCTGTCTTTCCGTTGCGCTCTCAAGATTCACGAGAGGGGGATGGAGTTCGCGCCTTGACTCCTTCAGCAACTGCTCAGCGCCTTGAAGCTTGAGGGTAAACAACTTACCGGCCCTGATTTCCAGGATCCGATCCAGAATATGCGCGACATTTTTACGCAAAAGAATGACGATGACCAGCGTGATTATCGGCCATGCCAGTGTCTGCACAAGACTCGCAACAAGCGAAAGACCGTTCACGATGAAACCTCACGTGGCAAGATCTCTTCGCAACGGTCCTCGTTAAGTTCCTGCCGTTGCCGTCACGATTCAGATCGGAGTAGGGGCTTTGATAGCATCCAATATCGGCATCGAAAGCTCTCTGAATTGATTGAAACCTGGATCGGTGGACACAATAATCCTTCCGGATCGCCGTTCCTTGGCCATCCAATCCAGGCCAGTCAAGGCATAACCGAAGATTTCGCTGTAGGTTTTCACCTCGACTTCCTCCATAAGCTTGCGCAACTTCGATGCAGTAGCTTCCGCCAATTCCAATTGAACTCTCATCTCTCGTTCTCCTCTCAGGATACGATCAATATTTCATCGCAATAATATCATACATCAGCTCGTTTACAATCAGTTTGCTTGCTAAAAACGATTATTCCTTTCTCAACCGCCAACGTCTGCGATGCTGCCGATGACGCCTGGCAAAAAGAACCCGGAAATGGAACCAGGCCAGGAAGCGACGGTGCCAAAGTGCGTGCCAGTTGAGGTAGCTCTTGGATCGGGAATGCATATGAACCTCCTAATTGAACATCGAAATGATGATAATACGAATTATTTTAGATGTCAATAGGAGTATTTTAGGATTAGTAAAGGATGATAGAGGGGATGCGGGACCCTGACGTCGTCACGACGTAAGGCGCTGAATCTAAGGCTTTAGAAACCGACGAAGCGACGCTTTCGAAGGCGCGATCGCTGTTCGGTAAAAGTAGCTGCTCCAAGAAGTTGTCATTTCCGCAGTCCAGTTCTCAGACTGACTAAACTCGTGGATTCTGTCGGCGGTGCAGATGCGATCATGTATGGTATGAGGATCCGTTTCATACGCTCGTTTTGAGTTGGGTGCCGAGGTTACTACCTGAGGAGCCAAAGAATCATGAATGGGGTCCGATCTATTCGGGCTCTATCTCGATGGCGTTGATGAGCGGATAATTCTTGACAGGCATGAAATCGAGTTCGAGCATCCCGTGGGCAGTGGGCTTTACATGATCGAAGGCCATCACCGCAGTCCCGCCGGTTTGACTTTGCAAGATGTCAAAATCTTTGAGCAGCGTCTTGCCATTGCAGTAGACATCGAAAACGCGGCTCCCTTGCCCTCCTGGCCCCCCATTGATGACACCAAACCACCTCTCTGAGAAATAGAGCCGCAATCTGTAGTCTTTGTCCGCCACAACCGGTATGCGGTAATGGAAGTGACCGTATCGCGCCCATTCGAAAAGCTTCGAATTCACATTCTTTGGTGAGTTGTCGGGATGAAACGTCCGCCTGCCGCCCTGGAAAAAGCGCTCCGGCAGCCATGTATTTCCCTCATTGTCATGAAAGACGACGGGACCAGCAAGCATTCGCACCGTCGCGCTGCCATCCAACGCTGCGGGTGAAATTTCGACAGCATTGAGAAACGCCCCGTCGGATACGAAGTCCAAGTGGATAGTGCCATCATCCATCGGATGGATTCCCGCGTAGACTTTGCCGAGACCAATGTCTTCGCCGCCTGCTTCATCCACGACATCCAATTCAGCGGTCAATGCATTGTTGATCCTGAAGTTGACCTGACGCGCCGCCACCTTGTCCCCAGCGGTTTCAGCGAACAACAACAGAAGTTGATAGTTCCCGGGTGGAACGGGAATCCTACATTGAGATTGCCCTTCGCGTCCCTCTTGAAAAAGCGCCGAATCGTCTGTTCCCTGGATCAGATGATTTGAGTGCGAGAAAGTCGAGCCACCCGTGCAAAACCGATCTGCTAGCCACGTCTGACCGGCTACATCTGTATAGGGGCGCGAGGCTGGGCCAAAACGAATGCGGAGGGTTTTATCTGCTGCGATCCCGGCATTCTCAGGTAATGCGCGTGGCTCGATGGTTTTTGCAAGGGGCAGGGGATTGTCGGATCGTGGATGCAGTTCGTGGAAGTGGAAGAAATAGCTTCCAAGCAGCAACAAAATCGCTACTAGTAGTGCCGTCAGGTGCAGCGATTTCATTCGTTGCGACGGCCCTACGTCTGGAACAGTTTGGGTAGGGGGTTCGGTTGGCGGCGCGGCCGCGACCGGTAAAGTTGACTGCTCCCTGCGCTCGAACTTCAGGACATACTTGCCGGCGGGAAGCTTGATCTGGATCGAATGGCGGGCGCCCTCCGTGGCATAATACTGCTCCAGTTTTTTCCTCAATGTGTGCGCCGTTACACGCACAATGGCATCCGACTGCGGGTCAAATTGTTGCATCCGATTGAGCGCCTGAACAGCAATGCTGTATTCCTTCACCGGTTCACTGTTTCCCGAAAACTGCTGACGCGCTACATACTCTAGAAAGCGCTTCAGGTTCTGCGATTTGTCGAGAAAACCGGACCGAAGCACAGTTTGCAGTTCCTGCCATTGCTCTTCCTGCTCAGTGTTGAAGACGAGATTTGCGGGGATCATAGGTAACGTCTCCGATGCGGCGATCATTATATCCATCCGACCATACGTCGGGCGCGATTCTTTGCCGATACAAATTAACGCTCATGATTAACCGAATTAACGGTTGTTAGAACGGGCCGAGACCCGCACCGCTTGCGACCCATAAAATAACGAGGATAAATGACATAGCGCTGTGTTGACAGCAGCAGCAGCCGGCCTCGGCGCTCTGAGCGTTACCATTCCACGCTTAGCGATACCCGTGCTTCATGGGGCGTGCCAGCCCAAGCTTTTCGATGTCGACGGTACGAAGGTTACGTTACCTTAGGTACCACCCGGGACACGGTTCGGGTCGTCTACCGGTCCCAGAAGATGTTGACATTCCGGCCGCCGGTTGATCGACGCGAGACTCTGCGCCTGCGCAAGTTTCCTCACACATTGCCGACTTCGAAGACCTGCATTCTCAGGGGAAGGTCAATTGAATTCATGCTTAAGTCTTAGGCGTGGTATCTGACATCGCAATGAACGGCGAAACCCTTTCCCAATGTGCAGGAGGAGAAATGAAGATCTTCTCCGGAACGACCGCAACAGCGATTGTCTTAAACAGAACGCGAACTTCAGCATGACGTCCCAACGTAGTGACACTCCGAACTCTGGCGTGGAATAAAGCTAAGTATCGGTTAATAAACCCAAATTAACTTGCCACCAGCGAATTCTAGGTCGAGGCTGTCGAGGTTGAAGATTGCAGACGTCGCGAGTCACGAACGGAGAGAGGGCGACCGGATGAGCAGGGATACCTGCCACCTCGACGCCTCAGATTCGCAACGTTGGCCTCCCGGACGACGGCACCATCATTTCCCCGCTGTTTCTTTTTCCTTTCGGTATGCCTTGACATTTCTATCGTCCGGGGGCAACGACGACAAAGTCGGCGAACGGCTCATGACATATTCAAATCAACTTCTGGGGTGAAACTCGAATGATTCTTCGAAGAAACAAACTTGTACTTCCGATCCGGCTGCTGTTCCTCGGCGCAGCAATCTTGGCGGTCCTTTCCTTGAGCGGCACCGCAGACGCGCAAAACAATACCGTCTTTGGTCCCAATGTGTATGTCTTTACGCCAAGCGATTCGGTGTCATCGATCAATTCGACGCTCAACACTCTGAACGTCAACACGCAGTTCAGCACCAATCGGTACGCGGTGCTTTTCACGCCGGGCACATACACCGGTGTCGAGGCCGAGGTTGGCTACTACGAGTCTGTCGCCGGATTGGGCGAAACCCCCAGCGCTGTTCACATCAACAATGGTTATTTGAACTCCAATCAGACCGATTCCAATGGAAACTTGACCACAAATTTCTGGCGTTCCATTGAAAATATGCAAGTCACCGCCCCTTCGGGCTCTTATCAATGGGGCGTTTCGCAGGGCGCCGCCTTCCGGCGCATGCTGGTGGATAATTCGGGCGGATTGCAACTGACTAATACCAGTTGCGGCGAGGCCAGCGGCGGATTCATCAGCGACTCAGAGGTCACCGGGACCGTAAATGCCTGCTCGCAGCAGCAGTGGTATACGCGCAACAGCTCGATCGGAAAATTCGAAGGGTACGTCTGGAACTTCGTCTTCTCCGGCGTGAATGGAGCTCCGGCGCAAAGCAACCCATTCAGCAACGGGACAAATGCCAACACCACGCTAGCCAGCACTCCAGTCAGCCGTGAGAAGCCCTACTTCTATTTAGACAGCAGCGGTGACTACAACGTGTTTGTGCCAACCGTGCTGACCAACTGGTCTGGGACGGACTGGTCTGCGAACGGCGGTCTGGGCACCGGCTACTCGATGCCCATCAGCGACTTCCTGATCGCCACGCCTTCCACCTCACTCAGCACGATCAATGCCGCGCTGGCCGCCGGTCAGAGCTTGATTCTGACGCCCGGCATCTACCAGTACAGCGGCTCGATCAACGTCACCAACGCGAAGACCATCGTGCTGGGACTCGGCTATGCAAACCTGGTTCCGCAATCGGGAACGGCGGCGATTACCGTTGCCGATGTGGACGGTGTGCAACTCGCCGGATTGCTCATCGATGCCGGCCCGGCCAACTCGCCGGTGCTGTTGGAAGTTGGTGTTGAGGGCGGATCGCGCGTCAGCCATGCCAGCGACCCGACCTCCCTCAATGACGTCTTCTTCCGCATAGGCGGAGCCGTTGCCGGAACCGCTACCACGGCTCTCGAAATCGATAGCGACAACGTTATCTTGGACAACATCTGGGCGTGGCGCGCCGATCACGGGACGGACGCAACCTGGACGGGCAACGTCGCCATGCATGGCTTGGTTGTGAACGGCGACAACGTCACGGCATTGGGTTTGGCCGTCGAGCATTTCGAAGAAGAGCAAGTTCAATGGTTTGGCGAAGGTGGCGAGACCATTTTCTACCAGAGCGAAATGCCCTATGACGTGCCCAGCGAGTCGGCATGGATGGATAACGGTGTTGACGGTTATGCCTCCTACAACGTGGAGCCCGCGGTGACCTCTCACCTTGCTTACGGCATCGGCGTTTACTCCTACTTCAATCAGGGAGTGGATATCATTGCGAACAGCGGAATCGCCGCCCCGGTAGCCGCGGGAGTGAAATTCACCGACACGGTTACGGTGTGGCTGGCAGGCAGCGGCCAAATCACTAATACCATCGCGTCAAACAACGGCACGGTGGATAATGGCGGTACCACGGTGATGTCCGGCGCCATCCTCAGCGATGTTAGCTCTTGGGGCGGTACAGCCGGTAGCTGCACCGCGGTTCCAAGCGTTCCTGGAACGCCAACTGGCACGGGAACTTCTTCCAGCGCCATCAGCGTAACTTGGGGCGCCAGCACTGCTGGAGCATCCTGCACAGTCAGCTACAACCTCTACCGGAGCACGACCTCCGGCTTCACGCCGGGCTCGACCAATCAGATTGCTTCCGGTCTGACGAGCGCATCGTATGCGGATTCAGGTTTGGCTGGCTCGACCACTTACTATTACGTGGTTGAAGCGGCCGACGGAGACGGCTCATCGGCGCCCTCGCCGCAGGGGAGCGGTAGCACGCTGGGCGGCACTTGCGGTGCTGTTACTGCAGCGCCGATGGGGTTGGCGGTGACAGCGACCACTTCCAGCTCTGTCAGCTTGAGCTGGACGGCGCCCACACCTCCGGCCAACTGCACGGTGAGCTCCTATGTCGTTGACGACGGAACGGCGTCTCCTCCGACGACGGTGGCCGCTAGCGGAGTAACGGGCACCACATACACTGTCACCGGCCTTGCGGCCTCGACGACCTACTACTTCACAGTGGCAGCTGTAGACGGATTTGGCACATCGCCGGCTTCAACGCAGGTCAGCGACACCACTTCGTCGGGCGTCACGGGTGCTGATTTCATCGCCATCGCGTGCGGCGGTCCTGCTGAGAGCGATGCGAGCGGGGGTGACGCTAACTTTGTTACCGACTTAGACTTCAGCGGTGGCGGAGATAACACGCACACGTCGCACACCATCAGCCTGACGCAGCCTGGCGCGAATGCAGCACCAATGGGTGTGTATCAGTACGGGCGGGCGGGAGTTACAACCTATACCATTCCCGGAATGGTGGCCGGCAGCGCGCACTCGGTCCTGCTGCACTTCTCCGAGAATTACTTCACCGCAGCAGGCAAGCGTGTGTTTAACGTTGCCATCAACGGCACAACCGTGCTCTCCGACTTCGATATATACAAGACAGTCGGCGCGCAATACGCAGCATTGGAAGAGACGTTCACAGCCACAGCCAGCAGCAGCGGAGATATCGTGATCGCCTTCACCGATGGTACGGCGAATCAACCCCTCATCATGGGGATTGAAATTCGCTAAGTAAACCCAACCAATGCGGGCCGGAGGCGCGATGTGCAACCGACCCGCAGAATAGGCTCGGGTTTATATGGATCGGTCTGCATGACCAACCAATTTCAAGTTACAGACGAGGAGATTTTTGTGAAGCGGAATCCATCATTTCTAACGACAGGTCTGAGTATCATTGTCACTGTCATTTCTTTTCTGTCCGCATCTTCGCTGCATGCGCAATGGACTGAGTCTTGGGGCGATGACTTCAATGGCGCAGCCAACACCACGTATAACCATAACCTTTGGACGAATGAAGTCAAAGAAAACACTGGGAATGTCTGGGGCGATGGAACGATCCAGTCCACCAGCGACAGCCTCTCGAACGTATATCTCGATGGCAGTGGCGACCTTATCATCGCGATGACCTACAATGCCAATCCTCCCTCCGGTCAGACGAACTACGAATCGGCAAGATTGAAGAGTTTGCCGACTACCGGCCTGGGGCCGTACGGGCAATTTGATTTCGTTGCCCAGAATCCCTCAGCAGTCGGCATGGGCGCTGCGATTTGGTCGATGGGCGCCAGCAACAATACCGGCACGCCCTGGCCCTGGTGCGGGGAGCTGGACATGATGGAGATCCAGGCCGTAACCGCCAATCACAACGGATCCACGATCCACGGCGGACAGACCGATGGACAGACCTACTATGAGTACGGCGGGCTCAGCTCGGCCGTCAACCTGGCAGGAAGTGCGACATTCGACAACGGCTTCCACGAATTCACCACGAACTGGGCTCCCTATCACCTCCAGTATTTCCTGGACGGCGTGATGTATGGGGAAATCCACCAATACAATATGGGGATCACCGATCAGTGGTCGACGAACAAGCCCTATCAGCTGATTCTCAGCTCGGGCATTGGCGGCAACGGCGGCACGCCGAATGGCCAGGGATTCCCTTCAAATCTGACTATCCAGTACGTCCACTACAACACCTGGTCTGCGGGCGCTCCGGCTCCAGTTACCAACCTCGCAGTCACTGGAACCAGCAGTAACTCCGTCAGCCTGTCGTGGACGGCAAGCACCAGTACAGATGTTGTTTACAACGTCTATGCCAGCACCACCTCAGGCTTTGCGCTCGACGACACCACTGAGGTGATCGAAGGTGTCACCGGAACAAGCTACACCAGCACCGGCTTGGCGCCAAACACGACCTACTACTACACGGTGGTTGCGTCGAACTGGGGCGGTGAGTCGGCCCAGTCGAATGTTACCGCAATCACGCAAGCGCCGGGCAACAGCACTCAAATTCAGTTGAGCGCAGGCGGCTATGCCTTTGGCACCTATCAGGCCTCCAACTTCGTACTGGGCGGTGCAACCAACTTCCACTGGCAGCCAGGCCCGCCGGCTCAACTTACGCCGGTAGATGTATCGGATGTCATGAACCCGGCTCCGCAAGAGGTCTATAACATCGAGCGCTTTGGACCTGCGGCATGGACCATCACCGGTCTAACTCCTCTGGCTGGTTATAACGTCCGTCTCCACTTTGTGGAGTTTACGGCGAAGGACGCCGTCAAAGGCGGCCGCGACTTCAACGTGGCCATCAACAGCCAAGTGGTTTTGCCTGACTTCGACATCTGGAGTGCCGCTGGCGGTGCGCTAAACAAGGCCGTAGTAGAAGAGTTCTACACCGAGGCGGATGAGAATGGCATCATCGAAATTGCCAACACCATGGGGACCTCTACGACCGCTGTCGATCTGAATCCCACCATCAACGCACTTGAGATCATTCCGGCTACTGGCTCCAACCCGGTTGGCGCGGAGCCAGGGACGACGACCGATCTTGCCATTAACTCAGGCGGGACCGCAGAGGGGAATTTCGTTGCTGACGAAGACTTCGTCGCCGGCGATACGTCCACAACGACCGCATCTGTGACAACCTCCGGCGTAGCCAATGCGGCGCCGGAAGCGGTCTATCAGTCGGAGCGCTACGTTCCTTCCACGTATGTTCTGAACGGCCTTGAGGCGGACGCAACCTATACGGTGAATATGCATTTTGCCGAGACCTACTGGACAGCGGCAGGAAAGCGCATCTTCAACGTCAATCTCAATGGAACACGTGTCCTTGCCAACTTTGACGTGTATGCGTTGGCGGGTGCTGATAAAGCGCTCGTCGAGCAGTTCACAACCAATGCCGATAAGTACGGCCAGATCATCGTGCAGCTCTTTGATGGCAGCGAAGATAATCCGTTCATCAATGGCATCGAAGCCGTCGAGACTGCCAGCGCTTGCAACGCGGTTCCCGCGGTGCCTACGGGTCTAACTGCGACAGCAACCTCGGACACCGCCATTGGATTGACCTGGTCTGGTGTGTCTGCACCAACAGGCTGCAGTGGCGTCACCTACAACATCTACGGCGGAACTACTGCTAATCCGACGACCCAGATCGCTAGTGGACTGACGTCAACAAGTTACTCGAATACCGGCCTGAGCCCTTCCACAACTTACTACTACACGGTGAAGGCAGTCGACACGGACGGCTCATCGGCGGCTTCAACGCAGGCTTCAACCGAGACTCCGGCTGCGTCCTGCGCCGCGGATACAGCAGCTCCGACAGGGTTGACCGTGACCTCGACCACGTCCAGCGCGATCGGCTTAAGCTGGACTGCGCCCACGGCTCCGGCCAACTGCACGGTTAGTTCGTACACCGTTTACGGCGGGACATCAGCGAATCCGACCACGCAGGTAGGCACCGCGACGGGCACCACAACCACCGTCAGCGGCCTCACGGCATCGACGACCTACTACTTCACCGTGGCAGCTGCAGACGGGTTCGGCACATCGACGGCTTCAGCGCAGGTCACCGACACCACTTCGTCCGGCGGTACGGGGACTGACTTCATCGCCATCGCGGCCGGTGGTCCGGCGGAGAGTGATGCGAGCGGCGGTGACGCCAACTTCGTTGCCGATGAGTACTTCAGCGGCGGCGGAGACAGCACCCACACCACGCACACCATCAGCCTTGCGCAGCCGGGTGTGAATGCAGCCCCCATGGGCGTGTATCAGTACGGGCGCGCCGGAGTTACAACCTACACGATTCCCGGAATGGTGGCCGGCAGCTCGCATACCGTGCTGCTGCACTTCTCCGAGAACTACTTCAGCGCAACCGGCAAACGTGTGTTTAACGTTGCCATCAATGGCACCACCGTGCTCTCTAACTTCGATATCTACAAGACGGTCGGCGCGCAATACACAGCATTGGAAGAGACATTCACAGCCACAGCCAACAGCAGCGGAGATATCGTGATCGCCTTCACAGACGGCACAGCGAATCAACCCCTGATCGACGGAATTGAAATCAGGTAAGACAAAACCAATCAGCATGCGTGCCGCCGGCACAAGGCGCGTCGGCACGCGTGCTCTCTAACCAGCTTGTGAAATTCGGCCCGTCAATTCATAGCGAATTGATGAATAGCGGAGTTTCGTTCCAACACTTTTCAAACCGCTTGCATGTACACGAATGTCTTTCAATAAGCCAGCCGTTGATCAATCGAAAGTCAGTCGTTGATTACTCAATAAGGAGCCACATGAATCCCCAGCACATCTATGCAGCGAACTTCGGCAACTACGGCGCTATTGAGCCTGCCTACATGAAACTTGATTCCGGTACTCAGGGACATTGTTCTACAGGTACGAAGCCGCGGTGGATTGGCAGGAGTTGGCCTGTCATGGTGATGCTCCTGCTGTTGGCTGCGGCCATGTGCCCGATCGGTCTGCGCGCACAGGCACCGGCGTCACCACGCCTCGAGATTAACCTCGCTGCAGGTGTTCCGCAATACATTGGGAATTCGGGGACGACTTCGACTGCGCCGCAAAGCAATTGGTGGGTTGAGAACAAGCAAGGTCACGGATATTCGGCCTCCACGAACGCTCTCTACACTTCCAAGACTTTTGTGGAGAGCACCGACACCACGGGAACCTGGACACAGGTAGGCCTTCCCTGGGAAGGCAGCGAAAACCGGACTTTCATCAACCAGACCTCCGGAGGCGGACAGGGTTCTCTGCAGCAAGGCGACTATTGGTACCGGCTGCACTTCAAGGTGGATCCAAAATATGCGAACCAGAAGTTCATGCTGGCCCTGGAAGGCGCGCACACGACAACTCAGGTCTATTTCAACGGCGTGTATATTCCCGGCATCAGCGAGGCTACCAGCTATACGGGTGTGACCCACACGGTGGGATTTATTCCCGTGATCGTTGAACTCCCCGTCGTGGCCGACGGAAGCACCGACAATGTGATCGCGATTTACGTTGGCGACGGCAATTCGTCGACCGCCCCGACTCCCAGTTTCTGCGAAGTCTTCCGTTTTGGCCAGTCGATGACGGGACTCTTCCGCAACGTTTATATGTATGTCACCAACCCGGTTCACATTCCGACGAACATCTATTCGAATCAAGCGACGTGGGGGACCTACGTCCAAACGGTGTCCGAGACTCCTGCAGTGGCCACCGGCCCAACCGCTCAATCGGCCGTCGTGGCAGTCGAAACGAATGTCGTCAACGAATCCGGGGCCACTGTGAACAATGTCACGTTGACCACGGAGATCGTGGATGAGAAGGGGAACATCGTTGCGCAGCAAACCGCCCCGGCGGTATCGCTGCCGGCCTGGACAATGCCGACGGAAGGGGTGTCGCTGTTGCCGTCGGCGACAGATCCGTCGCAACTGACAACCGCGACGCTCCCGGCGCCCACATTCAATCAGAGCATCACGGTGAACAATCCGACTTTGTGGTTTCCGAACAATTCAACCGTCGGAACGCCATATATGTACAAGGTCTACCACATCCTCAGCGTAAACGGCACCGTGGTGGATGCGGTTTCGAGCCCTCTGGGCATCCGCACCATCACTTGGGATACGAACTTCCCGTACTTCAACGGCGTTCCAATGCACCTGTGGGGCGGCGCAAGTCGCTACGATTATCCCGCTCTGGGATCGTCGGTTCCCGATGAGATTTGGTGGCGAGATCTGGCCCAGTTTACTGCCGCCGGCGGCAATGTGTGGCGTCCCGGCCATTGCTCGCAGAGCGAAGAGTTTCTGGAAGCGGCCGATGCCTACGGCGTGATGGTCGACCAGCCCAGCGGCGACGGCGAGAGCAATTGGACTGCCGCTAACGTTGCGAAACATCCCAACGATGTACTCCTGAAGGAAGAGCTTCATCGCGACATGGTCATTTACGACCGCAATCACCCTTCGATTCTCGATTGGGAGACGGACAACGGCGGAATGAACTGGCCCCTCGTGGGCGTGCTTAAGTCCATCGACGGTTACTGGGATAACCTCGTCTCCGCGAATTCGCCCTTGGTCAATCCCACCGCTGCCAACCGAACAAGTGGCGATGGGGTGGCATATCCCCCTCTCGCCTATCCTAATGTGCGTTATGAGGGATCTCGTGGCTACGACTCGACCACATCGCCACCCAGTGCCTATGCTTACCTCGACCTATGCGACGGAGCCGGCTGCGAGACCGGACAGAAGGAAGCGTACCCCGACGACCCGGCGTTTGGCGCCGAGTATTGGACCAACAAGGGAGATGGGCGCGGTTTGACTTATGACTACGAACTCGCATTCGTGGGTCCGGTGATGAACCCTTGGGCCCAGGCCCGGGCGGCCAACACCTTCGGAATGTCGCATTGGTACTTCGCCGATACGCCGGGCGAGACATGTACGTGGCTCGAGTACGATAACTTCGAATACCCGGCGGGCACGCCTGTTAATATGTCGAACTACGTTCGCTCGCTGGGTCTTTCGATGGTGGACCAGAACCGTTTCCCAAGACTGCTGTATTACGTTTATCAGGCCAATTGGGTGCCTTACTCGATCCAGCCTGTTGTGCATCTGGCGCATCACTGGAATCGCGCCTACCAATACACCTCCGGCACACCGCTCCAGGAGAATGCCTTCAGCAACTGTCCTGCGGTTCGCCTGCTGATCAACAACAAGAATCAGGATCCCGTAACCGGAGCAACGCTTGCCGATCAGGTTCCGAATGATTGGGAAGGCTACTCAGGCGCAGCCGGCAAGACGGATATGACCCAGAGTTCTACCACGCTTCCGGGGCAGGTTCACTGGATGGTGAACTGGGCCTCCGGCAGTGTGGAAGCGGTGTGTTTGGACGGAGTCGGCGGCAATCCGGTCACTGGAGTCAGCGATACGATCTACACCTTCGGTGCCGAAAACAAGATCGTTCTCACTGCTCTTCCTGAAGTAATTCGCCCCGATGGCACCAGTTTCGCCTGGACCGCGAACGGCTCTGATGCAGCATTGATACAGGCCGAGGTGCAGGACGCCGCCGGTCACCTGGTCTACACCGCTGCGGACAACGTCACGTTCTCGGTGAGCGGTCCTGCTATCTATAGGGGCGGCACACAGCAACTCGATTACGATCCCGCGTGGGGCGCGACCTACTACCAGGATGCGTTCTCTAATGCCCAAACTACGGTTATCGGCGGCGAACCCAACGCGTTCTTCCACGCGCCGGGCGATCCCGAACTCAACTTTGAAGGCGGACTGCAAAAGATCGCACTGCGCAGCACTTTCACTCCCGGAACCGCGACCGTGACGGCGACTGCGCCAGGGCTGCAGTCTGGCAGCGTTACACTCACCTCCGTTGCTCCCGGCACGATCGTAAGTTGCGATGCGGATCCCGTTGCGCCGACTGGCGTGACGGCTGTGGGAAACTCGGATAGCACGATTACTGTAACCTGGGCGGCGGTTACTCCTCCGGCCAACTGCTCTATCACCTCATACAGCGTCTTCCGTGACGGATCGAGTACCGCTCTCACCACAAACCTGACGAGCACAACCTATACCGACACTGGACTGACCGCGTCGTCCACGCACACCTACACCGTGGAGGCTATGGACCCGAATGGCGCCTCGGCACAATCGGTGCCGGCAGCTTCAGGCACCACGCTTGCCGCCTGCAGCGCGGTTTCTCCAGCAGTAACCGGTCTGGCGGGAACGGCTTCGTCTAACTCCATCAGCTTGACGTGGAATGCGGCGAGTCTGCCGACTGGTTGCACCTTGCAGAACTACGTCGTATACAGCGTAAGTTCAAGCACCCCTCCCGTATATACGGCGGTATCGCCAGTATCGGGTTCAGGAGCGGTGACCAGCACGGGCTACGCTGTCACCGGTCTAACTCCGTTGACCAACTACACCTATGCAGTGACAGCAGTCGACGAACAAGGCGCCTCGGCGTACTCGACCCCGCCGGTCACTGTCGAGACGACCGCCACGCAATCTTGCACTGGGCTTCCAAACACGCCGGAAGCGGTCCTCGCGACGGCCAACTCATCCAGCCAGATCACCGTTACCTGGGGAACCACCACGGCCACGGGCTGCACAGTTTACGCCACTGTGCTTCGCGCGACGGCCTCCACTGGCCCCTACACTCAAATTGCAACCGGTATTCCGGCTGCGACGACGTTGCAGTATGTGAATACAGGGCTGGCCCCCGCGACGACTTACTACTACGAAGTGGAATCGTACGACACGGTCGGAACGACGGACCCCTCGGCGTATTCCAGCGCAGAGACGTTTCCCGCCTCTTCCGAATTCGTCGCAATCGCATCCGGGGGTCCGGCGGAGAGCGATTCGAGCGGCGGCGACGCCAACTTCGTTGCTGATGAGTACTTCAGCGGCGGCGGAGATAACACGCACACGTCGCACACCATCAACTTGACGCAGCCCGGTGTGAATGCAGCCCCCATGGGCGTGTATCAGTATGGGCGCGCCGGAGTTACAACCTACACAATTCCCGGAATGGTGGCAGGCAGCACGCACACCGTTCTGCTGCACTTCTCCGAAAACTACTTCACCGCAACCGGCAAGCGTGTATTTAACGTTGCCATCAACGGCGCAAACGTACTCTCCGACTTCGATATCTACCAGACAGTTGGCGCACAATACGCAGCACTGGTTGAGTCGTTCACCGCCACTGCCAACAGCAGTGGGGATATCGTGATCGCCTTCACCGATGGTACGGCGAATCAACCCGTCATCATGGGAATTGAAATCCGGTAAAACAAACTGGAGAGAAAGACCAAAACAACTCAGGCCGGTGCCTCGATGGGACGCTGGCCCGAGCTCTCACACCGGAAGAGTTGATTTTGAAAAAACTGCATTGTGATCGAGAGTTCTGTCACAGCCCACTACGATCACGTACGAGATAACCCGCGGCGCAGAGAGTGAAGCGGCACGAACAGGAGAATTTGTATGTCGAATAGTCTTTGGGTTTCGTGGAGCAAAATTGTTTTGAATTCAGTTCTTGTCCTGGCGGCGTTCTGTTTCTGTGGCTTCGCAGTCAATGCGAATGCGACTGTGTCGGATGTCGTGGCAATCGCATCCGGCGGGCCAGCGGAGAGCAATGCCAGCGGCGGCGACGCCTCCTTCGTTGCCGATGAATACTTCAGCGGCGGCGGAGATAACACGCACGCCTCGCACACCATCAACCTAAGCCAGCCGGGCGCAAATGCGGCTCCGATGGGTGTGTATCAGTACGGACGTGCCGGAGCTGCAACCTACACGATTCCGAATCTGGCGGCGGGGAGTTCATATACGGTTCTGCTGCACTTTTCAGAGAACTACTTCATTGCTACCGGGAAACGTGTGTTTAACGTTGCCATCAACGGCACAACCGTACTTTCTGACTTCGATATCTACCAGACCGTAGGCGCACAATACGCAGCATTGGTTGAGTCGTTTACAGCCACAGCTAACAGCAGCGGGGATATCGTGATCGTCCTCACCAATGGTTCGGCGAATCAACCCCTCATCATGGGGATTGAAATTCGAAGCTCGTCCTCACCAACGTGCAGCGCTGTCACTCCCGCGCCCACGGCGCTGGCAGTGACGGCGACCACTTTCAGCTCTGTCAGCTTAAGCTGGACGGCGCCCACACCTCCGGCCAACTGCACAGTGAGCTCCTATGTCGTTGACGACGGAACAGCGTCGCCTCCGACGACGGTAGCTGCCAGCGGAGTAACGGCCACCACGTACACGGTGTCTGGCCTTGCGGCTTCGACGACCTACTACTTCTCAGTGGCAGTCGTGGACGCCGATGGCACCTCAGGCGCCTCTACGCCGGTAAGCGATACCACTTCGCCGACCACCAACCAGGCTGAGATCGTAGCTATCGACTCAGGCGCTAGTGCTCCCGTCAGCAATGCCAACGGCGGAGATTCCTCCTTTGTTGCGGATGAGTTTTACAATGGTGGCGGGACATCTACCTCGACGAGCCCGGTCAATGTGGCAGGCGTTACCAACGCCGCGCCGATGAATGTATATCTGACGCAGCGCGATGGCACGGTCAACTACACAATTCCAGGTCTTGCCGCGGGCGCTCAGTACACGGTTCTTCTGCACTTTGCCGAGACGTACTTCTCCGCGCCAGGGAAGCGGGTCTTCAATGTAGCGATCAACGGCACAACTGTACTTTCCGATCTGGACATATATGCGCAGGTCGGCGAGAACGTGGCGCTGGTCGATTCGTTCACGGCCACTGCCAGTAACTCCGGTCAGATCGTCATCAGTTTCACCAATGGAACCGCGAATCAGCCTTCGGTCGCCGGCTTAGAGGTCCGCGGAACTCCCAGCGCATGCACACTTCTGCCATCCGCTGCCCCAACGGGTCTGACAGCTCTGGCCTCCTCTCCCAGTATCATCGGCCTAAGCTGGAATCCAGCGGTTGCTCCGCCCAACTGCCCCATCACTTATAGCCTCTACGCCAGCACTGCTAGTGGGTTTACGCCGGGACCGAGCAACCTGATCGCCAGCAATCTCACCGGAACAACTTACTCCAACACCGGGCTTCTGCCTTCGACAACCTATTACTATGCCGTAGAAGCGGTCGACTCGGTCGGCGCGTCGGCGCCCTCGGCAGAAGCCAGCGATACGACTCATTCCGCGACGTCTTGCATCGCGATTCCATCCGCGGCGCCGACCAACTTCGCGGCAGTTACTGCTTCCTCCGGCGCAGTAGCGCTGAGTTGGACGCCCATTGACGCGCCTGAGTACTGCACAAACGTCACGTACAGCATCTACGGCAGCTCAACCAGCGGATTTGTTCCCGCACTAACCAATCAAATTGCCAGCAATCTGACAAGCACAGAGTTCTACAACACCAACCTGCCACCTTCGTCAACCTATTACTACGTGATACAAGCGGTTGACGAGGATGGCGCATCGACGGTGTATTCGCAGCAGGTCAGCGCCGAGACACTGGCTGCTCCATCAGTGTTGACTGCAACGGCAGTTTCCCCCAACGAAGTCGACCTGGTCTTTCCAGAGAGCACGCTTGCGGCCCCGGTAACTTATCTGATCTACCGGAGCACATCGCCCACCTTTACACCGGCCAGTTCCAATGAAATCGGCACGACAAAATCCAATGCCTTCCAGGATGTTGTGGCAGCCGCTTCGACGACCTACTACTATCAGGTCGTGGCCAGCAGCCCGTCTGGAAACGCGGCGCCAACTGGTCCGGTCAGCGCCACGACTTTAGCTCTCGGCTCGAGCGCGCCTTTCTGGGATGCAAGCGGTATTCCCGCCACGCCATCCGGTTACGTGATGATGTTCAAAATCCTGAATCGAACCAATGGGAGATATCCGGACGATCAAGTAACGTGGAGCACCACCATCAATGGAGTCGCAACCAGCAATACGATCGCCGCTCAACCATACATCGCCATACCCGCCGGTGCTTCGGGGCGCATGAGCTTCTATCTTGGGCCGCAAGGCTTGAGCAGCCCGTACGTTGACTTCATCGAGTACACCATCGGCGACACGTTCTTCAATGGCGACACGACGCGCGTCGATGCCTTTGCCGTTAAGTTGGCGTTTAACCTAACCTGCGGCGACGGAACGAATATTGCGGTAGGCGAGAATGCCGCGACCTTCGCCGAAGACCGGTCTGCCACCTTCCAGCGCTTTTCCACCTCGGTGCCTCAGCCCTTCCCGGTACTGGCCCAACTGAAGGCTCCGTATTCGATTCCCAATCCTGGTGTTCTGTTCAACGCCGGCGGCCAGTACGAAAATTACTACACCGACTACATCAATGAGGTGTGGGCAACCAATCCGCTAAGCACTGTTCCAATGCCAGGAGACAATGCAAGCGGCCTGGGGGATTATCCGGGGCTTTCTGCGGCAATCTACCGCCATATCGCGGGTCCGAATACCTTTAACTCCTCAGGTGCGGTCGTTTCCAATGCGATATGGGGGAACCCCAACCTCTTCTACCAGGCAGCTCCGGCGAATTACTACGCACAGTTCTGGCATCAGAACGCCATCAATTTCCAACAATATGGTTTCCCGTACGACGATTCGGGTGGCTATTCGAGCGACGTATCATGTAGTGCCCCCCAGACTTTGGTCGTCGCTGTCGGTTGGTAGCGCTTTGCAAATCTTGCCCGCAGCCGCGGGCGCGGTTGTGCGAATGTGGAAAGCGCT
>JBEKPD010000101.1:0-26171 GCA_049521075.1 Occallatibacter sp.
TCCAGAAAACGGCGTTGAGAAAACGGCGGTTGTCCTGGGCGATACCGCCCCACTGACCTTTTTGTCCAGGCAGATGAGCATAGAGCAATTCCCAGCCATGATCGCTCTGATCGTGACGGTGGTGCGCAACTGATTGCATCTTCACTAGGCCATCTTCGCTATGCCATCTTCGCATAATTCACCATCTCGTGACGACACCGCCTAGAGATTTTGGCGGTCTTGAGGCGAAGTATGCTTAAAGGGGGTTTGATGTGGTTTCCGGGAAATTGGCAAAATGCCGTAGCGCAAAGTGACGTCAGTGATTACTTCACGTAACGATTCCGTCTGTTGCATGTCGAGCAATCTGCGGTTCCAGACGGTCGTTCGGGGGAAAGAATGAATCCGAATGCGAGAAACAAGACAGGTGATTTCACCGTGAAACAGTCCCGTATCTTCGCCGCCGCCTTTCTGTGGTGTCTCCTCGCCTCGATTCTGCTTTGGCAAGGATCTCAAACTGCGCACGCTGAGACGCACACCGTGTTTTGGGTCCGTAGTGCGAGCTTCTCTAACGGCAAATCAATCCCCGGCCGGTACACCTGCGACGGTGCCGACCTGTCGCCGCAACTGCAATGGCAGACCGCGCCCGCGGGCACGAAGAGCTTTGCTCTTGTGATGGACGATCCCGACGCGACCACCGATTTCACTCATTGGCTGGTCTACAACATCCCGCCCGATGTGCTGGCGCTGGCTGAGGGCGGATCCCGGCAGGGCGTAATGCCTCAGGGATCCGCCGAGGGAAGGAATGACTTTGGCCGTCGGGGATATGGAGGTCCCTGCCCGCCGCGCGGCAACCCGCACCACTACTTCTTCAAGGTGTACGCGCTCGACATCCGGCTCAATTTGCCCGTGGGAGCAACTAGGAAACAGGTGGACGCGGCGATGAGCGGCCATGTTTTGGCCAAGGGACAAATCGTTGGAACCTGTCAGCGGGTCGGTCAGTGAGATCACCGCCAGGAGCGCACTGCGCACACGGCGCTTGAACCAGCTGAATCGGTCTCTCACGCGCTTTTCAAAGTCGGCATCCAATCAGTGCACGCTGCGCCGCAAATCGTAGTGCTCAGCAGCGTGCGGCCAGATGCACGTGCCAATGCCGCTATCGCTTGCGCTTCATTCTGCGATGGTTGCTGCGACAGTCCAATCCGATTAGCCGGAGCGAATATTCCTGATTAGTCTTGAACGGCAATGGGCATCGTACGTTTACAATCACAGTTTCCGGCGGTTTCGAGCTGTTTGGTATACCTTTAGCTTTGGCCGCAGTCGCGCAGGAGCGACGCGGCGGATGCGTGACGGAGTGCGGCAACCATGACCATGGAGTTTCACATTGCACGCAAGACGCGGGAGCGCTACGGGTTTGCCGAATCTCTGTTTTCGTACAGCGGGAATGTGATTCTGGCTGACATCTCAGCGTGCCGCGCATTCGCGTACCGCATGAACCAGGTGCGTGACGTCGAGAAGCATCCCGAGCAGGCTGTTCATGCGGGCCAACTCTTCGCCATGGGGCTCATCGACGAAGCCAGCCACGTGCTCATGGCCCGCTATCGCCAGCAGTTCGATCCCCAGGTGATGACCGCTGCCCTCGACTGGTTCGGCGCCCAGGTGGGCACAGACAACCTCGACAAGATGCTGCTCGCGTTCGTGGAGCAGTTCCCGGGCCAGAGCGTGATGCGCGGCCTGGAAACGCCGGCGCTATGGCTGGCCGGCCAGACGGCTGGAATGCCGCACCGCGCCGCAGCGCTCGAAGAATTGCTCCTGCTCTGGTCCGCGAACCGGAATCAGGCATTCAAGCCGTTCGAAGAGCTCTTTGAGGACCGCACTCTCGCCGAAAAGACGGTCTATTCCAAGGTGACGGCGCAGATGCCGGAGTATTTTGCGACGCGTCCGCTGATTCCAATTCCCGACGCCAAGCCCATGAGCCTTCTCGATCTGCTGCGCGCGCCTGCAGTTGGCTCACCCTCCTCCCTCAAAGAACAACTGGATCTTATCCGGCGGCTCTGGAAGCCATTGCTCGGTGACAGCCTGGACCGATTTCTGCTCATGGCAGGCGAGATTCTGCACGAAGAAGAACTGGCCATCTGGATGCAGTTCAACCCCCAGGCTGCCCAGGCCCGCGAAGCCGCCGAGCGCCACAGGCGAACCGGCCAGCAGCAGTGGCCTTCCGTGGTCAGTCAAGCCGACGTTCCCGATTTCGGCGAGTCCATGCACGAATACGAGAAGTTTTCGCCGGATCAGGCGTGGATGCCCGGCGCCGTGCTCATCGCCAAGAGCACCTACGTCTGGCTGGCGCAGTTGAGCCGCAAATACAGCCGTCACATTGGCCGCCTTGATGAGATTCCCGATGAAGATCTGGCCGAGATCGCGCATCGCGGCATCAATTCTCTATGGCTTATCGGCGTGTGGGAGCGGAGCCGCGCCTCGCGCACCATCAAGCAACTCTGCGGCAACCAAGAAGCCGTCGCCTCGGCTTACTCGCTCTTTGACTACAGCATTGCCGACGATTTGGGTGGCGAGGCGGCGTACATTCAACTGCGTGACCGCGCCTATCATCACGGCATTCGTCTCGCCAGCGATATGGTGCCCAACCACATGGGCATCGATTCTCCCTGGGTCATAGAACACCCTGATTGGTTCATCTCCCGCCCCTATCCGCCGTATCCCGCGTACAGTTTTGAAGGCCCCGATCTCTCCCACGACGGCCGCGTCGAAATCAAAATTGAAGACCACTACTACGAACAGTCCGACGCCGCCGTGGTTTTCCGCCGCCGCGACAAATCCAGCGGCGAAACGCGCTACATCTACCACGGCAACGACGGCACAAGCTTCCCTTGGAACGACACGGCGCAGCTCGACTACCTGAATCCCGCAGTGCGCGAGCAGGTGATCCAGACTATTTTGCACGTGGCGCGGCTGTTTCCCGTGATTCGCTTTGACGCCGCCATGACCCTCGCCAAGCGCCATTTTCATCGCCTCTGGTTTCCGGGGCCCGGTTCGAGCGGCGCAATTCCATCGCGTGCCGAGTACGGCATGAATCAGGCCGACTTCGACCGAGCCATGCCGCACGAATTCTGGCGCGAGGTGGTCGATCGCGTCGCCGCCGAAGTCCCCGGCACCTTGCTCCTCGCCGAGGCCTTCTGGCTCATGGAGGGTTACTTCGTACGCACCCTCGGCATGCATCGCGTGTACAACTCGGCCTTCATGATCATGCTTCGCGACGAGGACAACGCCAAGTACCGCTCCGTCATCAAGAACACGCTCGAGTTCGACCCCGACATCATGAAGCGCTACGTCAACTTCATGTCGAATCCAGACGAGCGCACGGCCATCGACCAGTTCGGCAAGGGCGACAAATACTTCGGCGTCGCCGTCATGATGTCTACGCTTCCCGGCCTGCCCATGTTCGGCCACGGCCAGATCGAGGGATTCACGGAAAAGTACGGCATGGAATACCGTTGGCCGCGCTACCAGGAAGATCCCGATCATTGGCTTGTCGAGCGCCACGAGCGCGAGGTTGCGCCGTTGCTCAAGCGCCGCTGGCTCTTCGCCGAGAGCGCCCACTTCCTGCTCTACGATTTCTTCCATCCCAGCGGCTCAGTGAACGAGGATGTTTTTGCGTACTCCAACCGCACTGGCGGCGAGCGCGCACTCGTGGTCTACCACAACCGCTACGCCGACGCACATGGGACGGTGGATTCTTCCGCCGCCTACGCCGACAAGGGATCGGGCCAGCTCCGCCAGCGCCGACTTGCCGAAGGCCTGGGCCTGAGCGGTGATCGCGGCGCGGTGATCGCCTGGCGGGACTCGATTACCGATCTCAAGTACCTGCGTCGCGCGGGAGATTTGTTCGATCGCGGTCTCACTCTCAGTCTCCACGCCTACGAGTGCCACGTCTTCCTCGATTGGCACGAACTCCATCCCACGGCCGAAAAGCCCTGGGATCGGCTCGCCGACTGGCTCAATGGCCGCGGCGTTGTCTCGCTTGACGAGGAACTGGTCAATCTCGAACTGAAGCCGGTGCACGATGCTCTGCGCTGGTTCCTCGATCCGGGCCTGGTGCGGCACTTTGCCGACGTCGCCGACCATCCACGTGCCGTGGGCGCGGAACGAACCAAGAAGATCGAGCGGCAGCGCGGTGAATTCCTGAAAGATGCGCGGGCAAGGTCCGAAGCGCTCCTTCACGTGGTCCAGTCTGCCTATGCCGCGCGTCTGCGGCAAGCAGGGGAGCCTGCACACGCAGGGGAGCTGGCAGACCCGGTCTTGCAGGCGCATGCGTTGACCACGCTTTTGCGTGCGGCCATGCACATCCCGGGCGTGGAATCGCTTTTCCCGTCGCCGTGGACCGCTGCCGCGCGCCGCGTGTTGCCCAGCCCCAGCCCGCAACTCACGGCAACGGAGATGTGGAGCCCGGTGCTTGCCTGGTGCGTGCTCCGGTGGCTCGCTGAGTCTATCGATAGTACACACCCTGAACGCACCGCGCTCGATCTCTTCGACCGTCTGCGCCTGCGCGAGACCTTTGGCCATGCCTTCACTGCGCTCGGCTTCCAGGGTGAAGAACCTTGGCGCGTCGCCGCGCGCATCAAGGTTCTGCTACTGACGAGCACAGGAGCTGGCGAGCCGCAGGAGACAGCCGCCGTCGATGAGGTCGAATCTACTTGGGAGAGCATGAATAAGCTTGAGCCCACCGTTAGCTCGACCAAGGATGTCGATGCGGAAAAAGGTGAAGCGAAGACCGCTCTGCAGCCTGAACAGGAGCAACGGGCCCTCGCGCCGGTTCTCTGGCTCGATCCTGACGTGCGCTGGCTCTGCGGCGTTCATGAGGCAGAGGGCCACTTCTACTTGATTCGCGAACAGTATGAGGAATTGCGGTGGTGGTTGCTCCTGCCGGCGCTCTTGCACTTAGCCGGCGAGGCGGCGCCCAGCCGCGCCGCGGTAGAAGAGTTGAGCAAGACCGTCGCCACCGCTCTCCACGCCGCTGAGGCTGCCAGTTATCGTGTCGGAACGCTACTGGGTCCGCTGGCCACCGCTGAAACCGTCGAAGTCTCCGAAACCGCGAAATCTCCCGCACCGGAGCCCGAGCCAGACGATCCGGATGTAAGCGCGGAATAACATTGCGTTCGCGAGCTGAAGCATGTGGGGGCTCGCGCTTTGAAACGTAAAGAATGCAGAATTGCCGCTGGTTAAGATTCTGCCTTGGAGTACAATCTGTGCCTCAATCTGATCAGGAAATCTTTGCGTCCGCACGTCGCGAACTCTTTTCCGCCGTTATCGGCGACGTGATGGACAAGATGGGGCTGCTGCGTCAGTTCCTGCCGCCCGCTATCGTTCCCCTCGATCGTTCCATGGTCGTTTGCGGCCGCGCCATGACTGTCCTTGAAGCCGACTGTTTCGACGAATCCGTCAATTCTGTCGGCGGCTCTCACAATCCGATCTCGGCTCGTCCCTTCGGCCTCATGATGGATGCGCTCGATGACCTGAAGTTCGACGAGGTCTACATCTGCACGGGCTCGTCGCCGCGTTACGCGCTCTGGGGCGAGCTGATGAGCGTGCGTGCCACCAAATGCGGCGCGGCCGGAGCCGTAGTCGACGGCTATTCGCGCGACACCCGCGGCGTCCTGGCTCTCGGCTTTCCTACGTTCTCTCACGGCAGCTACGCGCAAGACCAGGGCCCGCGCGGCAAGGTCGTCGACTTCCGCATTCCCATTGAGATTGGCCAGGCGCGCATCGTGCCGGGCGATATTATTTTTGGCGATCTCGATGGCGTCTGTGTGGTTCCCCGCGCCGCCGAGCAGGAGGTTCTTGTCCGCGCCTTCGAGAAAGCGCGCCAGGAGAAGACCGTCCGCAAAGCACTCGAAGAGGGCATGCCGTCAAAGGCGGCGTTTGAAAAGTACGGCATTCTCTAAAGGCAGGTGTCAGGTTTCAGGGCCTGGATCTCTGCTGAAACCTGACACCTGAAACCTGACAACTGTAGAATCACTGCAGGGCAGCCAGATTTACCCCTTTGGCGCCACATAATCGATGAGCGAACTCGAAACAGGTGTTAGTCCCCAGGCACAGGCCGTCTCGCCGGCTTGGGAGAGAATTGAACGGGCACGGCATCCCCAGCGGCCCTACCCCATGGAACTGATCGAGCGAATCTTCACGGATTTCAGCGAGATTCACGGGGATCGCGCCTTCGGCGACGACGAAGCCATTGCCTGCGGCATGGCGCGGCTGGGCGCGGACGAGGTCATGGTCATCGGCAATCGCAAAGGCGGCAGCACGAAGGAGCGCGTGCGGCGCAACTTCGGCATGCCGCATCCTGAGGGTTACCGCAAAGCGCTGCGATGCATGAAGCTCGCCGAGAAATTTGCCCGCCCCGTCATCAGCTTCATCGATCTTCCCGGCGCGTATCCCGGAATGGGAGCAGAAGAGCGCGGCCAGGCCGAAGCCATCGCCCGCAATTTACGAGAAATGTCTCGGCTGCGCGTGCCCACCATCTCCGTGATCAGCGGAGAAGGCGGATCGGGCGGCGCACTAGCGCTGGCCGTCACCGATCGCGTGCTGATTCTCGAAAACGCACTCTATTTCGTGATCTCGCCCGAAGGCTGCGCGTCGATCATGTGGAACGACGCGGGCAAAAAAGCGCTGGCGGCTGAAGCCCTGCGCATCTCCGCGCCCGAGGTTGCCGAGCTTGGTTGCGTCGACGAGATCGTTCCTGAACCGCCGGATGGCATCCACGCCGGCCGCGAAGAAGGCTGCGGGTTGCTGGGGTCGGTGCTCAGAAAAAACCTCGACGGGCTCAAGTCCGTACCGATCGATCTCCTGGTCACTTCGCGGCAACAGAAGTTCCGCAACATAGGGCAGTTCTACACGCAAGGCTGATTCCCGCAACTCGAAAGTCCTGACGATTCTCATGAGACAACGCCAAGCAAATCTCCGCGGCACAAGCTGCTCGTTCGATGGCCCCGCCATCCACGCCCGTGCCACAGTGCGGAGGCGGCCATGACCGATCCCGTTTACACCGGCGGCCGGCTGCGCGCCTACCTCGAATTTCTTGCCGCGTTTCTTTACTTCTTTTTCGCGCGCGCGCTTGCCTTCCATGGGGCGCGCGGTCTTGTCGGCGATGCCTGGATTCCCCTGGCGGAACAGGCCATGCTGGTTTTTCTGCTGCTCATTGGCTACTCTGCCATGGGCTTCTGGATGGACAGGCAGGTGCACCCCATTCGCGAGCAGGGCCTTCCACTTCGTCCGGGATGCCTGGAGGAGGCCGGACTTGGCTTGGCAACCGGTTGGGCCGTCGCCCTGGTCTGCGTTCTGCCTTTAATTGTGTTCGGCGGTATCGCCGTATCCTTCACTTCCCAGGCTTCAACATGGGGCTGGTTTGTGGCTGACACGGCATTCTTTGCGCTGTTTGCCCTGGCTGAAGAAATCGCCTTCCGAGGCTACGCCTTCCAGCGCTTTGCCCGTGCCGTCGGTCCCACAGGAGCTGCACTTGGATTTGCCGCCATCTACGCCATCCTGCAGGCGCTTGTACCGGGAGCAAGCCACGCCAGTTTCGCTGTTTCCTTCGTTCTTGCGCTCGTCCTCTCCGCGTGCTATCTGCGCACGCGCGCCCTGTGGGTGAGTTGGGGGCTGAATTTTGGCTGGAAGGCCAGCCGCGCCTTGCTCCTCGGCCTTGCCGTCAGTGGCGTCACCAGCCATTCTCCAGTAGTCGAGGGCGATCCCATGGGCTCGCTCCGGCTCACCGGCGGAGCCTTTGGCCTGGACGGCAGCTGGCTCACCTTCTTTGTGCTGCTTGCGGCGCTGGTCGCGGTCTTCCGCCTCACGCGCGAACTCAACTATCGCTACAACGCTCCCGTGATCGTGCCCGGGGGCATTCCTGTTGATCTCGATGCCATCTCCCGCGCGCAGCACGAGGCAGCGATGGGGCCGGCCGCACCCGCCGCGCCGACGCTTATTCAGATCGAAGGGAGAAACCAAGGGAGCGAGAAGCCAGGGGAGGGAATTGGAAGTAGTCAATAGCGAATAGCTAAAAGCCGCCAGCTGAAAGCTAACGGAAAAACGTATTTAATGCAATCTGAGTGCGGGAGATCGTAGGAGATCGTGGATCAATCAGGATCCAGAACCTTCAGGTTTCCTTCTGCGCACGCGGTAGACGACCATACCGAGTATAGTGACGGCCAACCACAGGCAAAGCATCTGAAGTTGAAGAGACGTGTGCTTCCAGAGATACAAGCCCGCGGACATTACGGTGAGCAGTAGCGCCACTTTTATGCCCGCCGCAGTCGAATCCAGCGCTTGACGAATCTTTGCTGGTTCACTCATATCTGTCATGGTCGCCGTTCTACTTCTCTTTGCACCAGCCTGTCGCACGTTTTTTCGCTCCCTCGCGCTCTCGTTCCCACGGTACCTTACTTCCTGCATTTGCCTTTTCACCCCGATTCGGGCTAAGGTTTGCCTAATAGCGTTCGAACCCATGGGAGGTTCCCATGAACAGGCGTCTCCTTCTCCAATGGATTCGCTCGACTGCTGAATCGACCGCGAACACCCACTTCAACAGGGTTTTCGCGCGTGTCGCAGTCTTATGTGCGCTGGCAGCCTTGTTCGGCGCCGGTGTCAGTTTTGCCCAGGTACTCACCGTCGACACCAGCGGCAAAGGAGGAGTGGCTACCACCGGGCCAGTGGATCGTCGCTACGCGCAGATCGAACCCACACACGTGGAACTCGGCAAAACAGAGCTCGATCCCAAGACGCGCCTGGATCTGATTCGCGCGCTCGAATCGGAGCAAGGCTTCGCCATGCGCCCCTTTCCCCGCGGCCACAAAGGGCTGACGCTCGCGGCCAATGGCAAGCTCGAGCCTGCCGGCGTGAACTATTTGAACACGGTGGTGAGCGAGGGGCTCTCTGCCAAGCCAGGTGCTCGTGTGGTCATTACCGATATCAAATTCGACCGTTCGAAAATCGTCTTCGATCTCGACGGCGGACCCGATCCCAAACATCGTTTGCTGCGCCACGTGCAGATCGGGGTCGGTCCACAGATGGGCGATCCAGATGTTGACCCAACGATGGCCAATCCTAACGGCGATCCCGTGGGCTCGCGCCTCACCCTCACCTTTGCCGATCACGTTCCCGAGTTGACGCCCCAGCAGGTGAAGGCACTTCTCGCCCCGCTCATCTCGTTCGACGTGAAATCGCCAATCCAGGCCTTCACGGATACTCTGCCGGCACCGTTGAAAAACGCCATCCTCGGCCACAAGGTCCTGGTGGGAATGACCACCGATATGGTGCTCTTTGCCAAGGGCCAGCCGACCACCAAATCGCGTGAAATGGACGGTCAGATGCCCTTCGAAGAGTGGATCTTTGGCACGCCGCCCGAGGAAGTCGACTTCGTGCGCATCAACGGCAACCGCGTCATCCGCGTGGAGATCGCCAAAGACGGTGAGCCGCTCGAGATCTTCACCAAGGACGTGGTCTCGGCCATGATGACAACCGACGGCACGCCGGTGATCGCGGCGAACACACGCACGATCCATGAAGGCGACGTCGAGACCGACCCCGACAAACAAGCGCCCAGCGCTCCTCCCAGCCTGCGCAAGTCCGGCGAGTCGCTGCCTACGGACAACACCAGCGTTGGCGTGATGCGCCCGGTACAATTCCCCAAGCCGCACACGGATGAGCAGCCGGGCGCCAATCCCGACGAGCAGCCGAGCACTCCAGCAGCTTCCAGCCAGCCCTCGCAGGCATCCTATCCGGCCTATCCACAGCCGGCGGCGCAGGGAAGTACACAGCCCGCGAACGGTTCGCAGAATAGCTCGCAGCCGCAAACCGCTCCGGCGAAAACGCCTCCCGCGCCGGCAGGCAGCCAATCGCCCCCGGCAAGCACAAGCCAGCTTGTGGCGCGCGGCTCCTCAGCGCAGCCCAACTGAGGAGCCTGTTCATATAAACTGATATAAGCGAGTCATGTTCGAGCCGAGCGAATTTTGCTCCTGGAAGCGAACTAGCCGCGCCGTTGAAGCCGTCCGCCGCAGCGGATGTGTGCAGAGACACCCCAACAAGGAGAACCACCCAACCCATGGCCAAAATTGCCAAGACCGGTGATCGTAAGAAGGTAATGGACACGACGAAGTCCACCGACTGTCCCAAGTGCTCGAAACCCACGCGCATCGTCAAGCGCGTCAAGGACCGTGAACGCGGCGTCCCCGGCGGAGTCTACATCTCTTGTTCCGCGTGCGACTTCTACGAGAAGCTTTAAGCTTCGCTTGAGTTCCGACTCATGAAAAAGCCCCGGCCTCGCGCCGGGGCTTTTTCATGAGTTTTTGCCTTAGAAACTCCTGTTGATTCGCTGCAAAAATAAATTTGAGATGAATCATTCGACGAATCTCGGAGTTCAATCATCCAAATTTGGAGCACTGTTCCCGATCCGTTTAGGATGGAAAAGAAAGAGGAGGTTTCACTTGAGTTCATCCGTCTATGACATTCCCGTTGCAAAGATTGGCGGCGAGGCCGCGTCCCTCGCCGAGTTCAAAGGCAAGGTGCTTCTTGTAGTCAACGTGGCTTCGAAGTGCGGGCTGACGCCGCAGTACGAGGGGCTGGAGAACCTGTACGAGCGGTTCAGCGGCCAGGGACTGGTGGTCGCCGGCTTCCCCGCCAACGACTTCAAAGAGCAGGAGCCAGGCACGAACCAGGAGATTCAGAGCTTTTGCACCACGAATTACGGCGTCAAATTTCCGATGTTCTCGAAGATCCCCGTCACGGGCGCGGGCAAGCATCCGCTCTATGCGACGCTAATCTCCGCCCAGCCCAAGGCCAAGGGTGACCCGGCCGGATGGGCCGCCGTCCTCAAGCAGCACAATATCGACGCCAATCCGGCGCCGGAGATCCAGTGGAACTTCGAGAAGTTCATCGTCAGCCGCAGCGGCGATGTGGTGGCACGCTTTGCGCCCAATACCGCGCCTGACGCTCCGGAACTGGTTTCGGCCATTGAGACCGAGTTGGCGAAAAACTAACTGGTGTGGCTGAAGCTTCGTGGCGTCCCGGTCCCAAAATCAGGACCCGGGGCGCCCAGTATTTTTCAGCAGCTTCTGAAGCCGCACACCCGCATGACGACATCGAATTGAGACAAGACCATGCTGGCTGCGCGGTGCGCGACCTGTATTCTCACAGCATGAGCGAGACTGCTTCCCCAACTGCCGGCAATCGGCTTGAACACTCGGCTTCGGCGTATCTGCGCTCGGCGCGGCATCAGCCGGTGCACTGGCATGCGTGGGGCGAGGCGGCCTTTGCGCGGGCCCAGGCCGAGGACAAGCCCATCCTGCTCGATATTGGCGCGGTGTGGTGCCACTGGTGCCACGTGATGGACGGCGAGTCGTATGAGGACCCAGAGGTAGCCGAGCTAATCAACCGGCTCTTTATCGCTGTCAAAGTGGATCGCGACGAGCGGCCGGATGTGGATGCACGCTATCAGGCGGCAGTGTCGGCGATCAGCGGGCAGGGCGGATGGCCGCTGACGGCGTTTCTCACGCCCGACGGGCGCCCCTACTTCGGCGGGACGTACATTCCGCGCGACGACCGCTACGGCCGGCCGGGCATCGGGCGGGTTCTGATGGCCATGGCACAGGTGTGGCGCGAGAAGCGCGACGAGGCGCTCGAAACCGCCGCGAGCGTGATGGCCGCCATCGAGCACAACGAGAGCTTTTCCGCCCGCTCCGGTGTTTCTCTCGATTTGGTCGAGAAGATTGCGGAATCGATCATTGCCCAATTCGATCCGCGCAACGGAGGCTTTGGCTCGCAGCCGAAGTTCCCTCATCCCGCGGCTCTCGACCTGCTGCTGGAGATGGCCGTGACACGCGGCAACGAGCGCGCACGCGAGGCTTTCTCGACGACGCTCGAAAAAATGGCGCGCGGCGGCGTCTACGATCAGCTCGCGGGGGGATTTCATCGCTACAGCGTCGATGAGCGCTGGGTGGTCCCGCACTTTGAGAAGATGCTCTACGACAACACGGAGCTGTTGCGGAACTACGTGCACGGTTTTCTGAGTTTCGCCCGCGAGGATTTCCGTGAGACCGCGCGCGAGATCGTCGGCTGGCTCGATGCAACCATGACGGACCGCGAGCGGGGCGGATTCTTTGCCTCGCAGGACGCCGACGTCGGACTGGACGACGACGGCGACTACTTTACCTGGACGCTCGATGAGGCCCGCGCCGTTCTCGATCCTGAGGAGCTGGATTTTGCGGCGAAGTACTGGGATATTGGCGAGCTGGGCGACATGCATCACAACCCGGCAAAGAACGTGCTGCACGTAAAGCAATCGCTGGGCGAGATGGCGAAGGAAACGGGCGCGGCTCCAGAAGCGCTCAAAGCCGTTCGTGACAAGGGCCGAGCGAAGCTCCTTGCCGCGCGGGCTTTGCGCCCCACTCCGTTCATTGACCGCACGCTTTACACCGGCTGGAACGCCATGGCGGTGACGGCGTACCTCGAAACCGCTCGGATACTGCACATGGATGCGACGAAGGGCTTTGCGCTGCGCACTCTCGATCGGCTGGTCAAGGAGGCTTGGGACGGCAATGCGGCGCTCGATCACGTGATTGCGTATGGCGATGGCCCCGAGCAGACGGCAACTGCCGAAAAACTCCCGGGTTCACTCGACGATTACGCGTTTACGATTCACGCCTGCATCGACGCGTGGATGGCGAGCGGGAAAATGCGCTATTACCGCGCCGCGCAAAAACTGGCGGACGCCATGATTGCGCGCTTTCACGATGCGGCAGGCGGAGGATTTTTTGATACTGCCACGCCCAACAAGATTCTACTTGGAGCATTGTCAGCGCGGCGCAAGCCTCTGCAGGATTCGCCGACGCCGGCAGGGAATCCCACTGCGATTGCTGCGCTGCTGCGGCTTGAGGCGCTGAGCGGGCGCAAGCAGTATCGCGAGATTGCCGAAGACGCACTGGCCTGCTTTGCCGGCATCGTGGAGCACTTTGGCCTCTACGCCGGCAGTTACGGCCTCGCGGCAGAACGACTTTTGCTCGATCCCGTGCAGGTGGTGATTGTGGGTTCAGGTCCAGAGGCGGCGCGGCTGGAGGTGTTGTCAATTGCGCGATACGCCGTGAACAAGACCGTGTTGCGCATCGATCCGGCAAAGCTCGTCGCTCGCGAGCTTCCCGAAGCGCTGGCAGAAACCTTGGTGCAGGCGCCGCGGCCAGCCGGAGCGGAAGCATGGGTGATGGTATGCCGCGGCCGCAACTGCCTGCCGCCAATTACCAATGGCGAGGATTTACTGAAAGCGCTGGAAAGGGAAGCATAGGGGCCGCCCTACAAGAAACCGTTCTTAGTCCCCACTAAACGGGTTGCTCTCCTGAGGCTTGATAGTGGTGGGGTCGTGCTTTGATGTTGATGCCTCTTCGGGCTGGCGAGGCGTGTCCGCCGCTTTCGCATCGTTGTGTGGCTGGAACACGCGGCCGGGGTCGCCGGGCAATATATGATCTTCTTCAAGCGCGAGGCGGACGCGGCGTTGGAACTCGCGCACCGGCGCGTATTGCTGATTGGCGCGCGTCTTGAACAGCACCGGAAAGATCATCTGCGAGCCTTTCACCGAATCGAGACCGAGAACCTGCGGGCCTTGGAGAAAGATGTCGCGGTATTCGGCACTGTTCCGCACCTCCATGGCAATCTCCTTCAGCAGCTTCGTTACTTCGTCGGGATTGGCGGAGAAATCCACGCTCACATTGATGGTGGCGATGGAGTAGCCCGCGTTCAGATTGGCCACCGTGGTGATCTGCGAGTTGGGAATAACGTAGAGCGTGCCGTCGCCGTCGCGCACCGTGGTACGGCGCAGCGTGAGTGCTTCGACAACCCCACTGACTCCGGCGAGACGGACGGTGTCGCCGACGCTGAATTGGCCTTCTACGAGGATGAGAAACCCGTTCAGCATGTCCTTGACGATAGTCTGGGCGGCGAGGCCGATGGCGATGCCGGCAATGCCCGCCGAAGCCAGCAAGGGAGCGAGATTGAAGCCAATGGTGTCGAGGGACATGAAGCCCGCAATGAGGACGATGACTGCCACTCCCGTGGCGCGGATAACACCGGCCATGGTCTTCGCTTCGCCAAAGCGCGCCGGCCCGGCGGCTCGCTGTTCCGCCAGGCGCGTCATGTGGAAGGTCGCAATGCGCAGCAAGCGGCTGAGCACAAACGCGATGATGGCAATCACGATCAGCTTGGGCAGCTTGCTGTGGACGAATTCCTGGCTGTCCGCAATCCATTCGTCGAGCACTTTGCCGAGGAACCGGTCTTCCTGGAACAGGCTCCAACGCGTTGCCACCAAAAGGGTTGCGAGCAAGGGAAAAAGAAACATGCCAAAACTCCTCTTTCTAGACTAGACTGAGACGCAGGAACGGCTGGAACGCCGTCATGTTTCTCGGGCGCATCTTAACCCCCATGCCGAGATCGAAACAAAACTTGGATTGCGTTGCGTGGAGGCGGCCACAGTGCTGGCTTCGCAGCAGCGGTAAACTCTGTGCACTAGTGTGTTGCGCGGCGCTTACCGTTGCGACGGCCGGTTTGTGGCGCGGTCGTGCGCAGTCCGCGCCGGCGACGACGGTCACAGCGTCTACTGCGAAAACCGCCAGTGCGCCAGCGCCCGAATCCGGCCAACAGCAAAAACCGCCAACTGGGAACGCGGAAGTCGAGACGCGCGAGCCAGAGATTACGCGCCAATGCTCCGACCTGCTTAAACTGGCGACAGATCTGAAGGCGGAGGTCGACAAAACCACCAAGGACACGCTTTCAGTGACAGTGGTTCGCAAAGCCAACGAGATTGAGCAATTGGCTCACAAGGTGAGAACGGGAAGCCCCAAGGGTTAAGACAGGCCGAGTCAATTGCGGCCGGGACGGTTCACCATGCAAAAAACGCGAAGCAGATTTCGGAACCCGGGAAACCGGCCTCCGCCCGTGCAGCTCTGGGCCGGTGCGGGATTGGCGGTGCTACTGGCGCTGGTGTGCGGGTTGACGGGCCGTTCGCAGTCTAACGGAGGCGGTGGCGGAATGGGGCAGGGTAACGGGAACGCGCACCCGTTTTCTCCGCATCAGGATCTGGGTACGATGGTGGCGGGCGGCGATGATAACCCCCTAATGATGGAGCGGCGAGTGCGCACGCTGAATATCCAGCGCCAAAAACAAATGGTCTCCGACTCCGATAAGCTGTTGAAGCTTGCCAGGGAACTGAATGAAGAGGTTGCGGCTCGAAACGCAGGTACATTGACCCCCGAGGAATTGCGTAAGATCGCCGAAATTGAGAAACTGGCGCACAATGTGAAGCAAAGAATGACCGACGGCGTGGGCCAGCCTGCGGAGACCCTGCCGCCAACGTCGGCGATTTTCCCCAATCGTTGAAGGCTTCGACCCCGGGGCGGCATTTTTCATAAGCACTCGCGTCTTGCGCCTTGGTAGAATTTAGACTAGAAGTATCTGGAAAGCGGTTTCGCGGCAAAACCAGATTGCAAGTGCCCTTTCCCGCTCCTGCAGACTCGCCGCTCCTCAAAGGTCATCCACCGACGGCAAGAACAGTCGTTGGATGCCTCGGGCAGGGCGCGCCGACTGGGGGTGCTGAGACTTCGGAAAGGGGCGAATCTGGTCTTGCGATGGGGGTCGACCGGAATGGAAGGGGCTATTTCCAGGGCTCGTCGCGCGGAGGCGTCTTCCGCCTCGGACGAGCCGAGCGCGCAACGATTGGTAGAAATCTACCGGCTGATGTTTCTCTCCCGCGCGGTAGACGATCGCGAAATTCTCCTCAAACGCCAGCAGAAGATATTCTTCCAGCTTTCTGCGGCAGGTCATGAAGCGCTGCAGGTGGGCGCGGCTCTGGCTTTGCGTCCCGGCTACGACTGGTTCTTCCCGTACTACCGGGATCGCGCGCTTGCGCTGGCGCTGGGAGTCACCCCGTACGACATGTTGCTGCAGGCCGTGGGTGCGGCGGACGATCCGGCCAGCGGTGGGCGCCAGATGCCCACGCACTGGAGCAGCCGCGCCCTGCACATTGTGAGCAGTTCCTCTTCTACCGCGACCCAATTGCTTCACGCCGTGGGTTGCGCCGAGGCCGGGCGCTACTTCAGCCGCCATCCCGAAGCTGCCGTTAAGGATCCAGGCGACTACCGCGAATTCCGCGACGTGGATTTTCACGGCGACGAGGTGGCGTTGGCCTGCGTCGGCGAAGGCTCGACCTCGCAGGGCGAGTTCTGGGAGGCGCTGAATACAGCGTCGAACCAGAAGCTGCCGGTGATCTTCATGGTGGAAGACAACGGTTACGCCATCAGCACCCCGGTTGAGGTGAACACACCGGGGGGAAACATTTCGCGCCTCGTGGCCAACTTTCCCAACTTTTATTTTGCCGAGATCGACGGCAACGATCCTGTGGCCAGCCTGCGCGCTTTTCAACAAGCAGCCGCGCACTGCCGCGCCGGCCGCGGGCCTGCGTTGGTGCACGGGCATTGCGTGCGGCTATACTCCCATTCGCTGTCGGACGACGACAAGCTCTATCGCTCGACTACCGAGCGTGAGGCCGACGCTCTCTGCGATCCCATTGCAAGAATGCGCGCGCGCCTGATTGCGGATGGAATTCAGACGGCCGCGGAATTGGACGGGATGGAGCACGGCTTGCAGCACGAAGCCGCCGGGGCTGCCGAGCGCGCGCTCCATGCGCCGTTGCCCACGGTGGAAAGCATTACGACGCACGTCTACTCTGAGGACCTTGATCCCACGCGGGTTGCGTTTGCCACCGAGCAACCCGAGTTCGCGGCGGAAGAGAGTGGAAACAAGGCTGCGGCGCACACCATGGCCGACCTGATTAATCATTGTTTGACAGACGAGATGCGTCGCGACGAGCGGATTGTGATCTATGGCGAAGATGTGGCCGATGCCAGCCGCGAGGGAGCGCTCAATGAGGTGAAGGGCAAAGGCGGTGTCTTCAAGCTGACCGCCGGCCTGCAAACCGAGTTTGGCTCCGATCGCGTTTTCAACTCGCCCCTCGCGGAAGCGAATATCGTAGGCCGCGCCGTGGGCTACGCCTTGCGCGGCATGAAGCCGGTGGTGGAGATTCAGTTTTTCGATTACATCTGGCCGGCCATGCACCAGATCCGCAATGAGCTGGCGTTGCTGCGTTGGCGCTCCAACGGAACCTGGTGCGCGCCCGTGGTGATGCGTGTGCCCATCGGCGGCTATCTCACAGGCGGCTCCATTTACCACTCGCAATCCGGCGAGAGCATCTTCACCCACCTCCCCGGGCTGCGTGTGGTGTTTCCCTCGAACGCGCTCGACGCCAATGGCCTGCTGCGCACGGCCATTCGCTGCGACGACCCGGTGCTCTTCCTCGAGCACAAGCGCCTCTATCGCGAAACCCATGGCCGCGCTGCCTATCCGGGACCGGAATTTGCGATTCCGTTCGGCAAGGCGAAGATTGTGCGGGAGGGTGCGCATCTCACGCTCGTCACCTATGGGGCCTTAGTGCCACGCGCCCTGCAGGCTGCGCAGCAGGCCGAGCGGCTCCATGGGATCGACGTGGAGATTCTCGATTTGCGCACGCTGAGTCCCTACGACTGGGAGGCGATTGCCACCTCGGTGCGCAAGACCAACCGCGTAATTGTGGCCCACGAGGACATGCTGAGCTGGGGCTACGGCGCCGAGATCGCGGCGCGCATCGGCGATGAACTCTTCGACGACCTCGACGCACCGGTGCGGCGCATTGGCGCGATGGATACGTTTGTGGCCTACCAGCCCAAGCTCGAAGATGCGATTCTGCCTCAGCCGGAGACGATTCTGAACGCGATTGTGGATTTGAGGCGGTATTGATCGCTGCTTGCTGCGTCTATTCGCCAGCGGACCGGGGCGGTCCGGATACAATACGGGGATGGACTTTCACACCCATTTTGAGCGCAATTTTGGGCCCCCACGGCGCAACGCCATGCGCCAGGTGGACCCTCCGGCATGAAGAATCTGCTGCGCCTGTTGCGCTATGGGCTGCCGTACACGCTTGAATGGTTGCCCGGCGTCGTGCTGTCGGCGCTGGTGGGCATGCTTGACGCCTTCCGCATCCTGCTGCTGCAGCCGATCTTCGATCGAGTGCTGGCGCCGAATGCGCCGGAAGGCCCGATCATGCTGGGCCTTCCCAAATCGGATTGGCACTTCGATCTGCGCAACCTCATTCCCCACTTTCTGCATCTGCACAATGCATGGACCGTTGTGGCTTTTGCCCTGGTCCTCACCACCATTCTCAAGGGCCTTTGCGACTATCTGGGAAACTACCTCGTGAATTATGCCGGCTTCGGCACGATTACGGATTTGCGCAACCATCTTTACGAGGCCACGCTGCGCCGCTCTTCGAGTTTCTTTCACAGCCATCCCACCGGCACTATTCTTTCCACCCTCATCAACGATGTGGATCGCGTGCAGACTTCGCTCGGTTCGGTGCTGGGCGATTTTCTGCAACAGTTTTTTACCTTTGTGGTGGCGATGGCGTTCGTCATTCACCTGGGCGGTTACCTGAGCTGGGTGCTGGTTCTCTTTATTCCCGTTGTCATTACTTCGGTACGCAAGATAGGCCGGGCAGTCCGCACACGCACGCGTACCGGCCAAGACAAGCTGGCTGAGGTTCAGAACATTCTGCACGAGACCGTGACAGGCAACCGCATCGTGAAGTCCTTCAACACCGAGCTGTGGGAGATTTTGCGCTTCAAGAACGCTGCGAGAAGGCTGTTCCGCGCGAATTTGCGGAGCGTGCGGGTTCAGTCCATCAGTTCGCCGCTGATGGATACCGTGGGCGCAATCGCCATGGGGATACTGCTGTATATCGGGCGCACCGAAATCAAGAGCGGCCACATGACAATCGGCGTGTTCGGCGCTTTCATTTTTCTGCTCTTCAAACTCTACGACCCATTGCGCCGCTTCGCATTTTTCTACAACAGCTTTCAGCAGGCCATGGGCGCTTCCACATCGATCTTCTCCTTTTTTGACACCGAGGACGATGTGAAAGAGCGGCCGCACGCGTCTACCTTCACACGCTTTCGCCAAGCGATTAAATTTGAAAACGTGGGATTCTCCTATTCGAGCGAAGAGGGCGAGCACCAGATCCTTCACAACGTCGATCTTGAGGTGAATGCATGCGAGGTGCTCGCCCTGGTCGGTCCGAGCGGCGCCGGCAAGTCCACGCTCGTCAACCTCATTCCGCGTTTCTTCGATGTGACCTCGGGGCGCATTCTCATCGATGGCCACGAGGTTTGCGACTTGACTCTGGCTTCGCTGCGGCGTCAGGTGGCGCAGGTCACGCAGGAGACGATTCTTTTCAACGACACCGTGCACAACAACATTGCCTATGGCCAGCCGGATGCGAAGCGATCCCTGGTGGAAGAAGCGGCACGCAACGCGTTGGCGCATGATTTTATTTTGAAAATGCCGCAGGGCTACGATACCGTCATTGGCGAGAAAGGATTTCGTCTTTCGGGAGGCGAACGCCAGCGCATCGCCATCGCCCGCGCCATCCTCAAGGATGCGCCCATCCTCATCCTCGACGAAGCCACCTCGGCGCTCGACTCGGAAAGCGAGTCGCTGGTGCAGGTGGCGCTGGCCAATCTGATGCAGAGCCGCACCGTGGTTGTGATCGCACACCGGCTTTCGACTATACGCCGCGCCAACCGCATTGCCGTGCTCGAGGAAGGGCGTATCACCGCGATCGGATCGCACGAGGAATTGCTCACGACATCGCCGACCTACCAGAAGCTCTATCAGCTGCAGTTCATCGATATGCCCGACGCGCAAAACGGCAACGGTTGGTTCCGCGAGGCGGTGCCAGCCCTTGCAAGGGAGGCGCAGGAGTAATCATGGCCATTTCTTCTATGACCGGGTTTGCGCGCGTTCAGGTACGCGTGCCCGTCGGCGATGAGGATCAGCTCAGTTACTCGCTGACGCTCAAGAGCGTGAATCATCGCTTTCTCGATCTGCAGTTCCGGCTTCCGTCCAGCCTGGACGCCGTAGAAGTGGAACTGCGCCGCGTGTTGAAGGAAAATCTCATCCGCGGACACGTGGATCTGGTCCTCTCAATCGAGCGCAACACGCAGGCAAAGGCCGGATTCAATCGCGAGCTGATTGCCGGCTATCTTGCCGCGTTCGAAGCGGCGCGCAGCGAGCACGGGCTCGAGTGCGAGCCGGACCTGAATGCGGCTCTGCGACTGCCCGGGGCCCTGCAGGGCGAGGATCGCAAGGACGATGATCTGGCCGCGCTCGCCGTGAGCGTTCTGGAACACGTTGTTCCCCTCGTGGAGCAGTTAAAAGTCATGCGCGCCCGCGAGGGCGAGGCGCTGGAAGCGATTCTTCGCGGCACGCTGGACAAGCTTGCCGCGGCGACCGCCGGCGTGGCCGAGTTGAGGCCGGAGATCGAGCAGCGCTATCAGGAGCGCTTGGCGCAGCGGCTTACTTCGGCCGTGGGGCCGGAGTTCAGCCAGCAGAGAGTGCTTGAGGAAACTGCTGTGCTTGTAGAGCGCAGCGACATCAGCGAAGAACTGGCGCGCATGGGGGCGCATATCGAGCATTTTCGCGAGTTGCTGAGCGCAGACGGAGAAGCCGGCAAGAAACTCGACTTCCTGCTGCAAGAGATGAACCGCGAGGCCAACACGCTGCTTTCGAAGACCGGCGGCGTGAGCGGAAAGGGCATGCGGATTACCGAATTGGGTCTGGCCATGAAGGCGGAGATCGAAAAAGCGCGCGAACAGGTGCAGAATGTGGAGTAAGACAAAGCAGGAATTGAGGGACCAAGGGAACAAGGGACCGATAGGGCAGGGACCACGAGCAGTGTGAGTGTGGGTGGACAGTGTGCGCTGAACACTGATCACTTACACTGACCACCGATTAGAAAGGCATCGATAACCTTGGCAGGCATACTATTCATCATCTCGGCGCCGTCAGGCTCCGGCAAGAGCACGTTAGTGAGTGAGCTGCGCAAGCAAGTGAGCAGCGTCGATTTTGCGATCTCCTGGACGACGCGCGCGCCGCGTGGATCGGAGCGGGATGGGCGCGAATATCACTTCACCACGCGCGAAGAGTTTCTGGCCATGGCCGATGCCGGCATGTTTCTGGAACACGCAGAAGTTTTCGGCAGCTTTTATGGCACAGCTCGCTTGTCGCTCGACGATGCACTGGCCGCAGGCCACGACTTGATCCTCGACATCGATGTGCAGGGCGCCTCGCAGGTGCGCGCCAAAATGCCCGAGGCCGTTTCCATTTTTGTTATGCCCCCCAATCCCACGGTTCTACGCACGCGCTTGCGGAATCGCAGCCGCGCCGAAGGCGTGATGGACGAGGACGAAGTCTATCGCCGCCTTGGCCAGGCCCGCAAGGAGATTGAGAATTATCGCCACTACGGCTATATTCTCATCAATGACGTTCTCGACCGGGCGGTAGCGCAGCTGGAAGCTATTGTTCTTGCTGAACGGTTTTATCGCAATGGCGAGCAGATCGCTTTTCGATCCCGCCGGGTCTTGGAGGTCGCCGCGGCCTGTCTGCAATCGAACTCGCAGGAGCGGATCAAACCTGTGCTGGATGCCTTTGGCATCGGTGGCGACTCCGGCCAGCAGGGATTTCTTTTTGGAGATGATTCCGATGACGATTGAGACCAGTTTCGATTCGAACTACCGCAAGGTATTGGTCGCAGCCCGCCGTGCACGGCAGTTGCAAAATGGCTCGCAGGCTCTTGTCCCCACTCGATCGAGCAAGGCTTGCCGCATTGCGCAGGATGAGATCGAGGCCGGGAAGATCTCTTACGTCAAAAAAGAGGTCGAGGTGACGAAGCCGCTTGTCGAGGGCCCGGCCGTTCCCATCCTGCTCAGCTAGAAGAGCAGTCACCTTGGCGTGCCGGGCTGAATTGCCACGGACCGCGAGCAGCTAAGCCAGCCTGTGCTGGACGCCTCTCTTTGCGTTTAGCTTCCCCCTAGCTGGGCCGGCTCTGCGCTATGATTATCTCAGTCTTCCTTCAGCCAGAGTTCGACCTGTTGAGGTCCTGGCAAGTTTCACCAACGGCAGCCTGCCCACCCCCAAGCAGCCTCCGATTCCCTGGTCTACGGTCACGCCTAAAGTGTGCCCGCGCGGCGCGCCCGCGTAATGCGTATAGCTTCACAACCTCTATCGGTCAACCAGAAAGGGAGTTCCCGGACATGCGCAGACTCTATTCCCCAAAATTCGCAATTCTTACTCTTTTTATCCTTGGTGTTGGCGCTAACTACGCTGACGCGACCACCTACACCGACCCGTCGGCTTTCGCCGCCACCACCACTGGCCTTTCCACCCAAACCTTTGCCGGGGTGGCAGGAATCTTGGGTGTGGGCGTCGGTGGAGGCGCGACAGCTAACAACCCTCTCAACAACACCACCAACAGCGCCATGCTGCAGGGACTGGAGATTGACGCAACGACCAACTACGGCGATGACATCGGCGTACTCGGCCCGAATTTCAGTGGAACAGGTTTCACCAACTACTCGGTGTTCCCAAACTTCGGCCCGGGCCTGGATTTTCTATTCAGCCCCGGTGTGACTGCCGCATCCCTTGACTTGTTGACACTGTATGGTTCCACCGACGTAGACATCACGGTGTTCGACCCGTCCGATGTTTCGCTAGGCAACTTTTCGGTGTCCGGCGCTCCTGATACCGGCTCGGGCGAGTTCTGGGGCATCACAGTTTCAGGCGATACCATCGGATCGATCGACATTACTGCGCCGGATCTTCCTGTTCCTGGGGTCGATCAGGTCCAGTTCGGTTCGGCGAGCGCTGTTACCCCTGAGCCTTCCAGCCTGTTGCTGCTCGGCAGCGGACTGCTCGGCATCCTGGGCGAATTGCTCCCCGGCTTTCTCTCTTTCAGATCGATTCGAAGCGCGCTTCATCCGCCCAACCCGGCTACAATCGACATCATGAGGGTCACCGTAGGCGTCTCCGGGGGAATTGCCGCGTACAAAGCGGCGGAGCTGGTGCGTGCCCTGCAGAAGCAGTCGGTGGAAGTGCACGTAGTCATGACAGATTCGGCGCAGAGATTTGTGCAGCCGCTCACCTTTGCCGCGCTCACCGGGCACAGAGTCATCACCAGCCTTTGGGGGGAGTGGGAGGCGGGCGAGGGCGCTGCCGACGAAAACGGCATCGATCACATCGCCGAAGCGCAATGGTGTGACGCGCTGGTGGTAGCTCCTGCCACGGCCAACATCCTGGCAAAGTTTGCCCACGGCATTGCCGACGATTTTCTTTCCACAATGTTTCTGGCTACTGCGGCGCCGGTACTCGTAGCGCCCGCCATGAATGTGAACATGTGGAACCATGCGGCCACGCAGGCCAATGTTGAGATTCTGCGCCAGCGCGGTGTGGGCATTGTGGAACCGGGAACCGGCGATCTAGCCTGCGGCATGGTGGGCGCGGGGCGCTTGGCGGAGCCAGATGCGATTGCCGAGGTCGTAATGCAAACGCTCGGGCGACGTCACGATTTGCGCGGCGAAGTGGTGCTGGTGACGGCAGGTGGCACGCGCGAGGCGCTCGACCCGGTGCGCTTCCTCGGGAATCGCTCCAGCGGCAAGATGGGCTACGCGCTGGCCGAGGCCGCGAGGAGCCGCGGGGCAAAAGTGGTTTTGATCAGCGGACCTTCGGCGTTGCACGTGCCGCCGCATTGCGAACTGGTGAAGATCACCACCGCCGACGAGATGCGCAATGCAGTGCTGCAGCGCATGACCGAGGCCACTCTGGTGATCAAGGCCGCAGCTGTGGCGGATTACCGGCCCGTCGCTGTCTCCGCGCAAAAGCTTAAGCGCACGGGGCCGCTGACACTCGACCTCGCGCCGACTGAAGACATTCTGGCCGAGGTGGTGCGCCGCCGCCGGCCGGGCCAGCTCATCGTGGGTTTTGCCGCCGAGACCGAGAACCGCATGGAAAACGGCCGCGCAAAATTGCTCGCCAAAGGCGCCGATGCGATTGTGATCAACGACGTGGCCCGGGAGGGCGTGGGTATCGACGCCGACACGAATGCGGCGACGTTTTTGACACGGGCAACCGCTGTCGAACTGCCCGAAATGCCCAAGCGCCAGCTCGCAGACCGTATTCTCGACGAGATTCTCACGCTTCGCCGTCCACGGTCCGTAGTGGTCGAGATTGAAGAGCATCAGGATGTGCAGGCTGCTCAGGAACGTGTGCTCAGCGAGAGCCTTCCAGCGGGGGCCGGCCGCCGGCTCATTGTGGAGTTGTAAGTGCCGCGCGCGCTCGATCCTGCCACTCGCGAAGCTCTAGCCGAGCGCTTGCGGTTCTATCGCGACCTGGGGCTAACGGATTTTTATCGCCGTCCCGTCGACGAAGCCGCGTGGGAAGGCAAGGCAGTTATCGAAGAAGTGGGTGCCCCAGGTCTCGATTCTGAGACCCGGGAACGGAACAACGCTGTACCAGAGAACCATCTTGCTGCGTCGACGACCGCGGCGCAGACCACCGTACAGCAATCCGGCATTTTCGGAGAGGAATCCGCTATCAAGAGTCGCAAAAGTTTTCATGCGCCGGAGATAGGTGCTCAAGTTCCGGCAGGGGATCGGGCGTCCGCTCTGCAGATGATTCGCGATGAAATTGGCGACTGCACGCGCTGCGCCCTGCACAAGGGCCGCAATAAGCTGGTGTTTGCCGATGGGTCTCCGGTGGCGCGGCTGATGTTTGTGGGCGAAGGGCCGGGTGCCGACGAGGACGCGCAGGGGCTGCCGTTTGTGGGCCGGGCCGGGCAACTGCTCAACAACATGATTACCGCCATGGGCCTCAAGCGCGAGGAGTGCTACATAGCCAACGTGGTCAAGTGCCGTCCGCCGGGCAACCGCACGCCCGAGCCCGAGGAGGCCAACACCTGCTCGCCGTTTCTGTTTCGCCAAATTGACGTGGTCCACCCGCAGGTTCTGGTCGCGCTAGGCGCGACGGCGGCTACGTATCTCTTGGGCGCGCGGCAACCTCTGGCCGGGTTGCGCGGCCGCGTGCACGCTTTTCGCGGCATGAGCCTCATCGTCACCTATCACCCGGCGTTTCTGCTGCGCGACCCACGCCAGAAAAAAGAAGCCTGGGCCGATTTGCAGATTGCGATGAAAGAGCTGGGGCTGAAAAAAGCAGAGACTAAGGATTAGGAAATCTATTCGGTGGCTGGCAGAGCAGAGTCGGCCTCTGAAAACTGACAACTGATCACTGACAACTGATTTCACTCCCGCCACAGCGCCACGCCGCCCAGAATACCGTCCTCATTGGAGACGATGGAGACGTTTTTCGGCAGCCTGAAGGCGATTTTCTTGGTGTTGCCGCCGCCCAGATAGAGGTGGTCCCAGTTGAAGGTGGCTGCGGTTTGCTCGATTGCCTCCTGGAGGCGTTTGTTCCACACCTTCTTGCCGTATTTATCGAGACCGCGGCGTCCCAGGTAGTCCTCGTAGGTCTTCTCGCGCCAGGGGTGGTGGCCCAGTTCTAGTCCCGCACAGAGTTTCCCATCGGAATAAATCGCCGACCCCATGCCGGTGCCGAGCGTAAGGAGTAGTTCCACGCCGCGGCCCTTGATTGCGCCATAGCCTTGCACCGCGGCGTCGTTTGCGACACGGACGGGTTTCTTCCAGCGCTTTTCGAGTTCGTGCTCGAGAGGGAAGTTGGCCCACTTGGGGTGAAGGTTGAAAGCGGTATCCGTAGTGCCGCGCTTGACCACGCCGGGAAATCCGACAGAAACGCGATCGAAGCTCGCGAGGCGTCCGCGCAACTGGTCCAGGATGCGCAGGATGGCGTGTGGCGTGGGCGTGGTGGGAGTGTCGATACGCTCGCGAGGGCTGATCGGCTTGCCACGCGCGTTGAGCAGCATGGCCTTGACGCCCGATCCTCCGATGTCGATGGAAAGGGTGACCGGAGAAGAACTGGTGCGCGAGGCGCGGGGAGCGGCGCTCGGTTTAGGGGCGGCGGCGATGGTGACTTTCGGACTCATCGAGTGCATTGTACTGAAAAACAGGGAATTGGGGGTAGGGAAGAAGTGAACGGGCAGGGCAAACGCGTCTTAATTTTCCGCGTACAAAGATTACTACCTTGGCCCATTTCGACGAGTTTGGCGATCCAATTCAACGTCACCCGGACCTGAAGTTGTGTCGCAAACATCCCTTCCA
>JBEKPD010000102.1:0-21789 GCA_049521075.1 Occallatibacter sp.
ATGCTGGCGACGACTAGGTTGCGATTCGTGAAAGGTGTCCTCATCGCGGCGGCCACCATGCGAGATAGAGAATCTGACGAATCTCAGCGGAATCGATGTTGTCGCGCGTCATCAGAACTGGTGGCACTTCAAGCACCGCCGCGTAGCCCTTGCCATGAAGCTCGCGGTCCATCAGGTCCATTGCCAGCCGGCCCATCTCGTACGTGTTCTGTACGACGACCGAATCGATTCCGCCGTTGCGAATGGGCGGAATCAGATCCTGGTCGAAACCGACAAGCTTGATGATTCCGGCTTTGTCGAACTCGACCAGTGCGTAGTAAACTCCTCGCGTCGATCCCATCGAAAGTGCGACGATGGCATCTATTTTGGGCCCCTTCGCCAACAACTCTTCAGCGGCCTCCTGCTCCTGAGGGACGCTGGATAACCCGAACTTGCGCACGGCCACATGAATGTTGGGAAACTCTCGCGCTAGCGTCGCCTCCAGGCTGCGCTCGCGCTCCACGTTACTCGTCAACTGGGGATTGATGCCGAGAATGGCGATGGTGCCTTTGCCCTCGAGGATGCTGCCGATGCGCCGCGCCGCCATCTCCCCCGCTGCGCGCTCGTCGCTCAACACGTAGGCCAGGTTCGGTCCCGGGGCAACGCCGAGTTCGGTCCCCACCACCACAACCGGAACGCCCTGGGCAAGAACCCGTCGGATCGGCGTGCGCATGGGTAGCGTCTCGATGGGAGAAACGATGATGCCGGCATACCGCCGCTGCAGCGATTTCTCGATGAGAGCGATCTGCGCCTGGATATCGTCATCGCGCATGGGCGCGTTCCAGTAGATTTTCAGCCCGCGTTCGCGCGCCACGGCCGCGGCGCCGGCGTGCTCGGGCTCCCACAGCGCCGTGCCGCAGGTACGCGGAATTACGGCGATGACTGGATGCTGCCGCCTGCAACCGGCCGCCACTGCCACGAGCGCAAACAGAAAGAGAGTCCGCGTCGTGCGGTTGCGCAGTCTTGCCGGCCACTGGCTTGGTTTTCGAAACAAGCGCATCCCGGCGTCAACCTCCTTCTTCCGGACTCACGGCGCAAGCAAAAGTTCTCTGGCGTGTGGAAACAAGATTCGAGCAATCGCCTGCCCGCGAATATAGTACATCTGACCCATTCGACAGGAGCCGGGCGACGCAATAGATTAGTGTTTGCCGACCAAGTACCCCTGCTGCACGCGAAATGCTGGTGCAACCAGGGCGAATGCAGTTGTTGCGAAACGCTGGAGAATGATTACCATGCAACCTTCTCGCAGGGCATTTCTCAAATTAAGTGCGGCTGCAGCCGTTGCTTCGGCTGCCCGCTTTCCGCGCGCGGAAACCACGGCTCCGAATGCTAACGCCGCCCCTCTGGAGCAGTTCGACTACCACGAAATCGAACTGCTCGACGGTCCCATGCGCCAGCAATTTGAAACCAACCACGCTTTCTTTTTGGCCCTCGACGACGACATGCTCCTCAAACCCTTCAGGCAGCGCGCCGGCCTGCCCGCACCGGGCGACGACATGGGTGGATGGTACGACAACTCGCCGGAGTTCGATCCTCACGGCACCTTTCACGGTTTCATACCGGGGCATAGTTTTGGGCAGTACCTCTCGGGCCTGGCGCGAGCATACGCCATTACCGGCTCGCCGGCGACACGCGACAAGGTGCAGCGCCTGGTCCGCGCCTTTGCACCAACCATTACGACAAAGTTTTACGACGGCTATCACCTGCCCGCCTACACCTTCGACAAGACCAATTGCGGCCTGATCGACGCGCATCAATTCGCCCGCGATGAAACGGCTCTCAAGGTGCTCGATGCCGCCACCGACGCGGTTTTGCCGCATTTGCCGCCCAAGGCCATGTCGCGCGGCGAACAGTACGCTCAGCGGTACCCTGACGAGGCCTACTGCTGGGACGAGACCTATACGCTGCCCGAGAATTTTTTCCTCGCCTATCACCGCGGAGCCGGCGACCGCTACCGCGACCTCGGCGTCCGCTTCCTGGAGGACGATCTCTACTTCAATCCACTTTCCGAGGGGAAAAACGTTCTTCCCGGCGAGCACGCTTACAGTCACGTGAATGCTTTCTCGAGCGCCATGCAAGCCTATCTGACCATGGGAAGCGAGAAACACCTTCATGCCGCGCAAAACGGCTTTGCGTTCCTGCGCGATACGCAGAGCTTTGCCACCGGCGGCTGGGGCCCGGACGAAAGCTTCCGCAAGCCGGGCAGCGGAGAGATCGGCCAGAGCCTGATCTGGAGCCACTCCGGCTTCGAAACACCCTGCGGAGCTTACGGGCATTTCAAGATCGCGCGCTACCTGCTGCGCGTGACGCGCGACAGCCGCTACGGCGACAGCATGGAACGCGTGCTCTACAACACCATCCTCGGCGCTAAGTCGCTGAAGGAGGACGGTTCTGCTTTCTATTACTCCGATTACAACAATATCTTTGCCAAGAAGGGCTATCACAGGGATAAGTGGCCCTGTTGCTCCGGCACTTTCCCGCAGATTACGGCCGACTACGGAATCAGTTCCTACTTCCACAATGCGGACGGCATCTACGTGAACCTGTACGTGCCCTCGCGGGCAACCTGGTCTCGCGGCAGCGCCCGCGTGACGCTGACGCAGCGCACCAGTTATCCCTACGAGCCGAACACGCAGATCGAACTGGCCGCCGCCAAACCAGAATCGCTCACCGTGCATCTGAGGATTCCCGCATGGGCGGGAGCGAAGACCACGGTAGCCGTGAACGGACGCCGCGTCGATGTTCCGCTGACTCCCGGCGCATTTGCGGCCATTACGCGCACCTGGAACGACGGCGATCGCATCGAGATGGAATTCGATATGTCGATGGGGCTTGAAGCGGTGGATCCGCAGCACGCCAATGTTGTCGCTCCTGTCATTGGTCCGCTCGCCCTGTTCGCCCTGGGACGGCCGGCGCCACTGCTGCAGAGGTCCACATTGTTGGCGGCCGCGCAGACTGCCAAAGGCTCCAGCACCTGGAGCGCGCAAACCGACAAAGGCCCTCTCAAGTTCACGACGTTTCCTGCGATTCAAGAAGAGCAGTATCGGCTATATCACAAGGTCGAAGCTTAAGAGAAAGCGGGCGCAGCCCCGCGATGACAAAGAAAACCACCGCGCGTCGCGCTGTCTCACAATCACTGCTAGAATTCCGGGGTGAGTACACCGCACACCGATCTCGCCTCCGTCCTCGAAAAAACGTCGCTGTTGTCGGGCCTATCGCAGCCCGAGTTGAAGACGCTCGCTTCGCGTACGGTACGCAAGCTGTTCAACGAGGGAGAGCTGCTCTTTTCTGAGGGTGAATCGTGCAGTGGCCTTCACATCATCGCGAAGGGCAAGGTGCGGATATTCAAAGCATCTATCAATGGACGCGAACAAGTTCTTGCCGTGAATGTTCCTGGCGAATCGGTTGCCGAGCTCCCCGTCTTCGATGGTGGACCTTATCCGGCTTCGGCGGTGGCAATTGAAGACGCTGAGGTGGCATTTATTTCGCGCCGCGACTTTCATGCGTTCTGCATCGAGCACCCCGAGGTGGCGCTAAAACTTCTCTCGGTTGTAGGGGCTCGTCTGCGCCGTCTGGTGGGAATCATCGAGGAGCTTTCATTCACCACCATTCGCCAGCGGCTCATCGCGGTTCTCGTCAAGCTTGCGCAGTCCGAAGGTTCGAAGACGGAGCGAGGCATCGAGTTCCAATTGCCTGCGACACATCAGGAGTTGGCGAATCAGCTTGGAACGGTGCGCGAACTGATCTCACGCAACCTGATGCGGCTCCAGGCCGAAGGACTGTTGGATGTGGACGCTCGACGGATCGTCGTCAAGGACATGAATGGCCTGAGCGCGCTGCTCGAATCGGCTTCTTAAGAGTTCTCGGGCCGACCTCCAGCTTTCAGTCGCACTCGATTGTTGCATCGTCGCCTGAGCACGTTCCCACTTACGATTGTTTCGGGTGAATTCATCGGGGAGCGGGCCGCGTCTATAATAATGAGTGTTCGAGATTCAGGCCTGAGAATATGGAGCGCAAAGGCTCAATTTGTTCTTGCTGGGGTCTTGATTCTAAAGAGCGGGAGTAGTTCAGTGGTAGAACGTCAGCTTCCCAAGCTGAATGTCGCCGGTTCGATCCCGGTCTCCCGCTCCATAAAATCAAGGGTTTACGAAGAGACCCGAAAAGCCCTGCTCCATTTCTGCTCCAATTACATCAGGAAGAGGCTTTTTTCCAGTTGATTGACCGCTGGCAGCCTGTTCTCCACCGGCGTTTGCGTGTACACGTTTTGGTTCACATTGAGGCTGTGGCCGAGCTGATCGGCAACCAGCTTTCCGTTCACCCCGAGTTCGTTCATCAAAGTCGCATGGGTCCGGCGCATGACGAGAAAGTTCGCCCAGCCCATGCCGATCTTGTCCAGTTTCGGCTTGATGTTCCGGTTCCAGCAATTGTCCTTCGACATCGGCGTCATCCTTTCCGATGGGAATACCCACGCACCGTCCTGCGTGGATACAGCCATCATCCGCCAGACCTCAATATCCCGAAGGAGCCCTTCGGGGAGAGCGGCCTTGCGGACGGATTGATCGGTTTTGGGCGTGTCGATTGTCCCACGGTAAACCCTCTGCCGAATATCGACGTAAGACGCTTGCAGGGTTCCCCAGGTCAACGCAAATATCTCGCCCGGACGCATCCCCGCCATGACCGCGAGCTTTGTGACCAGCCGTTCGCGTTGATCGAGCGCGCCGAACAGCATCTGCACTTCCTTTATGTTCATCACTTTCCGGACAGGCTTTGCCGCGCCCTTGGGTGTGAACAGCAATATCGCGGGGTTTCTGACCAGGAGACCTTCGGCCATTGCAAGGTCGAAAATCTGTTTCAAATCCCACCGCAGATGATCCACGGTTGAGAACGACAGGCTCTTCGCCTTGTCGTCCAGTACGTCTTGCAACCCGTCGCGCCGGAAGGCACCAAGAACCATCGTGCCGAGGCCACCTGCCTGATGGATACCAACCAGATGAATTCTGACGCGGTTCATATTGTTGACCCGCGTTGATGCTTTCCATTTGCGGCTGTAATAAGGGAAATAGACTTCTTCCACGAACTCGCCAAACGTCCACACCCTGTTCTGGTTTCGCTTGGCTTCGGCTTCCGTCACAATCCCGTCAACGATAGCTCGCGCTTCGCCCTTGGTCATGTCCTTGACCAACCCGATTACGCGGCTCTTGTGGCTTTTATCGACCCGCCACATTGCGACCCATCGGCCATCCTGCTTCTTGACCGACCCTTTTTGATACCGACTCTTGCGCATCGATTCTCCTTATGCGCGTTTACCGGCATCCCGTTCTGGCAATGTCGATATCCTAGCATCCGCGCTTGCCCGCTCATTCTTCTCAATCCACAGCCGCAAGGTCTCTCTGCGTATGAGCTTTCTGCGGCCAAGTGATACAGCTGGGATCGGGGGGCAACCTTGAACTCTCCCGGACACGGCTTTACAGACGTGCGCCTTGGAGCAATGAAGCAATTCTGCTGCATCAGCCAGGGTAAGCAGATCGAAACTTTCCAGTGACGGTGACATGGTGAGTCGCTTTACGCAGGCCTAATCTCCTGTATCGGATGTGCCCTCACAGATCCTTGTCGTTCAAGGTTCACTCGCATTCTCCGCGGGGTGTTCAGTAAGTCCCAAGTTTGCTTACAATGCACAACTCGTCCATATGTATGACAATTCGAAGTTTGCGTCACTGTTACCTCCCGGCCAACTCGGCCTCGATTGACTTCCGAGAGTAGCGTTTACTAATGCAATGTACACTGCATTAGTAATTGCAAAATAATCCAACTTTACCGAGGTTCCAAACCTATGCATTCGTTATGCCTCAAGTTGCATCGCGTCTCTTCAGTCGAAACCGCAAGCATGACCATCATTGGTTATCAGGGCCGCCGCTTCTTAGTGGGCTGGTGCTGCTCGCTTGCTTCAGCTTCGAGATGCAGATTCGCCGAATGGCGCCGCCGCGCGGCCTCGAAGATCGCTTCCCAGCAGATCGGGTATTGTTCCTTCAATCCCTGGAGTGTCACTACCGCGAACTCGGGACGGCTTTCGATGACGATCTTGTGGCTTCTTCCCTTCTCATTAACTAAAGACGCGGTAACAAACAAGACTTGTGCCCTGCGTTCGATTAGGTAAGCCATTTGAGTCTACTCCAACGCAACCCTGCGCGCAGGCTCGGGGAAGCAGGGCTGTCTGCGATAGGCAACGAGTCGTACAAGCTTCGTCGCGGCCAATGTTGCGGAAGGTAATCGGCCTTCCAAGTTTCATGGCGTACGCATGATCGGGTCCAAAGGAACGGCAGAAAGAGAATTGTGATGCTAGTGCTGTCGAACCACAATTGCTCGTTGCTTTTTTCTTGAGATGCAACGTTTAGTTGGACGCACAACATGCAAAAACTGCTCAATTTATGGCGGGAAGTTGAGCATCGGTGAAGGGAAAATGAGGATACGGCGTCTCAAAAATAGGGGTGAGTAACCGGCTACTTGCGGTCACGTACTGAAATGTGCACTTCATTACTTGTCGCGCCGCTTTGAGGTAACAATTAAATTACAAATTTATCGATTGGTAGTGACAATTCGCTGCCGCGTTCGAGAGTATGATACCGGCGCGGAACGGGAGCAACGGGGTCCCCGTCGACCGCTAACAGTATGAGGCGGCGTAACTCAGCTGACCGTTCTGCTTGCTCCGCAAAAGCAACTAGGTCTGTAGAGGCTTCCGGGGTCTCCTGCCACTCCAGGAGGAGATTGTTTTTGCGGGCGAGTTCTGTAGCGAACTCTTGGATGGCAAGATCGCTTCCGGCTAGGAAAGGATGGAGAGAACGAAGCTCATCGATATATACCGAGGCGCGAAGTGTCCACTCGTCGGCATTGAGACCCCTCAACAGATTCTCGTGGCTCAATCGGTCGAGGGAGCGATCAAGTGAGTCTTGAAGTGTGGATGCGGGCGCTCCCCCCTTTTCAATCCGCCGCAACTCTCCTGCCCATTCGAAGACATCTTGATAGAGGTAGCGGTGAACGTCCTGCAGGTGCGAAGAATCGAAGCCACCGCGAATAGGTGATGCCTGAAGCTCGGCGAGCCGGCGCGCTGTACAATCCGACACCGCTGTGGCGAGTGCTTCCGGACTGCCGATGCCGAGTTTGTTTTTGAGTGTGCCGGCGCCTGGCAATTGGAAATCTTCCGTGTCAGTCATCTTCGTTTCTCCGGGTTGGGTTGGGATACGACCGGCAGGCAACGGAGAGCTGCAAGAACTCTTTCGACGTAGCCGTTGTCAAAGCCACGAACGGTGTCGCCGGTGTTGTAGCGCGAAAGCGCGTGCTGCAAGGCCGTTTGACCTGGGCCGTAGGTGGCGGTCTCGATTCGGTATGCGTCATCAAGAATCTGCCAACCAGCCCGCAGGTTCGTGCATGGATCGAGCAACGATTCAGGATCAATCTTGCGGCGCTTGGCTTCGTGGCTGCTGACCTGCATCAGGCCAAGATCAACGTCGATGCCGTAGCTCTCGAAATAGCGGAGCCATGCAAGCGCCTCTTGCGCATTTTCGGGCTGACGCTTGAGCGCGATTATCCCTGCCGGAAGAAGCCATCGCTTCAGCAGCGTCTGGGGAAAGTCGATTTGCATGGCGTTCTGATTGCCGCCGGATTCGACCAGGACAACGGCGCCGAGCGTAGAGAGTGGAGCTTCGGGTAAGCATTTGCTCCCGAGTGCGGCAATGTCCACACTCTGCGCGTGACTAGAGGCCACAAGCGCGAGTAGCGCGGCTGGTAGAACGCATCTCATAGGTTCCGTGCCTCATAGAGCGGAATCGCCCAAAGGTCGGCCCAGTCCTGAGCGGCGAGATGTTGGATGGCCGGGATGCATGTATTACGTGCCCAATAGAGATTTGAGGGGGCAATCAGCATTTCAGGATTACGGGCCATCGTCTGCACAGCCGGCCAGAAGACCAGCTGCTCGTAGCAGAGCAGAACTCCGGCGCGGCGGCTCCAGACACGAATCGCGGCTGGAAAGCGGAGCGAAAGTGGAAAGCCGCTGCGGGATTCGCCAAGCTGCCACATTCCGAGAGGAATGGGCACGCGCTGAACGTAGGAGAGATGTTCTGAATATCCACGGGAAAGGAGGACATTGCGGCTGGCCTCGGTGTCGGGAATTGGAATGGTCGTGCCGACAAGAACGCCCGTGTGCTGTTGGTTGAGTTGCGTGAATGTCGATGCCCAGCGCGCTTCGTGCGCGGCGCTCCAGTCCGGGATCACCGATTCCGGGAAGATGACCAGTGCGTTCGAATGCGCAAGGGCAAGCTCTTGCAGCTCGCGCTCAACTGCTTGCGCACCTGACCCCAGTTCGCTACTCGTGGGCGCATTGCCGAAGTCAGTATGGACCGCAACGATATGCGAATCGGCGGCAGGGCGAACAAAGCGAGCATGAACGGCGAGAGAGGCGAGGATGAGCACGGCGAAGACGAGCGGTGTCCCCGAACGCTTTTGAGTTGCAATCAAGATGAGCGGCAGAGCGAGGCCGAGCCAACGGGTGCCTGGGAACCAGAGACCTGTTGCTATGAATGGGTGAGCAACGGTCACAAGGCTCAAAGGTGGCAGGGCAAGAGCCACGAGCGCTGCGAGTGCAGACATCGGGAGATACCTGCGGTGATAAAAGAGAATCCACGGCATAGAGCCAAGAACTGTCAGAGCAATCCATATCGCAATCGGTGTCCCGAAACTACTCTCAGTTTGAAAGAAGTTCTGCGCGCCTGGGATCACCGGCCAGGTGGAGGCAGCGTAGTAAAAGACTGCACTAAGCGTGTCCAGACGGCGACGAGCGAGCATGTAGACGAATGGATAAAGCAGTGCGAGGAAATGCAAGGCTGGGTTGCCGCTCCAGCCGATACCGCCAATCACGGCAGCGATTGCGTAGAGGAAAACGCAGTTTACATTGTCGGAAAGGTGTAGCTTTTGAATCGTCATCGCCGCTGACCTCCTGTGGGCGTCGAGTGGTAGGTTCGTTCCACAAGCAAGGGACGTAGCCAACTGTGAACACTCTTGAGCGGGATCGGCCCAAAGTAACGAGAATCGAAACTGCGCGGGCTGAAGGAACTGACAACCCACAGATCGTTAGGGCCGACGCGGTATTCCCCCGCAGGAAATGGGCGAAGCTGCCGGTCTTTGGAGTCGCGCTCGATCGGGGCTGAATTTGGCAGTCGGCGTCCATTCACGCTGATGCCAGCCGCTGAAACCGAGACAAGATCGCCGGGCCAGGCCACAACGGGCTTGATGAGCGGCGAGAACCCATCCGGGCAAGTTCGCATGGGGTCGCGGTAATTCGGCTCAACCCTCATCGATGGCCAGCGGCGATCCGGGCAAAAGAAGACATAGGGCGCGGGGTCGTGAATCGCCTCTTCCGAGTTGAACTGCTCACGATAGAGACCGAAGGGCGCGGAGTGCGAGTAGTTGAAGACGACGCCGGAGCCGGTCCAAAGAAACATTGCGACGATTGCGAGTGCGCCAATCGATACGAAGACACCGCGCAGGCGCGCAACCGAACGAAGACATCGAGCGAGATGACGCTTAAACGGGCCAATCACGGATGCTCTCCTCAAGGAAAGATGGAAGCCGCTTCGCGTCGTTGGTGCGGCGAATTTCGGTTTGGTGAATGGTGGTTTCGTCCGGCTTCGAGTTGGAGCTAATGCGGAAGGCCCGAATGACGTGGATCTCATAGATTGTGCCCGGCTCTCGGCCCGAGGTCGCTTCTTCCGCTCGCGGGCGTGCATCGCGGCGGATGAGTTGGCCGGTCACGTGGATGTTGTCGCCCTTCATGAACGACTTGGCGGCGACGGCGCTCTCGCCAAAGAAGGTGAGCGGAATAAATTGTCGGTGCTCGACGGTCTTGCCCTGGGTCTCGTAGAACCAGCTCTGTGCAAGACGGCCACGAATGAACTGACGGCCGCCGGCGTCGGAGACACTTGGCTGGTCTGTCAGATTGCCGGCAAGAATGACCTGATTAAGAATCTCCATTCAGCTTCTCCTCGAAATTGATCTCGTCCAGCGCGCCCCGAACAATGGCAGCGAATTCGTTGTCGTCGGGCGTAGTGGCAACCGAATGGTTCGTGGACTGGCTGACGGCTGTTGGGAACTCCGGCGGCTTGAGTTTGGTGCGGGCGAGCAGCGTCTCGTTTGTAAAGTAGAGGCTCTGCACGCCATAGATGGGCGCGACGCCGTTGATGAAGATGAGCATGTCGCCGGGGGCAACGATCCTGCTGTTCGGGTCATTCGTGGCCTTGGTTGGCGGCTTGATGCGGCGAATTTCATCGACTGTGATGAGCGGTCGCTGAATTTGCTCGACACTGCGGAAGATGTGCTTGAGGTAGAAGTCAGTACGCTGGCCGCTGTAGTTGACCGTCTCCTTCTCGACGGTCATGTTGCCGCTCAGCTCGGAGAGGTTCTTGCATGTCTGGAGATTGTCGGTCTGGAAAGCGGCCTTGATGTAGCAGTTGTCGGTGATGGATTCGTTTGGGCCGTACTCCTCGACGATCTGTGTGAGCGTCTGCGCGATCAGGTAGGGCTTGATCTTGTATCCCGCCATCAGGCTCATTGTTGAGGCCAAATTAGGGATCTTCCTGAGTTCCGGAAATTCGTCAAGCATGAGGAGAAGGTGGTGACGGTTTGGGTCGAGTTGCTCCATCAGCCGGTTAAAGATGAGCTGAAGCATGAGTCTAACCAGCGGGCGGAGACGATCGCGGTCCGGCTGGGGAATCTTAAAGTAAAGGCTCATCGGTGTTTTTCCGTAGACAAGATCGCGTACATGGAAGTCCGAGCGCGAAACGGTCTTCTGAACAATGGGGTCGTCGTACAGCGTCATGGGGGTGACAATGCTCGATTGAATGCTAGACGCTTCGCGGTCGGCGCGATTGAGCTGCCGCTGAACTGCTTTGCTCACATAGGGGTGCGTAAATATTGGCTTGCCGTTCTGATCGAGCCAGAGGAGACGGGGTTCTGACTTCCCGCCGGGCATGTGGACGGTCTTCTGCATCTCGACCAGGAGGTCGGTGAAGTCCATTCCTGGCGTCGAGTAATGGGCGAGCACGTCGGGGAGTGTCGGCTCACGCGGCGGGACAAGATTTCGGTAGACGTAGCCAAGATGGATGATGCCAGCAGAAACGAGATCGGCGGCGGCATCCTCAAAGTGTTTATAAAGATTATCGTCGTCGCCGTGGCGGACAACGGCATTGGCGATGGTCTGGGCATCGGCTACTTCGTAGTCGGTTTCCCAGCGGATTTCAGAGAGCGGGTTGTAGCAGCAGCTCTCTGTTGGCAGAGTCGGCGCAAACTTGAGAACGCGTTGGCCGATGGCGTGACGAAATCCCGCGGACTTCTCCCAGTTCTCGCCCTTGAGGTCGTAGACGAAGACGCTCTGCCTCCATTGGCAGAGCGTCGGGATGATGGCGGAGACGCCCTTGCCGCTCCGACTGGGCGCGAACAGCAGGACCGGCTCCGCACCCGAATGGAGCAGGTAATAAATCTTTTCTGTCTTCGGATCGCGCCAGCCGCCGATGTAGACGCCGTCGGTTGCGTCGAGCAGGCCGAGCTTCTCGATGTCCTCGCGCGTGGCCCAGGTGGCCGAGCCGTGCAAGTTCATCAGGCTGTCCGTGCTTTTGCGGTCACGGATGAGCGAGAGGAACCAGTAGGTCAGGTAGGCAAAGAAGAGGCCGCCGACAATGGTAGTACCAAAAGCAATCCAGAGATCCTTGCGGACGCCAGAACCGATGAGGCGGCTGCCAGCAAAATGTTTCCAGAGGATCAGAGCGGCGAACGGCTGGTAGATCGGCGTGTTTCCGAACCTGAATATCGGCTCGCCTATTTCAACGGGGTTGTGAAGCTCAATTGCAAGCCACTCAGTGGCCGCGCCTGCGACAAGTGTGAAAGCTAGGACAGCGCCGAAGAGTGAGCGGAGATTCCAGCCGCCCTGCCAACGAGGCCGGCTGGGGAGTACGTAACCGGGAGGAGCGATTTTGCCGTTCATCATGGAATGCCTACTTGTAATGGAGTGTACATTCCAATAAAAGATTTAGCAAAACTGCTTGGAGTTTATTGATTGATTGCTGTCAGAAACTCAAGTCATTCGGCGGCGTAGTCAGCCGCATTCGGCAGATTCCATGACACTTGCCGACTTGGCGGATCTAGCACTTAGTGACATGCTCCTGGAGCCAACGTCCGAATCAGACCATGAAAGCCTTTCACATATCGAGAGCCTTCTTCTAAGCCGGTGTGATCCGATTTACTGGATGAGTTGGTAGGACCTCATATGATCTGACAATTGTCCAAGATCGATCGGTTTCATCAGGTATGCGTCACAAAGCTCTTTGAAGCATAAGATCACTTCTTTTACTTCATTCACTGTCGTGGTCATGAAGATCCTTGTGCCGTAAGTGGAACGAATGCCGATGGCTTCTTCGAGCGCGCGCACCTGGCGAACCGCCTCGCGGCCGTCCATTTCGGGCATCAAGATGTCCATGCAAATCAGGTCGTATCTTTCGCCGGAATCCAACGCTGAGCGAACCGCATCTACGGCTTCTCTGCCATTGACGGCGATGTGACACTCTCCATAGCGGGAGAGGAATTTCTGCAGCAGAAGACGACTGGCAAAGTCATCTTCTACCAAGAGCATTCGCGGAGAACCGTTGCTTCGTTGTGCCTCGTTGCCTGGCTTAGCGCCGCTCACTCGTGGAGGAGTCCTGTGATCCTTATACAGCTCGGTCAGATCGGCCACAAATCTAGAGATATCGGCCTGGTTGCTTGCTTCAGAGTTCTCCAGCAACTCCTTCAGGTAATCGGTGGCGCTCAATAGGACGCGGATGTTTTCTGGCGTCGGAACCAACTTCCTGGAGCGAACCAGTGACAGCACGTTCTCTGTCTGGTGGGCAAGCTCACCGATCTTTGTCAGATCGAAGAAGGCGGACGCTCCCTTGATCGTGTGGACGGCCCGAAAAACCCGATTGACCCGCTCTTCATCGATTTCCGCTCCCTCTTTCTCGATGGCAAGAAGGTCAGATTCCACCGTCGTCAATTGCTCAAGAGACTCGGCCACATAGTCCGTTCGCAAGTTGTCGCTAAGTTTGAATTCAAACATCGCTTGTCTCCTCAATTCCTGTATTGTCGAATGTTTTTGAAACCCATCCATCGTGCTCCAAGGTCTGCTTGAAGCACTCAAACTCATCGATCGCTCGAACCAGGAGTTCGGGGCAACGCTCCAATCGGCCTTCTGACGCGTCTGTTTCGATGGCCAGCGCGAGGGCGCGCAGGACTTCCGCCCCCACTGTCGCTGCCGCTCCCTTAAGGGTGTGCGCTTGTAGGCGTGTGCCCGATGCGTCCGCTTCATCAAGTCGAGCGCATAACCGCTTTAATTGCGATGGGGCGTCTTCGAGGAATCCTCTCAGAACGGCGCCTGCCAGATCCCTGTCCCCCATCAGACGACGCAGCACAGAATCACCATTGAAGATCGTTGCTGCCGGTCCGTCGGGGGGTGGTTTAAGTATTGGAAGCATATTGCCCGCGCTGGGTTTCGATATCCACTTGGCGATCACAGTGGCCAAGTCGCGCAGCTCCACGGGTTTCGCAAGATATTCATCCATCCCTTCCCTCAGACATCGTGCGCGGTCAGGATTCATCGCGTTCGCAGTGAGTGCAATGATCGGAATAGGCGGATGAATCGATTGTCGGATGCGCCGGGTGGCTTCATAGCCATCCATCAATGGCATCTGGCAATCCATCAGCACCAAATCGAACTTCTCGCGTTCGACCGCTTCTACGGCTTCAACGCCATTGGCTGCTACCTTGGCCTCGTATCCCAGCTTTTTTAACTGTGCCAGGATCACTTGCTGGTTGGTCGGGTTATCCTCAGCGATCAGGACTAATTCTCCATGCCCGCGCGGAAGTGCATTGGCGGCCGGGTCGATGCTCTTCTGCTGCTTGAAAAATCCAGGCTTCGCCGTGGACTGGTCCTGAGCGGCGACAACTCGACCAAAGTTGGCAGTGAACCGGAAAGTTGAACCGCGACCTAGCCAGCTGCTTACTCCAATGGTGCCACCCATCATCTCTACAAGTTGCTTGGAGATGGCCAACCCGAGTCCGGTACCGCCGTACTTGCGGGTTGTAGACGCATCAGCCTGGACAAAGGGTGAAAACAGCGCCGGAATCCGATCCTCTGGTATCCCAATTCCCGTGTCTGTGACGGTGAATCGAATCGATGCAGCATTTTCGCTCCGGCTATCGAGCTTCGCCTCCACAGAGATCTCTCCCTGATCGGTAAATTTGATGGCATTTCCGATCAGGTTTGTCAGCACCTGGCGCAGGCGCTGGGCATCGCCGCGCAGCGACTCTGGAATGTCCGGCGAGAAGCGCGAAACCATCTGGAGCCCCTTAGCACCGGCCTGGATGCGCAGAGGCTCCAGCATTTCCTCGACTGTGTGTTTGAGGCAGAAATCCGCATCTTCGAGAGTGATCTTCCCCGCCTCGATCTTGGACAGATCCAGTATTTCATCGATCAGCGACAGCAAAGTCCGCCCGCTGTCCTGGGCCACCTCGACGTATCCTCGCTGCTCCGGCGTGAGTTCCGTTTCCAGCAACAACTGATTCATACCGATGACGCCATTCATGGGCGTGCGAATTTCGTGGCTCATGTTTGCCAGGAACTGGCTCTTCGCCACGGTTGCCTTCTCAGCCTCAATTGCGAGATTATTTGCGCGTTGGGTCTCTTTCTGGAGCTGGAGATTGCTTGCCAATAATGCATCTGCTGTTTGTTTCTGCGCCGTGATGTCCCAATTGGTGCCGATCATGCGCAATGGCTTGCCGTTCCCATCGCGTTCAACCTGGGCAAGTGCCTTGACGCTGCGTATGCTCCCGTCCGGCCGAACCACTCGAATCTCGGTGTCGAAGCTCTTTTCGCCACTTAGGGCCGCACGGCACTCCTCTAGAGCTCTCTCGCGGTCTTCCGGATGCAGCTTCTTCTTCCAGGCGCCAGGGGCATGGCGAAACTGGCCCTCCTCAATGCCATACAGGCGAAACATCTGCTCGTCCCAAACCATGACGTCATTCGTAATGTCCCAGTCCCAAACGCCCACGTCTCCAGCGCGGGTTGCCAACATCAGCCGATCCGCGGTCTGCTTTAGCAATGTCTCGGTAAGCTTGCGCTCAGTAATCTCGGCCGCGATTCCGGCAATTCGAATCAGTTGCCCGGCCTCGTCGCGAATGGGAAAGGCGCGGTCGCAGATCCATTTCTCTTGTCCGTCCGGCGTTCTAATTCTGTACTCGGAATCGATGCTCTCACCCTGCATTTGCTTCATGAAAATCTCATGGGCGCCCTCGCGGTCGTTGGGATGGATGGCGTTCTTCCAATCCATTGGGTCTTTGTAAAGACTCTCGCAGGTGCGGCCCCAAATCTGCTCGTAGGCGGGAGAAACGTAAAGGGTTTCTGTGCCCGCTGCATTCATCATCCAAAACACTTCTTTAATGTTTTCGGCAATCTGGCGAAGCTTTTCCTCGCTGGCTTGCAGAGCTTGCTCTGCGTGTCTGCGCTCGGTGATGTCGGCGCTCAACCCAACGAGTCCCATATACTCGCCGCCCGGCGATATACGCGGCTCGGCTTTGGAGCCCAGAAGCCGCCACTGGCCATCGGCTTGCCGAACTCGCGCCTCCGCGCTGAAAGACGTGTGTTCCTTTACCGCACGATCGAACGCTTCAATGTACGCCGGCGCATCGTCCGGATGGACTAGCAGATGCCATCTGCCGGACTGAACTTCTTCGCGGGTCGTAGAGAAGAATTTTTGATAGGCCCGGTTAATGAACTCAACTTCTCCTTCGGCGCCGGTGACCCACATCAGCGATGGGCAGCCATCCGCCATGGTGCGGAAGCGCTCTTCGCTTTCGCGCAAAAGCTGTTCCGCGCACTTGCGCTCGGTGATGTTGATGTGTTCAACAATGGCTCGGGGTAGACTATTCGATAGGAATCGCGTGACTCTGCCAATAAACCACCGCAGTTTGTCCGGAGAATTGCATGAGTATTCTTTCGAATATCCCGCGCAATCGCCACGGAGAACACTCCGGATAGCGTCAGCAAACTCGCCGGCCACGCCAGCCTCCGGTCCTACGGCGCTGTCGCACACCTCAAGATAGTTGACTCCTATTTCGAACTGGTTCTGGCCAGCGCCGTCAACCTCAACTTCGCCCCATCCAACCTTCCGATTCGCACTGCAAAATCTTTCCACGCCTTGTTTACGGAGATGATGGTGCCCACCTCGTTCAGCACACATAGATGGGAAGAAAGTGCGTCGATTGTCAATTGGGCGAATTCCTGCGACCTGCGTAGCGCCTCCTGGGCGGCGCGCTGTTCAGTCACATCATGCTTGATGGCAATGTAGCCGGTGGTTACGCCGCTGGGGTCGTAAACGGGAGCGATCTGCATCTCCTCGCTATAGAAAGTGCCATCTTTGCGCCGATTGATGACTTCGCCATGCCAGACTTTGCCGGATAGGATGGTGCTCCAGAGCTCTTGATAGAGTGCGGCGGACTGGCGGCCGGATTTGAGTATCCGCGGATTCTGGCCCACAACCTCATCGCTGGTGTAGCCCGTCATCGCGGTAAACGCAGGATTCACATACTGAATGTTCCCGCTGGTGTCGGTAATGACGATGCCATCCGCTGCCTGCTCGACAGCCGCAACCAGACCCGCATGCTCGAATGCGCCGTCCGCGCGATCCACACACCGCCCCCTGCGAGAGTTGCCCGCGATCTTACTTATCGGCCCGTTCTCGCTTTTGGTGAGATATCTGTCTTGCGCCCCTGGTGGGCATCGCCAGCGAATCGCTCATTTGACGCCGGTTGACAGTGCGATAACTGCCAATCGCCGTTTGGGCCAACAATCGCGGATCGCTTCATCTGGCGAGGGGGAGAGACGTGTTGTATTACTCTTCAGCCGGTTTTTCTTCCATCCGTGAAGGACATGACGACCAGCATTAAACTTTCCCGCAAGAGCTCCGAAAAATGGACGCTGATTGGTCAAGGCGCTTGTTGCCATTCGGTTACGCGCAATTGCCAGGATTACTTCTGAAAAACGCCGTCTGCTTCAGGCTTCCAGCAGCGATATCGCCGCCGAAAAACTGAAGCGCAGCCGACTTAGCAGTACCGATCCTGCAACAGAGGGCACAATTATCAGAATCATAGGGAGTTGTTGCGTTTTTGCCCGCATGTAGACCCACTTTGAAGCGCACAGCTTATAAGGCAGAACGCCCCCCGATCCGGCCAACAGATGTTCCCCCCAATGCGTCACAATCTGAAGTTGCCGGCTGGGCCTCCACCCGGCCTATCAGGGACCGTCGCACTGGCGCAGCGCTGTGCAGCCCTTACGCGGCATCACCTTTCTCATGTCAAACGATTGCCTGCCGATATAGAGAGAACCACAGTTTTGGCCCGCAGGTCAGCGCTGTTTGTTGAAGGGTCTTAATACGTATGTCCACGTTCCGCGACCTCCGAATCTCCGGAAAACTTAACTATTCCTTTGGCGCCGTATGTCTGTTGTGCGCTCTGCTCGGAGCGGCCTCGTTGACTGGCCTCTTCAAGGTGAGCTCGGCCGTCAACCATATCGTGGACAGCTCGATTCCTTCCATGAATGTCTTGGGATCGATCCGTTATTCCGTGGCAACGATTCGCCGCACAGACGCGCTTCTGCTGTTGTGCGATACAAGCGCCTGCACCACACGCCTGGCAACCAAGCGCAAGAGTTACATTGCCGCCTACAACCAGGCGATTCAGCAGTATACATCCGACGTATCTGATCCCGAGGAGCGGGAACTCTACGAGACCATCCGTCAGAACACGTCAGCATACATTGCGTTCAGCGAACAGAGCAGGAATCTTGCTGATGCCGGCAAGACCGCAGATGCCTCGCGAATCCTTCTGACCGGGGATGCGGTAAAAGCCTACAACGCGGCCGCCGATGCTGTTGAGGCGGATGTTGCGCTCAACAGCAGAGCCGCAGCCGAAGAAGGTGCGCGTTCCACCCGGCTGGTGCACGCACTATGGATCGGGATTGGCGTCGTGCTGGCGATAACGATGCTGCTCTGCGCGGGGATCGGCATCGGTCTTACGCGCTTCATCGTGCCTCCCTTGCAGGCAGCCACAGCAGCCCTTGAGCAGGTCGCGAAAAAGAACTTGACGGTCGCTGTGGAGGTGCACAGCGAAGATGAGATTGGACGGCTTTCGACCGCCTTGAATACGACTGTGAAATCGATGCGGAGCGTTTTGCAATCGGTAGCTCAGGGAGCGGAGACACTTTCAGCGGCGGCGACGGAACTGAGTGTGCGTTCGACCCAGACCAGCGGAAATACACAGACGCAGACGAACAAGATCAACCAGATTGCGGCGGCGGCACAGGAGATGACGGCGACCATCGGAGAGATCAGCCACAACGCGGAGGTGGCTTCAGGCGCCAGTCGCGTGTCGGCGGAGAAGGCGCGCCAGGGCGGAGCGGTAATGCAAGCGGCGGCCGCGACGATGCAGCAGATTGCAGCTTCGACCGGCTCGGTGGAGAAGAAGATGACATCTCTTGCGCAGCGCTCCGAGGAGATCGGCAAGGTGGTGAGCGTCATTCAGGAGATCAGCGAGCAAACCAACTTGCTGGCGTTGAATGCCGCCATCGAGGCAGCCCGGGCAGGCGAACACGGAAGAGGCTTCGCAGTGGTGGCAGGCGAGGTGCGGCGATTGGCCGAGCGCACCAAGGGAGCTACCGAAGAGATAGCCGGCACCATTCGCAACATTCAGGCGGATACGCGGGCGACGCTGGACGTGATGTCACAAAGCCGCAGCACGGTGGAGGCAGGGCTGAACGAGACGGCCCGAGCGCGCGAAAGCCTGGAGGCAATCATTGGGTCGTCGAACGAGGTGGAGACCCAGATTCACCTGATCGCCACGGCTTCCACTCAGCAGACTGCGGCCTCACGTGAGATCTCCGAGTCTACCAGCCACATTTCAAATCTCGCTACGGAAAACTCCCATTCCGCCGAGGAGGCCGCCGAGGCGTGCAAGAACCTTTCCACGCTGGCCACTGACCTGGACGGGATCATCCGCCAGTTCCGTATCGACAATGAATCCCAAACGGGTGGCAGATGGAAGAGTGAGAAACACGGATCCAGGCTATCTACCGCCGCTCGCGAAATCTCGTGAAATGGCTCATGGTCCTGAGAGCAACACTCGTGTTCCATCAGCGTAAGTTGCTGCCAACTCTCTGGTGCTCAGAATTTGCTGCACGACGGTTTCCCAATGTGACTCGAATTCCCAGTTCAGAATTTCATTTTGCTTTCCAGATGGTTTAGCTGGTTCTTCTCTTGCGCTTGGCTGAGAGATAGTTCTTACTCGATTCTGTATCCCATAAGTTGGCGCTGACTTGATCGGCGGAATTGCCGCTAAGGGGATCTGAACGCTCCGAATTTAACGAAGCGTTCGAAAGAAATGGCCATGATATCTGTGAGGAAATCTACTGCACTGTCAACTGCGGATTTAACGAAGGGAAACCAATCAACTTTCGTCGCACTCCAGGCGAGAACACAACTCAGGAAGCCGAGAACACTTACCCGTCAGCAGCAGGCTCGATGCAAGCAAGGTGCGGGAACGGTTTTTGTTGTTCTGGCGTCATTCTTGATGGCGGCTGCTCCCGTGGCAATTCACCCTCAGTCGACCGATGACAGGCAAGCGCAGCAAGTTCAAATCGAGAAGCTGACCAAAGAGCTTGAAGAAGTTCAAGCGCGGCTCGACGCGCTCGAAGACCGGGTCGCCGCGAAAGGCAATGCAGCGGCTCAGGAAAGCGAGGCACAGAGGGACGCCGCAGCACTGAGGAATGCCGTAGCGCAGAACGCTTCGGCCGGCGGCCCACCAGCAACTCACGCGCCGGCATCACCCGCGCATGCGCCCTGCTCCGCGAATTCCGCCGCTGCGAACGGTCAGCCAACCAACGCGCAAACAATTCCTCAAGCGGCCGCGCAGGCGTGCACCCCGGTCGCTCCTGCCACCCGCCCGGGCTCTACCGCACCGTCGGTGGGAGCCGTTAGTCCTGCCGAGGTGTACAACCTGACTCTTGGAGCGCACCAACCGACAACTGCCGAGCAGGCACAACATAAGTTCTTTGAACGGAAGCCGGGCAAGGACCTAACTTTCTACACGAAGACGGGAGAGATCACGGCCTACGGAAATCTCGATGTCTCGGTGGAGACGGCGACCAAAGGCATCAAGGGGATGCTGGATGGCAATGGTAACCCTCCGGTCGGCAACGTCGGGTGGCTAGAGGATATATCGACTAACTTGGCCTACATTGGTGTACGCGGAACACAGATGACCGGAATCAAGGACACCAACTTCATCTATCAACTGGAGACGGGAATCAATATCACAGCCGCGCCGGGAATCCACCAAAGCAACAGCCAGGAGCAAGACACCGTTGACGGCACCTTATTCACACGCAACAGCTATCTCGGGCTGGGGATGGTGAAGTACGGCGCGCTCCTGCTTGGCAAGACGGACCCACCTTACAAACAATCCACGGCGCGCATGAATCCGTTCTCCGGTATGGAGGGCGACTATGGCGTCATTATGGGCAACACCGGCGGCGATAACCGGGTTGAGTTCGGCTACCGGCTCGACCACTCAATGTGGTATAGCTCGCCCAAGCTGAAGGGTTATCAGTTCAACATCTTCCTTTCGCCAGGACAGAACCGCGCCGGGGATAGCGACAACATTGCCGCCGGTGAACCCGATTGCAATGGTGGTGACGACCCGGGGGACGGCGGACTGTCGCCAATCGCTTGCAACGACGGAAGCTTCAGCGATGTCGTCAGCGGCAATGTCTCGTATACGAAGGAGCCTCTGTATATAACGGCGGCTTATGAGCGCCACATGAAGGTCAATCGGCAAAGTGACATGACCGGCGTTTATGCGGCATTCCCCTCCAACTACCCGCTTACTGCACCCATCACCATCAGTTCGGCAACCGACCCTGCGACGCTGCCGGCAGGTTACACCGGGCTGGTCACCGTCGCGTCGAACAGTGCCAACGCGGTGTTTTACGTGCCAACCCCCATCTATAACGCCGAAGTGGCCGACGAGGATGCGGGCAAGATCGGAATCCAGTACGGATTCTTTCAGAAAAAGACCGTGGTCAGCGCCATCTTCGAGGATATGCACCGTTACATGCCGGGCTTTATGGAATTCCAGAACGAGCGGCAGCGCCTGGGCAGCTGGATTGCGGCCACACAGGCCATCGGGAAATTCGATAGCCTTTCCATCGGCTGGGCGCGCGCCTATCGCACGCCGGGCGACCCCGGTCAGCACAACTCCTCCAACGCCTCTGCGCTCTATGCGGATATCAATACAGATGGCGATGCGGTGGGGGGCCGCGGCGCGAACAACCAGGCCAGCTTGTACACGGCGGCCTACCGGCATCGCATTGGAGAAGGTCTGGAGATCTACGCTAACTGGGCCGAGACCCTCAACGACCCCTATGCTCACTTCGATCTTGGAGCCGGCGGCCGCGGGGTAACGACCGATTGCCATGATGCCTCCGATGCGGCTAGCAACGAGTTCTCTAATCCTCATTGCTGGGCCGGTGGTCACCTGAAGGCCTTCTCCACGGGACTAGACAAACGATTCTAGCCCTTCTCATCAATCATGTTCCTTTGGCATTGGCGTGCGCGGCTTTTTTTGCTT
>JBEKPD010000103.1:0-21630 GCA_049521075.1 Occallatibacter sp.
CTCTTGTGTTGACTTCTTACAGCGATATCGATCGATGTAAGGCCTGGAATAGTGATTCTAATCATGCCGTTCGGAGTAGTAACAAAGTGTAAGTATTCACGGAGAGCTTGTCCATTTTCCTCTAAGTACTCGTCGTCATGGGTCCAAGTATTACCTCCATTCCGAGTCGTGTACTCAATTACATAAGATTTGTCTGCCGCTGAACGAAAACTAACTGTAATGCGCCCATTTAGAGGATCTAAAAAGACAGGCTGAGAGTAGACAATCACACATCCTGAGCTACATTCATTGCGCGGCGGCACTGTGAATGGGGTCCAGGAACGTCCACCATTCAGGGTTCGCCACAGGCTGTGCCCCCCGGCTCCGATTGTCCAACCGGCATCTTGAGTTACAAAAGTTGGAACTTCGGGTGACGGTGGAGAGGGAAGGACGTGCCAGGTTTTACCTCCATCTACGGTGGAGAAAAGATCGCCAATATCCGAATCCGACACCGAAACCATATGGGAGACCAACCAGCCGTGCTGGGAGTCAACAAATACCGTCCTCGCGCTCTTGCAGCAAAGAAACGCAGCGGGAATTTGCGTGTTGGGGATTGTGGATCGTTGCCAGCTTGTCCCGCCATCGGTCGTTCTTTCGATAACTATGTTATCTTCGCTGTCGGTTTCAGAATTCGTAACTTCACTAGGTTGTGCGAGAAAGGTCAAGAATCCGGTATTGTTATCGACAAAATAGGCTCCAGACAAAATCTCGCTGCTGTCATGGTCCGGAGTGATATCGCGCCACGTCTTCCCGCCGTCGTTAGTAAGATCTACGCGGAAATCCACGATTGCCCAGCCAAACCGGTGCGAGACCAGATGAGCTTCCGATATGGTCTGCGCGCAAGCAGGCACTAGAAGACCGGAATTGATCAAAATCAAACCGAATACGTAGGATTTGGCGCGCAATAGAAAGCGCAAGTATGGCGAAGACATCTTCATCCTGCCTCCTTGGATTGGCATTGGCTGCGGCAGCTTTGGCTTGCGATACTGTATTTTACTGATACATATTTTAACAACTCCCTGGATGTCATGGCCCGGATTGATGATCTTAAGTAATGTCTTCCGTGTCGTAGACCGGCGAGACGACGCGCTTTTTGGGCACCCCGTGCACCGACGAAAGCAGATCGTCGACCACGTCTTCGAGCTGGCGCTGGCTTTCGATCACAGCTTCCATGCTCTTCAACTCCTCGGGCTCCTGCACGCGCTCCACCAGTACGACCGCGTGGCACTGAGCCGCGTGATCCAGGTTCAGGCCTTCGGGAGTTTTGGCCTTGATGCTCACCTGCTCGATCCCGATGCCCAGCAGATCTGCGACGCGGGAGCACATCTCACCGGCGATGGGCGAGATTTTGGGCGCGGCAAGGATCAGCGTGGTGTCGACGTTGACTACGCCATAACCCGCGTGTTGCAGTTCTTCGAGCGCGAGATTAAGAAAGATAGCAGAGTCGGCGTCTTTCCAGCGCGGATCGCCGGGCGGGAAGAAGCTGCCGATGTCGCCGGCAGCCACTGCGCCCAGCAGCGCGTCGGTAATGGCGTGAAGCAGCACGTCGCCGTCCGAATGACCGGCCAGGCCCTCCGGGTGGTTGAGCGTCATGCCGCCGATGCGCAGCGGTACGCCAGCCTTGAACTCGTGCGAGTCGTAGCCAAAACCTACGCGTATATCTGTCTTTCCCATGTTCAATAGCCTACGCAGGTCAGTTTATTCAAGTTGCCGGCGGACCGGTGGCGCTGCGTTTCCCCGTCGGATTCAACCGTTACGCTGCCGCAGATAGAACTCAGCCAGCTCCAGGTCGCCGGGCTGCGTAATCTTCAGATTAACCTGAGAACCGTGCACCACGGCTACGGGAATTCCGGCGCGCTCTAGCAGCGAAGCCTCGTCGGTACCCACAAAGCCGTCGGCGTTGGCCTCGGCAAAGGCGCGTTCCAGAAGGCCGTAGCGGAAGCCCTGCGGCGTTTGCGCCTGCACCACAAACTCGCGCGGGATGGTCGCGGTAATCAGCGCTCCATGCGCGGTGCGCTCCACCTGCTTGATGGTGTCCACGGCAGGCATGCCCACAATCGCTGCGCCGTATTCGGCCACCGCGTCAATAGTGCGCTCGATGGTGGCCACGTCGATGAGCGGGCGCACGGCATCGTGGACAAGCACGATATCGTCCGGTCCGGCCGGCAGCACATGAAGCGCGTTGGCCACCGATTCCTGGCGCTTTTCGCCGCCTTCCACCACCCCCACCCGGCCGGCAAGTCCGTACTCGGAGACCTGCGCCTCGGCGCGCTCCATCTCCGTCTTGCGCACGGCTACGTAAATCGAAGTAACGCGCGGCGCCGCGGCAAAGGCGCGCAGCGAGTGAATAAGGATGGGCACGCCATCGAGCGCGAGGAACTGCTTGGGCTGCGGACCTGCCATCCGTGTGCCCAGCCCCGCAGCGGGAAGAATGACAAAGACTTGCATAGCTCTGCGAGTATAGCACCGCGCAGGCCCGCGGCCCGCCGAACCGGAATTCAATTCGTTCGGCCGGTAGGTCAGGCTGATGTTATAAAAAATCAACTCCCGGATTCGCGGCCATACGACCGCTGCCTGTGAGAACGGCAGACTCGTAGTGGAGTCATACTTTGGCCTTTATGGTGCGGGCGCTTTGCTGCCAGGCAGAATGCGCGAGGTGACTTCCAACAGGTGGTAGTTGCGATAGGTCGCCTTGTACGACCAGACCATCATGTGAAAGGTTCCGGAACCGCCGACATTGCGCATGGTGATCGTGGAAGGCATCCAGAAGGTCTCGCCGCCGAGCTCGACGGGTGCATAGTCGATGCTGAGGACCCGCTTGCCTTTTATAGGCGATATGAAGGGAGTTCCCGGGATAATCAGGTGGTGTGGCGTAGTGAGTTCCAAGTGTGTGATCTGCAAAGATGCTGGATCGATGAAGGCGCGGCCACTGCTGTTCTCTTGCAGAAGGCAGTCGGCGGAGTTCTGAGAGGTAAGGGCGGTGGCGAAGCGGACGATGTAAGGCTCGCTCAGCTGCTCTCTATGGGTTGTCTGCAACGCGTAGCTCGTGCAGGGAGTCTGGTTGCGGGAAACGACCGCTAGGCCGCCCTCAAATGCTCCGCTGAGCATGGTCGGATCGTAATTGGGCTGCGAAGTCGCAGGCTTGCCGTCGACGTACTGAATCTCGCGCGACTCGGTAAGACTGACGGTATGGTCCGGCCTGGGGACGCGTTTCAGGCGGAAGACGGAGTCCGTGGTAGTGTTCAGATCGCGCATGCCTGGTTCCACCTGCGATGAAACGACATGCTCATCGCAGAAGAGGCTTGGGAGGCGGGCGTCGTAGTAATTTAGATTCGCTTCCAGCCGATCGAGAATCTCTCCTAGCGTGGGCGTTTTTGGCCGCTGCGCACTCAGCGCAGACGAAAACGCAAGCAACGCCACAAATGAAATCGCCGCGGATGATGTTCTGGAGGTCATTGCGAATCGCAACCTTCGATATGCCCCTATCATATGCAATCAACTTTTATTGGGCCCCTCGGAGTCGCGATACCCGGTTCCAGTAAGCGGCCATACCACCGGAGCGAGCAGTTCCCGCACCCTCCAAACACTCGGCACTCTCCAAACATGTGGAGAGCCTCGGCGCTTTATCGATTGACTCCGGGAGCAGCGGAGAAATCCCGACTCAAGCCAAGCTTCGTAGCTGCTTCGTCCAGTTCGCCCTGAGTGAAAAAGAACTGATGCTTTGGGTTCGAGTTTGGGTAGAACCGGATGACGATCTCAGGCTTTTCAACCGAATCATTCTTGCCGTCGTGAAACGGATATCCGAGATCCTGAAGTAAGTGCAGCGATCCCTCGTCGCCGGTGGGATTGCCCGTGTCACCGACAATAGCAAACACGCTCTTGCGTGTGCGCTTCGAATAGACAGACACGAAATCGCCTACCCGTACACCGCGCCGCCGGGCCACGTCTCCGCGGACGACATAATTGATATTGCGGGCGTCGACATAGCGCCGCGGATCACGTTCATTTTGATTCTCAATATCGGCGAAGTCGGTCTGGGAAATGTAATAGCTCGGAAAAGGATCTTTTGGCCCCTGTAGAATGGGGCGGCCGTGTTTGTCAATCAGATAACCGACGATTTTTTTGTCATCGCGATTAAGGTAATGCGCATTCAGGAGGATGTCGAGTGTCTCCATGCCGGGCGGACCGTAGGCGTTAGGAGCTCCATCTACATCCACATCCATGCGGTGCGTCAGTATTTCGAAAGACGGCCGCTCCTTCCTGTCCAGTGCACGCGCGACGACCGCGACGCTTAAAACGAAAGCCCAAGTGATAGCGAGGAAGGGACGCATGTATCGCCAATTCTGCAACTCTGCTATCTCCTGATTCCCGATACCGAATCGCTGAACCGGCAACGCGAAATCTGGCGCACGCGCCAGCGTCATCGTTTATAACCATAATGATATTTCTTCATATGGCATTCCGGGGGCGTCCCGCGATTTCTGCGCCCCGAGCGGTTAACCAGAAATTTATCATCGGGAATCGCATCCGTCGGGGTCAGAATTGCGTCTTATAATGGTGCCATCGCCGGACGGCGTGCTTTCCCCGTTTCCTTGTATCCCCGGACCTCAGCCCCAAGAACATTGACCGCGGCCATTCATGGCCTCGATCTTCTTGAAAACAGGAGAACCTTTGACATGCCATTGCCCAACGACGAACGCATCGTTGCACTTGCCAACGATCTAATCGCGCAGTTCGATCAAATCTTTGGTCTCCATCCCGGTTTTCGGCCGGCTCACGCCAAGGGCCTGCTGCTGACAGGCGTCTTCACTCCGTCCTCCGCGGCGCAAACGCTCACCAAGGCTCCGCATGCGTCGCGTGCGTCGACTCCGGTGACGGTGCGCTTCTCGAACTCTACCGGACTGCCGCAGATTCCCGATAACGCCCCCGAGGCCAACCCGCGCGGCATGGCCATTCGCTTCAACCTTGCCGAGCATGTCCATACCGACATCGTCAGTCACTCCATTGACGCATTCCCCACCCGCGATGGCAATGAGTTTCTGGAGTTCCTGCGCGCTGCGGCAGCGAGCGGACCCGACGTCCCTTCGCCCAAGCCGGTCGAGAAATTCCTGGGCTCTCACCCGGCGGCGCTGGCCTTTGTGCAGGCGCCCAAGCCGTTTCCCTCGAGCCTGGCGCGCGAGAGCTACTACGGTGTGACGGCGTTCGAATTCACGAATGGTCAAGGGCACACAAGCTTCGGGCGGTATCGCATCCTGCCGGAGTTGGGCAACGACTTCCTGACCGCGGACCAGGGGGCGCAGATCAAGGAAAACTACCATTACGATGAACTCGCAGCGCGCATTGCCAAGGGCCCGGTGCGATTCAAGATCGTGGTGCAGATCGCCGACGCCACTGATACCATTGATGACGCCACAATCCACTGGCCGGAAAGCCGCAAGCTGGTGGACCTGGGCACGGTCGAGTTGAACCAGGTTGTGCCGAATAATCCCGCCGAGCAGAAACACATCATCTTCGACCCCATACCGAGAGTGGACGGGATCGAGCCCTCGGCCGATCCGCTCCTCGAGCTGCGTGCAGCAGTTTATCTTCTGAGTGGAAGGCGTCGCCGCGCTGCGCATGAATAAGGATGGGCTATCGAGAGTCCGGAGGCTCATGATTCGTTCACATTTCTTCCGTTCGGTTCAATGGGCTGAACTTCTTGGGCCTGTACTTCTTGCCATTGCCTTCATCGGTTGCTTGCAGGCACAGACCCGCGGCGGGATCCCGGCTCCACAAGCCGACGCCGCTCTCGCACAGAAACCCGGAAAGGAGACAGCCATCTTCGCCGGTGGGTGTTTCTGGGGAACGCAGTCAGTATTCGAGCGTGTCAAAGGAGTTGTCGCGACAACGGCCGGGTACGCCGGGGGTTCTGCCGCCACGGCCACCTACGCTCAGGTCACAACCGAAACCACAGGCCACGCTGAATCGGTGAAAGTGGCCTACGACCCCTCGAAGATCACTTACGGTAAGCTTCTGCAGATTTTCTTTTCCGTCGTTCACGACCCGACTCAACTCAATCGTCAGGGTAATGACGTGGGAACTTCCTATCGCTCTGCAATCTTCTATACCAATGAAGAACAACGGAAGATCGGCACGGCGTACATTGCGCAACTTGATGCGGCCAAAGTGTTTCCCAAACCCATTGTGACGCAGGTGGTGCCGTTGAAAGGTTTCTATGACGCCGAGTCCTACCATCAGGACTACGCTCTCCACCACCCGGATAATCCGTACATTCTGGTCTGCGATAGGCCCAAGATCGAAGCCCTCAAAAAAGAATTCCCCGAGCTATTTCAGGAACACGCGGGCAGATAAATCACGTCGCAATCTGCAGTTCATCTCGCAACAGCGAGACCGCCCTTCGCAATCCTCCGTTCCGCCTGGATCACCGATTCGGAAGTAGCTCCAAACCGGGGTTGTTTCCGGGTGGGTGACAGCACGCTCGGGACCTCCGTAATGCTTCCCAAGGAACGGTTTCCTGCCGCCGTAGCCGGCAGGTGGGTTTCAGTTTACCGAGTACGCCGTTTGGCAGGTGCGTCATCGTTTGCGCAAGTTGTAGAGCATGCCCCCCGCAGGGGCGCTCTTGTCTTCGATTCCTGTGTGCAGAACAATCTGCACATTTCGACCGTCCACATCGACCGAGCTTTGCATTTCAGGAGGGGTCTCGGTGTGCAGGCACTGAATCACCGGGGTGTGGTCGTTTTTCCAGTTGAGGTCAACGCCGAATGCTTGCGCATTTCTGACAGCGCCAACTAGGCGCGCTACTTGCTTTCCCCGGCGACTTTGCTTGCTACCTGGATCCACTTCATAGAGGAATGATGTGGTCGCGCCACCGTTCGACTCGAAGAGTATGGCGTCTATCTGGCCATCAGGCGACGAAACGCGAGCGACCTCGTCGTGAGAAATCAGTGGCCAGCATCCAATACAGGCAAGTAAAGATAGGGTCGCGAGGAACCTTGAAAATCGAAGCCAGTTCATGTCGTGATTATCGTCTGAGAACTGGCACCCTGCGATCCGTTCCGCCCACAGAGCGAGCTTGTCCAGGACTGGGTGAAGATTAGTTGGCAATTGCGGTCGAATCACCCGCTACTCGTAAGTTAGTGGTTTGGCAATGCAATTCACTGCGGCTCGAAACCGGACCCCGCAATCGAGGAACTGAAACCCTGGCGGACCGGCGCCGGCGCTATCATCCTCTCGTGCTCCGTCTGCCCAAGTCGAAGTCCGCTCCCAATTCTGCCCAGGGCCTGCCGCTCGACACTTCTCTGCTCAAGCCCGGCATGCATCCAGCAGATCGGGCTCCAGCAGATATTGCTCAGTTTGTCGGTAAGGCACGCACCGGAAAGACCACGGTTCCCTCGGCTGGCGCTGGAGCGTGAATCGGCTCATGAATCACCGGCAAAGCTGGCCCGGAAGCGGGTAAGGGTGCGCGCGATTTCTCATTTCTAAGTAGAACTGCCAATCCCAGTTGGCCGTCCATACGTTTTTCCACCAGCAACGCATAGGCCCGCGTAAGGAACTCAGTGTGATGCTCGAAATGCTTACTGGCCGTCTGCACCGTGTGCACCACGTGGCCGGCGGAAAACTGCTCGCGATGGAAGCCTGCCACACCGATGAGCAGGCCTTTCATCAAGGCAAACTGTGCGGTAAGCAAGTTCGATTCCCGGGTCATTGAGGGCGTGGCGCCAGTCTTCGCCCAGTCACGCCCGAAGGGAAACCGGCATCGGAAGATAGTGTTCGTCAGATAGTTTTCCAGGATGTATGGGTGATTTTGGAAGAACGGCGCATAGTAACGGTCGTGCGCCGCTGCGTAACAGGCCGTGAGCGACTCCAATGTAGCGCCTGGACCGTTGCCGATGCCTTCAGTGAATGCCTGAACGCACTCTACAAAGCGTGGGCGGACGTACGACTGGTGCAGCAGCATACCGGCCAGCATCAGCACCAGATCCAACTGCTGTGCGTGATCCACCGGCAGAGTATTCATGGTGGCTTCGAGGTGGCCTGAGGCGACGGTCGCATCGAACTCAGCCAAAAGCTGCGGAACTCTCTCCCGTCGCTCTTCCGGTGCGATGGCATCGAAACGATGGCTCAACAGTCCGAGCAGAAACATGCGCTGCCAGAGCGGGTAGGCGCGATTCCCGACCAGCGTCAACGCAGAATCCCGGAGGGACCAGAAGTAGGGTAGATACGAGTTGCCCTCGTCCGCGCGACCGCCCGCGATCGGTTGCCCGCCGCCCTGTCCTGCGCCGATCCGTAGCTGCCGATTCAGCAGTACCAGCCGTGCGGCCTCGGGACAGGAGAGCGAAAGCGCTCTTTCCGTCACCCCATTAATTGAGTACGCGATACGCGGATAGTTGGCGCATGCGTGGGGAAGAAGCTCCTCGCCGTGCTCCACCTGAATGCGGCAAAGACCGTCCGCGGCAAGCAGCGGGCACTTGCCCAAGGAATTCATGCGGATTTGGGCGAAGGCCTTTGACGCAGAGTCCCCATTGGCCTGGGCTTGTTCCGGACGACGCAGAACGTTTTCGTCGATAATCGTGCGCAGCGGCCCAGCGGGCAGGTTCTGGTAGTTTTCAAATGTGCTCCGGTCAACATGAACGGTCCACTGCTCGCAGCAGGAGTCCTCACATGCCGGGCCAATGCATCGAAATTCTTCCGAATAGTCAGGTTGGAACAGCTTGCTATGCCGCAACCGGCCTCCTGGCAGCCGGCCGAATCCGTCTGCGGTGTCGTTGGGTTGTGGTGCCGTCAGGAACAAAGCAGATAGCAGACATTTGCAGGCAGAGATAGATTAGAGAATTCCCAAATAGCAGTCCTTCGCCGTCGGCGCGCTATCATCCTCTCGTGCCCCGTCTGCCCAAGTCGAAGTCCGCTCTCAATTCTGCTCAGGGCCTGCCGCTCGACACTTCTCTACTCAAGCCCGGCATGCGTCTGGCGGTTGCGCTTTCGGGCGGCGCGGACTCGGTGGCGTTGCTGCGCGCCTTGGCGGCGCGTCGCCAGGAACTGGGCCTTGTGCTCCATGCCGCACACCTGCATCACGGCCTGCGCGGCGCAGAAGCCGACGGCGATCTCGAGTTCTGCCGCGAACTGGCGATCAAGCTGAACGTTCCTTTTCACGAGGGGTGCGTCGACGTAGCTCAGGAAGCGCAGGCCGACGCGAAATCAAACAAATCGGCCGAGACAATCGAAGAAGCCGCGCGGCGTGTACGTTACCAGTGGTTCCATCAACTCATGTCCAAAAGTCTGCCGCACGCTGTGCTGCCCCACGCGGTGGTGCTCGATGCAGTGGCCACGGCGCATACGCTCGACGACCAGGCAGAAACGGTTCTAGCCAAGTTCCTGCGCGGCGCGTGGACCGAGGGTTTAGCAGGCATCAGTCCAAAACTCGAAACCGCGGGAGCGGGCGTAATTGTGAGGCCGCTGCTGGCCGTAACGCGCGCGGAGATCGAGACCTATCTGCACGCCTTGGGCCAGGACTGGCGCGAAGATTCCTCGAATCGTCATCTGACCTTCACGCGCAACCGCATTCGCCACGAACTGCTGCCGCTGCTCGAGGGCTGGAACCCGCGGCTGCGCGAGCATCTGGCGCAAATGGCGCAGTTGGCGCACGACGAGGAGGCGTGGTGGCAGGCAGAGTTGGCCCGTCTGGCGCCGCAGCTGATTTTGCCGGGGCGTCCGGCGCGTGGTGGCGGCCGCGCAGCGGGCGAGGGATCCGGCCGCCTGGCTATGGATGTGACCCGCCTGGCGGCGCTAGCGCTAGCTTTGCAACGGCGGTTGCTGCGCCATGCGGCCGTGCTGCTTGGTGTCGCGCTCGACTTCGCCGCAACCGAAGCGGTGCGGTCTCTGGCCTTCGGCGGCCGAGCCGGACAGCGGCTGGCGTTGCCGCAAGGTCTATGCGCTGAGCGAACGGCCCGGGAACTCCGTCTTTCAGTTGTCCCAAACCCCGCAAGCGACGGCGAAAGCGTCATGGGACAGGACCAGCAGTACAGTGCGCCGATTCCCGGCGTCATCCACGCGCCCGACTTCGGGGTCTGCCTCCGCATCGCGATTGCCGTCACGGAAGCTGCAGAAAATGAGATGGTTAACGGCCAAGGACAGCCGCAAACAGCTACCCTGCGCAACTGGAAACCGGGCGACCGGGTGCGGCTCCGCTACTCCAGTAAGCCGCGCAAAGTGAAGGAAGTCTTGGAACGTCTGCGCGTCACGGGAACCGAGCGGTCGGTTTGGCCGGTGCTGGAGGCCGGTGGGCGCATCGTGTGGATGCAGGGAGTGGAGCTGGAACCGCTGCCCGGCATGACAATTACGGCAGAGGAAACCGCGTCAGAAAGCTCTCAGACCACTGTCCCAAATCCGTGCAAAGTAGAGTGACACTTGGGATTCTGCCCTTTTCGTAACTAGGGAATTGCTCCAACTTTTTCCGGCCAGGGAGTACAATCTGGATACTGCTTTTTCTGGCGGTACTTTTGCGGTGTGCCCCGGAAGACTTGTTTATTTCTTGCCACTTTAACAGTCGTTCAAGCGTCTATTGGATGAGTGGCCTTGCCAGAGATGGGCGATCGAGGTCGCGGAAGGGTCTTCTTCCCTGTGCCGCAAAAAGGAGTAGTGGGTGAACTCAAGCGTTAAAACAATCATGTTCTGGGTGTTTATCGCCATCTGCCTGCTGATGCTGTGGGCGATCGTGTCGAAGAGCGCCAGCATGACCAAGGATGCGGAATACTCGTATTCCGAGCTCTACGATAAGGTGCAGGCCGGCCAGGTACAAGACGCCACTATCCAGGGCAACGATCTGAAGGGTCATCTCAAGACCTCGTCCAAGGACGAGTTCCACACCAACCTGCCGCCCAACTACGAGGACCTGTTGAAGGCCATGGTGACGGCCAAGGTGGTCTGCAACATCAAGCCTGAGCAGAGCAACATAATGTGGCAGGTGCTCATCAATGTGGCGCCGTTCGTGCTCATCATCTTGGTGTGGTTCTTCATGCTGCGCCAGATGCAGTCGGGTGGCAACAAGGCGCTGTCGTTCGGCAAGAGCCGCGCGCGCCTGCTCTCCATGCAGCAAAAGAAGGTCACGTTTAAAGACGTAGCCGGCGTGGATGAGGCGAAGGAAGAGCTGAAAGAGATCATTGAGTACCTGCGCGAGCCGCAGAAGTTTCAAAAGCTGGGCGGCCGCATTCCCAAGGGCGTGTTGCTCGTTGGGCCTCCGGGCACCGGCAAAACGCTGCTGGCGCGCGCCGTGGCCGGTGAGGCCAATGTTCCGTTCTTTTCCATCTCCGGTTCTGACTTTGTGGAGATGTTCGTGGGCGTAGGCGCAAGCCGCGTGCGCGACCTCTTCGAGCAGGGCAAGAAGAACGCTCCTTGCATTATCTTCATCGACGAAATCGACGCGGTCGGCCGTCATCGTGGCGCTGGCCTCGGCGGCGGGCACGACGAGCGCGAGCAGACGTTGAACCAGTTGCTCGTCGAGATGGACGGGTTCGAATCCAACGACGGCGTGATCCTTGTTGCGGCCACCAACCGTCCCGACGTGCTCGATCCCGCGCTGCTGCGCCCCGGCCGCTTTGACCGCCGCGTAGTCGTTGGCCTGCCCGATATTCGCGGGCGCGAGGAAGTGCTCAAGGTCCACATCAAGAAGGTTCCAGTCAGCGATGACACGAACCTGAACGTACTTGCCCGTGGCACGCCCGGCTTCTCAGGGGCCGATCTCGCCAACATGGTCAACGAGGCAGCGCTGAACGCCGCGCGCCTGAACCGCAAGCAAGTGACCATGTACGACTTCGAGCTGGCCAAGGACAAAGTGCTCATGGGCGCCGAGCGCAAGTCGATGCTGCTCTCCGACGAGGAGAAGCGCGTTACGGCGTATCACGAGGCCGGTCACGCGCTGGTGTCGGTTAAGCGCGGGAACTCCGATCCGGTGCACAAGGTCACCATCATTCCCCGCGGCATGGCGCTGGGCGTCACCGTGCATCTGCCCGACGACCGTCACAACTACACGCGCGAATATCTTGAAACGCGGTTGGCCATGCTTTATGGCGGACGCGTAGCCGAAGAGGTCTTCCTCAAGCAGATGTCCACCGGCGCGGGCAACGACATCGAGCGGGCCACGGAGTTGGCGCGCTCCATGGTGTGCGAGTACGGCATGAGCCGCCTCGGGCCCCTCACCTTCGGCAAGAAGGAAGAGCAGATCTTCCTCGGCCGCGAGATCGCCCAGCACCGCGACTTCTCTGAGGAAACCGCAAGGCAGATCGATCTCGAAGTCCGCCGCCTCATCGACGAAGCCTATCAGTCGGCGCACAACCTTATCGATGCAAACCAGGATGCCATGCACCGCATTGCAGCGGCATTGCTGGAGCGCGAAACCATCGACTCCGAAGAGCTGAGGCTGCTGATCGAAGGCAAGGAACTGCCCGCGATGCGCTCAGCGCTGGCCGGCCCCAGCGACGGCGACAGTGGCTCGCAGCAGGTCCTAAAGCCCGAGAGCCCACGCGGCCCGGGCAGCGGCCTTCCGGAAGGCTCGCCTTCGCCGGCGTGAAGTCAGTTATCAGCAATCAGTTGTCAGTGATCAAAAAGGGCTGCTCATTCGAGCAGCCCTTTTTGCGTAACCGGACAGAATTTCCCCCGCCCATTGAACCGGCCACGCTTCTCCTGCGACATATATAACGAAAGCACATGACAAGCGAGAGCCGAGCGCAGTACGAGTGGATGGCGCTTCGATGTCAGGCCGGTGAGCCGGGCGCATTCGAAGACCTGATCGCAGTAATGGAGCGGCCCTTGCTCTATTACGCGATGACTCTGACCGGCAACGCAGACAGCGCGCTCGATGTGCTTCAAGACGTGTGGTTGAGGGTTTTCCGCAAGATTGGCAAGCTGAATGACCCCGGCGCATTGCGGCCCTGGTTGTACTCCATCGTTCATGGGATCGCTGTCGATTGCATCAGAAAGAACTCCCGGCGTGAGACGGCCGAGCAGTTTCAGTACGAGGAGTTTGTCGAGGCTGAGGAACCCTCGTTTGCCAATGAAGATGCGGAGGCAATTCATCAGGCATTGGGTGAAATCGGCCTCCAGCATCGCGAGGTTCTGGTTCTGCATTTTCTTGAGGACCTGTCGATCGCCGAGATCGCCGCGGTCGTAGGGTGTTCCGAAGGAACCGTGAAATCCCGCATGCATTACGCCAAGCGGGCAATGAAGGAAGTTCTGAGTGGAGGGAGTTATGGAAAAGCAAAATGAAAATATGCGCGACCGCTTGCTGGCGCGTTTGCCCCAGCCCGAGAATCTTGCAGCCTATCGGAAAGAAACAGAGGTTCTGCTGGCAAAACACAAGAAGGCGCTGTTCTGGGAGAAGGCCCCGTCAGTAGCGTTTTCCCTCGTCGCCTTGGGCTTTTTTATCGCAGCCTTTAGTCCGTGGGGTCAAAAGCTTGGCGCGCGACAGGTCCAATTCTTTGATTTCGACGCATGCCTCTTTTTCGTCGTGAGCCTGATAATCGACTTGAGGTACAACATCTATCGGAACCGTGTGGAGTTGCTCAAAGAGGTGAAGCAGATCCAGCTGCAGATCCTTGAGTTGCATGCTTCGCTCAACAAGACCGACGAGAACCAGCCCTGATCTCCTGCCACTGACTACTGCTCGCTGTCCGCGATTCACGATTCGCGGTTCATGCTTCCTGTATACTTTCCCCGCTGGCGGGATTTACTCGCATGTGTGCCGAGAGTCGTGGCCGGCCCGTTTGTTCCCCAAAAAATCCTCTTGAGGAGCAGTCTCGATGAACGCAGTCGTACGCCGCTTTTCCGTCTTCGTCTGCTTCGTCATCACATCGATCTTCGCGCTCGCGTCAGCTGCGCACGCCGCGCCCGTGCTCATGATCTCGATCGATGGGCTCAAGCCCGAATACATCACCCAGGCCGACGCCCACGGCATGAATATTCCCTATCTGCGCACCCTGCTGCGCGACGGCACTTACGCCGAAGGCGTGGTGGGCGTCTGGCCGACGCTCACGTACCCGAGCCACACGACCCTCCTCACCGGCGTCTGGCCCAACGAGCACGGCATTCTGAACAACCAGGAGTTCGACCCTTTGCAGCGTTTCGGAGGCGCGTGGAACTGGTACGCTGCGCAAATTCGCGTGCCCACACTGTGGCAGGCGGCGCACGCGGCTGGTCTGCGCACGGCCAGCGTTGGTTGGCCGGTGAGCGTCGGAGTCACGGATGTGGATTACCTGATTCCCGAGTACTGGCGCGGCCAGAACATTTCCGCTTCGTGGGATCTGCAGGACCGCTCGCTGATGGTAGCGCTGGCGCGACCCGACACGTTGCTCCAGCAACTCGAGCCGGCGGCAGGCCCGTACTTGAACGGCAACAACACCAGCATTCAGGGCGACGAAACCAAGACGCGCTACGCTCTGGAGATCCTGCGCCGCTACAAGCCCGCTTTCATGACGCTGCACCTGAGCTCGCTCGACGATGCGCAACACGCCCACGGCCCCTTCAGCCCCGAAGCCTGTGCCGATCTCGAAGCCCTGGACAAACTAGTAGAGCAACTGGCGCGTGCGGAGTTTGCGAACGATCCTTCAGCCGTCGTGGTCATCGTCTCCGATCACGGCTTCATGAGCATCGAGCACTTCGTGAATCTGGGCGTCGCGTTCTTGCAGGCAGGACTGGTCGAGACCGCGTTGAATCCGGCCACCAAACTGCAGGAAATCACCTCGTGGAAGGCTGAGCCGTGGATGGCGGGCGGCATGGCGGCCATCATGCTGCACGATCCCAACGACCGCGCAACCGAGCAGCAGGTGCACGACATGCTAACCAGGCTCGCTACGGACCCTGCCAGCGGCATCGCCGAGATTCTCGATCGCGACGACCTTCGCAAGCGCGGAGCCTTTCCCGACGCAGCATTTCTAGTCGTATTCCAGCCCGGCTACTACGCGGGCAACGCGCTCTCGGGCAGCCTCGTCACACCCGTTGTCGGAACGCGGGGCTCACATGGATTCTCGCCAGACTATCCGGAGATGCGCGCATCGTTCTTCGCCGTGGGCGCCGGAATCGCGCAGCATCGCGACCTGGGCGTGATAGACATGCGCCAAATCGCCCCAACCGTGGCCCACATCCTGCAGGTTCCCATGCCCACCGCAAAGGCCACGCCGCTGAACCTTGCACCTTAACCCGCTTTGCGAGCGAACGAGCCAGCAGGCGAAATCCTGATTCCGCTCCCAGTAGATCAACGATCAAAATTTCTCAGGATGGGCAGAGAAGTCGGAGCGAGCGATGAGCGAGCATCTGCTCCATGCAATGATGCTCCATGCAATGATGGTGGACGCGGTGGGAATCGAACCCACAACCTGTCGGTTAAGAGCCGAATGCTCTGCCAGTTGAGCTACACGTCCTTAAGGATCTGAGGGCCGCACGAGAGACGTTCTGTCGCGGCCTGCGCAGGCAGAAAAATCCACTTGCACCTAAAAAATATACCACAGAATCGAGTCTGGACCAAGGCGCTGCAATTCCGCGCCACCGCCTGCCACGTCGCGGAAGGAGCCCCGCGCGAGCGCTACTTTCTCCCGTTGAACTCGTGTACCGCATCGAGCATGGCCACGATGTTTTCAACCGGCGTCGCCGCCTGCACGTTGTGAATGGTGTTGAAGACGAAGCCGCCGCCCGGCGCGAAGATTTCGCAGCGCCGCAGCACCTGTTCCCGCACCTCTGCGGGCGTGCCGAAAGGCAATACCTTCTGTGTGTCCACCCCTCCGCCCCAGAACACGATGTGCTCGCCGAACGCAGCTTTCAATTTTTCGGGATCCATCCCCGTGGCCGAGCATTGCACGGGATTGAGAATGTCGAATCCGGCCTCGATCAGTGAAGGAATAAACTTTGAGACCGCGCCGCAACTGTGTTTGAACGTCTTCCACTGAGTGTGCGCGTGGATCCAGCCGTTCACCTGTTTGTAGTAAGGGGCATAGAGTTCTTCGAGCGTCTTCACCGAGCAGAACGCCGACGTCTGCGTGCCGAAATCCGTGCCGCAGATGAACGCCGCCTGCACCAAATCGCCCACGGCGGCGTAAATCTTTTCAAGATTCCCGATCGCAACCTCGCACTGCCGCGCGAAGACCTTGTGAATGTAATCCTGGCGGCTGCGCGTCGAAACGTACCACTCCGTCACGTCGCGAATGCCCTTGGGGTGCTTCATAAACGGCCCCGGCACCAGCGCAATGTCTCCGAACGCCGTGCCGCCGAATCCCGCCAGCACGCCCGCGCCCGTTGCCGTCGCTTCCCGCGCCGCGCGCGCCAGGTGATCGAGATCCGCCTGAGAAATCGGCTGAAACTCCTCGAAATTATCCTCCGGGTTTAGCTTCTCTTCGTCGATCGGTTCCTGGCGAATAATCGAATCAAAAAAGTAACCGCCCTGCGGCATGCGTCCGCTCGGAGGCGCCGTCATATCCCCCTCGGCATAGATCAGCGTATCGCCCTTTGCGTCCGTCGTAGTGTTGAAGTCGCCCGGCACCAGCACTTCAAGCCCGTTGAAGCTCCAGCTCTTCCAGCGCTCAAGCGGAAACCCAAACATCGTCGAGCGCGAAAAAACTCCGATCACGTCCACGCCCATCGCCGCACGCAGGTCTTCGTCGATGGTGGCCAGCATCTGGAACGGCTCGTGCACGCGCACAGGCCGTTTCTCCAGACCGTAATAATCGCGTAGCGCCGCCACGCAACTGGCATGCACGCCGGTCACGGCCGAGCCGCCGAAATCGATGGGAATCTGATCCGGTTGTTCGTGGCGGAGGGTCTTCAGCAGCCGTTCGCGGCTGGCCGTTTGAACTTGCACCTGAGTGCCGTTGCTCATTGCTCTCTGCTCCTTTTGGCCGTCTCCGTCGCGGTCAAGCGTGCGGCAAGTTGCCGCCGTTTCCCGCCCGCGCCAAGCGGATTGCTTTCTTTGGAGATTTGCAATGAGTATAAATTGGAACGCGTTCTGGCGCGCTGCCGCCTTGCATTCCTACGCTTCCGCGGCTCTCTCCTCGCTGTGATCCTCCTCGACCAGCCGTGCGATCTCAACGCCCTCGTTGAACCGGTAGCCGATGTGCGAGTCGGTGATCAAGTACTGCGGGTTGGCGGGATCGTCCTCGATCCTCATGCGGATCTGGCGGATAAATGTGCGCAGGTATTCAAGCTCATTGCCGTACTCCGGGCCCCACACCGAGCGCAGCAGCTTGGCGTGCGGAATCGGCCTTCCAGCGTGCATCATCAGGAAGTGCAGCAACTCGAATTGCTTGGGGGTCAGGTGCACTGCTCGGCCCTTCTTCTCCACCAGGTGGCGGCCGGGATCGAGCAGCACGTCGCCGATCTGGATGGCCGCCTCTTCGTCGTCGAGCGTTTTGCTGCGGCGCACCGCGGCGCGCAACCGCGCCGTTAGTTCGCGCAACTGGAAAGGCTTGGTGATGTAGTCGTCGGCGCCGGCGTCCAGCGCTTCCACTTTGCGCTCCTCGCCACCCTGCACGGTCAGCATCAGAATGGGCAAGCGCGGCGCGGCCTTGCGCATCAGCCGGCACACATCAATGCCGCCCATGCCCGGCATGTTGATGTCGAGCAGCACCGCGTCAAATGGCTCGGTGCGCACCAGCGCCAGCGCCTCTTCGCCGCGCGCCGCTTCGACGATCTCAAAGCCGAAGTTTCCCAGAATTGTTCGGAGCGAGAGCCGGATGGAGCGCTCGTCATCCACGATGAGCAAGTTGCCCGCGATGTCCTGATTCACTGGCCATTCCCTCCATTTTGAGGAAGCGAAAGATAAAAGGTCGTGCCTTCCTCGGCGTTGCTGATCACCCACACGTGGCCGTGGTGCGCCTCGGCCGCCATCATCACCGTGGACAAGCCGATGCCCGTCCCCGGCGCCAGGTGCCGCGTTCCCTCGCTGCGGTAAAAGCGCTGGAAGATGCGTTCGCGGTCTGCAAGCGGAATCGCAGGACCGGAATTGTGCACCGTCAGCATCACTTCCGCGTGGCTCTCCCACGCCGACACCTTCACCCGGGTTCCGTCGAAGGAGTACTTCGCGGCATTGTCGAGAAACTGCGTCAGCGCCATCGAAAGCAGATCGCGATCGCCGCGCAAGGTCAACGTCGCATCGAGAACCGCGACTTCCACCGGATGGCCTGACATGCGCCCGCGTTGCTCATCGAGAACGTTCTTCACCAGGTCGCGCACTACAATTTCATCCCGGGCGACGCTCATCTCTTCGGCTTCGAGTTGGGCGGTTTGCAGCAGCCGCGTGCTCAACAGGCTCAGCTTGCTCGCCTCGTCTTCAACCAGCGCCAGCAATTCCTCCTGCGCATTGTTCAGCTTGCCCAACTCGCTCACCCCGGCGGTTGCCGCCTGGATCGCGGTCAGCGGCGTCTTCACGGCATGTGCCAGTGAGTCCAGCACCGCGGCGCGCAGGCGTTCGCTCTGGTGCGCTGCTTCCACCTCGCTCTCCTTCGCAAAGACTACGCAGCGATCCAGCGTGACCGCCGTGAGTGAAGCCAACGCATCCAGCACCAGCCGCCCCAGATTCCCACGAATTGCAATCGCGCCAATCGAATCGTTGCCCACGCGCAGCAATCTGCGGTAGGTATGCGTGGCATGATTCTCGTCGTCGGCCTGCGCCAGGTAGCACTCCTTGGCCAGATTCCCTTCACTCTCAGCCCAGGTTCCCGCCAACTCGCACTGGCCGGAGCTGACGTCGAAGATCGCGACACCCTCGGCGGCAAAAATGCGCTGAATCAGCTGTGTCAACTGCGGCCCCGGCGCCTGATGCAAATTGATGAGCAACGTGCTGCGGCTCAACTCGTAAAGCTGCTCCATCGCCGTGCGCTGCAGTTGCGCTTCCCGCGAAGTAATCTGCTCGCGCGAGGAAAGCCGGCTCACCAGCAACGCGCTCAGCTCGAAAGAGCCCAGTGCCACCCAGTCTTGCGGATCGTTCACCGTGAAATGAAAAAGCGGCGGATAGAAAAAGTAATCCAGGCTCAGGCACGCCAGAATCGATACCACCGAGGCCTGCCAGAACCCGCACAGAATCGACTCGCAAACCACCACCAGAAGAAACAGAAACCCCACCGGTGCGGGGTTGAAGTGCAAAACATACCCCGTGAACGTGAGCAGTGCAATCACCCAGCATCCGGCCAGAGTTTCCCCGATCAGTTGTCCACGGGTTGTATGATTCCGCGCTTCGAGCAGTTTGGCGATGTTCATGACACCCAGGGCTTTCGGTTCGAGTGAACCCGTAAGCAGAGCCTAGCCATCAGGGCATCAGCAAAACATAAATATGTTGCAAGGAATCTATAGGAATGAAACGCTTGGGGAATGAAGGGCTTGAGGAATGTGGGGCTTACCGGCGGGTCTTATTGATCGGGCACATAAAAACCGCGAATCGTAGAACCTGTCCACCAATCGCCAGATGAAAGAATGAAGCGGAGCAAAGTCCGCCTTAGGCGGACGACAGACGATAGCCCCAGGGCGCGAGCCTGGGGAAAAGGGCTCCTATGCGCATGGTAGCCCGCTTCAGCGGGCGAAAGAACACTGCTTCCCGATTCCCCACTTTCGAAACTTGCCGCAGAACAACCGCCCCAAGAGGTTTGTGGACAGGTTCTTAGTACTACAGTTGCAGATAGCGGATGCGGAGGGGGCAGGGGGCTAAAGCTGAAGGCCCCTGAACAGGACCTTCAACGGAGCGGGCTTCTGCCCCGGAGGTCCAAGAACACGCATTTTCCGCCGTCAACTTACCACGACACGGGGTGCCCCGGGTCCCGATTCTGGGACTCGGGATCACACCAACCCGCACCCGAGTTCGGTCAGACTGAGCGACAAATGTCGAATGTCATCCTGAGCGAGTTTTGGTGCGCTTTTCGCACCAAAGCGAGTCGAAGGACCTGCATTTCGCGGCTGCGGCTTATGTTACGAATTTCGGGCACACCACACTAGCCCCTGCGGTAAAGCTTCTTTCAAGCCGGCTCGCTACCCACCCTTGCGACTTTTCTCTGTCGCATGGGTGGGTCAGCACATCGCCGGGTACAGCATCCCTGGTTCCGGGTTAGGGACCAGATCAATATTTACCCACCGGCGTTCTGCCGTTGTGAGCGAGGCTACTTGGCGTTAGACGCCAGGCTCTCGTTGTGCGCCGTTCCCTGGTTCTCGTAGTACGCCACTTCCTGGCTCATCCGCTGCGCTTCATAGGCATAATAATCGTAGAGATTCTTCGCCGAATCTACCGGACGTGGATACTTTGCCGCGGTTGCGGTCACGTTCTGGCTGCGCCGCTCCCACTCCGCCTTTTCCGCTTGCGCCTTCTGCTCGAAATCTTGCTGGCGCGACCGGAAATACGACGCCAGCCTCTGGTACTGCTCGGTGCTATGCGCCTCCTGCTTCATCTGTTTCAACTCCGCATTGCTGTACTTCACCGGGGTCGATGACTGTGCACGCGCAGCTACGGAGCCCGCAGCCAACGCAATCGCCATGCATGCAACGTAAATCCTGGAATTCATGGAATCCTCCTTCGTGCTGTAAGGAGGTTCGAACAAATAACGTGAAGGAGGCATGAACGTGGAATAAGGGAACCGTATTTCCACGCCTTCTCTTACAGGATCTTTACGACTTTCCGTTCGCACACGGCCTGCGCGGCGTCATCTACACGCGGCCGCACCGAATTCCGCAACGGAAATTGGTGTTTATCCCAAATCTGCCGGGGGAATGTGTCCTGTCTCTAAAATCAGCAACAAAGACATCGCCGCCATCCTGAGCGATCAAAAATCGGATGTCATTCTGAGCGAGTCCCGGTGTGTCGGGACGAGTCCAAGAACCTGCATTTCGCAGCTGCAGCTTATGCGACGAACTTCGGGGGCACCACACTAGTTGCCCGCCCTTGCTGGATTACTGCGGCGGCTGGCTTGGCTTTGCAGGTGCGTCCGCACCGCCGGGCGTTGATGGCGGCGTCTGCTTCACGCGCTTCAGCGTCAGTTCCATGCCGGGGAAGTCTCCCGAGTCGGACTTCGTGGTCATCTTGATCTCGTCATCGCCGGTGACCGTGCAATTGTGGTGGATGGTCATGCCGTTGAACGAGACGTCGAAGGAAAAATTGCTGCCGTCGACTTTGCCATTGCTGATATCGATGGCGCCGCCTTGCGGGCCCTGCACCGAGCCTGTCAGGGTTGCCCCGTCCTGCTTGAAAGTGAAGGTCAACGGAAAGCTATTGCCGTCGGGAGTCTTCATCTCCGCCGACCACGTGCCGGTGAGGTCGGCGGCGTGCACGGCGAACGTGCCGAGCGTCATCGCCAATGCAGCGCAAGCACAAAGCAGTGTTTTCATCGGTTCCTCGCAGCCGTTTGTGACGGCGGAACAATAATACAGGCGTCAGGGATCAGTGGGCAGCGAAGGATTGAACCGTAAACCGTGGGTCCTGATCACTGGGCGGCGGCGTTTTCTTGCTCCCTAGCTCCCTAGGCGTTGTCGTCACGAGACTCTAATCCACAACATGAGGCATCGAATGTGCACGGCGGCGAGGAAGGAGTCTGCGCGCTTGGCGTAACGAGTGGCAATTCCGCGCCATTGTTTGAGATC
>JBEKPD010000104.1:0-21564 GCA_049521075.1 Occallatibacter sp.
GTAGCGGTGTCGAGTTGTCGATATCAACCTCGGCACTCGGATGAAGAACTGCGTGTGCGTCTGGTGGAGTTAGCGCGGGAGAAGCCGCGCTTCGGCTATCGGCGGCTGCACGTTCTGCTGCGCAGAGGTGGAGAAGTCGTGAACCACAAGCGCGTGCACCGGGTGTATCGAGAAGCTGGCTTGGCGCTGCGGCGGAAGAAGCGTAAACACTGCGTCCGGCAGAGCGCACCGCTTCGTCAGTACACTGCCGCCAACCAGGAGTGGGCTCTGGATTTTGCGCACGATGCGATTGCTGCTGGCCGGGCGATCCGCGTGCTGAGCGTGGTTGATGCCTACACGCGAGAGTGCCTGGCATTAGAAGTGGATACGAGCTTCGCCAGTCGGCGCGTGACACGTGTGCTGGAGGAGATCATCGAACATCGCGGAGAGCCGCGAGCGATTCGCTGTGACAACGGCCCGGAGCTGACCAGTCGGCACTTCCTGGCCTGGTGCATTGAGAAGAAGATCGAGCTTGTACATATCCAACCCGGTAAGCCCACGCAGAACGCCCATGTCGAAAGCTTTCACGGGCGGCTGCGCGAAGAGTGCCTGAGGATCAGTTGGTTTCAAAACCTGTTTGACGCCAGAAGGAAGATCGCCATCTGGCGCCATGATTACAACGAACAACGACCACACAGCAGCTTGAACTATCGGACGCCGGCAGAGTTTGCACGCCAAGCAAGCTATGGAAAAGACGTGGGCTCCGCCCACTTTGAAAACGCCGATGGCGTTTCCAACTTTCCCACAGCTTCGGCTGCGGCTGGCTAAGTAAGATTACCGTGCGGAAAATGGGGGCAGGTCACACAATTCTTTGAAAGGCGACGAGAGTATCGCCCAGCTCATAGATGGGTACTGAACGTATGTTAAGGTCTTCTCCAGAGAACTTAAGGAGAATCGCTTCATTACTCATACATTGCCTCTTCCTAAATGCTCCGTTGAGAATTGCACAAGGATCTACAAGGTCTGATTCAGTCTACCTCCGTGACCGCTAAGCGAGTGCGCGCGTGCCAGGTGCCCCAGATTTCGATTTTGAGACCTGGGAAACCGCAGGCCATCTAGTAGAACCCCACTCTAGCCACAAAAACAAAGACGTGGCGAGGGTGGGGCACCCGTTTGGTCAGCGGATCTTAGCGGATTAACAGGTTAGTTGGACCCGGGAACGGGATGTGATTCATGGCGCCGCCGATGCAGAGAATCAGCAAGAGTATGAAAGTGAGGATGGATGAGCTAATGAGGAAAGACAATGACCGACTTTCCGGCTCAGGCAATAGGCCTAAAGTTGAGCGGCCTGGACTGTACGCAGACCGGCCTGCGCGAGCGGGCGGTCCTACGCAGGCCTCAACCTCGGTCTGCTTACGCGAACCTAGGCTTATGACGAAGCCTGCGAACAGAAATCCTATGGCGACAATAACCCTTCCGATGTCACCTGGAATTTCGTCGATGTGGCCCAACCACTCCTCGCCGTATCGTCCCCTTTGATCCTCAGGTAATATGTGGACTGCAAGCGCAACAATTCGTCGAACCAGCCAAGGAATCCATGCCTTTACTTCGTCGGCGGATAACTTGGCCGCGATCACGGAGGCGAATGACAGTAGGGCCATCACGATTGCCATAGCGGCTCTCTCAGGTCGGGCATGAGTTCTTTAAAGGCGGTCCGGGCTTCAGTCTCCCCTAGCGCGGTAACCTGATACAGTCGCCTTCTTGGCCGCTTTACTTCAGAAGGGCAAACCTCTTCCCAGTTGCTCTTCAGCCAAGCGGATTTCTCCAGTCGGAACAGGATCGGATAGAGCGTGCCCGAAGCAAGTCCGGTGGCTCTAGCGATTTCCGCGCCCGATAGCGCTCCCGAGGAGCATTGCATCAGCTCCTTCAGCACCTTTAAGGTGGGGCCTGTAATCCGTGGTGATTCAGCTCCCATGTAGAAAGTCTACATAGGTAGGGTGAGCCTGTCAATGCGGCTTCGGCCTATTCGATTTACCGCCCCATCCTCAAAGACTTCGTTTCTTCCTCTTACTTGTTGTGGCGTTTGGCAGGGCCCGGGATTTTGTCGGAGGTTTGAGCGCGGCTTCGCCGCGTACTTTATTTTTCAAAAAGTGGGCGGGGATTCAGGGGCCTGAAGGCCCCTGCTCCCTCCGATGAGATGAACCGACCTGGCGGGGCCGAGACGTAGCTCTTCGGCGCGGCTTGGTGGCGTACTTTGCTTTTCGAAAATAACGGGGGCGGTTTGGGCGCGAGGGGTTCGTGCGATCCCGGGTCTCAGAATCGAGACCCGGGGCACCCCATTCCGTGCTGGGTTGGATGCGTGAAGAGCAACCGCAGATCTTTCGACTCCCTCAGCCCGCTAGGCGGGCTTCGGTCGCTCAAGATGACAGATCAGAGGGTGGGGTGCGTGGTGCAGGCGCGGCTTTGCCGCGGACTCTGTTTTTCGATTGTGACGGTCGGGTTCCCAGGGTTTCACCCTGGGCTATTTTCGTTCCCTCCCTACGGGAGGAGGGCGGGGTGGAACGGCAGGGAAGCAGCTTTTGGCTCTCAGCTTTCAGCTCATCGCGGCGTTGCCGTGTACTTGATTTTTGGAAATGCCGGGGATGGTCTTGGCGCGAGGGGTTCGTGCGATCCCGGGTCTCAGAAGCGAGACCCGGGGCACCCCTTTCGTGCTGAGTTGAATGCGGGAAAGGCAACCGCGGATCTTTCGATTCCCTGCGCCCGCTTGACGGGCTTCGGTCGCTCAAGATGACAGGTCAGACGATGGGGTGCGTGGTTCTGGCGCGGCTTTGCCGCGTACTTGATTTCTCGATTGTGACGGCATGGTTCCCAGGGCTTACACCCTGCGCTATCTTCTGTCGTCCCTACGGGAGGAGGGCCGGGTTTGAGCGCGGCTTCGCCTCGTACTTGATTTCTTGAAAGATGGGCGGGTTTCGGCACCCTTCGGCTACGCTCAGGGCAGGCTAGAAGTAGTGCCCTTTCACGAAGCGACGAAATGCAAATGCAGGTTCTTCGACTCGTCCCGGCATGCCGGGACTCGTTCAGAATGACATCCACTTTTTTGATTGCTCGGGATGACAAGCGATTTTTGATCGCTCGGGATGAGTGGACCGTTGTCAGCGGTCAGAGATAACCCACCCCAGGCACAAAAACAGAGGCGTGCCGCAGATCCACTCCACGGACCAAGACCTAACCTCACCCCAACGAGCAAAGATCGCTCGCCGGGGGCCCCAGTGTCCGTGGGGACGCCGGGATGGGGCACCCGGCAAAAGCAAAGGCAACCGCAGATCCTTCGACTGCGTGGTCCGCGCGAGGCGCGGCGCACTTCGCTCAGGATGACAAGCGAATTTTATTGCTCGGGGTGTGACGCGCGATTTTTGGTCGCTCAGGACGGTCTCACGCGCTTGGCTAATGCCCATTTGAGTTCATCGATGCCTTGGCCGGTTACGGCGGAGACGGCGTGGAACTCTAGCTTGCGGCGCTTGGCGTAGGCGGCGAGTTTCTTGAGCTTCGCGGGGTTCACGGCGTCGATTTTGGTGGCGACTACGATGGTGGGTTTCTCCGCAAGCGGATGCTCGGTTTCATTCTCAGAAACGTCAAGGTCGTAATTGCTTCCCGACGAGAGGCTGCTTCCAGACGAGGGGCTGCTTCGCTGCTGAATGTTGCTTTCTGAGGTAGTGCTGCTTCCCTTTGAGGTGAAGCTGGCTAGTTCGTTCGAGATGACGCGGAAGTCTTCGACGGGATCGGGGCGGCCGGATGCGTCTGACACGTCGACCAGATGGGCGAGGACGCGGGTGCGCTCGATGTGGCGCAGGAACGGGACGCCGAGGCCTGCGCCGAGATGCGCGCCTTCAATGAGTCCGGGCATGTCGGCGACGACGAAGGATTGCTGGTCGGGCTCCTCGCCGACGGTGACTACGCCGAGATTGGGCTCGAGAGTGGTGAAGGGATAGTCGGCGATCTTGGGGCGCGCGGCGGAGATGCGGGAGATGAGCGTGGACTTGCCGGCGTTGGGATAGCCGACGAGGCCGACGTCGGCGAGCAGCTTTAATTCGAGACGAAAGCTGCGCTCCTCGCCTGCGCGGCCCAACTCGTGCTCGCGCGGCGCCTGATGGGTGCTGGTGGCGAAGTGCTGGTTGCCTCGGCCGCCGCGACCGCCCTTGGCGATGACGATTTCCTCGTCGGGCTCGCGGAAGTCGTGGACGAGCTCGCCGGTTTCGGCGTCGTAGAGCGCGGTGCCGACGGGAACTTGGAGGGTGATGGAGCGGCCGTCGAGACCGGTGCAGTTCGATCCCATGCCGTGCTCGCCGCGCTGCGCCTTGTGCTCGGGGTTAAAGCGAAAATGAATGAGCGTGTTGTGGCGCTGGCTGGACTTCATGAGGACGTCGCCGCCGCGTCCGCCATCGCCGCCCGAGGGACCGCCGCGGGGCACGAACTTTTCGCGGCGGAAGGCCATGCAGCCGTTACCGCCGTCGCCGGCTTTGACGCGAATTTTGGCTTCGTCGATGAACATGGGGACCAGTGGATAGTGGTTAGTGATTAGTGGTTAGTGAGCCGAAGGCCGTGATCGGAGACTGAGGCATCATGGGCGGGCGCGGATGCTTTGCGCCGTCTCTTCAGTGTATCGGACTGATGAGGTTGGGGGCGCGGCGGGCTTGAGGGGCGGTTTCCCGAGGCAGGAGCGCAAAGAAAGCTCGCCGATGTGATCCAGATTACTATTCAACAGTGCTGGCGAGGAATAGAATCGCAGCCAATCTCTTTTTAGGTCCACGCGGGACGGAAAAGATCTCCGATTTTGCCCGTCCCTTGCCGGACTCGCCACGAGAGCGGGCCGGTGGAGCATTTGCTGCACTCTCCCAGGATCTGCCACGGCAGAGTTGGCAATGGCTGAGGCAGGGCGGAGCTGGAGAACGTGGTTCGTGGTTGGGGCGCTATGCCTTGGCGCTTGCAAGTTGGGGTGTGCGCAAAATGCGCCGGGCGACCTTGGGTCCTCTCATCTTGTTTCGTCTCATAGTATTCAGATCGAGGCTCCTCGTTCGGGCTCGCTCGCCGGACGGCTCACCGATCTCAATTCAGCCCCGCTGGCTGGAGTTTCCGTGGTGTTGCATAACCAGGCTACCGGCGCCGAGGTGCATGCAGTTACAGCCAAGAATGGGGCTTTCCGCTTTGCTACGCTCGACGCGGGCGACTACACGCTCGAGGCAGATGAGCCGCAGCTGGGCCACGGGGAGCTTGAGGGGATTCTGGTAACCGGAGGCGCGGAGGCGCGGGTGCAGGCCGCCATGCACTTTGAAGCTGCCGTGCCCGAGCCGGTTGAGGCTGCGACGCCAAGTGAGATTGCTGCGCCGCAACGTGCAGCAGTGTCGCTGCCACTTACGGCGTCCGTGCTGCCGGCGGCAACGAGCGCACCTCCTACGCCGAATCCAACGGTTGCGGCCGCTGATCCGAGACCATCTAAAGAAGGGCGAGGCTCGGCAATACTTGTGCCGGTCCCAAGTAGTTCGCACGCGGCGCGCAATACCGCAAGTCTCAGCACCGCGAGCCCACGGATGGTTGCGTCGCTTGCCCTCGAGCCGCTCGGGACCGTTCCCGTTGCTCCACATACACCAGAGACTATTTGGCCGTCTGCCGAGCCGCGGCCTTTCCGGGCGCAACCGGCGGTGATTGGCGGAAGGAGTCTGGCCACGCAGGCGACGTTGCCTTTGCTCGAACTGCGGGCGGCGCTGGAAACGCAATCCATTCCCAACGAACTCGCACTTGCGGTTACGCTGCCGCGCGCACTCCCGCTCACGCGCAGCATGACGCCGGCTCTCCCCCTTAGCGTGGCGGTTGCAAACGACTTGAACGCATTTCTGCTATTGGAGCAGCCAGCACTCTCGCCGGCTGCAGCGGCAACACAAAAAGTCGATCCCGACAATGCAGCTGTGACGACTACGATGACGGCAACGCAGATCGAATCGCTGCCAGCGGGCGGGCGCCGCTGGCAGGAGTTCCTGATGGATACGCCGGCAACAAGCGCCGGCACAGATTCGTCGCAGGGATCGTATCGCGGCTCGCAGGAATCGGCGGAGATCACGATTGATGGGGCGAACACTTCGCTCAGGTTTGGCGTAAGCGCGGGATCGGATGCGGGCTCGACGGCTGTCGATCGGTCCAGCCAGGGCGGAGACGAGCAGGGTCCGACGAGCCAGTCCTGGACTGGAGGGCGAGGATTCGGCGTGAGCGAGGCCGCGATCCACGAGGTGACGGCGACTGCTGGAAACGTGGAGGCTGAGGGCGTGCGCTCCGCAGGAGGACGCACAGGCATCCAGACTGAGCGCGGCGGCAATGCGCTGCACGGTCAGGAATTTTATTACGACCGCCAAAACACGTGGGGCGCGCGGAATCCTTTTACGCAGTGGCTCACAAACACCGGCACCGCGACAGCGCCCAAGTTTGCCGCAGCTCCGTACACGCCGCCGGATCACGAGTCGGTGTGGGGAGTGGGCATGGGGAGCCGGATTCGACGCGACAAGCTTTTCTGGTTCGGGGCGGCCGACAGCAATCAGCGCAACGATCCGGGCGTGGCCGTGGCTAGGAATGCAAGCGAGTTTTTCAATCTGCCCGAACCGAGCAGCTCGAACGTCACGCTGCTGAGTGCGCAATTAGGTGAGAGCCAGAATCAGGCCTACAACGATTACCTGGGCGTGAGCAGCGGCGGCTACGCAGCGGCTGGACTGGAGCAACTGGCCGGCTTGCTGGGTCCTGCGCCGCGCACGTCTTCGCAACGGGTGGGTTTCGGACGCCTCGACTGGCAAGCGGCCGAACGGCATCAATTCACACTGGAAGGAATGGGCGCAGATTGGAACGCTGCTGGAGGCGGATTGACGCGCGTGTCAGAGACTTACGGAAGCCACAGTTTCGGGTCCAATCACGCGACGCAGCAATGGCTGCTGGCGCGGTGGGAGGCGTATCTGACGCCAAACCTGCTGGCCGTGACACAAGGATCGGTGGGGCGCGCGATCCTTACTGCGCGGCCAGATACGCCTTCGGCCTTGGAGCAGACTTTTTTGAGCGGGAATTTCTGGGGGCAGTTGCCGCAGATTGTTGTGGATTCGCGCTACGGCTTCACGATTGGCAATCCCTCGCGCTTCGGCCAGGGCAGCTATCCCGACGAGAAGCTCTACCACGAACAGGAGATGTTGGACTGGGTGCATAACAAACTCCTGGTCAAGGCGGGAGTAGAGATGGATCACAACTCCGACGCGACCAGCCTGCTACGCAACCAGACCGGAACCTATCACTATTCAACTGTTGCGAGCTTCATCTCCGATGCCGTGGCATTTGAGAAGTTCGGATTCGCCGGTGCGCTCGATCCGAGGAATCCACACAATTGCGGCACTTCGAATACAAAGTTTGGCAGCCAGCCCTGCTACTCGTCTTACTCGCAAACCGTTGGCCCCCCGAATTGGCACCTAAGCACAAACGATTGGGCCGGCTACGCAACCGCGCAGTGGCAAGCGGGAAAGTTTGCCGTCTTTTCCGGCGGATTGCGCTGGGAGTTGGAGCAACTGCCGCCGCCCATCGCCACGCTCGCCAACCCGCAATTACCGTTCACGGGGAAACTGCCCGCTCTGGGCAACAACTGGGGTCCGCGCGTGAGTGTTGCCGTGGGCAACGGAAAACAGTGGCCGGTGCTGCGGCTGGGCTATGGCATGTACTACGGACGAACGGAAAACGCCACCATCGAGACTGCGCTCACGCAAACCGGCTCGTTGCAAGGCGATCTTAGTTTTTTTATGCGGCCCTCCGACGATTGCCAGCACTGTTCCGGCGGTGCGCCGCCGTTCCCCTATGTTTTCGCGGGCGAACCTTCGAGCGTGGTCAAGCCGGGAGCGGCGGGCTTCGCACCCAACTTCCGCAATCCCGAAGTGCATCAGGCAGTTGCGTCCGTGGAACAGAGGCTCCCAGGCGGCATGGCGTTGACCGCAGGCGCCATGCTCAGCCTGGGACGGCGCTTACCCGTTTCCACGGACACGAACATCAACACCAATATCAGCGGCAACGCCAACTCTGGAATGATCACGTACGCCGTAAAGGATCCGACCGGCACAGGACCGATCAAGGCTGCGCAGATTCAAGTACCGTTCTACGCATCCTGGCCGGGAAGCGCTGGGACGTGCCCGTACTATGCTGCGGCGAGTCCGGTTCTTCCTGGGCGCCCGTGTCCCGATTACCAGCAGATCACGCAGATCGTGAGCCGCGCGAACTCGACGTATGAAGCGTACATGCTGAAGATTGTGCGCGAAGGCCGGCGCGGCCTTAGCGTACACGCCCACTACACCTATGCGCACGCCATGGACTGGAATCCCGACGGAACTACGCTGGTGGCGGGAAGCGATGTGCTCGATCCAACGAACTTCAATGCGGAGTACGGCACGAGCAATCTCGATGTGCGCCACTCGGCGGCAGTAATGGCGATCTTTGAGTCTCCGTGGAAGCTGCGCGATGTTGCGGGCAGATTTGGCAATGGCTGGATGCTCTCCGGTATCGGACAGTTCCACAGCGGATTGCCGTACACCATGCGCACCTCGGGATCGCTGCCCGAACTCTTCGAGACAAACGGCGACGCGATCGTCGGCCTGGGTCCGGGTATGAACGGCTCCGGGGGCGACAACCGCGTCTATGGCATCGGCAACAATGGCATCGCGTACAACATTGGCCGCAACACCTTCCGCTACCCCGGCGCGTGGAAGGCCGATCTGCGGTTGGGAAAGAGCTTCAACCTGGGCGAGATGCGGCAACTGGAGGTGCTCGCGGAGAGCTTCAATCTCTTCAACCACCAGAATGTGACGGAACTCGAAACCACTGGCTATTCGATTGAGTCGAGCGGCACATCGGGCACTTTGCCGACACTGTGTTATCTCACCATCAACACCACTGGCTACGCGAGCTGCGGAACCACGACGATCTCGGGCAGCGGCACTCCGCTTGCTGCCTTCGGCCAGCCGATGAATATCAACGGGACGAATTTTTATCGCGAGCGGCAGATTCAGTTTGGGCTAAGAATGCGGTTCTAGGACGGAAAACGCTCGCGTACCAGTTGCAAGGCTTCTTCCGCCGTCGAGATCGTGCCCTCTAGTTGTGCGTCTTCGGCTGCGCGCAGCATCTCGCGGAATTGCGCGCCTGGCGCGTACCCGACAGCAATCAACTCCCTGCCCGTGAGCAACGGTTTCGGCCTTACGGATTCCACCGGCATGGAAGAAAAACGTTCGCGCACAAAATCCCAATGTTCCAGGTTGCCGCTCGCGGCCAGGCAATCCATACGGTGCAGCGCCAGGTGTTCGTCGAAATGCTCCAACCGGAAAAAGCGCTTGAGCGTCGAGGCCTTCATGCGCGGCGCATCCATGAAGCGCATGTGGTTTTCGATGAGCGCAAGCACCTGCCGCGTTTCTTCGTTGGAAAAACGGAAGCGCCGGCAGATCTCCGCGCCCATGGCGACGCCGATCTCTACGTGACCGTCGAAGCGAATGCGGTCCGGCGCGCGGCGAAAAGTCGGCGGCTTGCCCACATCGTGCAGCAACGCACCCCACGCGAGCGTCATCGAGCATTGAGGCGGCAACTGCTCGAGCAGCATGAGTGTATGAATCCACACGTCGCCCTCGGGATGATACTGTGGCGACTGCTCCACGCCCTTCATGCGCGCGATCTCCGGCAGCACTTCTGCGAGCAGACCGGTCTCGTCGAGCAACTCGAAGGCGCGCCGCGCATGACCTTCTGTTAACATTTTCGTCAATTCGTCGCGGATGCGCTCACGGCTCACGGCATGAATGCGAGAGGCCAGCGAGCGGATGGCGCGATGGGTCTCGGGCTCGAGTTCAAATCCAAACCGCGCCGCGAAGCGGATCGCGCGCAACATGCGCAGGTGGTCTTCCGCAAAGCGCTGTTCCGGCCGGCCGATGGCGCGGATGATGCCGGCATCGAGATCGGCGAGGCCGCCGACGAAATCGAGGACCGCAGCGCGAAAGAGCTTTGGATTGCTAATACCCTCGTCCAAAAGTCTGCCTCCACCCGGTGGGTCCAAAAGGCCGCCGTCACGGAGTGGGCGCAGCGGGTCGAGCAATAGGCCATTGATCGTGAAGTCGCGCCGCTCGACATCCTCCGCGGCGGTCTTTGTGTAGCGCACTCCGTCAGGATGGCGTCCGTCGGAGTACGACAGGTCGGAGCGGAAGGTGGCGACTTCGGTGACGAAGCCGGCGTCTTCAATTTGCGGCGCAACCAGAACCACTCCGAAGTGCGCGCCAACGGCAAAGGTCCGCGGGAACATTTCGAGCACCACATCCGGCGTCGCGTTGGTCGCAACGTCGTAGTCGGCTGGTTCGCGCTTGAGCAGCAGATCGCGCACGCATCCGCCGGCGAGATAGGCATCGTAGCCGCGGGAGCGGAGCGTTTCTACGATTTGCAGAGCGGCTTCGAGTTGTTGCTTTCCGGCCATTGTCGATGCTTCTATTCTCGCTCTATCCGCGCACAATGACGAAGTAGTGCTCTGACCTCGTAATTACGTAGCGATCTTCGGACGAGCGCGGGTCAGGAGACCCGCACTACAGCCGGCCAGGAGGCCGGCGCTACACAATACACTGAGACTATGCCCGGCTCGGGTTTTATTCTCGGCATTGAAAGCTCCTGCGACGAAACTGCGGCGGCGATCGTGGAGCGGGGCTCGCGCACAATTTCGTCCGTTGTCGCTTCGCAAATCTCGACGCACGCGCGTTATGGCGGGGTGGTGCCCGAGTTGGCCAGTCGCGAACATCTCCGCGCCATTGTTCCCGTGGTTCGCGGCGCGCTGGCCGACGCGCATATTACGCTTGCCGATCTCGATGCTATCGCTGTAACTGCAGGCCCGGGCCTTGCGGGAGCGCTTCTGGTGGGTATTACTTACGCCAAGGCGCTCGCCTTTGCGAATCAGCTTCCACTGATTGCCGTGAACCATCTTGAAGGGCACATTCACGCCGTGTTGCTGAACGAAAGAGAGGGGTACCAGACGAACTCAGCAACGCAGGAAACAGTTTCTTCGGTTGCGAAGGATGAGCGCAGATTCACTTCGCAAAAAAGCAACTGCAGGTCCTTCGACTCGTCCGATGCGGGCGGACTCGCTCAGGATGACAACCGTGATGTGGAGAACGACTCGGCGCTGGCGCTCGTTGTTTCCGGCGGGCACACGCATCTTTATCTTGCGCGGCCGATGGACGGCACGTGGAGTTATTCGCTCGTTGGCCGCACCCTCGACGATGCTGCGGGCGAGGCCTTCGATAAAGTCGCGAAATTGCTCGGACTCGGATATCCCGGCGGCCCGTGGATCGATACGCTCGCCAAGTTCGGCAATCCCCGCGCGGTGCCTTTTTCCTTTGCACAAATCAAACCAAAAGCTCACCTGGGTGGTAAGGCCCCGCGGACCAAGGGCGCAAAAACCACGCCTATCGCGCGCCTCGATAGGCATTTTCTGCTTTCGTTTTCGGGAATCAAGACGGCGGTGCTGCGGTACGTGGAGTTGCACGGCATGCGGGCCGAAGCGCGAGCGCGCGTGAGCCGCGTGCTTGAGAGCTCTCGCCCGCCGCAGACGCGCGAAGAGGCTCTCGCCCTTTGTTCGCAGCCGACGCTGGACCTGATCGCGAGTTTTCAGCACGCGGTGGTCGGCGACCTGATGAAGAAGACCTTTGCCGCTGCGGAGTCGCTTGGCGCGCGGCGCGTCCTCGTCACCGGTGGCGTGGCTGCCAACCGCGAACTGCGCGAGCGCTTCACGCGAGAAGCTGCGGCGCGCGGCGTGCGGATTTTGTTTCCCACGCTCGCGCTCTCGACCGACAATGCAGCCATGATTGCCGCCGCCGCATGGCCGCGGCTGCTCAAGGAAAAGTTCGCCCCGCCGGACCTTAGCGCCGACCCTTCGCTCACGTTGAGCTGAACCATGCCGGAAAGAACGCCGAGTGCGCCACATCGCTATTTCCAGGCGTACAAGATAGCCTGCAAGCGCACGGTGCCGGAGCGGGCAAGATTTTCTTGCGCGCTCCGCAACTCCAATGCGAGTCACCGGGTCTTAAGGAGTAAGATTCACTTTCGTAGTCGAAGAGAACCGGTACGGCCGGGGTTTGTGGTGATCCACGTGTCACGCGTGAACGACGGTCACAAATTATGTCTTGGCGGAAATCGGCCAAGAGCACTCGTTGTGCACGAACGGAGAGCGTCGATGAACGAACCAAGGGCGTGGTTGCTGCGGTGTGCAAGCATTGGAGCGTTGGGATTCGCGGCTGTAATGGGAGTGACAGGATGCTCCGCCATGAAGGTGGGGTTAGGAATGAGAGTGCATCTGGACAAGCTGCCGGTTAAGACCATTGAGGCGAGCATGCCAAATGGGCCAGCAATTGCGCCAGGAGAAAGCTCACCACTGGTGTTGACGTTCACGGACGCGAGCGGCAAGGTCTGGGTTACCGAGGGAAAGGGCAAAGGCAAAATTCTTTGGTCCGATCTGACGGTGACGCCGAGCGTGGTGACGGTGAATAAAAAGGGCGTGCTGAGTCTAGCCCACGACCCGCGTAAGAGCGATGGCAAGATCGGGCAGGTGGAGATTTCTGTTCCCAGCCACCCAGAGTTGCACGCATCGCTGACCGTGCCGGTAACCTACGACTATGCTTTTGCGGCCAATTTCAACGGCGCCAATGGATCAGATGGATTGAATGGATCGAGCGGGAGCGATGGCATGTCAGGATCGAGTGGTTCAATGGGATCGTGCGATCCAGACAATAGTTCCGCCGGAGGAGATGGAGGCAATGGCAGCGATGGTACCGATGGCGGCAATGGCGGCGATGGTACCGACGGCGGCAATGCGCCTGCCGTGAAAGTCATGATCACGTTGCGGCCGGGTGCAAGCCCTCTATTGCAGGCCGTGGTGAGCGCGGCCGGTCGAAAAGACCGGCATTTTCTGGTTGACCCGCAAGGCGGTTCGCTAACGATTTCGGCCAATGGAGGCGCAGGAGGCAATGGTGGCAGCGGCGGAAAAGGCGGCAAGGGCGGCTCCGGCGGATCGGGCGGAAGCGGCTGCCCGAGCGGCTCCGACGGCAGTAGCGGCCTGGATGGGCAGGACGGCATGTCGGGAAGCGACGGATCCCCAGGAAGCAGCGGTGCCATCACGATTGTTTACGATCCCGCTGTGAAACCGTACTTGACGGCGCTTAAGACTTCCAACAAAGGCGCGCCACCTCCGGTGTATCAAGAGGCTCCCGTTGCGCCTCTTTGGTAGTATTGCGCGTGCATGCGGTCCGGTAGCGGGCGGCTAGATGCATTTGCGGGAATTGTGTAGACCGGAACTTTGTAGGTATCCCACCCACTCCGCAGAAAAGCGCGGAATGGATGGGGCACGGGAGTCTGCAGTAAATCCAAAAATGCTCTAAATTGCGGCGGCTGCGGGAAGAATCTCTTCCACGTCGACCCACTGCGTGGGATAGTTGCCGGTGTAGCAGGCGGTGCAGTAGCCCACGGTTTTTTCCTGGTCTTGGACTGACTTCAACAACCCGTCCAGCGACAGATACGCCAGCGAGTCCGCCTCGATAAACTGACGAATCTGCTCGATGGAATTATTGGCGGCAATGAGTTCCTTTTTGCTGGGCGTGTCGACGCCGTAGAAGCACGGCGAGATGGTGGGCGGGCAACTGATGCGAAGATGAACTTCGGTGGCGCCAGCGCCGCGCACCATGCGCACAATTTTGCGGCTCGTAGTGCCGCGAATGATGGAGTCATCGATGAGGATGACGCGCTTGCCTTCAAGGAGATTGTGCACGGGGTTAAGCTTGAGGCGCACGCCGAAGTCGCGGACCCGCTGCTCGGGTTCGATAAATGTACGGCCCACGTAGTGATTGCGGATGAGGCCGAAGCGGAAAGGGATGCCGGCTTCCTCGGCGTAACCGAGCGCGGCGGTGACGCCGGAGTCGGGTACGGGCACCACCACATCGGCAGGCACGCCGGACTCGCGCGCGAGCTGGCGGCCCATCTGGTCGCGCGACTCCTGCACCCAGCGGCCGAAGATACGCGAGTCAGGGCGCGCGAAATACACGTGCTCGAAGACGCAGCTCGATTGCTGAACGCCGCTCGCGTACTGGCGGCTGGTGACGCCGTCTTCAGAAACCATCACCAGTTCGCCGGGAAGAATGTCGCGAACAAACTCGGCCCGGAGCAGATCGAAGGCGCAGGTTTCCGACGCGAAGACCACGACGTCGGTCCCATCGGGACTTTTCATGCGGCCCATGGAAAGCGGGCGGAAGCCGTGCGGATCGCGCGCGGCAAAGATGCGGTCGCGCGTCATCATCACGATCGAAAAAGCGCCCTCGATCTGAGAGAGAGAGTCGGCGATGGCGTCAACCAGGGAGCCGGCGGTTGAGTGTGCAATGAGTTGGACGATGATCTCGGAGTCCGAAGTGGTCTGGAAGTATGCGCCGTCGCGTTCGAGACGCGCGCGCACGTTGCCCAGGTGCACCAGGTTGCCGTTGTGCGCAATGGCGATGAGGCCCTTGGTGGAGTCGACGCGGATGGGCTGCGCGTTGAGTAGCGCGGAGTCGCCGGTGGTTGAGTAGCGAGTGTGGCCGATAGCCATGCGGCCGGGAAGCTTGGCGAGCACATCGTCGGTGAAGATCTCCGAAACCAGGCCCATGCCCTTAATATTGGAGAGATGGTGGCCGTCGGCGGTGGCGATGCCGGCCGATTCCTGCCCGCGATGTTGCAACGCGTAGAGGCTGAGGTAGGCTTCGCGTGCGGCATGAGGATGGCCGTAGATGGCTACTACGCCGCATTCTTCGTGGAGCTTGTCGGTGCTGGCGACTGTTCGTGCTATCCCATGTCCCAAAATCGGGACATGGGGCACCCCTCTTCGTGCTGAGTTGAAGGCGCGAAAAGCAAATGCAGGTCCTTCGACTCGTCCTCGCTTCGCTCCGACTCGCTCAGGATGACAACTGTTTGGATCAAAATGACAACAGTTTGAATCAGGATGACCATTGTTTGGAATGGTGCGCAACGATTCGGAAATGTCGGCGACTCCGGGGACGCCTTGATAGAGGCGACGCATCATGCCATGACCTCATCAGTGCTGCGCGCATGGCGAGACGCGGCTTTGCCGCAAATGCTTGCTAGGCTTTTCGTGCTCACGCGAGGACCTCGTCATGAAGAACGGCTTCGAGGGCGGAAGCCCAGAGCGTGCGGAGTTCATCGAGTGGCGCGGAGATGAACGCCTCACCGTCGACCAGAATTTCGAGCCGATTGCCGCCAGTGGTTCCGATGCGCGCGGAGAGGAAGTTCGACTGATTGGCCATGGCGTCGATCTCGGCGAGATCGCCCGGAGCGGCAGTGACGAGGACTGTGGAAGCGGGTTCGGCGAAGAGACCGAAGAGCGGTTGGGCGAGCAGCGAAGGATCCTGCTCGATGGTCGCGCCGATGCCTTTGACGAAGGTGGCTTGCGCGATGGCGACAGCAATGCCACCGTCGGAGATGTCGCGCGCCGATTGGATAAGCTTGCGCCACGCCAGCACGGCCAGAAGGTTGTGCAGGCCGGCCTCGGCATCGAGATCGAGCGAAGGCGGGGTGCCCCAGGTCGCGCCTAGAACCACTTTGGCGAACTCCGAGGAGCCGAATGCGGTGAGATTCTTTTGTGCTTCGGCATCAGACGCATCGGCCTCTTCGCGCGCTTCAGGCTCGCGTTCCAACGCGGGAAGCGGGAGTTGACTGATGGGCAGCGGCTCGAAAGGTACCTTGAGCTTTGGATCCGGTTCCTCGCCGCGCGGAATCGGCCACAGTAGCACGATGGCTTCCTTCTCGCGCTGAAACCCAGCCGGCACAGCCTTCGTTGCGTCTTCCAGAATGCCGACGATGCCGAGAACCGGCGTGGGATAGATGCCTTCGCCTTTGGTCTCGTTATATAAAGAGACGTTGCCGCCGGTGATGGGCGTGCCGAGAGCGGTGCAGGCCTCGGTAATGCCGTCGATGGCGGCGGAAAGCTGCGCCATGATCTCGGGCTTCTCGGGATTGCCGAAGTTGAGGCAGTTGGTGGCGGCGACGGGGGTTGCGCCCGTCATGGCGACTTTGCGCGCTGCTTCTGCCACGGCGTGCATGGCGCCGAGTTTGGGATCGAGATACGCCCAGCGGCCATTGCCGTCTAGAGCCATCGCCAACCCGCGCTCGTGACCCGGAGTTCCGGTGCCCTTGATGCGCATCACGCCTGCTTCACCGCCGGGCCCCTGCACAGTGTTGGTTTGAACCATGCTGTCGTACTGCTCGTGGACCCAGCGCTTGGAGCAAACGTTCGAGGAAGCGAGAAGCTTTTTGAGATCCGCCAGATAGTTGCGATCTTTTGCGAACTCGGCGAGAACTTCGGCAGGAGGATCGGGCGGAACTGGCGCCTTCCATGTGCCAACGGGGCGATGATAAAGCGGCGCATCGTCTGTGAGCGACTGGTTGGGAATATCGGCGACCAGCACACCGTGATGACGAATGCGCAGCCGCGGGCCGGGTTCGACCGTCCCGACGATCACGGCGTCAAGGCCCCACTTGGCGAAGACGCGCAGCACTTCATCTTCGCGACCCTTCTCGGCTACCAGCAACATGCGTTCCTGGCTCTCGGAGAGCATGATTTCGTAGGCGGTCATGCCGGTTTCGCGCTGGGGCACGAGATCGAGTTCGACATCAAGGCCCACGCCGCCGCGCGCGCCCATCTCGCATGTGGAGCAGGTGAGGCCGGCAGCGCCCATATCCTGAATGCCCACGATGGCACCTGTCTTCATGGCTTCAAGGCAGGCTTCGAGCAGTAGCTTCTCCATGAACGGATCGCCGACCTGCACATTGGGGCGCTTCTGCTCGGAGCCTTCTTTGAATTCCTCGCTGGCCATGGTCGCGCCGTGAATGCCGTCGCGTCCGGTCTTGGCGCCAACATATATGACGGGATTGCCCGCGCCGCTGGCCTTGCCGTAGAAGATCTCGTCTTTGCGCACCAAGCCGAGGGCGAACGCGTTGACGAGCGGATTGCCGCTGTAGCACGGCTCAAATTTTGTTTCGCCGCCGAGGTTGGGCACGCCGAAACAGTTGCTGTAGCCGGCGATGCCGCTCACTACGCCTTCGACGATGGCATGATTTTTGCGGTGCTCACGCGCTTTTGCGTCCTGATCCAGATTCGAGACTGAAGCAGAGTCCTCGGCGATCGGCCCGAAGCGCAACGAGTCCATGACGGCCAGAGGACGTGCGCCCATGGTGAAGATGTCGCGTAGAATGCCGCCCACTCCAGTGGCCGCGCCCTGAAAGGGCTCAATGTAGCTGGGATGGTTGTGGCTCTCGATTTTGAAAGCGCAGGCCCAGCCGTCGCCTACATCAATGATGCCGGCATTTTCTCCTGGCCCCTGCACCACGCGGTCGCTCTTGGTTGGCAAGCGCTTCAGGTGTACGCGGCTGGACTTGTAGGAGCAATGCTCGCTCCACATCACGCTGTAAATGCCTAACTCGGTGAGCGAGGGCGTGCGGCCCAGGGCGGCGAGAATGCGGTCGTACTCCTCTGCAGTGATGCTGTGCTGGGCCAGCAACTGCGGGGTTACGATGGTGGGTTCGGGGACGACGGCGGAGGATGCACTGGTCATCGTTGCCTCCATTGTCGCATGGGAGTTGCGGGGCGTGAACCGAAGTGCGGTGTGGAAAGCGGGGATGGTCGGGCGACACCATAGGTTTCGCGGCGCGGCGGAGCAGGGCTCCCAGGCTCACTCTGGCAGATAAGCCGAAAGCTATGCGATACTTGGAGAGCGGAACGCCGGGATGGTGGAACTGGCAGACGCAGCGGACTCAAAATCGGCTCCTAAAAAATCTAATCCCCGATAAATCATTGAAAATAGATTAGTTGCTTTGATGCTAAGAGCGGCGTGAGGCTTACGCAACTCTTGCACACTTTTGCGCTTCTTATAGAGAAGCAGGAGGTGCAGCCGCATGTCAGAGCATTACACCATCCTCGGTGGCACAGTTCACGTCTACAAGCGTCCGAACAGTTCGAGCTGGCAGTGCGCAACCTATCTAGCCGGAAAAAATCGGCGCACAACGACCAAAGAAGATAGCCTCTCAAAAGCGAAGGAGTTCGCGGAAGATTGGTATTTGCAGTTGCGCGGCAAGCTCCGCGACGGTCAGTTGAAAAGCGGCAAACCGTTCCGCGAAGCTGCGAAATTGTACCTCCGCGAATTCGACATCATGACGCAGGGGCAGCGCAGCGCGACCTATGCGCGCGGACAGCACGCGAGGGCAAACGGCCACCTGATTCCGTTCTTCGGCAGCATGGTCCTTCCGGAGATCACTGCTGGCAAGATCAATGAATACCGCATCCATCGCCTTGAGGAAGCGAAGGCGATGCGCGGTAAGCCTCCGGCGCATAACACCATGCACCAGGAAATCGTGACATTGCGGCAGATTTTCAAAACAGCTCTGCGGCACGGATGGATCGATCATCTCCCGGATTTGTCAGCGCCATATCGCGCGTCCGCAAAGATTTCTCATAGAGCATGGTTCTCACCGGAAGAGTACAGGCAGCTTTATGAGGCAACGCGGAAACGCGCCCAGGACCCCAAGCAGCCCCGTTTTCGTTGGGAAGCGGAACAACTTCACGATTATGTTCTGTTCTCCGCCAACACCGGACTCCGCCCCGACGAGGCCATGCGTCTTCAGTTCCGCGATGTCACGGTAATCGAAGACGAGGGAAGCGGCCAAACCATCCTTGAGATCGAAGTACGTGGAAAGCGAGGTGTTGGCTATTGCAAGAGCACAGCAGGTGCCGTGCATCCGTTCGAGCGGTTGAAAGCGCGTCTGCGTCCAGACGGAGGGCCGGGAAGAGCAGGCAGCCGCACCGCATCAATGGCCAATGGCGAATGGCACGAGCCAGGACCGACCGATCTTTTGTTTCCGAAATGGCCACGCGATTTGTTCAACGCAATCCTTGAGGAAGAAAAGCTCCGCACCGACCGTGACGGGAGGCCGCGAACGGCGTATAGCCTGCGCCACACCTACATTTGCCTGCGCCTGCTTGAAGGTGCCGACATCTATCAGATTGCCAAGAACTGTCGGACGAGCGTAGAGATGATTGAGAAATACTATGCAGCGCATTTGAAGACGCAACTAGACGCCTCCGCTATCAACATCATGAGGGCACGTCCGAAGAAAAAAACGGTTTCCAAGAAAGGCCCTGGCAAAGTGGAAGCCGTCCGTTTGGCTAAGGAAGCGTAGACCAGTGCTACTTGCTTTATAACGGGCGGCCCGCAAGGTCGTGAGGGTTCAATTCCCTCCGCCCGCACCACACTGCTATTTCGGAAGCCAGGATGGAACCATCCTGGCATGTTTTGGGGCCGGAACCGGCCCCCTTTCGGCCCGGAACCGGGCCAGGACCGTAAAGCGCTTGCATACCCAGCCGCACCGCAAAAGTTCCACGGCATGTTGCCTCACGCTAATGCGTGGCAGCCAACAAGGAAATGCGCGGGACACTGATTTGTTTCTCGCGCTTGCGCGTTTGGGCAATGTCGTAAGACGACTGCATACGCATCAGCGTGTCCATCTTCACTCCAAAAGCTTTCTCGATGCGGAGCGCCATATCCCCGGACAGATCAGCCTTGCCATTGAGCAAACTGGACAGTGTAGGCCGCGCAACGCGCAACGCTATCGCCGCCGCCGTGACCGTCAAGCCTGCCGCCTCGATAATCTCCGTCCGAATGAAATCCCCAGGGTGGGGCGGATTCTTCATGGGCATGGTCTCTTCTCCTTTGGCCTAGTGGTAGTCCTCTAAATTCACGTCGTAAATCTCGCGCTCGGTTGTGTCGATACGAAATGTCAACCGCCGATTGGCCGTAACGCTCAGGCTCCATGTGCCCTTGCGGTCGCCCGTCAAGGTATGCGCCTTCCACGAGAGCAGCATCCGCAACTCTTCCGGGTCTTCCATGTCGTCCAGAAAGGCGAACATTTTGCCGAGCTTGTCCACGGTGTCGGGCGGAACGCCTTTAGTGGCGTCGTCCGTGTAGAGCCTCTTCAAACCCCTATGGATGAAGTTGCGTATTCTCACCTAAACAACTGTAGCCTGTAGCCTAACACTTGTCAAATGCCGAGGGAGGCGTTCCAAGTCGTTTCCATGCTTTTCGGGGAAGAGTCCCTTCCCTCGCTCCAGCCGTCGCCGCCGTCTTCCGCGACCATCTCAGCGGAGCCTGTGTCCAGTCCGGCAACGCCCGGCCCTAAATACCAAAACAATGCGGAAGTAGACCTAAATTTCTTCTTTTATCAAGTGCCCCCGCTTCATGCGGCTTTATGGCAGAGCCGGTCGGAACCCGTCAAGGCTCTCCGCTGGCGCTGCGATGAACGGGCTTGAGAACGCCCGGCCTTGACCGAACCCGCCTCGCCTCTGCCCGCCGCGCAAGACATGAAGCGGGGGCACTCAACAAAAGAAATTTGGTTGAGAGCCAAAGGCGAAAAGCCCTCCTTCACAATCTCGCCCCACGCGGGCAGCGCAGGAGAGCAAAACGTCATGGCATACCGCAATCACCGTAATGCAGCCACCAGCAGTAGACCGAGCATCTACCAGACCGTCACCGACCGTATTATTTCCAGCCTCAAGGCTGGCGTGATTCCGTGGGAGAAGCCGTGGAGGTCACCGCACTACGCAGGCGGCTCCTTCCCGCGCAACTTCTACACTGGCAAACCCTACCGTGGTATCAATATCCTCTTGCTTTGGTCGAGCGAATACAGCTCCCCGTTCTGGCTCACCTTCAAGCAGGCACAGGCGCTGAAAGGTACGGTTCGCAAAGGCGAGCACGGAACGCCGATTGTCTTTTACAAGCAGCTCTCCGAACATGCGAAGAATGACGACGAAGGCACCGGAGAGGATGAACGCGCTCCCTTTGTTCTCTGCCATTACACGGTTTTCAATGTGGAGCAGTGCGACGGCCTGACGCTTCCTGAAATCGAGCAGCCCACGAGCGCACCGGAGATCGACGCGGACGAAACCTGCGAAGCTGTTGTAGGCGGATGGGAGAACCGCCCCGCTCTCTATCTGACGAGCGAGACAGAACTCCGCGCATACTACCGGCCCGGTACGGATTCCGTTCACATTCCCGCCCGCTCTCGCTTCGTGGATGCTCCGCACTACTACAGCACCCTATTTCACGAGCTGGTCCATAGCACCGGCCACGAAAGCCGCCTCAACCGTACCTTTGGCGCTCGCTTTGGTGATGAGCTTTACAGCAAAGAGGAATTGGTCGCTGAGATGGGCGCGGCTTTTCTTTGCGCCATCGCGGAGATTGCCAACGAACACACCGACCGCAATACCACCGCTTACATTCAGAACTGGATTGCCACGCTGGAAGGGGATAACCGGCTCATCGTTCATGCAGCCGCCAACGCGCAGAGAGCGGTCGATTGCATCCTGGGCAACACTTTTGAGGAAAAGACAGAGACAACGGAGGACGAGGGGAGGCCACTTGCAGCGGCTTCCTGAAATCGCAGCATCCTCTTTGCTGTAGCATTAAAATTCCG
>JBEKPD010000105.1:0-21284 GCA_049521075.1 Occallatibacter sp.
GCAGATGAGCATAGAGCAATTCCCAGCCATGATCGCTCAGATCGTGACGGTGGTGCGCAACTGATTGCATCTTCACTAGGCCATCTTCGCATAATCCACCATCTCGTGACGACACTGCCGAGTTCTTCGTCTGCCATATCTGCTTGTGGTACCCTCCACTCCAATCCGCCGGGTGCCCCAGGGCCCGCTTTGGAGACCTCGGAAGCACAACTTTCAACTCGCCTTTCTCCGCCTCTCTGTACCGGTCACAATCACCACCGGCTCTTGATCTGGAAATGTTGCAAGCAACATCAGGTTTCCGCCTAGCGCCGCCACGGTCTTCTGCATCGTCGAAAGCCGCGGATCTTTGCGCCGTTCCAGCCGCGAAATCTGCATCTGCCCGATCCCCAGTTTCTTCGCCATTTTGGTTTGTGTCACCTTTCGTTCCTTGCGCACCTCGGCCAGCGTCATCCGCCGCGCAACCCGTGCCTGCAACTTTTTTCCTCGCTTTTCGATCGATTTTTGCCATGCCTTCGGCAGTACCGCGATCACGTCTTCGACAGGAATTATTCCGCGCATGTTGCTTCCTCCACCGTGTTAGAAGTTCTCCAAATGATCTTTATACCTTGGTCCGCCTTATCGATGAGCCGCTTGTAGAATCTCTTCTCGCTAACTCCTGCCTTGTCTCCCGGCACTAGCAGAATGGCCGCGCGCTTCGGGTCGAACGCAAATGCCACGCGCCAAACGCCGCCTTCTGCCTTGAAGCGAAGCTCTTTCATGTTGGACCAGGCCGATCCCTTCAATGTGTCGACCTCAGGTCGTCCAAGCTCCGGCCATATACCTGAAGGGGTGTGCGTGTTGCGAGAAGTTCGTCCTGAACCAAGGCTGGCAACGCGTCGAACTCGACCTTGAATTTCGGATGGAAATACGCTTTCCAGCTCACATCGGCAGTATGCTCTGTAGAGCATAAGCAGTGCAAGCTATCGGACGCCCCGAATCCGGAAATAACACGAACTTTTCTTCACAGATCCCAGAAAACTCTCCTCATCCCGGCAACTCCTGAGCCAGCCTCTGCACCGGATCCGAATCCGGCCCGACCCAGTCAGGGTGGCGGACTGGGTCGATCAGGAAGTAGTCAGCGACGGCCAGTTCATCACCAGCCGCAAACCCGACGACGTCCCCGCCTTCAGCCGTCGCCTCATCGAAGCCGTCAGCCGCGGCGCCGCGCAGTCAGCGGCAGCGTGAGCCGGTGGCAGGTGAGTCTTGGCAATTGCGAAAAAACACGATGTTCAAGATCCTCTTGTAAACAGCGCCGCAATTTTCGTCCCGATCGGTGACCCGATCCCGCTGCAGGGATCGGGCCCCGGCGCGGCGCTATAGAAGCCGTTGCTGCCTTGCGTGATGTCGTGAAACGCGCCTTGGTTCTGCCAAAGCTTCGGCGTCACGAATCCCAGCTTAGTTCCGAACGAAGCAAACAGACCCGCATACAAAGGCGCAACCGCGCTCGTTCCCCCCACCACCGTCATCGAGCCATGCACGTAGATCTCGTAGCCCGTGTTCGGGTCTGCATCGGCAGCTACGTCCGGGATCATCCGGCCAGTTCCGTATTTGGTTCCGGCTGGCGCTGGGGGCGCGCCAATCTGAAACGACTGCACAAGGAACACCGTTGAGTAGCCGCCGCCCGTGCCTTCACCGTCTGTCTCGCCGGGGTTGTCGTTCCATACCGTCTCGCTGGCCGCGGCCTTGTTTGTGCCGCCACAGCCCACCACATGCGGACACGATGAAGGCGCATCCACATTCGCGGGCGTCGCTCCTCCATCGCTGGAGTCATTGTCGCCCGACGCGGCAAACACCGCCATACCGGCGCCGGTCGCCGACGTAGCCGCGGACTCCATCTCATCGACAGCACTTTTGCCCCACGTCGCTTCGTCCGCGCCCCATGAGATCGAGCACACGTCGCATCCGTCCTCGACAGCTTTCGCCACGGCCGTGTCGATATTCTGCGACCAGTACATGCGAATCGTCGCGGCTTTGCCTGTAGCCGCGTAGTACGCCGCGCCCGAAACCTGAATGTCCAGCGCTACCTCGTAATCAGGGTCGTCCGCGGAGCCCACGCTTTGATTCGGGCTGTTCTCGGTCCCGTCCACGCTCACGTCAGTGATACTCGGCGTGGGTTGTCCAATCGACTGGAAGAATGCCGTCATATCCGACTGCACCCATCCGCCGCCCAGTTCCACGATAGCGATCACGCCGCCGCCCGCGAGGTTCGTCGGCCAGTTGTATGCAGTGCATAAATCCGGCACGCTCCACGGCGCCGTTGCTGCAACGCCGGCTTTCAGCAGTTTGAAATAGGGTTTGCTCTTGACCTTACGGGTGTGTCTAGGGGGAGTCGACATTGGGGTTTCCTTTCCAATCGAAAATGTGCCTTTCAGACTTGCCATTATCACGCAAAATAAGGCTGTCCCGCCACAACCGCTCACCCGCGGTCCCGCCACATTTGCGCAGCTGAGATTGCTCGGAAGATCGGTTTTTACCATGCGTTGAACGCACCCGCGCTACAATCAACTGCAATTGCCGCGGCATCTACGCCGACCCCCACGGAGACAACCATGCCGACCGAAAAATCCCACCCCTCCGCTCATCCTGCGCAGCCAACACACAACGCGCACGCTGCCGCCACAACCTACACGCTGGTTATCGAGCCCGACCAGGGCCTAACGGCGATCTACAACCTGATCGCATCGGCGAAAAAGTCGATTGACATGACGATGTACGAGCTCACCGACGTAACCGTGATGGACGCTTTCGCCAAAGCCGCGGCCGCAGGCGTCGCCGTGCGCGTGATCCTCGACCAGAGCGGCGAAGAAACCAAGACCAACACGCCGGCCTACAACTTTCTTGAGAAGAACAAGTGCGGCGTGCACTGGTCGAACCCGGCTTACGCCGTGACGCACCAGAAGACCATCACCATTGACGGCGCGACCTCGGCCATCATGACCCTGAACCTGACGCCCACCGACTACAAGACCACGCGGGACTTCGCCGTGATCACCAACGACGCCGCCGACGTGGCCGCCATCGAGACGACCTTCAACGCCGACTTCACCAACGCCAAAATCACGCCGCCCACGGGCGACAACCTGGTGTGGAGTCCGACGAATGCCACGAGTGCGCTGCTTGGGCTGATCAACGGTGCCACAAAGTCGCTCCTCCTCTCGCAGGAGGAGTTCGGCGACCAGCCGATGGTGGCTGCCGTCGTGGCCGCACTCAAGCGCGGCGTTCAAGTAACGCTGGTGCAGGAGAACATGAACAACCAGTACAACGCCACGCTCACCACGCTCAAGACCGCCGGAGCGAAGATTGCCACGTACTCGTCGAATACTGGCCGCTACATCCACGCCAAGACTGTACTCGCCGACTACGGGACCGCGAATGCAAAGCTGTTTGTCGGTTCTGAGAACTTCACCAATCCGTCGCTCACAGAGAACCGTGAGCTGGGCCTGATTTTTTCCGATCAAGCCTGCATGGCCGCCGTCAGCACCGCCATCACTGCGGACTTCAACGGTGGAACGCCGTTCTAGAACCGCCGCGACTTTCAATGGACGCAAAGAGAAAGGGGCAAACCGCGCCATGCGGATTGCCCCAATTGTTTTTGCCTAAACTGAAGGCCTGAGGTTACGGCAAGTAATAGCGGAACGAGGTGAAGATCATGTTGTCGTCGCCATGTGCTCCGCCGCCGGGGTTATAGCCACCTGCGGCAGCGTTCGCAGCGCTGCCCTGGGCGCCGGACCAGAGATCGCGGCGGATCAGGCTGTACTGGAAGCCCTGACGGAGGCGGCCCTGGGGACCGGCGATGATATTCCACCAGTAGCCGACGGTGAACTCCTGCACGTCCTTGTTGTTGCCTTTGCAACCATAGGTTGAGTTGCCGGGGGTGATGGGATCTGTGGTGGGGTTCGCGGCGGTCGATGCAGGCTCGATACCGCAGCCCGACATATCGGCAGAGTAGTTGCCGTAGCCGACCTGCGTGGTCCCGCTCAGCACCCAGTCGCGGGCGATGTAGTCGCCGCCGTAGTTGGTGTAGATCATGAATTTCGGACTCGGATTCAGTTCGATTGTGCCGAGAGTGGAGAACCCATGGATTGGCGAAATCATTCCGTTCGGCCGCAGGGTTACATCGGTGATGGTCGATGAACCGTAGCGGCCAACGCCCTGGCCCCACAATCCCTTGAGGCCGACGGTCACGTACTTGCCGGCAACTGGACCGCGGAAGCCGCCGCCGATGCCGCCGCCGGTCGCTGTGCTGTTGAAGGGCGTGATCGTCGTTGGCTGCGTGCAGGTCGCCGAAACGGTGGCGCAGGGATAGATGCGGTCGCGGAAGTTGCGTTCGATGCCGAACAGTTCCCAGTGTCCCCAACCGGGCTGCAGAGCCATCTTCACCACGAAGTCCGGCGTGTAGTTAAACGAGTAATTCGCCAGAGTGCCTGCGGCCGCAGTTCCGCCAGCATTGTAGAGGCCGCCGCTGGTTCCGGCGGAGCCGAGCAGCACGTCGGTGGGCAGATTGTTGCCGCCCGGGTTCAACGTTTCGGCGTTTTCAACTGAAGCGCCCACGAAGAGGGATTTGCCGATGTCTTTGGAGACGCGGAAGTTGTATTGGCGCGTCCAGACGAAGCCGGGTTCGTACTGTGCATCGATGGTGGCCGGCAAAATCTCGGAGCCGCGCGTCAGGCCCTGCGTGGTTTCTGTCACCAGCGACCATCCCTGGCCGCCGGAAACGTCCCAGCCGCTGGTGGTCTTGGCGTCAGCCCACAACTGGCGCTGCCGCAGCGTATAGCTGTTCGACTGGTTGTTGTTCGATGTGACGCCGGCGCTAAGCCAGTCCATTTCGTAGTAGCCGCTAAGGACCACGCTGGGGAGCTTGCCGGTGGCCTTGAAGGCCAAGCGCGACTGCCGGCCTGTACCGTAGAACTCACTCAGGTTGTAGGCTTCGGAGTTCTGCAGCGGCACGCCGGTGAACGCCGTGTTGACGTCGCCACCCGTGGCCGCGGTGCGGTTCGTCGTTTCAGCCGCGATGAAGCTGCCCGTAAAGGAAAGCATTGCGCCCTTGAAGTGAAGCGCGTCAGGGCTGCTGATCATCTTCTTCACGTTCGTGGTTTCGTCCGAAACCGTGGTCGCGAGCGAGAGTTGGTTGGTTTTCAGGTCGCTCACCGTGCTCTGCAGCGTGGATACGGCCGAGGCATTCTCAGTGAACGACTGCTGCTGCGCCTGCGCATCGGCTTCGGCCTTGTCGGCCGCGGCGCGCGCATCGGCGGCTTCCTGCTGCGCCTGACGTACCTGCGCATCCTTGGCGGAAAGATCGCTTTTCAGACTGTCGATCTGCGTCTGCATCTCGCTGCGCAGAGCCTGAATCTGATCCTGCACTGAGGGCTCGGGCGGCTTCCGGGCCGCCGCATGCTTCTTCGCCGGCGCCGTGGAACCACTGCTTTGGGCGTAGGAAACAACGAGACTAGCTGCCAAAAGGACCGCGGCAGCCGCGTGTACTGTCAATTTCATTTGGGCCTCTCTGTTGGTTTTGGAATCGTTCTGGAATCGTGGCCGCACCCGCGCGCGCTCAATCGCCCCTGTCTTCTGCACTGCGGACACATCAATGAACAGGAAAATCTGCGTTATCTTCAGCCGCGCAAAACGCGGCGATCATCGCGAAGCCAGAAGAATCTTGCCACGGCAAACTCCATCCTTCTCGCTCCGAATCCAAGACTCGCAGAGCAAAGTTAAGATTTGACGAATTTACATAGAATTCACAATTGCAGTTAGCGGGCCTTTGCGGCGCAAGAGAAGTTAGGAAAAATTTATGGATTATTAACAAACAGAGCTGTTTTCAGCTGTCAACGAAAAGTGGTCAGGCTCCTGCCCCGAGACAGAGCAAATGACTGCGCTCTCCCACCCTCTCGCAAAAAATGGGGCGAAAGGATGCAGCATACAAAGGCGCCTTTCACCCGCTCACAGACCGATTACAGGTCTTTCGCGAAGGCTCAGGGGTTGGTTGACGAGGAGGCGCTTGGCGATGGCACACCTGCGCTGAGCAAGTTCGCCAGCAGGCGATACGCGCCAGGCACCAGCTCAGGAAATTGCCGGTAGAGAGCATAGGCAACATATATATAGGTACCCTTGCCGCGATGCGCGACGAGCAAGCCGCCGCGCTGCGGATCCTGGCCGGGATCCGCAGTCTCCGTGAGCGCCGTGTAGCCCGGGTCCCAATGATCGAGGAAGCCATGGCCGCGCTCTTCAAACCAGCCGCCGAAATCGGCAGAGGTGATTTGGTTAGGCGAGGTCAGGAGCGGGTTCGAGGGATCGAGCAGTTTCACCGGTGCCTGCTCATCGACCACGCTCTCGGGCCTCCCTTTCATGGCCAGCGGCAGCGGCGCGGGAAATGTGCCGTCTTGGTATTGCACCATCAGCGTTCCGCCGCGCTCCACAAACTGTTCAAGGCGCGATTCGGCGGCGGCAAGTGCGGGACGCACGGAGTAGGCGCGAATGCCGACCATGATCGTGTTCCACTCGGAGAGATCGGCGAAGGCTAGCTCGTGGTCGGTCAGAAGATGAGCCGAAATGCCCAGCGCCTCAATGGCCTCAGGAACGGTGTCGCCGGTGCCCATGACGTAGCCGACGCGCAGGCCGGGTGCGAGCTTGACATCGACTTTGCGTGTACGCAACTCGGCGGGCTTGTACTGGTTATAGGGCCGCAGGCCGGTGTAGCCGACGCTCTGCCAGCCGATGGAATAGTCTTTGCTGCCTACGTGCGCGACGGCCTGAATGGTGTAGGCGCGCGCGGCAACATCGCCCGCGGGAGAAACCGAAAACACGAGCGGATCGCTGTCGCCTGCGCTCTTGAGATGAAACTTTTGCTCCGCTGGATCGGAGCGCCAGCCTTCGGGCAGCTTGAGGTCGACCATTCCGTCGGCGGCGTGCTCCGCGCGGACGGTGACACGCACGGGCAGCGGCGATCCATCAAGTGGCAGAATCCGCGCTTCGGGCTCTACGCGCACGCCGATCGCGGGCGCGACGACAAGTGGCTGATAGACGCCGCCTACTCCGGTGACGTGCGCCAGAGTCTGCACCACCATGCCAATGCGGATAGGGACTCCGTCGAATACGAACTCGGCCCACGCGCTGAGCGGGTATGGCGCGAACGATCGCTCGCGCCATGCTTCGTTCGAAACGTCGTAGTAAGGCTGCTCCGTGGTGGGACGCGTGAAATAGGGCGCGGTGGGCGCGGCGTCGGCGGGAATGTGCACATGAAAGTTCCTGTCGCTCACGGGCGCGTCTGCCTGATACGGGTCAGCCGCTGTGCCGGCGTCGTCGATCTTCCATGGAGGGCCATCGGCGCTTTGGAGCCAAACGCGGCTGAGGGTCGCGCCGGATAGCGCATTCGACATGTGCACGCGCACGCTAACGTCCTCGCCCGGATACACGCTGCGCGCTGTTTCGTCGGCGGAAGCGCCGCGCCCGCCAAGGCCCTGCCCCCGGCCGCCGCTGCTGGTTGTGAAGGCGACAAGGTCGAGTCCAAGCAAGTCTCTGAATGCGGCCTGAAAATCGGCGATTTTTTCGCCAAGCTCGAATTCGAGATCCGCCTTCGCTTCATCGTCAAGGTCGCTCCCCTTGAGGCGCGCGTAGAGCCTAAGCGTCTCGCGGTAGATGGGCTCGAGCTTGTGCGCGGCGCCGACGCCGGCTTGGTTCTTGCAGTCGCTTGCGAATTCATCCAGGTCGCCCTGAATTCTGCCGAGGTCACTGGCGAGCCACTCGTACGACGGACTGTCTGCCAGCCGGGCCATGCCTGTGAGGCCGGTGTTGATTTGGACCTTCGCATTCAAAAAAAGGCTCGAGGACTCTTTATCGTGTTTCGCTGCGGCAGTTGAATTTTCCGTCTCCAATAGAACCGCGGACGGGTCATGCGCCCACAGGTGATAGCTTGACGATTCCGGCCCGCTCAGCGCTGGATTGGCGCCGCCGTACTGCGACATCTGCTTGCCCCAGCCCTCGCGCGCAATCTGCACATAGGTGCGGCCGAGCACCGGGTCCCACGTACCAACAGGAATCGTCACGTCTGCTTTCGGTGCGCCGTCCGTCCACTCGCCGGTGACGTAGTTGTGAAAGCGCGCCGACACCGACTTACCAGTAGCATAGTCGAACATTTGGCCGTTTTCGATGCGCGCGAACGGCTCGCGCGAGTAGACGGCCAGCGGCTGCCACGGTTGCAATCCATCTTTGAGCTGCTCGGGAAAGACCTTCGGGTCGCCGGCGACTTTGAACGCCTCCTGCGCGATCTCGCCCGATACCTGGTGATGGCCATGACCATCGCTGGGTCCGCCGACAAAGGTGGACAAAATGATTTGCGGCCGCGTTATGCGCACCGCAAGCACCGCGTCGTAAAGCACGCGCTCGTGGCCCCACTTGGCGAAAGCTTCTTCCTGGGTTTTCGAAAAGCCAAAGTCCGCCTCGGTGCCCCAGAGCTGCCGCGCGCCGTAATACTCGTCGGCCTTGAGCAACTCGTTGGTGCGGATCAGGCCTAGCGCATCGTAACTCTCAGCCGACATGGCGTTTTGCCCGCCTTCACCGCGCGTGAGCGTGAGCAGCGTGACGCGCACGCCAAGGCCTCGCGAAAGATACGTTATGAGATTGCCATCTTCGTCGTCGGGATGGGCGACAATGACGAGGGCGCTCGCGGTGGTGCCAAGGCGCTTGAGAGTCTCTTCGAGTTCCGCGGCGCCGCGGTCTTCCGCGAGAGGCAGCGCTTCAATGGCCGGCTCCGGCAGCGGAACCTGCGCCAGTTCGCTCTCAGGCGATGGTGGTGCCGCCTGTTGCGCGCAAAGCGAAACGGAGCCCGTGACCAGGACAAGGGCGGCGGCCGCGGCGATGATGGCCGTTTGCTGTAATGTACGGTGAAACGAAATCATCATCGACAGTGTACAAGCTGGAAAGGGGAAACGGTTCCCGATCGCGCGATGCTTTGGTGCAAGCCTTCTGCACTTCTGCGAAACTACCGCCAGTCGTCGCGGGCGTTGGCCAGGCCCTGATTCATGAGCGCCTCGAAGCCGGTGTGCTTCTTGATAAAGATCTCGCTGAACTGCCGGTCCTGGCGGAGCAGGATGGCCTGCAGGCGGACGAGTTCCAGAAGCGCGAGAAACATGGCGATGAGCGCGCGCTCGGAGTTGGTGTGGCTAAGCAGGCGGCGCAAGGCCACGGGCCTGTCCTCCATGGTGAGCCGCCGCGCCAGAAACTGGATCATCTGGCCGACCGTTACCGAATCTTCTTCTACATTAATGATGGGCCGGTTGCGCGCGCGCTCCAAAATATCGTTGAAAACCCGTACCAGGTCGGTGGTGTCGGCGGCGATTTCAGGTTCGGCGCTGGAATCTTCCTGAAACTCGCGAATGCCGGGATTGGTCCACGTGGCAGCTTCAAGCATTTGCTTTTCGTGGAGCATCTGCGCGGCATTTTTGAAGCGCTCGTGCTCGAGAAGCCGCTCCACCAGCTCGCGGCGAGGATCTTCGGCGTCGTCAGGACCGGCGGGCGCGCGCGGCAGCAGCATTTTGCTCTTGATGTGGATGAGCAGCGCCGCGGTGTAGATAAACTCTCCGGCCACATCCATGTCGCTCGAGCGCAGGCGGTCCACGTAGGCCAGAAACTGCGCCGTGATTTTGGCGATGGGGATGTCGTAAATATCGATGTCCTGCTTGCGAATGAGATCGAGCAGCAGGTCGAGCGGCCCGTCGTAGACCTCGTTCACCATGACGTTGAATGGCGACTGCTCCGCATCTTCTCCGCGGGCCTCACGGGCCTTAAGCGCGGCGGCAACTTTCTCCGCCGTAGTGCGCGCGTGTTTTTCGGCAAAGGGTAGGGTGGGCGCGATCTCTTGCGGACCGGGCGATGACTCAGGCGTGGGCGGCGCAGCTGCCGATTCTGCTTGCTGGGCGGGTTCGTCAGCTGGGGAAGGCTCGATTTCCGGAGAGGGAACCTCCGCAGCGGGCTCTTCTGCCGGTTCCGGAGTGGTAGTTTCTTCGAGTGCAGATTCAGCAGCGATTTCGATGGGTTCGCTCGTTTCTTCTGCCGTTGCAGCTTCGGTAGCTTGCGCCGCTTCGGGTTCTTCGCCTGAAGTCGCAGCCGGAGTTGATTCTTCTTCGGGAGTGGACTGAACTTTGGGCACGGTTGTCTCTTCCGGTTCGGCTCGGCCTGCAATTTCGATGGGTTCGCTCACTTCTTCTGCCGATGCAGTTTCGGCGATTTGTGTTGTTTCGTCGGCAAGAAGGGGCGTCGCCGCCGCAGGTTCTTCCATGGCTTCGGAGGTCGATGGAATCTCCGGCTCCTCGCTCGGAAGGCGTGCTTCAGGGACTAAAGCCTTTGTATCTGTTGCAGCATTTTCGGCACGCGGCTCACCCACTGGGTAGGTTCCTGGGTCGTGCTCGTTCAAAGCATCGCATGCCTCCGCTGCTTCGGGGACGGCTGCTGCTTGCAGGGCGGCTTCCGCCTCGATAGCGGCCATTTCAGATGGATCGTTCGCATCAACCGTTTCAAGAGGCTCAGCTTCCAGGCCCACCTCTTGAATGCGCGCTGGTTCGGTGTCCTGGGTCTGGGCCAGATCCTGACCCAGATCTTGATCCTGGCCCTGATCTTGGGCCACGATCGAAGCCTCGTCGGCGGTCTCCGCCTTGTTAGCCTCGAATGCGCCTGGGTTGAGTTCTTCCACAGCTTGCTGGATAGGCGCGGATGCGACAGCAATGGGAATCTCCGGCTCAAATCCCGTTGCCACAGGAGGCGCCTCTGCCAAAGCAGACGGTTCCTTCCAGGACGCGGGCTGCTCCGACGTGGGTTTCTCGACGAGAGATGCAGCCATTCTGGCATCCGACTCGTTGCTAGCCGCAACGGCCTTTGTCACCGGCTCAAATCCCGGCGCGACGATCTCTCTCGCGGCAACCGGTTCGGAATAGGGGAAGGAAGGTTTTACTCGATTCTCTTCTTTTAGCTTTTCGATCTCTCTATCTTGCTCTTCGTCGCGTCGGGCAACAGCCACGACATGCACCACGGCTGGCCGAGTCGTCTCCCGGCCCGCCTCGCCATTTCCGCTCCGCCGGAACAGGCCGACGATTCCGTCCAGCGCAAACTGGAGCGCCCTGCGCCACCACGGGACTGTTCGTTCCATCATCGTTGCTTTCCCGGCCGCCTGCGCCGCGGTTTCGCGCGGCCTTTCTTGTTCGCGCCCGCTCAGGCTTTCACAGTGGTGAGCGGCATCTTCATGGCCTCGCGCACCTGCTCCATAGTGCTTTCGGCGCGCACGGCGGCTCGTCGCGAGCCTTCTTCCAGAAATTCGAGGGCCTGCGGCTCGGTGATCATGGCACGCCGCTCCTGAATCGGTGCGAGCAGTTTTACCAGCGCATCGGCCGCCCAACCCTTGCACTCGATGCAGCCAATGCCCGCAGACCGGCAGCCTTCGTAGACCTTGGCCATAGTCTCCGGCGTCGAGAAGACCTTGTGAAGATCGCCCACCGGGCACTTGTCCGGGTCGCCCGGATCGGTGCGGCGAATGCGCGCGGGATCGGTAATCATGGTTTTGAGTTTTCTGCGCACTTCCGCCTCAGGATCGCTGATCAGAATCGTGTTGCCGTAGCTCTTCGACATCTTGCGGCCGTCGGTGCCGGGGAGCTTGGGCGAGGGCGTGAGCAGGACTTTGGGCTCGGGGAGGATTACCTTTGTTTCCCGCGGGTCCACGTCGAATGCGGGCAATTGGCCATCCCACACTTGGCCACCGGTCTGAACCAGGTTGAATGCTAACCCGCCGGGCATTACGGTGTGGGTACCCTGTGTTCCGTAGAGAAAGTTGAACCGCCGTGCCACTTCCCGCGTCAGCTCCACATGAGCCTGCTGGTCCTGGCCGACGGGAACGAAGTCTGGCTGATAGAGGAGGATGTCGGCGGCCATCAGCACCGGGTAGCCGAGGAAACCGTAGGTAGTGAGATCGCGGTGGGTCAGGTTCTCCTGCATCTCCTTGTAGCTGGGCACGCGCTCGAGCCACCCTAGCGGCGTGCTCATGCCGAGCAAGAGCGAAAGCTCCGCGTGTTGTGGCACGCGGCTCTGCAGAAATAGGACACTCTTCGCGGGATCGAGCCCCACTGCCAGATAATCGAGCAGCACCTCTTTGATATTCGGCGTGATCTGCGACGTATCGGCATAATCGGTAGTAAGCGCGTGCCAATCGGCGATGAAGAAGTAGCACTCGTATTTATCCTGCAAGTTGACCCAGTTGGCCAGCGCACCCATGTAGTTGCCTAGGTGCAGCTTTCCCGTAGGTCTCATGCCACTTAAAACGCGCTTCTTTGCCGAGGAGGTTTCCGCGTCCGCCATAGTATGGTTCGATTCCGTCCCGATGGGAAAAGAGGATGAAGCCGGCTTTCAGAATGTGGCTGAAAAGGCTCTTCTTATTGTAATTGGCCGCTCGGAACAGAGATCGGCGCCGGCGCTCTGCATAATCCGTCGATCGAGATCAGTTCGTTTACACGCGCCAGCCGTTGTTCAACTTGGCCTGCGCTTTCTTCACGCTCAGGGCAATCACGCCCTGAGGGCATAGCTTGAGCGCTTCCTCAAACGTGCTTCGCGCTTTCGCCCTATCACCCAGCATCCTCCAGGCCTCACCGCTGAAGTACTGCGTTCCGGCCACGTCGTAGTCTTTCAATCCTTTGGAAAGGTCGATCGCTTGTTGGATCGTTCGTTCGGCGTCGGCACGCCGCCCAGCGCTCGCCAGTGCCCACGCATATCTGGCGATCCGGTGCGCATCGTCGGCACGCGAGCCGTAGGAGGATCCCGACTCCCGCCGAGTCGCCATCGCCTGCTCCAGAAGGCCGCAGGCTCGGGCGGCTTCCTTTTCCTGTTCAAGCAGGCAAGTAGCAAGAGCGACCTTCAGCGCGTCCTTATGCGTGCCCTCATTCGCGCTCGCGTCCACAGCGGCTCTAAGTAGCTCCTCCGCCTCCTGTACATGCCCATCGTTCTCCATGGCAATTGCATAGCAGTAGAGATCCGTGCTAGCCAGCTTCGGTTTTCCATTGGAATCGAAGGCAAGCGGCTTGAGACAGGCGCACGCTTCGCTGTACCGTCCGGCGTTGAAGAGGATGATGCCCTCAAACGAGTTTCCGTATCCAGGAACTTTCAGCATCATCCGGTTCAGCCGTAGCGCCCGGTCGAATTCGCCTGACTTCGAAAGGAAATAGACCTTGCGTTTGAGCTGAGCGATGGCGACGGCGCCAACAAACAGCAGTGCAAATTGTCCATAGAAGACAGCTTCTTTGATCCCAGGCCGCATTGAAATGGAAAGAACGCCGAGGATGACAGCTTCAAATGCCATCAGAACCGCGATGTTGCGCGTCTTTCGTCGCGAAATTTTTTTCGCTTCTGCATCGGCGGTCATGGCCTGCACGTTACCCGAATCCTGATCCTGCCTGTTCTTCTTCAACATTTCAAAGACGAACCCAAAAGCAGATGCGACGATTGCAATACCAATGCCAAAAACCGCGCCTTCATGACTGGGCGCCAACATCTTGGACGCCTTGTATACCGCCCAGCCGGCGGCAGCCGCGAGAACGATGGTGGTGGCAACGATGGTCGTAGTGTTTATGGCAATGGGCTCGCGCTTTCTGCCAAAGTCATCGTCGCGACGGCCAATCAGCGTCCTCTGGCCGCGATGCTGTAACAGCATTCCAGCAATCACAATCGCCACGAACACAAACAAGGCGCACTTCTCAATGGCCCAAGAGTGCGTGGGCCAAAGAATATTGATATAGCGGAAACCCATGAGCACTGTGCCGGCTAAAAAGTAGCAGGTGACGAGGATTGTCCGCGTTTGTTTCGACACTGTAGGTTGCGAGCTGGCCTGCTTGCCTTCTTCCGCCGCCTTGCGCGCTTCAATCCGCTGCTCCCAGCCTTTATAAAGAACTAGGGCCCACGAGAAGCAGAACATTCCGGTCAGAAACACGCAGAGAGAAGGCGCGATCGCCCGCAGCTTTCCCGCGAAATCCGGCGGTAGATGGTGCGTGTCGATGGGCATGCGTTGCGAGAGCCACAAGCATAAAACCCCTCCCGCCAAGGCAACCGTGAATTGAAGTCCGCGGCGTTTTGGCGATGCCGCCGGTTGCGCAGTCAGAGGATTCGTTTGCAAACTCCCATTGGTAAAAGACATGGCTACGTGCCCTCCCTGTCCGCGATGGAATATATGGGTTTTCCAAAAGATGATACGCCTGGTCTACCAATGGAGTCAGAAGAAAGATCGCGCCACCTATTAACGAAGGTAATCCGAGCTTCTTGTGCCGCAGCCGATGGAAAGAGCGACTTTTCAGATGCGACAAAGAATTTCGCGGACCAAATGCGGCGATTGCGCCCGGCGGAGACGCACCATGGGAGCGCCCAGCAGCAGCTTTCTCAATGCTGCCGGAGCAACGAAAAGACGAAGCCCAGCGCGGGCCACAGCAGCAGGCGGAGGACAAAGCCACCGACAAAAATCATCAACAGATAGCTGATCCAGCCGCCGATCCGGTCGTAGACGACCACCGCGTTGTAGGGCAGCATATTGCGCACCACGCGGCTGCCGTCGAGCGGCGGAATGGGCAGCAGGTTGAAGAAGAAAAGGGAGAGATTGATGAGAACGCCAAGGCTCAGGAGCAGGGCGACCGGGTGGGCGGCGCTGGGATCGGCGAGCTTCAAAGCGGCCTTAAAAGATAGGCGGACGATTTCGCCGCCGTTGGGTATCGCAAATTCCGAAACGACCAGGCCCGCGACCGCAACGCAGACCAGGATGAGATTCGAAATGGGGCCGGCGAGCGTGGTCAGGTTATCGTCGTGGACGATTTTTTTAAAGTTGCGCGTGATAACCGGCGTGGGTCTCGCCCAGCCGATGAGCATGAAAGGAAGATTGAAGCCGATGAGCGGCCCGAAGATAACGAGCGCGGGAAACAGCAGGGTTCCGATGGGGTCGACGTGAACCGCGGGGTTGAGCGAGACGCGCCCTTGCATGCGCGCCGTCTGGTCGCCCAGGCGCGAAGCCATCCAGGCATGCGCGCACTCATGAAAACTGAGCGAGAAAAGCAGGATGACAAACTCGAAGACGCCGATGACAAACACAGTGGGTTGCAAGCGAATACCCCATTCCGGCTGCGCCTGCGCGTGGTTGTGCGCGCCGCAAGGGCCGAACTCAAAGATTCAGGGTAGCATGGCGGGATTGCGGGATTCGCGGATGTCTTCCGTAAGCGTATTCGGCACGCCGCCGATGAAACCCCGATCGCGCGCGGCAGAATCCAACTCCGCTAACTCCGTCAACCCCGCTCGTTCTTCTAGCTCTCGATATACTCCCAGAACGAGTCGGCCAAGTCCGCGCCAACTTCGTTGGTCATGCGCCGTGCGGCGCGCTCCGCTTCTTCCATCAGGCCGTGCAGGTAGTCGCGCGAGCGCGAGATAGCCGCGACCCCGATCGTAGCCGATTGCCACGTAACCGCCTCGTCGAGCTCCGCGACCGAGACGTTGAAGCCCTGGCGCAACTGGTCTTTGAGCGAGCGCACAACCTGCCGCCGGTCCTTGAGCGATTGGGCGTGCTCGATGCGAATCTCGAGGGTGAGTTGAGCCACCGGCATAGCGTTCTCGGGGGATCACCGACAGTGTAAGTCCGGATTGAGCGACCGGAGCAAGTATTTTTCGTGCCCCGGTGCCTTGCAACCAGGGTAATAGAGGCGGAGAGGTCTTCTGTAGTTTGCCGAGACCTCGACGGTTGTTGGGTTATTCTTTGTGGTGATTAGAGGAGCGATTGTGGCGTCGATTGTTCAGCGCACCGAGGAAATTAGGAAGCAAATGGAAAGGGCCGGCCTTTCGCGCATAGCGCCCACTGTTCTCAAACTTCTACGCCCCTCAATTCGCCTCGTTGTTGGGGAACCGTCCGCGCAGCCTGTCACTCGGCTTGGCGGAGGCCCGAACATGCCAGCGGGCATTGCGTGGCCGACCCGCAAAAGCGGTGATCCGCATTCGTTTCTTGCCCAAATTGATTTGGCAAGGCTGGGAGTCTGCGATGGGCTTGCTCTCCCGGATACCGGATCACTCTTCTTCTTTTGCGATGCCGAGTATCTTCCTGAAAGCAGCGACTCACGGGACGTAAAAGATGGGATTAAGGTCGTCTACTCCCCGACTTCTCTGTCCGACAACGGAGTTCGCACGCCGCCACGTGGACTCAACACAGAGTACGTCTTCAAAGGCTTCTCCTTCCAGCCGACGCTGGACATGACCGCTCCAGCGCACGGCGTATGGGAGATCGAATGTCTCCATCTGGACGATGCGGAGTCAGATGCTTATGGCGAGCTGTTTGCCCAGGTCTGCGCCGGCGATGGATCTGTTCATCGGATAGGCGGATATCCAAACCTGGTTCAGTACCGCCAGCTGGAGTTTCCTGCCGACGCTGGAGAAGCCAATTGGCAACTTCTATTGCAACTCGATTCCGAGGAAGATGCCGGAATGATGTGGGGCGACGTTGGCAGGCTTTATTTCGTGATCCGAGAACAAGACCTGAAATCGTTGAGTTTTGAAAGAGCCTGGATAGATTGGCAGTGCGGTTGATCGATGCAATAGGACGCCACAGGGTGGAACCCTGGGAATGCTGCGCTTCTTGTTCGCCCGCGATTCCCGGATCACCGGTGACCTGGAAGTTGTTTATTACTTTTCAGTCCACCAGCTTCGCCAGTTGTGCGGCCCTTGGCTTCGGCGTGAAGGCGCTTACGACAACCAGCGCGGCAACAGCAGCGAAAAGCGCCGGGAAAATAGCGTCGCGCTGCGCGACAACTGGCGGAAAGAAATCCCTTAACCCCAAGTTCTCCCATGAGAGCGTCACCGCCGTTCCAGTCGCGATCGCAGCCACCGCTCCCCACGCCGTGGCGCGCTTCGAATAAAATGCGGCCAGCACCACCGGCGTAACCGCAGCCGAGTAGATCGTATAGGCGTAGAGCATCTTGGCCAGAATGCTGGGCGCGTAGAGAGCCTGATAGAGCGCCCAGGCGCCGAGCAGCACCACGGCGAGACGGGAGACGATGAGGATGCGCTTGTTCGAGGCGGTCGGAGCGATGTAGCGCACAAAAACGTCTTCAATGAGATTGCTGGCCGGCGAGAACAGATAATTCGACGCCGTCGAAATTACCTTGGCGAAGACCGCGCCCAGCAGCACGGCGCCCATGAAGGCGGGCAGACCATGGCGCGCCGTGTAAGGAATGATCTCGTAGGGCTCGGCGGCGACTTCGCCGGTCTTGTAAAGTGCCGAACCAATCACAGCAATGGCGACGATCAGCGTTTCAAGCACCACAGTGCCCACGATCCAGCCCACGACCGACACGCGCGCATCGCGCTCGGATCTGGCCGAGAAAAACTTCTGATACATCACCTGGTTGCCCAGCATCAGCAACATGGTGGGAACGAGGAACTCGAGCGCCCGCACCAACGTCAGGTTGCCCAGCACCTCAAAATGGGTGGCGGGTAGCGCCGCGTGCAGGCCGCTCCAGCCGCCGGCCTTGGCCAGCAGCATGGGCGTGGCGATGATGCAGATCACCGTGACCAGAGAGCCGATCGCCACATCCATATAGGCGACCGACGACATGCCGGCCAGCGCCGTGGTGACGATGACGAAGATGGCGATGATCCAGGTTCCCTGCTCAGGCGTCAGCGTGTCAGGAAAGATGAGATGCAGCACGTTACCGCCGCCCTTGAACTGGTAGCTGGTGATGGCCACGTAAGCGAAGAGAATGGCGATAGTTCCGAGCACGCGCGCGGTCTGGTTATAGCGCGCCTCAAGCAAGTCGGGCAGCGTGAACTGCGCAAATTTACGCGCACGCGGTGCGATGAAGTAGATGAGCACGAGGCCCAGCCAGCCGCCCGCGGGCAGCCAGAGAGCGGCAAAACCGTTCCTGTAGGCATTTTCAGCGCCGGCAAAGAGCGATCCAGCCCCGATCCACGAGGTCAGCAGGGTCAGGACCAGCACCACTGCGGAGAGCGATCGGCCCGCAACGAGGTAATCAGCCTTGGTTTTGACCAGCACGGCGCGAGAAATGGCCACCGCCAGCAGCGCAGCGGCAATCACGGCCAGGACGACAATATAAAGAAGAGACATCCGCGAGGTTCCTCAGCGCAACACGAGAAGATTGAGAGCAGTGTACCGGACCGGGCCCAGCCTCAGCCGCGCGCGCCACCGCGTCCCGAAACCCAGCCCCGTACCTCGTTCGACAACTTCTGCATCAAAAGTAATAATGCGACGGTTGACGCGCCGCTCGGCTCGCGCTAATCTCGCAATACTGGATTGGTACTCAACCTCAATCCGCGGCACGGCAGGGCAGCCCAGAACATGGACATGGGTTTATCCTGCGCTCTCACGATCCCTTCACAATCAGCCTTTTGCCTGCAAGCGCCCCGGGGGCGCTTGCGTCCCTGTGGTGTGCTGCCAGCTCACCTCGTCTGCAACCTGCTGTTCCGGAGGATGTTGACCCTTTGAAGATCGCCCTGGAGATCACGCCCAACCTCGAGCCCCTGTTCGGGACCCGCGATGAAAACCTAAGGCTGATGGAAGACTCACTCAGTGTCCGCATCGATCTTCGTGCCGATGCCGTGCACATACATGGACCAGAAGAGAGCGTGATCCGCGTGCGGCGGATTTTCGAAGACTTCGAAGCGCTACGCCGCCTGGGAATCCATCCGCATAACGGCGAATTGAATGGCATGCTGCGCCTGGTGGTGGCCGATCCCGCGGCTACTTTGCGCACGGTGGCCGAAGCCGGCAAGCAACGGTCAGCCGGGATTAAGCGCACCGTGCAGCCGCGCTCGCTCAACCAGCGCCGCTACGTGGAGTCCATCGAGCAGAACGATATGGTCTTCGGCGTGGGTCCGGCTGGAACTGGCAAAACCTATCTCGCCGTGGCCATGGCCGTAGCCGCCATCAACGCCAAGCGCGTCAGTCGCATTGTTTTGGTGCGCCCCGCGGTCGAAGCCGGCGAGCGGCTCGGCTTTTTGCCCGGCACTCTGCAGGAAAAAATCGATCCCTATCTGCGCCCGCTTTACGACGCGCTCTTCGACATGATCGACGTTGAGAAAGTCGACAAAATGCTCGAGCGCAACGTCATCGAAGTGGCCCCGCTGGCCTTCATGCGCGGCCGCACGCTCAACGACGCCTTCATCATTCTCGACGAGGCGCAGAACACCACCGTCGAGCAGATGAAGATGTTTCTGACCCGCATGGGCAACAATTCGAAGGCGGTGATCACGGGCGACATTACGCAAATCGATCTGCCCAACCCTCGCAAATCGGGCCTGGTCGACGCCATTAATATTCTGGACGGCGTCGAAGGCGTCTCCTTTTGCCATTTCGAAGAATGCGACGTCGTCCGCCATCCGCTGGTACAGCGCATTGTACGTGCCTACGAGAGCGCCAAACCGCAGCAGCAGGAACTGCCGCTCGAGGGCGCGATAACTGTCGGTGGTCCAGAGAGAGAAAACGGGCAGGCGAAGCAGACGGCGAAACCGCAGTAGAATCTCTAGCCTCTTTCAAGGCCGGGTTGCATGAGATCGCACGGGTGGTGCTATTCTCAGTCCGGTTTATTCTTAGAGCGAAACCAGAGTAGGTGTGCTCCGTTGAGTCTCGTGCAGGGTCGCCGCTCCTTGGGGTCGCATCGACTTGACCGCTACGGATTCGGTTTACAGTCACTCTGGTTTCGCTATAGTCCGATGAATGCAGCAAATAGATTGTTCGGAGAAAGTAATGAGCCCGAAGAGAAGCGCGTTGTTTGTTGTCGCGCTGGCGGTAGTCTGTATCAGCCAGCAAGCCTTTGCTCAGAAAACCACATCCGCGTACACAACTCCGGTGTTTGTTGTGATGCCGGCTGATATTCAGTGCTATATCGTGTCCGGGGATACCCGGTACGAGGCTGGCAATATCCCGCCGCCGCCTCCTTGGGGCACGGACAATTCCGTGGTTCTGATGGTTGTTCAAGAGGTCGGCTGCCACATTGCCGGTAACAGCAATTCAGTCGATAAAAAGATACCCCTTGCCTCAACCAACGTGAATGGCGGAATGCTGCAAACCAAAAGCTTCGGCGAGCTAAAACTAGGCGATGGACCAGACGGAGTTGCGTCGGGTAACGGCATACGCATAGCCCTTCGCAGTGACAAGCTGCAATCGTTCAGGACGTTTCTGCAGAAATAGGCGGAATTCGCGCGCGCCGGTTGCACCCGGTCCTCGTCGCATCGCAGTCTTTGCGGCTGCAAGTGTAGTGCGTCATAGATTTCGAAGATCATGTCGGCGCGGCACAAAGCCCCCGGAAGGGGCGCGAGACGGTAGCCCCAGGCTCACCAGTCTGTTAGAGCCTGTTTACGATCTCCTGAGTAGCAGCCTTAGGAAGGCCAAGTGGATCATTTGCAGGCTGGTATTGAGTTTGCGTTCGCAGTTCTTCCATAACCGGCGGCATTTTTCCAGCCACGCGAAGGAGCGTTCGACGATCCAGCGTTTGGGCAGCACCACAAAGGCATGGAGTTCATTGCGTTTGACTACTTGCACCGTGGCCTTGATCCGCTCCATAACGCCGTCGGCAAAGGGTTCGCCCGTGTAGCCGCCGTCAACCAGCAGGCTCTGGACCGACGCCAGATTCGGCTTGCACCGGTCGATGGCGGCCAAAGCGCCGTTATGGTCCGTGACATCGGCCGTGGTCACGGCGATGGCGTGGGGCAGGCCCTGCGTGTCGACAGCAATATGCCGCTTGATGCCGCTAACCTTCTTGCCCGCGTCGTAGCCCTTTTCTTCTGCCGTGTCGGTGTTCTTCACGCTTTGTGCGTCAACAATGACGAAGCTGGTCGTGGCGTTGCGCCCCAGTTTGATGCGGGCCTCGCCAACCGATTTTTTTTAAGGCCCGCTCCAGCGCGCTCACTCCGTCCTGGTCCAGCGCGCTCCACTTGGCGAAGTACGCGTACACCGTGACCCAGTTGGGAAACCCTTCCGGAAGCATGCGCCACTGGCAACCGCTCTTGAGCAGGTACAGCACGGCGTTGAAGACCTCGTGCAGATCCACCGTGCGCGGCTTGGTGCGCTTGCGCACCGATTCCAGCAGCGGACCAATACGCTCAAACTGCTCCTGGCCGATGCCGCTTGGATAGGACTTTCTTGACTTCATCCTCTACCATTACCGCGCGGAGCACCGCCCGATTATCGCTTTGCTGGCTCACCCGCTATATCTCGCATCAAGATCGTAAACAGGCTCTTA
>JBEKPD010000106.1:0-21065 GCA_049521075.1 Occallatibacter sp.
TGCACATTGCTTGCGGTAACACTGCCGGTGTTGGTAATTGTGACCGTGGCCTGATAACCACCCGTTACCTTGGACAGCGTTGCCGTGGTCGTCAGGGTGATGGTGGGAGCTAAAACCACCGATAAGCTCTGCGTCACCTGTGTAGCGCCGTTGTAATTCGAGTTACCTGCTTGTGAAGCCGTGATGGAGCAAATGCCAGCCTGCAGGAACGAGGCCGTGTTGTTGGTAACGACGCAGACGGACGTTGTGGTTGAGGTGAAGCTGACCGGGAGGCCCGAGCTGGCGCTGGCCGTCAGAGTAAGCGACGTACCCGGTGCCTGCGTAGGAATGGTGCCAAAGGTGATGGTCTGCGGCGCCGGTATCACGGTCACGTTATACGAGCCGAAGGTCTGATAGCTGGCCGGAATCGTATAGTTGCTGTCGCCTAAGTAGGTGGCTGTGAAAGTGTGTATCCCGATCGTCAGATCGGAGGCCGGAATGGTCGCCACCTGGGTATCGGTGGTGGCGCTTAGCGTACCGGTAAAGCTGTTGCCGGTGGTCGTATCGGTCACGGTGAAGGTTCCGGTCGGGTAGGCCGAACCAGCCACGATCGGCGTCAGAATGACGTCGAGACTAGCCGAGTTGCCATAAGGAACGGTTTGCGCCACGCCGGTCGGTCCGGTCAACTCCGGCGCGATATAAGTGAAGACGCAATTCGGCGGGTCCAGTGCAGGCTGGGAAATGTTGTTCGTCAGCGTATCGTTATTGGCTGGCACTGCGGCCAAGTTGATGTACGTCGTGAGGAAGTTACTCGAAACCTGGCCGGGACCGACGGTCAGATTGACATATTGACCCGTGCCACCGCTAAAGTTTGTGCCCCAGGCCGAGGAGGTCGCGGAACTTTCCGCGGGGGCCGTGCTGTTGATCAGGCTCGAAAGCGCCGACGGGAAGGTCACGTTATCCAGCGCGATCATGAGCGGATTAACGACTGGGCTGCCGTTGTTGGTGTTGTACTCGCCGTCCATCTCGACGCTTCCGGAGCTCGATGCGGTGTTTAAGAATGTCAGGTTCTGCAGCAGGATGTTGGTGTAGTTCGGGAACTCGTTAGTCGAATCGCCGCTGCTGTAGTACGGCGTGAACTGAATATCCGACTTGTGGTTCAGGAAGCAGGAGTTTGAGTACTGGATATTGGTTACCAGGCCGCCGCGGTCGTTTGCCGTCTTGATGCGAATTCCTGTCGAGTTACCATCGGCGTAATTTACGCCATAGTTAGTTCCAGCGATGTTCGCAGGCGTAGCGTTGATGGCGCTCCCCGTACCAGAGATACTGTCACCCGCGAGCATGTTGCCGTCGAACAGGATATTGCTGACGCCGCCGTTGGTGGAACTGCCGATAGATTCGCCGTGGCCCGCATAGAAGTGATTGTTGATAACGGAAACATTCGCCTCTGGCGCGTTGGGCGCGCTTGCGGCCACATTGTCGTCGCCGTCGGAAACCCAGGAATAGGCGATCGTGCCGTTGGTCACATCGCCCGGATCGATGCCATCGGTATTACGCGTATAGGTCGGAGAGCTGACCTTCACATCCCAAATTGTGAGGCTCGTGACCCCGCCCGTCGTTGAGATATGGAACAGCGGCGAGTTGAGGACCGTGATCTTGTAGAGCGTGACATTGCTGGCTCCGCCGTTGATCTGGATGAATCGCGGGTTCTGCTGGCTGCCCTCGCCGTTGGACTGCGCGGAAATGCTCCACCAGGTTGCCGGACTGGGCATAGCGAAGCCCGAAGTGGTGAAGGCATTCAACAGGGTGTCGCCGCCCCGGCCATTCAGCTTGCCGTAGCCCATGATGCCAACATTGGTCGAGGTCTTGGGAATTCCGATGAGCGGCAAGCAACTGCCGGTTGCCGAATTGTTGTTGATAGTGCCGCAGGTATGGGTGCCTGAAGTCGTATCGTAATCCTGCACATTGCGCGAGAAATAGAGGGTAACGCCCGGATCCACCAGCAGCGTCACGTTGGACGGCATAGTAAGCGGTCCGCTCAGGAAGGCGTTATAAGTGCCGGTGTTATCCATCGACAGTTCCACTGCGTTGCCGGTGCCCGAGCAACTGTTTAGCGCTGCCTGAATGCGCGCTCCGTCGATGTTGGAGTTGGTGGCATCGACCGATGCATCGAGATCCTGAATGCTTGGGTCCGTGATGAGCGCTGCCGTCAAGTGCGTGCAAACTGACGGGAAGCTCGGCTCGGTAACCGTGCGCGTATCGCCTGTTGCCGTGGCGGCAGCCACATTGACTGCGACGCTGATTGAGTTGCTGGCGCCGTAGCCGCTGCTGCCGGAATAGCTGGCGGACAGCGCGTGCGATCCGATGGCCACACTGTTCAGCGACCAGGAGCAGGAACCTCCAGACAGCGTGCAAGTCGTTGCGGGTGCACTATCGAGATAGATCGTCACGGTGCCCGTGGCCGCCGTGGGGCTCACCGAGACCGTGCCGGTAATTGGCTTTCCATAAGTTGCGCTGGTATCGGCGACGTTCAGCGTCGTGGTAGTCGTCGGCACGCCTGACGCCAACACCGTTATGGGATAAGTGGCGGAAGTGCTGGCCGTGAAGTTCGCGTCGCCGCTATACACCATGGTGATGTAGTGCGTTCCGGCAGCCAGCGTACTGGTGGTCAGATAAGTTGCGCCGCTGGCATCGAGAGTGCCGGTAGTCAGCAAGGTGCAAGAAGATGATGGAGCGGTGCAGGCCTGGTTCGTTCCCAAGCTGTCGTAGAAGGAATAGGTTCCGGTGGGGACGACGCCTGCGCCTGGCGTCTGCGGGCGGCCCAGGATGGTTACGCTCGATCCGTAGGCGATGGGGCTGATGATGGTGGGCGGCACAAAGGCGTTTACTTGTGACGCGATCGTCGTAAGTGGATTCCAGTTCGATAACTCGCCGAGCGACATCTTGGTCGCCGGGACCGTGGTGGAGAGGAAGTTCAGTGGATAGTACGGAACCGCGGTGCCGGCATTCAGGGCAGTCGAATAGATCTCACGCGCCGACAATGGGCTGACGCCAGAGCCGGTATTTCCGCCGCTCAAATTAAATCCCGTTGTTGCACTTCCGGAGTAGTAGGCAAACGAAGGAACAAGAGCGGCCGCATCGAACACATACAGGACCGAAGGCACTGTGGAGGTGTTTGAATTATTGAACAAAGCGTACGGATAGGGCAAAGTTCCCGGCGTCGGATCCGTATATTGCTTGGTATTGAACTCGCCGTAGGTCGAGGTCGGCAGATATTCCGAGGCTCCGTCCCAACCAATCCACCCCGCTGGAGCCACCTGATCGACATTGGAGTTCAACGACAGCCAAGTGGAATACGACGAACCGGAACTCTGTATGTTATAGGGACGACCATAGTACAGCTTGGTCATGCCCGTGCTTTGCGACAGCAGCGTGCAGCCATTGCAAATGAAACCGCTCAGGTAATCGCTGCTGGTGGGATAGGAGCTGATCGTGGCGGGGGTGGTTCCGGTGGCAAAGCGCTTGTTCTGCGCCGTGATCGTCTCTGTGCCGGACCCGGCCGACGTAATCCCGTGCCAGGTGGTGAAGAAGTTGGTGTGGTCGAAGACCAGCGCCGCGTCGCCGAAGGTATAGTCCACATCGCCAACGATCAGGCCTCGCCACATGTACTGACGGATCGAAGTGCAGTAGGTGCCGCACCCCTGCGTGGCGGCATAGAGAGTATCCTGCTGGCTAACCAGGTTCACGTCGTTCAGTACGGCCTGGTCGGCCGTGATCCAGAGCGCCAGCGCTTGCGATCCACACTCCGCATTATTGTTGTACAAATTCTGCAAGCTCGTCGCAGGCCCACCGGCAGAACAGGTGCCGCCGTTGCCGGAAGCAGCCTCGGTTGAGGTCGTATACGGATCGGTGTTGTAAGTATTCTGAATCGTCAGATTTTCCGCGTAGAAGTTGTTCGGCGTGTAAGTTGACGACAACGCGGTCTGGCCCATGAAGGTATTCTTGCTCACATCCAGGGTCGCCGATCCCTCGTCGCCGCCTTTGCCGGCCGGCCCGAAGCTGAAGCCCGAAGGCAGCGTGCCGGTCGTAAAGGTGGACGTGGAGAACGCGCCATTTTCGCCGGTAATAACGACCTGCGTGGGATCGCCGCCCAACCCGCGCAGCGCCACGTTGGGATAACTGACGACGTTCTGACCGGTATACATACCCGGAGCAATATAGATCGTTCCTCCGGTTGCGGGAAGCGCGACCAGCGCTGCGGAGAGGCTGGTGTAGTTACCGCCGCTCGGCGCCACCACCATGGTCGAGGCGCCCACCGCGGCGACTGTGGAAGCCTGCATCACAGCATAGGAGGTAGACGCTGTTGCAGTCGTGTAATCGGTCGAATCGGTAGGGCAGAAGGTCGCATAAAGCGTGTACGAACCAACTGGCAGGTAGGTTGAGGCATCGATCGGCGTCGATCCGCTGGCGGCGCTCGTCGTGGTGCAGGAAGGAGCAGCGCCGTACGCATAGGCGGTGTTGCCCGCTACACTGGCCGTGAGGGCCGCATCCAGCACGCCTGTTCCGATGGACGCGCTCACCTGTTGCGATGTCGTGCTCGGGCTCCAGTTCAATACCGTCGGCTGCTGGGCAATTGCGATCGCCGATTGGCTCCCCGAAGACGCGAGGAACGAACCCTGCTGCGGGAAGCTCACCGTAAAGCTGTGCTTGGTTGTGGTTGTGGCTGCCAGCCCCGTCAGGTTCAGCGTGAACGAGGCTTGTAAGCCGGAAGTGCTGGTGAAGTAATACTGCACCGGCGCTAAGGAGTCGACGGTCACATACACGTAATTCGACGTGATCGGTCCTGAGGGGTCGGGCGTGACGCCATCTGTTGCCGTGGGGTTTGCCGTCACCGTAATCGGATAACTTACCTCCGTGCCAGTCGCCGAATAAACAGGCGAGCTGGTCGAGGCCGTTCCAATGGCGACGGTCGTGTCGAAGCCGACCTGATCGGCAACACCTGTCAAGGTCAGATCGCCGGCCACCGAACTCGCTGGAGCCGTAACGCCAAAGACGATGTTGTCGGTTTCCGAGCCGCTGCCGATGGCCGGGAAGAAAGCCGTCGCCGTGCAGGCCTGGCCGGCCGTCATGGCCGCCAGCAGGTTGCCGCTGACGAACGTGCACCCGCTGCTGCTGCCACCCCCCAGGTTGAAGTCGTTCGCCTCGGCGCCAGAGCTTATCGACTGTGCGGCCGATCCCAGGTTTCCGGCGTTGGTCAGCGTCGCCGTAAACTCGGTCGAATAGCTGGAGCCGAAATTCTCGGTTACCGCGCCGCGCTGCACCTGCGTCACGTAGGTAAATCCGCTGTCGGCTATATAAGCATTACCTGTGCCGTCGACGGCCACGGCCCGTGGCGATGAGGAAGCGCCGTAAATGGCCACTGAAGCGGAACCGCTCGCCGGATACATGGTGACACCCGAGCTGCCCAGCGCATACAAGTCGCCCGCGGCGTCCGTGGCCAAACCATCGACAGTGGCTGAAGCTACGATCGACTTCGTATAGGTATAGATGCCGCTGGAGACTCCGGGTGTCAGTTTGTACACCGCACCGTTCGTCGTATCCGCCACATAGATGGTTCCCGAGGGACTTACAGCCATGGAGGAAACCACGCCGAACGCGCCGACACTACTAATGGTTGTCTGGCACAGGGAGGGCAGCACCGACACCGAAGCCGAATAGTCGCAGCTCGCCGCCGTCAGGTTCACAAGCGCCGAAGGCGAAATCCTGTAGATGGTGCTGGCGCCACTTTGATTGTCGGCTACATAGATATTGCCGGCGGCATCGACGGCCAGAGCCACCGGGCTTGCCGCTGCGAGGCTTGCGGAATAGTAGGTCAGCGTGGCGTTGGCATAGGTATTCGTGCCACTGGCCGTGGATACAGCAAGTTCCTGAATGGTCGAGGTTCCGCCGAGCAGGTAGAAAACGTTGCCTGTCTGATCGACAGTCAATGCGGTCGGCTGCGCGGTAATCCCCGAGGCCAGCGTCACCATGCTGCCGGAAGAAGCTGCCAGCGACTCCACGATGGAGTAGGAGCTGCCCGAAGAGATCGCGGCGTAGACATTGCCCGCTCCGTCGGTGGCCACGGCATAGGGCGTATTCCCGCTGAAAAGCTGCGCCGTATTCAGCAAGCCGGTTCCGGCCGAGGTTGCGTTGTCAATAGCCAGCACCGATCCGGTCACCGTGCCGGCCAGGTTCAGTGTGATCGATTCTCCGCCGCTGGCGGCCAGAGTCACCTGTGCCGATTGCGGCCCTGCCGCCGTCGGCGTGTAGGTCGCGGTAATGGTGCAGTCCAGCGAGTTATCGACGGTGCTGTACCAGGTGCAGGATGGCGTTCCATACGAGAAGTTTGCGTTCGTGCTGTTCGTCAGCGCCGCCGATGCAGCCGTGGCAACCGGGAAGTGTACCCAGAAGGTCTGCGTCTGCGTCGTACCGAGAGACTGCAGCGGATATGCCGAGGAGAAGGTCGAGGTCAGTGCATTCAGCGTGCCTGTCGACTCGGTTCCCATCCCCTGCGCCAGCACTTTGCGCACCAGCATCCCGCTGGAATACTCGCTGGCATCGTAAAGGTAAAGGTTGCCTTGCGCATCGACCGCCAATCCTTGACCACTGCTATTCCCCCAGAAAGCCTTAGAGGCTGGGCAACCATCCCAGTACGCGCTCTTGGCGACCGCTCCGCTGCTGCCGCTGCAAAAACTGCCCTTCGTGGATGTGGCGGTCGATCCCGAAGTCAATAGTTGGCGGATGGTTCCGTTGTACGTGTCGTAAAACAGCACCGTGCCGCTTGTGCCAAAAATGCCTATATAGAGATTGCCCTGGGGGCTGATGGCGATCTTGGTGATATTCGAGTTCGTAATGGGAGTTGCGTTGCCCAGCGTTGGCCCCGTCGATAAAGTTTTCGAAGTAAACCCAGTCTGGCCCAGACCGACGCCGCCGGCCAGCGAGTACATATATCCCGGAGTCGGCGTGATACCAGGGTTGTTTTTCAGGATGGCGTTGTACATAGCCACGCCCGCTGAGGCCACGGAGCCACTTGCGCCAGCCGAGGTTGCGGCGCCGCTGTTTGCCCATCCCTGCACGAAGAGGACACGCAGCAGTCCGTCCGATCCTGGATCGGTAAAGATGAAATTTCCTGCGGCGTCGGTCACGGCCGTGTCGGTATTACCGGAGTTTGCAGTGACGGCGCTATCAAAGAAGGGACAGCCATCCGCATGGGTGTCGAGAGCCCTCGATGAGACAGAAGTGTTGTTATAAGTGACCGAATTGGCAGTGATGGAAGTTAGGCAGGCGGAACCTGCTAAAACCGTAGCGGTCGTGTTCGTGGTCGAGTTTCCTGAAACATTGGCGATCGTGTAGACAAATCCCGGCTTCAGCGTGCTGGTGCTGACGGTTCCGGTCCAGGTCCAGTTCGTGTTCACCTCGAGCGCGGCGTACAGCGGATTCACGCCGCTGAAGTAGTTCGAGGTGTAAGGCCCCAGAATCACGCGTGTGCGCGAGGTGTTGGTATCGGCGTAATAGACATTGCCGTAGACGTCGCCCCAAGCCGCGCGGGGTGCATTGAGATCTCCGAGACTTGCGGAACAACTGGCGCTATTTTTGAAGGCGCTTGCGCTGCCGCTCAGATTCAATGGGTAAGAGGCAGTATTCGTCGTTGAGCTGTTGAGCGTGCTGAAGCCCGGCGTGCCGTCGATTCCGGTACCGGCCGAGCCGGTGCTGCCGGTGGCAGCCGCGCAGCCGCCGACGAGTCCCATGTATCCAACGCTGACTTGAATCGGATTCGACGGGGTCGGCGCCGGCGTACCCGTGGCGCACAGCGGAGACGCATAACGGCAGACGATATGAATCAGGTTCTGGCCATATTCCGGAATCAGCACATTGCCATATGCATCCAGGCCAATGCCTCTGGGATGGCTTAGTACCGTCTGCGTCGAGCCAAGGCAACCGTCGCCTGCCGAATCCAGCTTGCCGGCCGAGGAGCCGCAAGCGGCCCCGAGTCCGGCCACCACCGTCATCGTGCCGGTGCTGGCGTCGATCATGTGAACCGCGGAATTGATGTCGTCAGCGGCGAAAATGTTGCCATACTGGTCGACCACCACGCCACCGCGGCTAGCCGCGCCAAAGATGCCGGAGACGGCCGCGCAGTTGTCGCCCGCAGTCGAGCTCGCCGTAGTCGACGACGTGCCCGGGCACACGGTGGTGCCCGCGGTGTAACTTGTGCGCGGCGCCAATCCGCCCGCGACGGTCGTCATCGTATACGGCAACGCGATCGGCGTTTGTGCATCAGAGATTGCCGGAAGGGATAGAAACAAGGCTGTAGACAGAACTTTGGCAATGGACAGGGAACAACGCATGGCTTCTCCAGAGGTCTAGAAATTGTTGGGCACTGCCGTCTGTGCTTTCAGGCGGCTTAGCTATTCGCGATACGCAATGGTCCTACCACTTCGGTGACAGGAAACCTTGTACCCCTTAGGCTCGACAGTTGTCAAATTCATTCTTCGAACCCGCCCCGCAGCACAAAATACCTCTACGATGGATCTGCCCCACTGAAGCTTTCCATTTGAAATACTATTTGGCGATTGAAATTCGATTTAAAGAGGGAAAGGGGAAGGCAGATGAGCAAGAGCCGGCACATGGAGGCACAGATTATGGGAGCGCTGCCCTGCTTAGGGCCGGACATTGCTCAAAAGAATCGCGACTTGAATTCATCCTGTCGATGGCGGGCAAGCTCCTTCAGCCTATGAAACTCCGGATCACTCTGAAGGCTGGAGAAGAGCGGATCTGTGGCAAAGCACGCGTAGCAGAAGAACCCGCCGTCGATGGTGTGGCTCAGGGCGTGGAGCGCAGCTTGTTTGTCGCCCGCCACGGCAAACGCCTGAGCTACCTTGTACATGCTCTCCGCGTCACTGACCCCTCGGTCTTCCATTTCGTCCCATGTTTGATGCAGCACCTCGTCTGCCTCCCCCTTCCGGCCTGCGTTCAAGTCGCTTAGCGCCTTACCGACTCTGGCGGGAAGCAGCGAAGGATCCATAGCGTACGCGCGGTCGAAGTCACGGACTGCTTGCTCTGTGTGGCGCAGGTAGTATTCACCGAAGCCGCGATAAAACAGAATGTAAGCGGAGTCGTCCTCAGGCAAGCTACGTAAAAACCTTTCGTACTCGCCCAGATAGAGATAACTGTTCATCGCCGAGCTATTGATCTTGACTTCCGGATCGATCTGCCGGGCCTTTTCACATTCGGCAACGGATTCCGGCAGCATGCCGGCGAAGCGGTACGCATAGCCGAGTTCCCAGTGCAACTCAGCGTTGTTGGGGCTGGTTTCGAGGGCCGTGCGCAGCAGCGGTACCGCCTGTTCAACTCTGCCGGTATCGGTGAGCATGTTCGCCATGTAAATGCGCGGTTCAAGCAATTTGGGGTTGAGGGCAATGGCCTTGAGATACGCAGCTTGCGCCTTGTCGTATTGCACACGCCCGCCCATGCGCAAGCTCGCGCTGGTTGTGTACGCCTTACCGAGATGCGCCCAGGTCAATGCATAATTGGGATCGATTGCGACCGATTTCTCGAGCATCGCGATGGCTGTGCCAAAATCGTTCATGGAATAGAGGTCGATGCCGCGCAAATAGTCTTCATAGGCCTCCTCATCGACCGGCTTCTCAGGAGAAAGAGTCTCGGCTTCGGCGGGCGTGAGATTCAGTTTCAGCCCCTTTACGATCTCTTGCGATACGCGGTCCTGAACCGTCAGCAGCTTATCGAACTTCACGTCGATCGAGTCCTGCCACAGGATCTTGTTTGGCTTCAGATCAATCAGCTGCGTGGTGATTCTTAGATCGTTGCCGTCTCGGATGTAGCCGCCGGTAAGCAAAGTGTCGGCGTCGAACTCGTCGCCAACCCTCCTGGGGTCGACGTCCTGATTCCGGTAACGCTCAATGGAGGAGGAGGGTCGCACTGTGAGAGAAGCTACAGAGCCGAGCTTGGTAATAATCGCGTCAGAAAGCGAGAATCCTAGATAGTCAAGCGACGGATCCTGGCGCAGATTGCGGAATGGCAGAATGGCCAGCGTATGTGAATGCGCCTGCATGCCAGGCGGAGCCAAGATTCTGGACCGCAGAAGCAGGACCACCCCTACGATGGCGAGCACGGCAAGCACAGCCGAGATAGCGAACAACCTTGCTTTCGTGCCCAACCAGCCAAAACGGGCCACCGGTGTGCCCGGTTTGACATTGGTCGCCAGTGAAATGCCCGAGTGTCCGGCCTGGATCGCAACGGCACTCGATGCAAGATTGTCGAGCATCTCCTTCACAGTCTGATAGCGGGACTCGCGATCTTTGCACATCGCCTTGCCAATGATCTGCTGCACTTCAGCGGGTGTGTCCGGGGCGATTTCGCTGAGACTATCGGGCGTCCCCTTCAGGATCTCGGCGATGACATCACTGATAGTTGCGCCTTCGAATGCAGCCTTGCCGGCGATCATCTCGTAGAGAACCGCCCCCAAGCTGAAGATGTCGCTTCTCGGATCGACTTCAAGCCCGCGAGCCTGCTCGGGAGACATGTATCTGGCCGAGCCGATGACCAGGCCTGCCTGGCTGAGGGAAACGGAAGCCGCGAGCGCCGCTGGATAGGTGGGTTGCCATGATTGCGATTCAATGAGCTTGACGATACCGAAATCGAGTACCTTTACCAGCCGGTCGCCGCGGACCATGATGTTTTCCGGCTTGATATCGCGATGAACAATCCCCGAGGCATGAGCGGCCTCGAGCGCCCTGGCAATCTGCAGTGCGATGTCGATTGCAATTTCCAGAGACAGACCGTGGCCCGTCAGCATCTGGCGCAGCATGGGCCCGTCGACATACTCCGAAGCAATGAAATGAAGCCCATTGAACTGATCGAACTCATAGATGGTGAGGATATTGGGATGGTTAAGGGCCGACGCGGCGCGGGCCTCCTTTTCGAAACGCCGCAATCCGCGTTCATCGTTCGCCAGCGCCGGAGCAAGAACCTTGAGCGCAACCTTCCGGCCAAGCACCGTATCCTGCGCAAGATAGACTTGGCCCATGCCACCCGCGCCAATGAAGGAGAGAATCTCGTAATGGCCTATTACATCGCCGGGTGAGACGCGCCGGGCTGCCGATCCGGTGGCAAAGTTATGAGCTGCGTCGATGACCGGCTGCTCGATGATATCCATCGGCTCAGCCTCGAACTCGAGCAGCGTTTGAACTTCCGTTTGCAGTTCAGCATCGCCGGCGCAGCGCTCCTGCAGGAAGCTTGCGCGCAACTCCACGGGCACGGCCAGACTTTCGTGAAAGAGATTCTCGATCTGCTGCCAGCGTTGCGGCGAGTGGATCATATCTATCCTGTTATGCAGCGCCTCGTGCCAGTTCGCGATGCAGCCAGGCCTTGGCAAGCCTGATTTCGCGATGTACTGTTGCCGGCGAAGTCTTTAGCGCGGCAGCGGTTTCGTCATAGGTGAGCCCGCCGAAACAGAGCAGTTCCACAATTTCGCACTTGCGCTGGTCCTGCGCGGCAAGGCGTTCCAGAGCGGTGTCCAGTTCCAGAAGGCCGGCAGTCGAATCAGGGCCGACAACGATTGCCTCGTCGAGCGGAATCACCTCTGCGCCTCCACCTCTCTTTTCGCGCCGGTTCGCCTTGGCGTGGTCCACCAGAATGCGGCGCAGCAGGCGGGCAGAAACCGCAAAGAAGTGGATGCGATCCTGCCAAGCCACATCGGCGTCGATCAGCCGCAGGTAGGCTTCGTGAACCAGGGCAGTAGCGGAAAGGGTATGGTTGGGTCGCTCCGAGCGCAAACATCTTGAAGCCAGCTTGTGGAGCTGGTCGTAGACCACCGGCATTAGCTTGTCAAGGGCAGATTTATCGCCGCCGCTCCATTGCTTCAGCAGCTGGGTCATTGGGGAGCTACCTGGAGAAGTCTCCATGCTGCCAACTCCTGTCCTGCGTTGCCGAGCCGGGTCTTGGGTGGCGTTTGTCCTGCCCGCGGAGCTGGGCCTCCAGGGAGGGTATTTTCTGCGCGGGTAGGAATGGGGAATGAAGAAGCAGCAACGTTGCTGCCGGTTAAGTAGATTATAGTGCAAATTGCGTTCAGATCTCGTTAAGTCTAATTGAATGTTTAACCTTCCGGCAACCAGGAGATTGCGAACCAACGGCTGCCAAGCATCAGTTGGACGAGTTACCGCCGCCAAAACCCAAAGACTGTGCGACGGCGCGCCAAAACAATGAAATCGATGAGGGAATTTCGATTTCGGTGTCGCTTAACAAGGCGAAGGAGTTCAAAACATGATCCCTATCAAGCTCAAACTGCTGACCTTCGCACTGGCCTCTGCTTCCCTTTGCGCCGCGGCAAATGCATCCACCGTATTCAACTTCGACAGCGACAACGTGGGAACGTCCACCACATTCACTGACACTGTGGACGGTCTCTCGGCAACCTTCTCAAGCGACGCCGATCCCGGTGGCTTCGTGATATACCCGAGCATCTTCGACACACTGACCGGCAATGTGCTTGGGGATCCGGGACCGGCGGGACAGCAAGACAATCTATTTCTCGACGTGAACTTCAGCCAGACGCTCAATGCGGTCGATCTGGATTTTGCGACCGCGGATTTCGGCACGCCATCGATATTCGGGCTCATAGCGTTTGATAACGGCTTTCCTGTGGCAGAGGTATTCTCAACCGGAACGTTCCTGCCCGGATTCACCTTTCCTGAGGGTGAGATTTCTTTGAGCGGCGTGGATTTCAATTCCATCGAGTTAGAATCGGACGCACCTGACTTCGCCGTGGACAACATCGCGGTAGACGTCGCGACCACGCCGGAGCCGTCGTCGTGGCTGCTGCTGGGAACCGCGATGTTTCTCATGGCTCTTTTCGCCCGGCGAGCATACACGTTGCGTCCGCTGCTCGGCGCCGGCGTCGTGGCGTTCGTCGGCATGGTTTCGGGCGCCACTCCGGCGTCCGCGCAAGTCACGCAAAGTATCTTCCCGCTGCTGCCGCCCTCGGTTTCTACCATTCCCTCCAACGGCGATGTGAACCCGTACGGTGTTGTCTTTGCGCCCAGCAACACACCCAAGACCGGCATTCTTCAGCCCGGCAACATCCTGGTTTCAAACTTCAACAATTCTCAAAACCTCCAGGGTCTGGGGACCACCATCATTTGCGTGGACAAGTTCGGCAACACCTCAACATTTTTCACGGCTCCAGCGAATCAAAGCGGGCTCACAGCCGCACTGGGTGTGCTTTCTGACGGCATTGTGCTCGTGGGCAACTTGCCAACCGCGGACGGAACCCCGGCAACCGTGCAGGCGGGCAGACTTTCTGTCCTGAGCAGCAGCGGACAGTTCCTGGGGACCATTGGCAACGTACCCGCAAACATCGACGGCCCCTGGGGCATGGCGATTCACGATACCGGAAACGGCGTCACAGGCACGGCGCAGGTCTTTGTCTCAAATGTTCTGAGCGGGGTGATCTCGCGCTTCACCATCAACTACACTGCTTCCAGCCTCTCCGCCACCGTGATGGTTCTGGCCGACGGTTTCAATCATCGCCTGGACTCGGCCGCACTCGTGCTCGGACCATCCGGCATGGCCTACAGCGCCTCGAACGACACGCTGTATATTGCTTCGTCGACCGACAATGCGATCTACGAAATTACCGGCGCAACCCAGGCGACTTCAACAGTAACGCCCACTTTGCTCGTTCAGGACAGCACGCGCCTGCACGGACCGCTTGATATCACAATCCTGCCGGATGGCAATCTCGTTGTCGCCAACAGCGACGGCTCAAACGCCGATCCGAATCAGCCCAGCGAGTTGGTGGAATACACTCCGGAAGGAACCTTTCTGGCTGAACAGTCCGTCGATCCCAACAACGGAGGCGCATTCGGCGTCGCCAGCTATAACATCGGCTGGGGAACATTCCGGCTGGCCGCAGTGGACGACAACACAAACATACTGAATATCTGGACTGCCGTCGCGCCATAATCGCTTCGCCCCGGCCTCGGGTGCACCCGCAATGGACACCAGTAGTGCATACGGCACGCGGCTGGAGCGACCGCTCCAGCCGCGTGGTGCCGTTCAGCAGCAAGTCCATTCAACAAACAGCATTCTCCTGAATCACCCGCTGGTAAAAACTGGCGCTCAGTTTAGGCGTTCGCTTTTGCGTGGCGAAATCTACATAGATAATTCCGAAACGCTTTTCGTATCCTTCGGCCCACTCGAAGTTATCCAAGATACTCCATAGAAAGTAGCCCCGTATCGGCACTCCATCCGATACAGCACGCTGGAGCTCCGACAGGTAGCTGCGCAGAAACATGATGCGATCTGTGTCATATACCGCTCCGTCGGAAGTAAGATGATCCGCCGACGATGCGCCATTTTCGATTACATACATGTCCTTCACCTTCCAGAGCTCGCTGACCAATTTAGGTCCCCAATAGATTGCTCCCGGTCCGATATTGAGCCACGGGCTAAGCATGTGGGGGTAGGAAGACGGAGGCGGAACGACTGCATAGCCCAACTCGGAATCGTCTGCACGAACATATGTGGGCTGGTAGATATTGATACCGGTGAAGTCCATCGAGCTGCCTATAATCTCCATCTCCTCCGCTGTAAATGTCGGTGCATTTGCGCCAAGGCGCTTGAGATATTGGTCTGTATAACGGCCCTCTTCTACAACGGTGAGATACATGGCGTTTTCTTCCCGCATCGCCTTGTGTGCCGCCTCAATATGCTCCCGGGACTCAATAACGGGCGTTGTCGCGTTTACGTTGTCGGCAATTCCAACCTTGGTATCCGATGTCGCTTGGGCGCGAATGGACCGCACTGCCAGGCCGTGGCCAAGCACGACATAGTGATTCAATTGCGCGACCTGTTTGGCATCGAGTTTGAGGCCGGGTGCGTGGCTCCCCTGGGCATAACCCTTCTCGACAAAAGTGCGCATCTCGTTCATGGTCATGAAGTGCTTGACCTTGTCGGAGAGTTTGCCTGCAGTGTATCCGGCGTAGTCCGCGAAGGCCTTCGCCGTATCGCGATTCTCCCAGCCGCCTTTATCCTGAAGTGCTTGTGGAAGATCCCAGTGGTAGAGCGTGCAGAAGGGCTGAATGCCGGCTTCGAGCAATGCATCGACCAAACGATTGTAAAAGTCCAAGCCCTGCGGATTGGGCGCTCCGGTTCCATTCGGGAAAACGCGAGGCCAAGCGATTGAAAACCGGAAGGTCTTGAGCCCCAGGCTCTTCATGATCTGGATGTCTTCCCTGTAACGGTGGAAGAAATCGTCGGCAATATCGCCGTTGTCGCCATTGAAGGTATTACCTGGAATGTGTGAGAACGTGTCCCATATCGAAGGGCCTCGGCCAGCCTCGTGTACAGCGCCCTCCACCTGATAGGAGGCCGTGCCCACACCCCAGAGGAATCCATCCGGAAAGATCCGTGCGGTTGCGCGATTGTCGCTTGATGCCGCCGATAAGCCTTCGACTGCCAACCCAGTGCGAGGCAATGAGAGGATTGCGGCAGAGCCCGCTAACATGCGGGCAAGAGTACGGCGTGAAAACCGATTCAACATAGGACTCCCCGCTGGCTCGTTCTTCTGTTAGTAGGTCAGTCTGCGAAAGAGGCAGACGATTCGATGATTTTGTCGTGTTGCGTCCATCGAACCAGCGAATCGTCTGCCTTCCAGTTGGGGGAGTACCGTCTCTTAGAACTGCAGTTTTAACGCAAACTGCAATTGCCGAGGATTGTAGTTCGGGTCTGTTGCCAGGATCTGCCCGAAGTTTCCGTTACCTAGCCGGGTGTCTGGGCCGCTGTTAACGTTGTTATCGATGTAGAAACTCGGCGTGTTAGAAATGTTGAACGCCTCTGCGCGGAACTGCACCTTCAACCCTTCGGTGACGGGGAAGTCTTTGAACAGAGACAGATCGACGTGGCGGAAGTGGGGCCCATAGAGCGAGTTGCGGGCTGCATTGCCGACCGTGCCCTCGGTCTGAGGCGCGAAAGCGCACGGGTTGAACCACGCAGAGATTGTTCTGACCTGACTCGGCCCAGTGCAAGTTGGATTTGCTGCGATGTTTCCAGTGGCGTAAGGGTTGCCGACCTGGTTCGGGCGATCAGGGCCGTTGTTGTAGATTGGGCTGGCAACATCGCTCAAGCCGAGGGAATTGGAACCGCTATTGGTAATCGAGAAGTCTTTTCCGCTTTGCCAAGCAACAATCGAGTTCGTCTGCCAGCCGCCCAGCGCCAGCTTCTTCGCGCCCGTGAAGTTTTTGCCGGGCAACTCGTAGTCGAGCGAGAGAGCGAAGCGGTTGCGAATGTCGTTTTCCGCATTGCCGTAGTCGATCTGGCGGATCTGAAACGGGTTGGCGTCGCTCCAGCCCTGATGTCCTTCCTCGGAGAAGCCGGTTTGGTCGCTCAACGCGTGACTCCAGGTGTAGTTGGCGTCGAATGCAAGGCCGTTGGCGAAGCGGCGCTGGAAAGAGGTCTGCAGACCGTTGTAATTGGAGACACCCTCGCTCTGCAGCCAATTCACGGTGCCCAGATTAGGCAAGATCCCTTGACCAGCGGGTAAACCTTGCCCCAGTGGGCGTGGCGCGTTGTATCCTGTGCTCTTGCTCGCAAGAACAGCGGCCGGTGTGGGAACGTTGATATCGTTGATGGTTTCAGCCAGATGCTGGCCAATGTTGCCGACGTAGCCGACAGTCAGGACGTTTGGACCGAACTGGTGCTCAATCTGCAGGTTGAACTGCTGGATAAGGGCCGGCTTGAACTTGGGATCCTCAGCGACAAATGAAAGGGCCGGGCTAAGGATGTTTTGCGGAGCAGGCGTGGGAAGCCCCGCATCGAAAACCGATTGAAAGCCAGCACCGAAGCCTGCGCCAGCACAGCTAGGCAAAGGATTTGCTTGCCCAGCGTTCTTCTGGATATTGAATCCAAGTTGAGATTCGCAACTGACTTGGTAGACCGAGGTGAACGGAGCATTCTTCAGGTCGGCATTGGAGGTGTAGTTGCCGGGGAAGAAGCTGAGTCCGTAGCCGCCGCGGACGACCGTATCGGGACGGAAGGAGTAGGAGAAGCCGAGGCGCGGCTCGAAGTCGGTGTGGACGGACTGAATCCCGGCTTCGTTGGAAACTCCGTTGACACCTGCCACCTGCAGAGATGAACCCACAGTTGAGACTGTGGAGGCGACTGCCTGGGTAAAGTCGAAGTTAGAGATGTGGTTATGCGCTTCCGTAAATGGTGTGTAAATGTCGTAACGAATGCCATAGACCAAAGTCAACCGTCTGTTGAGTTTCCAATTGTCCTGGGCAAAGAAGCTCGGTTCCCATGAACGGTAGTCCGGTGTGTTCAGATCGGTGCTGAAGGCGGACGTGTAGAATGCTCCAACCAGCGAAGATGCAATCTGATGGTCCAACGTGATCTGTGGGTTCGCATTGCCATCTGTCGGAAGGCCGAACGTATATTGGCCAAACGGGAAGGCGCTCTGCACGTTCCGCGCCTGGCGGCGGATAAGACCCGCGCCAAACTTCATAGTGTGGCTGCCGACGGTGTAACTGAGATCGCCAGAGTACTGGAAGCTGTTGTCGATGTCCTGCAAAGGAACATATGCGCCATCGCCGACATCGCTGAGGCCGCCAAACTGGATGGGCGTAAGGCCCGTGGTCAGATTGCCATTAGCGGGAAAGCCTACCGTTGTGTCGGCATTCGAAGCGTAATTAAGCGGCTGAGAGAAGTTGTTGATGCGCGTATACGCCGCGCGCAGATCCACAACCAGATTCTGGGTGAAGATGTGCGAAAAGCCGAAAGCATATTGCTGCGCGCCATCTTTTGCCGGGCCGGCAAAGTTGTAACGCCCACCACCTGGGATCAGTGCCTTTAAAGCCGACGGTACGGCTGGGTTGGCCCCCGCAGGGATAGCAGCCGGCGTGTAGGTATTGACCTGGTTGTAGTTGTAACGGCCAAAGAAATGGTTGTTCTGGTTAAATGCGTGGTCGACGCGGATGTCGTAGAGATTGGAGAACTGCGTCTTGTTGGGGCTGATGGTGTAGTTGGTGCCACCCTGGTTGGGCGGGGGGAGGAGCTCCAGGTACGCGAGAGCAACCTTATCGATCGAAGCCACATTCGCATACGGCGCGGTACCGTTACCGAGCGCAACCTGCTTAACGGGTGATCCGCCGTTCAAGCTGTTGATGTTGTTGTATTCGGCGATCGTGGGAACGGTGGTCGTATAAGTGGTGCCGCTCACCTGGCGGAAGCCTTCGTAGTCGCCGAAGAAGAAAGTCCTGTCACGGATGATCGGGCCACCGACGCTGCCGCCAAACTGGTTCTGGCGCAGTTCGGGCTTATTGCCGGTTGACTGGAACCAGTTGCGGCCGTCGAAGATGTCGTTGCGGAAAAACTCGTACGCCGATCCGTGGAAATGATTGGTGCCCGACTTCGTGGTCAGGTTGACGACGCCACCGGCGGTGCGCCCTGCTTCAGGAGCATAGCTGTTTGTCTGTACGCTGATCTCCTGGATGCCCTCTACCGAGGGCTTGACGCCAATCGTGCCGATAATGCGCTCATTGTCATCGATGCCGTCGACAACATAGTTATTGAGTGTGTCGTCTTGGCCGTTCACGGAGAATCCGTTAGTGGAGCGACGTTCGTCCGGACGTCCGCCGCTGGTCAGGCCGTTACCTGGTCCTTCGTTGGCTCCTGGCACAAGCTGAACTAATTGGACGAAGTTGCGTCCGTTAAGCGGCAGATCCTCCACAGCCATCGACGTGACCGTCGAACTGACCGTAGCGTTGTCGGCCTGCAGCAAGGGAGTCGTGGCCTCGACGACTACGGTCTCCGTGGTGCCGCCGGTTGTTAGATGGATGTCGGCGCGAGCGCGATCGCCGGCTTCAATGGACAGATTCGATGTCGAGGTCTTGAAGTTGGCGCTCTTCACCGTCACGGAGTAGCGGCCGGGCGGAAGAAGCGTGAATTGATAATCTCCGCTGTCATTGGTGGTGTCGACGCGTTGATCATGGGTGTCGAGGTTGACCAGGGTGACGGCTGCTTTGGAGATCACCGCTCCAGATGCGTCGGTAACCGTTCCAATGATGTCAGCCGTGGACAACTGGGCCAGCGCCCGCATTGAACCGAAGATGAAAAGGACCGACAGGACAAACCATAGCCCTGCCGACCGGTAGATCTTCGAGCCCCGCCTAGTTCCACGGGGAATCCGTTGCATTACCTTATTCATGTTGCCTCCTGCCTGAAAGTGAATGGGACTGTGGGTAATTGTGCTGCACTATTCGCGACTTGCAACGCCGGAAAGACAGCTTCAAATGCAACCCGGATCATAGGCACCTGATTTCAAGGCTGTATAGGGTCATTCTGGTATCTCACCGGAAGGTAAATAGTCTTTACCTGCATTTTCATCAACTTACCCGATAGGTAAAGAGCCATATTGTCAGCCGTATACAGGTTGGTCTATGCTTGGCGACAGCTTTGGAGGAGAAATGCCCATGCATCTTGCCGATTCCGAGGTCCGCGGATGGACTCCGAGTTCGGAGGAAGACAAGGCAAAAGTTAGAAGACAGTTGAATCGCCTGCTGCAAACGAGCCACTTCAAAAACAGCCGTCGTTACCCCCTCTTGTTCCGTTTTATCGTCGAGGAAACGCTCGCGGGCCGCGGCAATTTTTTGAAGGAGCGTCTTTTAGGTGTAAGTGTCTTCGATCGGCCCGCGGATTACGATACCGCGTCGGATCCGATCGTGCGCGTTACCATCGCTGAGATCCGCAAGCGAATCGCGCAGTACTATCACGAAGAGGCGCACGACTCGGAGATGCGTATTGAACTATTGCCGGGCAGCTATGTGCCCGAATTCCGCCCCAGCAAAGAGGCTGGTGCCAATCATCATGCCCCGGAGCAGGTTCTCGTCGCAGAGGAATATCCAGTCATAGAGGACGAGCGCTTGGCCGAGCTGACGGCGACTCAAGAGCATTCCCCCGCCCCCCCATCCAATTCTTCATTGCATAAATTCAGGCTTTCGCGCCCCGTAAGAATCGCCCTGGCATCGGCGACGGCGTTTCTGGTTTTATTGGCAGCCGGACTCTTGTGGAGACGAGCCCATTCATCTGCAGTCGATGAACTGTGGGGCCCCGTCCTGGCCAAGGATCAGACTGTTACCTTCTGCCTGCCCGTAATGTCGGACTCCGGCGAAGCGATGGCCGCAGCAGCCGGAATTCTGGTTCAGGATCCTGCCTCGACAACGGGCGGCGTCAATGCGCCGGATACCTCTTCTCCAAAAGCCCCTCCCAATTCCACCTTCCTCGCCCTTGAGATTCTGGGGGAGAATATCGTCTTTTCCGACGCCTTGGCGACGGTGCAAATCTCAAACTATCTTGCGGTACATAACCACCACTCAAGCCTCCGCCTCAACACGGTCACGACTCTTAACGATCTGCGCCAAGGGCCGGTAGTCCTGATCGGCGGTCTGGACAACCAGTGGACGCTTCGCGCGCTCGCTCCACTACGCTATCGTTTCGCAGGCACCCGTGAGCAGCAGTTCTGGATTATCGACACCAAGAAACCTGATATGAAGGATTGGAAAGTTGACGTCAAGGTTTCACTTTCCGACGTGCAGCGCGATTACGCAATTATCGCCCGCATCCACGATGAATCTACCGGGCAAGTCGAGATGATCGTAGCGGGCATCGGCATGAGCGGAACGGCAGCAGCAGGTGAGTTTCTGGTCGATCCCGTGCAGGTAGCAGAATTGCGCCGCCGGGTCGGGGCCGGGTTCCGCGACCGCGACTTTGAGGCCGTGCTGAGTACCGATGTCGTCAACGGCATTGCAGGCTCACCAACGATCTTGACCGTTGCAGTCCAATAGCTCTATGTGTCCTTTGAGTAACGCCGGCGTCACCAGGAACATTTCTGCGTTGATCCAATGATCCATTATCGCCATAAGCGGCCAATCAGTTCCCGTTCTGATGGTGTGTAAAATATTGTGTTCGTCGCAGCCAATGATGCCCTAGCTTGGTTGACATAACCATTGATCTTTCCAAAGCTCTCGGTCGGT
>JBEKPD010000107.1:0-20878 GCA_049521075.1 Occallatibacter sp.
CAGATGAGCATAGAGCAATTCCCAGCCATGATCGCTCAGATCGTGACGGTGGGGCGCAACTGATTGCATCTTCACTAGGCCATCTTCGCATAATCCACCATCTCGTGACGACACTGCCTAGGGACTGAGGGACTAAAAAGCAGATCATTGACCTAAGATCAAATGCCATCGTCTATTCACCGCTGTCCGCTGCTCCCTGGCGGCGCTCTTAGTCCCTCAGTACCTGTCGTTTGTTACCATCAAAGGCCGATGAGTTCTTTGAAGCAAGACGACGCGTTTCAACCGGCAGTGCTGGTGCGTACCGAGGCGGCCGCGCTGGAGGCCCTTGCTGCGCGTCTTGAAGGGCCTATGGCAGCGCCATTCTCTCGCGCTGTCGACATGATTCTCCGCTGCGGCGAGTCGAACGGCCGCGTGGTGGTCACGGGCATGGGCAAAAGCGGCATCATCGCACAGAAGATCGCCGCCACGCTCAGTTCCACCGGATCGCCGGCGCTGTTTCTGCATCCGGCCGAGGCCGTGCACGGCGATTTGGGCGTGCTTATGCCCGGCGACGTGGTCGTCGCGCTCTCGGCCAGCGGCGAAACCGAGGAGATCCTGCGCTTACTGGCCACACTGAAGCGCAAAGGCGACGCGCTCATTAGTTTCTCGTGTAATCTGCAGTCGACATTGGCACAGGCCAGCGACGTGGCCCTTGACTGCAGTGTCGAGCGCGAGGCATGCGGGTTGAATCTCGCGCCCACGGCCTCGACCACCGCCATGCTTGCGCTGGGCGACGCGCTGGCCATCGCCGTCAGCCTGCGCAAGGGCTTCCGCGCGGAAGACTTCGCCGAGCTGCATCCCGGTGGCAAGCTGGGTAAGCGGCTGGCCAAGGTGCGTGAGCTGATGCACGCGGGCGAAGAGATTCCCACCGTCGCACTGGCGACGTCCATGGCCGATGTGATCTTCGAGATGTCGTCTAAGAAACATGGCATCACCACGGTGCAGGAAGACGGCCGGCTCTGCGGCGTGATCAGCGATGGCGATTTGCGGAGGCTGCTGGAGCGCGAGGGTGGCGCTGCGCTGGGCAGGCGTGCCGGCGAGGCCATGAATCCGCATCCATGGACGATTGCCAGCGATGAATTGGCCGCCAAGGCGTTGGCGATTCTCGAGGCGCGGAAGATCACCTCGCTCGTGGTCGTCGATGCGGACGGGAAGGTCGAAGGCATCGTGCATCTACACGATCTTTGGGGCGTAGAGCTGATCTGAGGATAGACTTTCTGGAATCACGTCTGGCAACAGTACCGAGGTACTTGCCTCGTCGAGAAAAGTCCTCGCGGCCGCCCCGTCGTTGTTATAGCGTTGTTTTGGGGCAAGGTGCCCGAGGCAAATTCAAACTGAAAGAAAATGGAGATCGGCAAGATGAAGAAGTTCTGTATGATTCTGGCTCTGGCTGTGGCATTCTCCGCCGGCGCAGTCGTATCTGCACAGGTCCGCGATTGGCACGACCTCGATAAAGCTCATCAGCATGTCATTGAATCCATTCACGAGATGGAGCGGGCCCGCGAAGCCAATCACTACGACATGGACGGCCACGGGATCAAAGCTGAACAGCACCTGCGCGACGCCGAGCACGAGCTCGATCTCGCGGTGAGGGCGGCCCAGAGGAACTAAAGCACTGTGGGGCGATTGGGCCGCGGTGCGGCCCACGCTTCGTCATCGGGGCAGTGCAGACCGGCCATGAGGCATTGGCCGCACTTCCCCGCAACCTTTGCCACTAGCCACTTATCGACACTTCGTTTCGCGCCATCATTCGTGAAGGTCAGCGGAACTGCGGAGCCAGAAGCGCAATCATTTCCAGATCGCGGTCGAGGATTACCGACTTGTCCGGCGCGGAAGCGTTGTAGTGGACCTGAATCCGCTTGTCTTTGACTTGACGGACGAATTCGTCGGCATCCTCCTCGCGGTGAAAGCGGTGCACATGCTTGCCTGTGCGGTACTCGCCCACGTAATAGGTGTAGGTGATCTCAACCCAGAAGCTCCGCCAACCTTTGTGGTGGACCTCTCCGCTCTGGATGGTGGCTTCAGTCGCGGGCCATCCGTTCATCGCCTGGTTCTGGCGCCATTTCTGATAGAGCTTCCGCACGCCGAACGCCGCAAGCGCGCCGGGAATGATCCCGAACATCTTGAGGAGCTTGACTAACACAAACACGATCTCTCCCCAAGGGATGTGATGGAATTTCATGCCTGAAATTATGCCACAGGGCCCAAGCGAATAGATGTGCGCCGCAAAGGGCGACTTCTGCAACTCCCGCTAGACGCCGGACATTTAGAATGAAGACTGCTGTCATTTGCACGTCGTCCGTGCGTTGCGGGCGGGAAAGTTTGCTCTTTTTCTATGCATCGTTGGTCGAAGCTCTTTATTCCTACACTCCGCGAGGCCCCGGCAGATGCCGAAGTGGCCAGCCATAAATTTCTGCTGCGGGCCGGCTACATTCGCCAGCTTGGCGCAGGCATTTACAACTACCTCTTCCTTGGGGCACGCGCGCTAAACAAGATCACGGGCATCGTGCGCGAGGAGATGGACAAAATCGGCCAGGAGTTCTACTTGCCCGGCATTCTGCCCAAAGAGCCGTGGGAGCAGAGCGGGCGGTGGAGCACCATCGGCGAAAATATGTTCCGCCTAAAAGACCGCAAGGGCGCGGACCTATGCCTCGGCTTTACTCATGAAGAGATCATGACCGTGATTGCGCGCGGTGAATTGCGGAGCTACAAGCAGTTGCCGCAGATCTGGTACCAGATCCAGACCAAGTTTCGCGACGAGCCGCGGCCCAAGTCGGGCCTGCTGCGCGTGCGCCAGTTCATCATGAAGGATTCGTACTCCTTTGACATCGACAAGGCCGGTCTCGACAAGAGCTTCGATCTGCACGATGGCGTCTATCGCCGCATCTTCACGCGCTGCGGACTGAAGTTTGTCGCCGTCGAGGCCGATTCCGGAGCCATGGGCGGTTCGCAGTCGCAGGAGTTTATGGTGTATACCGACGCCGGCGAGGACCTGATCGCAAGCTGCCCGGCGTGCGGCTACGCGGCGAATTTAGAGAAGGCCGTTTCGCGGCTCGATCCGGTCAAGGAACTTGAACCAACCGGCGACGGAAAGCCGGAGTTGATTCACACGCCGGGAATGGGCGCCATCACCGATATCGCCGCTTTTCTAAAGATGAGCCCGGCCAACGACATTAAGTGCGTGGCCTATATGGCTACTTGGCGCGGACAAGCTGGTGCTATTGCACTCACTCATACAAAGCCTGTGATTGCTTTCCTCCGAGGCGATCATTCGGTAAATGAAACAAAGCTTTTGGCATCCTTGCCCGGTGCATTTGATCTACGCCCAATGAGCGAGGGGGAAATCATTGAGATTTTCAAAGCCCCTCCGGGTTTTCTTGGCCCAATTGGGCTACAAAATGTCGAAGATCGAACTACCTTCTCATTATTTCTAGAGCGGATTGGTTCAAAGCAAATTGGACAAATCACTGAGCCTGATTTGAAACCATTTGTGGTACTCGATACATCACTCGAAGGCCGCAAAAACATGGTCTGCGGCGCGAACAAGCTCGACTATCACCTGCGCAACGTAACGCCGGACGCTGATTTCAAGTGGACGCTCGCGGCCGACATTAGCAGTGTGAACGAGGGCGAAGGCTGCCCGAAAGACAACTGCGCGGGCAAACTCGTCGTGGGCAAGGCCGTCGAGATTGGGCACATCTTCAAGCTGGGCAACAAGTACACGGAGTCGATGGGCGCAAGCGTACTCGATGAGAACGGGAAGGAAGTGACGCCGATCATGGGCTGCTATGGCATCGGCATCGAACGCATTTTGACAGCTGCTATCGAAATGGCCAACGACGTCAACGGCTTCTGCCTGGCGGCGTCGATCGCGCCGTTCACCGTGGTGGTGACGATTACCAACGTGGCCGACGCGGCGCTGCGCGAAACCGGCGAAAAGCTGGCAAGCGATCTTGAAGCAGCGGGACTCGATGTGCTGCTGGATGACAGAGACGAGCGTGCCGGCGTCAAATTCAAAGACGCGGATCTGGTGGGCATTCCGTATCGCATCAACGTGGGCAAAAAGGCCGCTACGGGCCAGGTAGAAGTGGTGACGCGCTCCACTAGCACCAGCGTGGATGTAGGCCTGAACGATGTGGTGGCGCTGGTGAAGAAGCGCATTGAGGAAGAGAAGTTACTAGCTTCTAGCTCTTAGCTTCCAGCTTTTCTGTGCGCTTGGTCAGACTCGGTCTCTGTTTGTGACCGCAGAGGCTTAACGAAGCGAGAACTGCTAGAAGCTGCATTTCAGGAGTATCGATGGCATTACGAATCCGGTTCGCGAGGCCCGCATCGGGCCGTTCTCTCAGGTCGCGGATTCTGACGATTGCGGTGGTGACCTGTGCTTGGGTGGTTCTGTTAGGCATCTGTGTCTTCTTCTTTCTCTACATCAAGTACACGGGCATAGTGGACGAGCGGCTCAAGCAGCCGATCTTCGCCAACACCGCTAAGATCTTCGCTGCTGCGCGCGAGGTGCGGCCGGGACAGAAGCTGAGCGTTCGCCTGCTTGCGAACGAGTTGCGCGAGGCCGGCTACACTGGCGATGGCGCACCGCAACCATCGCAGCTCGGCACCTTCACCGAGGGTGTGCAGCAGATCACGGTGCGGCCCGGCCCTCAATCGTATCACGCGCCGGACAGCGCCATCATCCGCGTCAGCGGCGGCGCAGTGGCAGCCATCAGCGACGAGCGCGGACAGCCGCTCACGAGTTACGAACTTGAACCACTGCTCATCACCGGCCTGAGCGAAGATACCAGCCGCACCAAGCGCCGCGTGCTCACCTACGATGAGATTCCGCCCAACCTGGTGCACGCTGTCATCGGCATCGAGGATCGCCGCTTCTTCGAGCACGGCGGCATCGACTACTGGCGCATCCTGGGCGCTTTCCGCAACGACCTTTTCCATTTGCACCGCTTTAAGGAGGGCGCTTCGACGCTAACGCAGCAACTGGCGCGCGGCGAGTTCCTCACGCCGGAGCGCACCTACTCGCGCAAAATACGCGAGGCCGTGATCAGTCTCATTCTCGAGCATCGCTTCAATAAGCAACAGATCTTCGCCATGTACGCAAACGAGATACCGCTCGGGCAACTGGGCAGTTTTTCAGTAGACGGCTTTGGCGAAGCGGCACAGGACTACTTCGGTAAGGACGTGAACCATCTCGATCTCGCCGAATGCGCACTGCTCGCAGGTCTTATCCAGAGCCCCAGCCGCCTGAATCCCTTCCGCCACGCGGATCGCGCGATTGAGCGGCGCAATCTGGTGCTGGACACGATGGTGGAAACCGGCGCCATCACCAAGGCGCAGGCCGAGGCCGCGAAGAATGAGCCGCTGCATTTGGTCGCGACCAGCGTGGATGAAAGCGAAGCACCCTATTTCGTCGACTTGGTGCACGATCAGCTCACGCAACACCTCGGCGATCGCGATTTCAACCGCGAAGGCCTGCGCATCTACACTTCGCTCGATCCGGATCTGCAACGCCTCGCCACGCAGACAGTGGATTCGACCATCCACCAGGTTGACGCGCTGGTTGACAAACTCCACGCCCGCGACAAAAAGCTGGGTAAGCCATACATCTACCCGCAAGTGGCGCTGATTGCGCTCAACCCGCACACCGGCCAAGTGCTGGCGCTGGTGGGCGGGCGCAACTACGGCACTTCGCAGGTAAACCATGCGGTGGCGCACCGGCCCACGGGATCGATTTTCAAGCCTTTTGTCTACGCCGCGGCCTTCCAAACCGCAGTGGAGGGCACGATGCTGCCGGGGCAGACGAAACTGTTTTCACCGGTCACCATGCTGAGCGACGCACAGCAGACCTACGGCGCGGGGACGCAGTACGAGTACACGCCGCGCAATTTTCAAGGCGAGTCTTACGGCGAGATGACTGCCCGCTTGGCGTTGATGCGCTCGGACAACAACGCAACCATCAGCCTAGCTAGCATGGTGGGCCTCGAGCGCGTGGCGGCTTTGGCGCGCAGCGCAGGCGTCAAGAGCGCGCAGCCTACTCCTTCGATGGCCATTGGTTCCTACGACGCCACGCCGCTCGATATGGCCGGGGCCTACACCGTGTTTTCCAACGGCGGACTGCACATCGATCCCTGGATGCTGGCCAGCGTGCGCACGTCTACCGGCGATATCATTCAGGATTACTCGCCCGTGACACGCCAGGTCCTCGATCCGCGCGTTGCCTTCCTCACCACTTACATGATGGAGGCCGTTCTGCAAGGCAACGGAAGCGATGGCTGCTTGGTTGGAGGGTTAGATTACTGCGGAACCGGCGCGGGCGTGCGCAACATGGGCTTTATCTCGCCGGCCGCGGGCAAAACCGGCACCGATCACGATGCGTGGTTCGCTGGTTACACCACTAATCTGCTTTGCATCGTCTGGGTGGGCAACGACGACTACACCGACATCAAGCTGCAGGGCGCGCAGGCGGCAGCGCCCATCTGGGCCAATTTCATGAGGCAGGCAGTCTTGTTGCCGCAGTACTCCGACACCAACAATTTCACGCCGCCGCAGGGCATAGAAATCGAAACCCTCGACAAGGCCACTAACCTGCTGGCCGACGGCGGCTGCCCCGACGATTACACGGCGGGATTCCTCGACGGCACTGAGCCCACCGACACTTGCGACCATAAAGGAATGGGCGGCGACGATCACCGCAACATCCTGCAGAAGATCTTTGGGATTGGCAAAGGCGGAAACTGAGCGCAGTCAGATTCAACCGTCGACATCGGTACTATCGGGCATGGGCTGGCAACGCGGGCACCAGAAGGTGACGCGCGCATCGGCGCCCTGAATGCGGCGACGGATCGGCTCACCGCAGCGACGACAGGGTTCGCCGGCGCGGCCGTACACCCACAGGCTCTCACCCGGATCGGAAGCGTGCGTGGTGCGGCGCTGCTGCCCGCGATAGGTCACGATCGCGTCACCGGAATCCTCAAGCACATTGGCTTTGAGCAGCTTTTGCGCGCTGGCGATGGCGGCCGCAGCTTCGTCGCGCGTGAGAGTCTCGACAGTGCGAAACGGGTTGAGGCCGTTGACGAAGCAGCTCTCCGATTTGAAGACATTGCCTACGCCGGCCACGACCGATTGGTTGAGCAGCGCATCGGCGATGGCCTCGTTTCCGTGGGCGAGTAGCCGCTCCAGCGCCGCCGCGGCGTCGAACTCCTCGTTCAGCAAGTCACTGTTCGGCCGCGGAATCCGTGTCTTGCGATCAAGCGATCGTGCTGTGTGCATCTCGGCCACAGGCACGCGAAAGCCCACCACTTGGTATTCCTCATTCTCGATCACGATGCGCATGTGGCTGTGCGCAAGTTGCCAGTGCTCGCCGCGGCGGTAGATGTGCCAGCGGCCGTTCATCAGCAAATGCGAGGCCAGGATGCCGCCACCGGAGAAGTGCACAAGCAGCCATTTGCCGCGCGCTTCGACATTGTTGACGAATTGGCCCGCAAGCGGCGTAGCCTCGTCGAAGCGCATTAGCCACGGGAATGTGGACCGGAACGCGGTGACGGGTTTGCCCACGAGCGCGCGGCCCAGGTTGCGCGCGGTGCGAAAGATCGTGTCGCCCTCAGGCATTGTTTATTGCACCTCGGGCCGGGGCGCTTGGGTTTGCGCGACAGGCAGCGGAATCCTCCGCAGATGCATGCCGAGCGGGCCGGGATGAAAGCCGGCATCCATGAGGAAACGTGCCATGAAGTGCACGGCCACGGGCTGGCCGTTGACGGTGGTGATGAGCACGCCCTCGTGACTGTGCAGATGCATGCGTTGCTGGCCGCGCGCACACAGAAAATGCGCCAGCCCCGATGCTGTTTGCGAGCGCTCCGGTTCTTCGGCTGGCAAAAATACCAGCAGGTTAGGATTGCCGCGCTTGAGCCAAGCTACAAGCCGGCCGTTGCGCAAAATTACTTCGGCGTAGGCCGCGCGGGTGAGGATTCGAGGCGCACTTTCCGAGTCTTCGTCGGTAACGGGTAGTTCCGGCCAGCGCAATACCGATCCATATGGGTTCGCCGGATCGGTTGCGGCTAGTTGCACAAACTCCGGTTTCTCGAGAGGCGGCTCGGTGCGCAACTGGCGCAGCAGATCGATGGCAGCAGGCAGCGCGAATTGCGTAGCTCCCAGGCCGCCGACAAAGTAGCCGCGGCGAATGCGCCCGCTTTCTTCGAGCGCCTTGAGCACGTCGTAGACGGCGCTGAATCCGCCGGGCACGTTTTCCGCGGCGACGTGCTCGCGCAGGAGCACGCCGTAGCGATGGAGCAGTTGCAGGGCGAGTGCGTGACTGCGCTCGGTGGTTGTGGGTCCGGCTTCTTTGTTTTCACCGCCAGCCGAGTTCTGCGGAAGCAGAGACCAACGCCCCTGGGCAGTGGGCGGGGTGGTGCGGCGGGAACGAAAGACCATTCCGGTTTGTAACCGCCGCGGCGCTCGCGTGCTTTCGGGCCGCGCAGTGTAGGCGCGCAAGGCATGCAGCGAGTCGTTGGTAATGAGCCCACGCCAAACCAGGCTCCAGAGCGCATCGATGGTCTCGCCGGGATAGCCGCCGGCGGCGGCATGGTGCAGCGCATCGAAGAAACTTGCGCCCGTCGACTCAAGCACGGCGAGCAGTTTCTCTTCGCGCTCGGTGAGCGGGGCAAGATTCGGATTGGGTTGCGGCCGTCTCTGCGCTAGCAGCGGCAATTTGTCGGCGAGAAAGAGAGTAATGCGGCCGTCGCGTTCGCCGATCGGTTCCACTCCGGCCCACGCTACTTCGCCAGCCGCGATCAATGTATCGAGCCCGGCAGGCGTGTAGTCGGCGACGCGGGCGGGCAGAATCGAAGTTTCGAGGAGCGACGCCGGCAAGGGTGCACCCTGCAGGATCTCGATCGTGTCCAAAAGTGCATCGAGATGTGCAGTGCCGGTGCGCCGCGGCGCGAGCAATCCCTGCCAGTGTGTGAGGAACCGAGCCAGTGTGTGCTGCTCCACGGGTTCCACTTCGCGGCGCAGCCGGGCCAGGGATTTGCGGCGAATCTGGCGAAGAATTTCCGCGTCGCACCACTCGCGATGAAGGCCGCCGGGCCGGAAGCCGCCTTCCAACACACGACCCTCCGCCGCAAGTTGCCGTAGTGTGTTCTCGACCGCCTCCGTATCGAGTGCGAATCGGTCTGCGGCTTCGCGCAACATGAAGGGCCCATGCGTACGCGCGTAACGGCGCACCAATTCGAGCACAGGATGCGCTACCGGCTCGAGCAGCGCAGATGCGAGCCCGGGCGGCAGAGGAATGCCGAGGCCATCGCGATAGCGGGCGGCGTCTTCTGCGGCAATCAGCCGCTTTTCGCCCGCGATGCGCAGCTCCAGCAAGCGCCGCGCGCGGATCAGACGATCCAATGATTCGAGCAGCGACTTGTCGGCAACGCGTAGGGCAATTTCGGCCCGCGATAAATCGCCGAGTTTCAGACACAGATCGTGGATGCCGTCGGCCGAACGGGCGCGGTAATTCTCCGCGAGGCACTGCGCGGTCTCTTCGACTTCGGCAATCGCGACGGGATCGAGCAGTTCGCGCAGATCGGCCTCACCCAGCAACTCGCGCAACTGATCCTGATCGATGGTGAGCGCCTGGGCGCGGCGTTCGGCCAGCGGCGCATCGCCTTCGTACATAAAGTTGGCCACGTAGCTGAAGAGCAGCGACGATGCAAACGGCGAGGGCTTGCGCGTTTCGACGACATGCACCCTGAGCTGGCGCTGCTCGATGGCGCGCAGAGTTTCAATGAGCGCGGGCATGTCGAACACGTCGCGCAGGCACTCGCGATAAGCCTCCAGCAACAGCGGGAATGAGGGATATCGCGACGCGACGCTGAGCAGATCGTAGGAGCGTTTGCGCAACTGCCAAAGCGGCGAGCGCTGGTCGGCACGGCGACGCGGCAGCAACAACGCACGGCCCGCTGCCTCGCGGAAGCGCCCGGCAAAGAGCGCGGTCGATCCCAACTGGCGCAGGACAAGCTGCATGGCTTCGGCGGACTCGACGAGAATCCAATCCGAGTTGGGCGGTTCGTCGGTGTCAGGGAAACGCAAGACAAAACCGTCGTCGCCCCAAAGCGTCTCTACTTCCGGCCCGCCGGCAGCGCGGATGCGCGCGCTGACCGCCATCGCCCATGGAATGTGAATGCGGCTGCCGAAGGGCGTGAGCACGCAGACGCGCCAGTCGCCAAGCTCGTCACGGCAGCGCTCCACAACAATCGTGCGGTCGTCGGGAACCTGGCCTGTGGCCTCGGCTTGGTCGGCGAGAAAGCGCAGCAGATTTTCAGCCGCGCCGGGATCGAGATCGTGCTCGCTGACGAGGCGCGTGAGCGCGGCCGGCTGCGGAAGGTCGCGCAACTCGCGCACCATCGCGCCGATGCGGCGGCCGAATTCGAGTGGGCGGCCCGGCCCGTCGCCCTTCCAGAAGGGCATTTTGCCCGGCTCGCCGGGTGCGGGCGACACCAGTACACGGTCGTGCGTAATGTCAGTGATGCGCCACGTCGACGCGCCGAGAATGAACGTTTCGTTGGGATGCGACTCGAAGACCATTTCCTCGTCGAGCTCGCCAACGCGCACCGATTTGCCCTCGGCGAATGCGAGAAAGACGCCGTAGAGGCCGCGATCGGGGATGGTTCCTGCGTTCAAAATGGCGAGCCGCGCGGCGCCATCACGCGCCGAAACCACGTTGCGCACGCGGTCCCACGTGAGGCGCGGGCGCAGTTCGCCGAATTCATCGGAGGGGTAGCGGCCGCTCAGAAGATCGAGCACGCCCTCGAAGGCGGAGCGAGAGAGCGAGCCGAACGGCGCGGCGCGACGGACGAGATCGAAGAGGAAATCGACGGAGACTTCGGAAGCGAGGGACTGAGGGACTAAGGGACTAAGGGACTGAGGACCTGCAGCACCGGGGAACAGGGATGCTGAGGCGGTGCTGACTTCTGAACCCTGATCCCTGTTCCCTGCTTTCTTGCTTCCTTGCTCTCTTGCTCCCTTGCTCCCCGCACTCGCCACTATCGCCACCAACTGCTGGCACAGCACGTCGAGTGGGTTGCGCGGAAAGCGCGTGGACTCGATGTGGCCCTCGTGCATGGCGCGGGTGACGGCGGCGCAGGCGACGAGATCGGCGCGATATTTCGGAAATATAATTCCCTCGCTCACCGCATCCACGTGGTGGCCGGCGCGGCCGATGCGTTGCATGCCGCTCGCGACTGAAGGCGGCGACTCGATCTGTACTACGAGATCGACGGCGCCCATATCGATGCCGAGCTCGAGAGTTGAGGTCGCACATAGCGCGCGAATTTGGCCTGCCTTGAGCTGCTCTTCGATTACCGTGCGCTGCGCTGCGGCCAGCGAGCCATGATGCGCGCGCGCAATCGGTTCGCCTGCAAGATCGTTCAGCGCACCGGCCAGGCGCTCGGCGGTCTGGCGCGCATTGACAAAGAGAATTGTGGAATTGCGCTCACGAATGATTTCGAGCAGCCGGGGATGAATCGCGTTCCATATGGAGACGCGGCGCGGCGTTTGCGAAGCCGGGCCCGAGGGAATCTCCTCCATCTCGCCGAGGCGCGCCATGTCTTCAACTGGAACCTCGATGCGCAGCTTGAGTTGCTTGCGCGCGGCGGCGTTGACGATGGTCACTGGGCGATAGCGGAGGGATGCTGCATCCGCCGCATCAGGGAGCGAGGGAGCAAGGGAGCTAGGGAGCAAGGAATCGGCCTCGGCATCGTTTGCGTCCTCAGTCCCTAAGGCCTCCGGTCCCGCAGTCTCTTCGTATTCAGTTTCTGGTTTTCTCGCTCCATTGCTCCCTGCTGGGGTCCTGGGCGGGTGAGATTCGCCTGTTGGAGTGGCTTGCTCGCTTGCTCCCTGTATTTCAATGCCGCCTAAGAACCGCGCCACCTCTTCGAGTGGACGCTGCGTGGCTGAGAGGCCGATGCGCTGCAGGGGCTTGGCCGTCAAAGCTGCCAGCCGTTCTAGAGTGATCGCGAGATGCGCGCCGCGCTTGGTGGGTACCAGCGCGTGGATCTCGTCGACAATAACCGTTTCCACTGTGCGCAAGGCCTCAGCCGCCTGCGACGTCAGCAGCAGGTAGAGCGATTCCGGGGTGGTGATGAGAATGTCCGCGGGATGGCGCGCGAAACGGGCGCGCTCGCGTTGCGGCGTGTCGCCCGTGCGGACGCTGATTTCGGGCTCGTGGAAGGCGACACCCATGCGCCGTGCCATGTTGGCCATACCGGCCAGCGGCGAGCGCAGGTTCCGCTCTACGTCCACGGCCAGAGCCTTCAGCGGCGAGATGTAGACGATGCGGCAGCCGCGGCGCTGATGCTTATCGGGAGTTTCCGCAGGGGCTAAAGCCCCGAATTGATTTTGCGGCTTCTTCGGCACGGCTGAAGCCATGCCCTGATACAAGACTCCCTGGCGGAGGTTTTTCTTGGTTACGCTGTTTCCTTGGTCCCTTGGTCCCTTGGCCCCTTGTTCCCTGCTTTCCAGCATCAGCCGGTCCAGGCACCACAAGAACGCGGCCAGGGTTTTGCCTGTGCCGGTCGGCGCCAGGATGAGCGCATTTTCGCCGCGCGCAATCACCGGCCAGCCCATGCGCTGCGGCGCGGTGGGGGCGTCGAAGACTGCCTTGAACCAGGCCGCCGTTACCGGGTGAAAGCAGGCCATAGGATCGGCGCTGGCATCGGCCATTGGATCGGAATGGGGAGTCGCCTTGGACACTCTTCTATGAGATTAGCGCATTTGAATGGCGAATACAAAGCGAAAACGGTTGACGGCGCAGTTAGCGAATTCTGCTCTCGTTTTCAGCTTGCAAATCACCGAAAAACGCGCACAATATTGGCTAAACAGCCGAAGCTGCAATCTACCAGCTTATCCACAGCCAACTGCGTGGCGGAGGTACGGGTTATGGCAGAACATCAGTCTGCTTCGCACAAGACAGAAAAGCCGAGTGTTTGGGAGCGAATCACAGCAGTGACCTCTCTCGCTATTGCAGTGGGTGGGTTAGGAGCCTTGGTGTTCGCTTGGTTTCAGATTCGCGAAATGCGTGACGAGGCTAGGGTCCAGCACCTAATTGCGCTCGTGGATAAATTTGACAGCGCAGACCAAGTCGCTATCAGGAGATCGCTCGCATTGAAGCGAGTGGACCAAACACAAAAACGTCTACGCCCTCTCGATGTCAGTGACGCCCCGATTGAATTTTATGATGAGCTAGGCTTCTGCGAGGATCTTGGCCTTCTTACAAGGCGAGGCTATTTAGATCCCCACGACGTTTGGAATGAGTTCAGCGACTGGCTCTTCTATCTGTACGCAGATGCGCGTCCTCTCCTGGACGCAGAACAGAAGCACGATCCGGCTGAATATCGCGAATGTACGAATTTGGTGGAGAGCACTCGTCCCATTGAACGGCAAGAGGCCGGAGGAGCTGACGATCACCCAACTGAGGAAGAACTCTATAACGGTTATCTGGGGGACATTGAGCAACCGGGGCAATTCGCAGGTCAGGTGAGAGGATCGAAGAAAGGCGGCGCAGTCCCATAGTGAGACGCAAGACTGGCGCTGGAACAATCCGTAAACCGCTTTCGCCGCCTCCTCCCTACTCCCTGTCTTTCCACTTTGCCACACTGAATTGCGCGCCGGCGAACATGATCAGTCCTGAGATATAAGCCCAGAAGAGCAGACTCACGGAGACATAGAACGGGCCATACATGTCCAGGTCGATGTGGTGGATCACGAGGGCAAAAATCAACCGCGCGACCAACCAGATGACGCCGGTGATGACCGATGTGCGCAGCACCGACTTCCAGGGCACTTTACAGTTAGGGAGCAGGTAATACACCACAAAAAAGAAAAGGATCGAGGCCACGCCACTGGTGATAGTCAGGCAAATCGACGTGATTTTATTGGAGATATAGACGAGAACTACATTGGTGCTATGGAAGGTGACAAGGTCGAGCGTGGCCTTCACCCCGGTCGTTACGACCATGCTGATGATCGCCAAGATAGCCATCAAAATCGCCAGCCCGAAAGCGATAGTCTGGTTGAAAAGATAATTGCGGCTCTTTGTCACACCCCAGGCTTGATTGAGAGCTACTTCCAAAGGCAGAAAGATGCCGGTGCAGGCAACGAGAATCATCACCAGCGAGAAAACCAATGTGCTTTTGTGGTGCAACAAAGGAACGACCGCTTCCAAGCGGATGGCCGTTACCATCCAGCCCTGGATCTTCTCTATGTGCGGCAGAAAGTAGTTCGCCATATGGTCGACCACGCCCGCCATGCTTTGCGAGTGGAAGACCGATAGCGCCAGCGTGTAGAGCAGCACGATGAACGGAATAAACGAAATGATGGCGTTGGCCGCAACACTGAAAGCGAAAGTGTGCACCTCGCTATCGAGCAGGTAGGCAAGGAGGGCGGTGCCATCTTTTCGCCACTGGTACCATTTCGATTGCGCGACCGGCTGCGCGGGACCAGTGGCAGCGGCAGCCAGCGCAGCGCCGGCGTCTTCTACGCTGGTCGCGACATCGGAAGCGACTTCAGACACGGATTTCAACTCATCAGCCATCGGATCTTCCTTCTTGCGTCAGGCATCAATATGGGTTCGTCGCGGGAAACGCTGTTTCAAGGATAGCTCCTGGCACGCAAGATACGAAGGGCCGGCGCGAGCAGAGACACGTAAATTTTTATGCCGGGGATTGTTTGCGCAGCCGGTCTAGCGCCCATCGTGCGGCGGCGCGCAAGCCTTCGTCCGCAGCGCTGGCCCACGCTCCCAGTCGCGGGATGAAGCTTGCAAGGCCGCTATTGCCCATGGCTATGGCCACATTGCGCTGGAGGCCCAGAAATCCGGTTCTTCGCACCGGCGAGCCGTTGAAGAGTTGCTCGAAGGACTTCTCGTCGAGTGATGCCAGCCAATCGAGTGCCGGATTTACAAGCTCGGGCCGCGGTTCGAGCTGCGGATCGACCGCAATCGGCGCTCCCCGCTGCACTTTGCGCAGCGCCTTCTGATTCCAGGGGCACACATCCTGACAGATGTCGCAACCGAAGACCTGACGGCCGATGCCCGGCATCAGTTCCTCGGCGATCGGGCCCTTGTGTTCGATGGTCAGGTAGGCGATGCAGCGCGTTGTGTCCATCTGGTAGGGCACATCGAGCGCGTGCGTGGGGCAAGCCTCTATACAGCGCGTGCAGGTGCCGCAATGGTTTGGAATCTCGAACGAACTTCCCGCCGGGGCTAAAGCCCTCGTACTTTTAGCGGCTTGATCGGCACGACTGAAGTCGTGCCCTTTCGCGGCTGGCTCGCTGACTTGCAGACTCGCCGACTTGCTAACTTCTAACGAGGTCAGCAGCACCGCCAGAAATCCGCACGAGCCGTGTTGCGGATGAATGAGACAGGTGTTTTTGCCGGTCCATCCGAGGCCCGCTGCCACGGCCAACGCACGCTCGACCACCGGACCCGTATCGACATACGCGCGCGACTCGAACTCGCCAAACTGCGCATGGAGCCGCACCTCCACTTCTCGCAGTCGCTTGAGGAGCACTTTGTGATAATCGCTGGGCTGGCGCTCGCCGCTCTCATTTTTCTTGCTGGGCAACACACGACTTGACCAGGCATACCGTGCAATCCACCCGCTCCGCGGGCCTGAGGTTTTGGTTGAGAGTGGTGCGGAAGGGTATAGGTAACTCGCAAAGCATACAATCGCCGAGCGCGCCCACGGAAACGGCGCCGCTACGCGCTCCCGCGCCAACTGCCCGTCCTCTGTCTTGCGTTCGAGATACCGCATCGTTCCCGCGCGGCCTTTGCCTACCCACTCGCGAAACCGTTTCGCGTCGCGATCTTCTGCCTCATACGGCAATGGCGTCACACCGGCTTCGGTAAAACCGGCTTCGAGAGCCAACTCGCGCATCCGGCTCACAATCAAACCTGGCGAATTGTGCAGTTTGGCTTCCAATGGAACTTCCCTCTTCCCGACTGCGTATGGGATAGTGTTGTTCATTTCCGGACGCACTGAACAAGATCGAACACCATCCGCCGCGCCGGATGAGCGCAAGAACGCTCACAGGCCCTGCAAATTCAGCATATTCCCCGCTCGCGGCGTTTTTCAGGTTTAGTCCCCCATCTGGAGGTTCAAGGCCAGGTGATAACAGAACACTGGATGGCCCGTTATAACGTAGACGCTTCAAGTGATTGGAAGCGTCGCCGCTCAAGGAGCTTTATATGATGCACCCCTTTTGCTCAACCACGGAATTCGCCCCCGGCGTCAAGGAGCTCGTCAGAGGTCAAGAGCAGAAATTCCTTAGCGAACTGCACGCGCTCGTCGTGCGGCAAAACGTCACACTCGATTTTGAAAATGTGGCGCGGATCGACGCTGCAGGCCTGGCGGCGCTCATCACGCTCTACTGCGACGCGTGCAAGGCCGGTCGTCGGTTCGCCATCGCGAATCCTTCGCCGCGTGTGCGGGAGATTCTCGCTTTGGTGGGACTGGACGCAATCCTCGTGGCCCCAAACACGGAAATCTCCTGTTTCAGGATGCAATTTCGGGAAACTGCGGCCTAAGCGGCCTGAACATCTGACTTTCGATAATCTGCCTCGGGATAAAATGATACTGACGCTTTATTGAAATCCTGAGGAATTTTCCCATGCGCACGAAGACGTTGAGAGCAGTTGTATTGTCGGTCGCCTCAATCCTTCCTTGCTGCCAGATTCGCGCGCAGGATGTAGCTGGGGCTGAAGCGTTGTTGAAGGATATCTACAGCCATTACCAAAACGGAGGCGAAGGAATCGCCTTCGACGGTCCACACGCTAGTAATTATTTCCACTCATCTCTTTTGGAGCTGGAGAAGGCCGACGTCAAAGCGACCGAACCCGGCTCTTCCCCGGCCATCAATTGGGATCCGATTTGCGGCTGCCAGTACTGGGACGGAATTTGGAATCTCGATATCGAACTTCAAGTAGACAGTCCGGAGCAGATCATAGCCAACGTGTCCTTTGCTCTAGCCGACCCGAAGAACAATCCCACCGATGCAACGCGCAAGTTGCAGATCACGCTCATGACCGAGAGCGGCAGTTGGCGCATCTACGACATTCTCGACAAGTCCCACCCGCAGTCCACAACCTCCGTGCGCGAAGTGCTCAAGAAAGAGCTTGCGAAGCTCCGAGGCCATGATGCGTCCGCGTCGCACTGATTGCCAGCGTTTTTCCAATTGGTAGCCGCAGTCCTCCTTCGACGCGCGCATTCTCTATAGATCGGTTTGAAGAGCCGCCGAATCTCAGAATGTGGCACCACCTGTTTATTCGCGGTACGTTGTCTCCCGCCGCGCCCGTATATCCCGTGTGACCCGGGGCACAGGCAACCGTTACCTGCAAGCGATATCTCTGATGGGGACAATGCCCGCTTGGCGCAGTCCATATTTTTGAGGGGTTTCGTTCGCTCAGCCTGTTTTTCTGCTTTCAGTTGGCGTGCAGGCCCCGAGTTCCGTTACCCTTCATATGGACCGCGTTGCGGAATCCTACGATGGAGATTTGATCTGATGACCCAGGCAGTCTTGGAGCAGTCGTCCGCCAAGGCGGACACAACCTCAAACGAACGTTATGTGTACTTTTTTGGCGGCGGCAAGGCCGACGGCAATGGCAAGATGAAGGACGTGCTGGGCGGCAAAGGCGCCGGTTTGGCCGAGATGACCAACGCGGGTCTGCCGGTGCCTCCGGGATTCACCATCCAGACCGAGGCCTGCCGCGAATACATGCGCGGCAAAGTCAGCCCCAAAATCGATCAGGAGATTCTCGCGGCGCTTGCCAAGCTCGAGCAGTTGCAGGGCCAGAAGCTCGGCGTCGGCGAGAATCCGCTGCTGGTTTCAGTCCGCTCCGGCGCCAAGTTTTCCATGCCGGGCATGATGGACACAATTTTGAACCTGGGCCTCAACGATCAGGCTGTGGAATCGCTGGCCAAGCGCAGCGGTAATCCCCGCTTTGCGTATGACTCCTATCGCCGCCTCATCCAGATGTTCGGCGACGTGGTTCTGGATATTCCCAAAAAGAAGTTCGAGCACATCTTCGATGGCGTGAAGGCCGCGAAGAAAGTGAAGTTCGACTACGACCTCAAGCCCGATGCCCTACAGAAGATCATTGAAGAATATAAGAAGCTGGTCAAGAAGGAGACGGGCAAGGACTTCCCGCAGAATCCGCTGGAGCAACTCACAGCGGCCCGCGACGCCGTTTTCAGAAGCTGGCAGAACGAGCGCGCCAAGACTTATCGCCGCATCAACCACATCGACGACTGGCTAGGCACAGCAGTAAACGTGCAGGCCATGGTCTTCGGCAATTTGGGCGAGAACTCTGGCACCGGCGTGGGCTTCACGCGTAATCCCGCCACTGGCGAGCACGTGTTCTTCGGCGAGTACCTGATGAACGCGCAGGGCGAGGATGTGGTTTCCGGCGTGCGCACGCCGCTCTCCATCAGCGAGCTTGAGAAGGCCATGCCCAAGGTCTACGAGCAGTTGAAGGACATCACACGGCGCATGGAAAAGCACTACCGCGACATGCAGGACTTTGAGTTCACCATCCAGGATGGCAAGCTCTACATGCTGCAGACGCGCAACGGCAAGCGCACGGGGTTGGCCGCGGTTCGCGTGGCCATCGACATGGTGCGCGAGGGCCTGATCACGCAGGAAGAAGCCATCTTCCGCGTCGAGCCCAACCAGCTCTATGACTTCCTGGTTCCGCGCCTCGTGGAAAAGGGCGAGAAGATCGAAGTGCTCGCTACCGGTCTTCCGGCTTCGCCCGGCGCGGCTGTGGGCCAGATCGTCTTCACCGCGGAAGAAGCCGTGAAGCAGCACCAGAAAGGCTGGAAGTCCATCATTTTGGTCCGCGGCGAGACCACACCTGAGGACATCGCCGGCATGGAAGTTGCCGACGGCATTCTCACCTCGCGCGGCGGCATGACGTCGCACGCGGCGGTCGTCACCCGCGGCATGGGCAAGTGCTGCGTGGCCGGCGCGGGCGACTGCGTCGTAGACGAAGCCAAGAGGGAACTGCGTGTCAAGGGCAAGACCTTCAGGCATGGCGATTACCTCTCGCTCGACGGCACCACGGGACGCGTGATTGCCGGCCAGCTGAAGACGCTTGAGGCGCAGCCCGACGATCCCGATCTCGTGAAATTCATGAGTTGGGTCGACCCGGTTCGGCGTCTCCGCGTCCGCGCCAACGCCGACATTCCACGCGACGCCAAAACGGCGCGTGCATTCGGCGCCGAGGGCATCGGCCTCTGCCGCACCGAGCACATGTTCTTTGCCGAAGACCGCATCGAACATATGCGCACGATGATTTTGGCCGACAACGAGAAGGATCGCCGGACGGCATTGAAAAAACTGCTGCCCATGCAACGCGCCGACTTTGTGGGCCTGTTCAAGGCCATGGAGTCGCTGCCGGTCACTATTCGCCTGCTCGATCCGCCGCTGCATGAGTTCCTGCCCAAACGCGAGGATCTGTTGGTTCAGATCGCCCGGCTCGAAGAGACCAAGCCGAAGTCGCCGAAGCTCAAGGATCTGCGTACGCTACTGGCGCGCGTGGAAGAACTCCACGAGCAGAATCCCATGCTCGGGTTGCGTGGATGCCGCCTCGGCATTACGTTCCCGGAGATCACCGAGATGCAGGCGCGCGCCATTATTGAGGCCGCGGTTGCCGTCAAGGCCAAGGGTGGCAATCCGCATCCAGAGATCATGATCCCGCTCATCGGTTCGATCGAAGAGATGCGCAACCAATCCGCCATCATTCGCCGCATGGCCGACGAAGTCTTCGAGGAGAAGGGCACCAAGGTCGAATACATGGTGGGTACCATGATCGAACTGCCGAGGGCGGCCCTGACTGCGGATCAAATTGCAGAAGAGGCCGAGTTCTTCTCGTTCGGCACCAACGACCTGACGCAGACCACCTACGGCATCTCGCGCGACGACATCAACAACTTCCTGCCCGCGTATCTCAAGCTCGGCATCTTCAAGCAGGATCCTTTCGCCACCCTCGATCAGGTGGGCGTTGGGCAACTCGTGAAGATGGCCGTAGCCAAGGGACGCAACACGCGGCCGAATCTGAAGGTCGGCATCTGCGGCGAACACGGCGGCGATCCTGAATCCGTCAAGTTCTGCCACAGAATCGATCTCAACTACGTCTCCTGCTCGCCCTTCCGCCTGCTCACGGCGCGTCTCGCCGCGGCACAGGCAGCTCTGGAAGAGAAGACGGGAACGAGCCACACCAACAAGTAGCCTGCATCAGATAGCCCTCCTCCAGGGCCAATCCAAGGGCGTCCGCTGCGGCGGACGCCCTTGCTGTTTGTGGCCCGGTGTTTCATCTAACAGGTTTGTTTTCAGTAAAACGGAAGAGGCGTACAGGAATACTGGGAAAGTATCGCGACTTTTATTTGCGCCTAACGGTCTGAATCCGTTCGACTTAAGCTCTATCACAGTTTCTTTGTCGATTTCTTGAATGCAAGGAATAGCGGAACGCTCGCCGAGCTGACGCTCTGGCCGAACGGGAGGGCGCAAAAAGACCGGGGGGGGTGGGTAGGGTTATCAAGTAGTTAACGAGCGATGGGGAGCAGCGGAATCGCGAGCGCTTACGGATCGGCGTTCCCTGGTGGCAGCTCATAGAACGATTGTGCGCCAAAGCCAGAAAATTACATGCAAAGAAAGCAGAGAAAAAAACCGAGGGCCAGGCATAAGAAAAGCAACGAGTTAGGGTGGATCGGAGGGTGAGAGATGGGAAGCGCGGGGGTTGACTTTTGGGAATGGAGTCGCGTCCGAATCTCGTCGGCACTGCCGGACGAAAAAGTGGGAT
>JBEKPD010000108.1:0-20690 GCA_049521075.1 Occallatibacter sp.
CTACCATCTGTTCCACAGAAAAACGCTTCTTCTTCATCGGCTGAATCCTCCGCCCTCTCAGGCTCGGTTCTGGCCGAAGACTAACATTTACCGTAGTTCAAAAACGCCGGGGCCGATCAGCGGCAAGCGGGTGATATCGAGAGCATACTCGAGGGGCTCAAAATGCCGGCGCACCAGATCTTCTCCGCCACGTGCTGCAATCACAGGCACCTTTGCGATAAGCGGAATCGCTGTCTCGGCCGGTTGTTGACGCTCTTTGCTCTTTCCGTTCAATGCAGTAGTGAAGAGCCTTCCCAGGGTGACACTCATGAAAGAATTCGCACCGTAAGGCCGATCGTTCACGTACTGTTCGAGTTGCCCGCCCTCTCCGGCCGGACCGCGACGGCCTCGCACCAAACCTATTGGATCCACTTCCAGCAGGACAGCAGCCGTGCAGGGTTCTCGTGCAGCAGATAACCAAGGTCCGTCGCCGGACGGTGCGTCGTAGTAAGTGTGAGAAGCATTGCCTTCCAGTTTAGGCGACAAAAGACACCGGTCTGAATTCAGTGGAAACTCCCGTTTTGCTGACTCGCCGCTTGAGAGCTTGCCTGGACCGATTCACACCGGTCCAGGCAAGAGTCAGTCCTTGTACGGATCAAACTCGTTAGCCCCAGCCATGGCTACGCCGACCGGAGTGAGACGATGCAAGATGCGGACGGTATCGCCGACAGCTTCGAGCACTTCATCCAAGCGCTTATAACAGTCTGGAGACTCGTCAAGGCCAGCGCCGCGCAACTCGATCCCAGCGCGATCCACCCAGGCACGCATCATCTCCGGCGTGACCTTGCCGGCACGCTTGACCTCTCCGGTCTTCCGATCAGTCACTCCGGTAGCCTCGCGGCGGCCCATGGCGCGGCCAGCACCGTGGACGGTGGAATAGAGCGAATAACGGGCATGCTCGTTTTCGACACCTTCGAGAATGACCGACTGCTCACCCATCGTGCCGCCAACAAATCCGCGCTGGCCCGGAAACGCCGGTGTCGCGCCCTTGCGTACAACCCACAACTGTTCGCCGTTGTGCTCTTCGCGCCAGGCACAGTTGTGATGGTTATGCACCTCTTCGACAATCGGCGCTCCCAGAATCTCCGCCACGCGGGCGCAGACCCAGTCACGACCCGCATAAGCATACTCGCCGGCCAGACGCATCGCCTCAAGATACTCGGCTCCAAGATCGCTATCCGTTGAAAGAACGCAAGGCTCTACGTCCATCCCATCGGACGCGCCGGCGGCCTTCAAGAAGTACGTAGCTGTCTTGTGACCCAGTCCACGCGAGCCAAAGTGCACGCCAATCCACACGCGATCCTCTTCGTCCGTGAACAGATCTACATAGTGATTTCCACTGCCCACGGTGCCGAGCTGATTACGCGCCATCTCCTTGAGCGGCGCCACTGCCTTCAGCTTCCAGGCCACATCATCGAACAGAGCGTGGTCCACCCTTTCGTTGTTTTTGCGGCCAACGCCAAAGCTGATGATGGACCATACATCATCCATAATCCTGGCAATGCGCACACGGAGCTCAGAGCCGGACATATCGACGCGTACCGCTTTGTTCCCGCAGCCGATGTCGTATCCAACACCTGTTGGGCTGATCGCGCTCTTATAGGCGACCACGCCGCCGATTGGCACACCATAGCCGACGTGATTGTCGGGCATGAGTGCGACCCTGTCGGCGGTGCGTGCACAGACGCGAATCTGGTTCAGCACACGATCATCGGCATGACCGAACACAGGAATCTGGTTATCGAAAATCTCCATGCGTATCACGGGAGTGATCCTCACTTGCTTGCGTCGTTGTTAGAGGTAAATCGCGACAACATTTTCTAAATACAACGAAAAAGCCCCTGACCGTCAGGCCAGGGGCTCGAAAGTCTGCTTTGGAAAACGCGCTATGCGCTTGTCCAATCGAGCCCTGGCAGTGACACGCCTTCACTTTGCGAATAGGGTCGGAGCCCTTTCGCGCCGTGATGTGCCGTTAATGAGTCTCGATTCAGCATCATTGTCATCATGCCCCACTTTTCGAAAAGAAGCAACACCAATTGAAGATGAGTACACTAGTTACTTCGGGTAATAACCAGAAAGTTAGTTGCGCTTTATCCAGAACTGAGGTATTCTCGTTTTCGTGAAGAACCTATTCAAGTCGTATCTGTCCGAATCACTCAGCGATTTGCTGGGCATGGAGGGGTGCGGCTGATTTAGGTGGAATCTACGGAATCGCCGAAGCCCCTCGAGAAATCGAGGGGCTTTTCATTTTTGCAGGCTTCTGGCGGAATTGGTAGACGCGGCAGCCTCAAGAGCTGTGCCATCTTCAGGGTTCGAGTCCCTGGGAGCCCACCATTTGCCGACGAGTTTGTACTTATGAACTCGGTCGGTTGGAGTGTATCTAAGTTTGTGAAGTTACTAAGTTGTGGGGATGTGGTGGAAATGGGAGACACGCTGGTCTTAGAAACCAGTGCCTTCGCGCGTGAGAGTTCAAATCTCTCCATCCCCACCAATCATTTTTGGAGACGTGGCCGAGTGGTCTAAGGCACCGCACTGCTAACGCGGAGTGCCCTTGAAAGGCACCATCCGTTCGAATCGGATCGTCTCCGCCAGCATTGCATGCTGCAGTCGCTCGCTGTTCTCTCGCAAGGACATTGTAGCGGCGTAAGGGTTTGTTTAGTCGGTAGGATGAGCGGAACGGTATCGCACCTCGTCGGAGGCGAGGCTCACGCAAGCGATGCGTGTGCAGGTTCAAGTCCTGCTCCTACCGCCAGGGTAGCGTTGGGCATTTGGAAAGCCCACCCTGTTCGAAGCGGGATGTACCGGAGCAGCCGTTCGCTAATCGCTCACACGAGTGTCACGCGAACCGAGGCAGCCCCGAATGCGCAGCCGTAGCTTAATGGCGAGAGCTCTCGATTGTCGATCGAGCAGATGCCGGTTCGAATCCGGTCGGCTGCGCCAACAGTTCGTCACGCCGTGGGCTAACGGTTAGGCGATCGCGCCTTCAATGCGAGGATGCCAGTTCAACTCTGGTCGGCGTGACCAAACCTGTGTGAAAACGCGCGCTGCGTTGTGTTCACGCTTCGCGTGGTCGTTAAAGAAGTACTTCGGATCAGCGATTGACCATTTAGTCGTAGCATTTGCATTTGACTTTTGAAACTAAGTCAGGGTAAAGTACAAAAGTTATGATGTTCCGAGCCCATCACGGATTTACACCAGCGGCGGCACAACCGACGCGGCAGGGTAATACCGTGTTCAGGCCGGACTAGCGATTTAGCTCCAATTTTAGGAGTCTAAGCCCCCGGCCTTCAACAAGGTCGGGGGCTTTTAGTTTCTGGGCACATTGCGCGGTATCTCAATGGCAGAGAACCTGACTGTTAATCAGGGCTATGTGAGTTCGACTCTCACCTGCGCAGCCAAATTCGATGGCGAGTGGTGTAACTAGGCAACACGCCGCGCTCTGACCGCGGAGACTCAAGGTTCGAGGCCTTGCTCGCCAGCCAGTTAGTAACTGTGTCAATGCGATATCTGACGCAGATAAGTGAAGTGTGTCTTTGCGAAGGGAAAAGGAGAATACTCCGGGATCGTCTAATGGCAGGATAGCGGTCTTTGGAACCGCGGATGGTTTGGGTTCGAATCCCCCTCCCGGAGCCAGATAGTGAGCGGCCGTGGTCGAGCGGTAAGACGCTGCGTCGCCAGCGCGGAGATCGCCGGTTCAACTCCGGCCAGCCGCTCCATGATTTTGATTCAGGTGTGTGTGTCTGCTGGTGTGGCAGAAAGGCAATGCACCTCATTCGTAACGAGGACAATGCCGGTTCGATTCCGGCCGCCAGCTCCAGAAATGCAGTGAGGTTTTATGAGTAGCGTGATGACGATGCCAGTGTTGGTGCTCAATGCGAGCTACGAGCCCGTAAACATCACTCGGGCACGCCGCGCTCTCGTGTTGCTGGTCAAAGGCGTCGCTGTTATCGAGGAGGCCCACGACCGGATTGTGCATGTCGGATTGCAGTTGCCTTGTGTCATCCGCCTTCGCCAGTATCGGCGTTTGCCGTCTCGGATCCAAACGCTGTCGAGGAAGAACATCCTCATCCGTGACGGCCACATTTGCCAGTATTGCGGCGAGAGGTTCTTGGGCAGCGAATTGGAACTTGAGCACGTGATTCCGCGCGCCCAGGGTGGACTGAGCACCTGGGAGAACCTAGTTGCCGCGTGCCGTGACTGCAATGCGCGCAAAGGGGGCAGGACGCCGGCGGAAGCAGGTATGAAACTGCTCCGCCAACCACGCCGCGTGACGATTCATACTGCTCGTGGCCTTATGCGCCAGACGGGAGTCGCCGAGGAGAAATGGAGGAAGTATCTGTACTACTGATTTCGTGCCGGCATAGCTCAATGTCAGAGCGTCGTCTCGGTATGGCGAAGGATGCGGGTTAAAGTCCTGCTGCCGGCTCCAACAAAGTTTGCACCTGTAGCTCAAGTGGAAGAGCGGCTGATCTGTAATCGGCAGAATGGGTTTTCAAGTAACCCCGGGTGCTCCAACTGTGGCCGTGCCGACTATCGGAAAGTCGGGCATGACTGTGACTCATGTCTCTTGTGGGTTCAACTCCCACCGGCCACCCCAATCGCCGGGGTGAAATTCCCCGGCACAGTTTCGGGCCTATAGCTCATTTAGGAGGGCGCCGCACTTGCAATGCGGAGGCGGTCGGGGCAGATCCGACTAGGTCCACCAAGCTTCGCCAGTCGCGTATGCGCGGTCGATACGCTCCGCTGAAAACGGAGAGAGCAGCGTTCAACTCGCTGGGCTGGCACCAAAATCGGGGAATGGTGTAATGGCATGGCATCCGTGCCTTGGGAGCACGTGGTCTGAGTTCAATTCTCAGTTCCCCGACCAGTTTCGAGCACCCGTAGCCTATCGGATCAGGCACCGGATTACGAATCCGTTGAGCGAAAGCTCTCTAAGCAGGTTCAATTCCTGCCGGGTGCTCCATAACTTCTGTTACAGCAGTAAACTTGTGTTATAGTAATAACTCGGAGTTAGTAATCAATCGATATGCGGCTTAGGACCTTCAAACGCGACATAGTCAGAATGACCAACAAGCGGGTCATTTGGGGAGTCGTGTCTTGAGGGTCTGAGTGCATTTCGAGCTGTACGCACCAGACCCGGCTTAGGCCGGGTTTTTTGTTGCTCTTTGAAAGATCGGGATCGGTTTTGCGGGGGATTAGGCTAATAGCGCAAACCGCTCGCCTCCAGAGCGAGATTTGAGGGTTCGAATCCTTCATCCCCTGCCATCGGCTGCGAAGCTCATGCGGATGAGCGGGCGTCTCATAAGCGCAAGGTAGTCAGTTCGAATCTGACCGCAGCCACCAGATTATTTGGACGTGTAGCTGCTGGGTTGGTATGTAGCCGGCGCCTTATAAGCGCCAGTCCGTGAGTTCGACTCTCACCACGTCCACCAGCGGGTCACAGGTGTTGACGGCAGCATAGGCGGCTCTTAACCGCTCGGACGGGATTCGACTTCCCGGTGACCCACCAACTTTGGAGTCGTACTCGAATTGGATTGCAGAGACCTGACTTTTAATCAGGGGGAGAAATCCCAATGTGGGTTCAAGTCCCACCGGCTCCACCAAGTCGCGCCAGTGGCCGAGATGGACGAGGCACGGCACTTCTAATGCCGTCATACGCGGGTTCGAGTCCTGCCTGGCGCTCCATATAGTCGTTGCCGTCCTAGCTCAATGCAGAGAGCGCATCGGTCGTAACGATGAGGATGCGGGTTGAAGTCCCGCGGACGGTTCCAGTTTTCCTTGTTCACGCGCGTGAAGCTCAATGGAGTGAGCATCGGCGTCCGAAGCCGAAGGTTATGGGTTCGAGCCCCATCACGCGCTCCAGTTTGTGATCAAGGGCCGGGTTAGTTCAACGGTAGAACGCTTGTCTTACAAGCAAGCTACGCGGGTTCGACTCCTGCACCCGGCACCAGCTTGAGTTTTGTATCCAGGGGTAGCTCAGTTGGCAGAGCACGCGATCGATAATCGCGAGATCGTGGGTTCAAGTCCCACTCCCTGGACCAATCTTCGTGCGGGCGTCGCCAAGCGGAAAGGCACCAGGCTTCCAACCTGGCATTGCGTGGGTTCGAATCCCACCGCCCGCTCCATCTTTCGCGGTCGACTCAAGATTCGTCTTGTTCTTCCTGGATGTAATAGTGGAAAAGTTTCCCGCTCCCGTACCGCATCTTTGGGCCTCGAAGGGTCATGAATTTGATCTTGCCCGCTATCGCGTTTTGAAGGACGAGCGCAAACGCGTCTTCAGGAATCGACAAATACGCCATTAGGTAATTGCCTTGTTTCATAAAGCCTCCGACAGACTTCGGCGGTGATTCTTCGTATCGATGGAGATTCTCTTTAATGGCCTTTTTATCGAGGTGCGGTTGTCGCACGAAGCGAACCTCAAGTTTCTTCTCATTTAGCTTTCTAGGCTCAAGAAAAATACCTCTTAGGACCAAATCCCGATGCTCGCTAAAAGGCGTTTCATATAGGAAAGAAACCCCGTTATCTCGATGTAAGGGATCGTAGGAGGCGTTTAGACCAAAGCTGTAATCGCAGTTCCATCCATCGATGCGCACCGTATAGTCGATCGCTTCCACTAGAGCATTGCGAAATTGTTTGAGCGCTTTCCTGATCGTCTGGTGTCGTTCGTCAAACACGCTGCGGAGTTTCGGAGTCTTTGCGGTTTGTTGTGCCGGAATAGCCTTGTCATTTTTCTCCGTTGGAGGTTTGGTCACAAACTCAGGCAGGGGGATTGCAGGAACATCTTTGCGTGCGCTTTTCTTAGCCCAGTAACCGCGCGGCGGAACCGGCACTTGCTTCTTGGCGCAAACTTTCGCCATCGCTCTGTCGGATATTTCGAATTGACGCGCCACTTGGGTCATGGGCTTGGCCCACACCAAGTCATAGAGTTCTTCCCGTGTTAATCGGAGGTGGTCTTGCAGCATTATCTTTCAATGTGCAACGGTGCGACCAGCCTCACGAGCGCCAATGCGGCGCCTGAAATCGGCTTGCGCCGCGCACCTTCAGGTTTTCGTATAAGCCCGATGTTACCAATTCGATTTGTCGGACGCCAATTCGCCACGCGCGGCACGCAGAATTGGCGTTGCGATTAAGAACCTGGGGATGCTAAAGATCGACAACGCGTATCTGCCCGGCGGGAGGGAGAGGCTTATAGCGCTCGTTCAAATACGCAGCGTTGATGAATCGAGTGGCACCGTTCTCGAATGTTCCTGCACCACCATGGATATGACCAAACAAGTGCACCCTGGGCTTCTTCGCCTCGACTGCTTCCAATAACTCTTCGCAACCGAGATGGGCCTCGCCCGGCGCCGTCTGGTCGAGAATACCGAACGGCGGGCCATGAGTAATGAGCACGTCCAGTCCATGAGAGATTTGGTCCCAGTACTTGTTCGCCGCTGTACCGCGAGGGTACATGAAAGCCCAATTCAGAAACTCCGGTGTGTACGGAGATCCCCAAAAAGAGACACCGTCGATTGTGATTCCGCTGTTCTCCAAATAGATCGCATTCGTCAAAAGCGGGCGCGCTATCTCCGGCGCCATCTGAAAATAGCGGTCATGATTGCCGGCGCAGACGACGCGGTGCGGGAAACTCTGTTCACCCAGCCAAGTATTAAAAGAGAAAACGTCGTCCACGTCGAAGCCTGAATTCATAAAGTCGCCCGCATGAACCAGCACATCTCCATCGGGAAGACCTTGAATCCGATTGTGAAGACCGTGGGTATCGGAGATTACGACCAATCGCATCCATTTACCTCACACGAAACTCATTTGGATCGTGTGGCGTCCATCGCCCGACGCGAATCACTGATGTTCGGCCTGACCCGCGAGCACTGAGCCACCACCCTAGGTCAGTCAATCACACAGCGGCTAAAGGTGATCTTGATCTCCCGGGAATACAGCTGGATCTGAGCGGAAAGGAATCAGGCACCCAACCGGGCGCTGTGTGAGTTGGAATCCTGCCGCACACTCCATCATATTGGAAACAGGCGACTTGCCTCGGTTCTTTTGAGAAAAGCAAGAATCTCTTGACATAGTGTATTGAAGACACTATATTGGTGTCTGTAGAACACCAAAGGAGGCAGAAATGATCAGCTTCATGAAGGTGCCGCCCACAACCTACGTCCTGGAATTTAAGAGCGGAAGGATTCGCCGCGAAGGGGCCGGTCTTTCGTTCTTCTACTACGCCCCTACTACTACGATTGTCACCATTCCGATCGCCAGCACCGACGTGCCCTTTGTTTTTCAGGAGGCAACGTCCGATTTCCAGGCAGTGACGATCCAAGGGCAATTCACCTATCGGGTGGCCGATCCGAAACGGCTGGCATCGCTGCTGGATTTCAGCATCGATAAGCGGCACGCCCATTGCACTGACGATCCACGGAAGCTGCCTGAGCGCCTGGTGCACACGCTCCAGACTTTGACCCGGTCGATTACCCAACGGCTTGCACTGCGCGACGCGCTGACTAGCTCGGATGCCATCGTCGCCGAGGCGTTGGCAGGATTGAAGGAGTCTGAAGCCGTTACAACGCTTGGCGTCGAGATTCTGTCTCTTTCCGTCCTAGCCATCACGCCGACCCCAGAAACCAGTCGAGCACTTGAAGCCGAAGCTAGGGAATCCGATCCCGTGTCACATTCCCTCCCAGTTTGTTGGCCCAAAACTCCGGTCTGGTTTTCGGCATCACCGCATTACTGCAGCCCTTGTGCTGGTGCCAGAAGCAGCCGTGCACAAAAATGGCGATTCCCCATTTCGGTAGCACAATATCGGGCCGGCCCGGAAGTTCCCGCCGACGAAGTGAGAACCGAAATCCCAACTGATGAAGGAGTGACCGGACGCACTTTTCCGGACCTGTGTCAGTGCCCCTGATCCGGCTCATGTTCCAACTTCGTCTCTGTGGTGTCAGTCTATCCATCAGCGTGACCGGTCCAATTTTTGCGCCCCGGAGAGATGGAAATGTCCGAGGCGGCTGATTTTGACTTGCATGTCAAGTTTGCTGTGAACTTGGGCGATCGCTCCTGTCAGTTCCCACCGTTTCAAGTGACGCCTGCAAAATGCCCTTAGCCGTGTCATACAAAATCCATGCCCTAGCCATTTTGTCTTCTGTCTTCATCACTTACACCACCGTAATGAGGCGATAGCAAGCTTCCGCTCGGGCTGTTCGGGATCTGTGCTGTCACAGACGGCGTCAATACTTTCCATGCGGAATGCATTAAGTGTATTCCCATACCTGTATCGGTCCAAATCAGAGCTGAATTCTTCTTGCCCATCTAACTTGTGCTCTCGCCTTCCGACTTGAGTAATCCCTCATAACACTCCCCTTCATAGAGTCCTCCAAGGCCAAACTGGAGGAACCCATGAGACTCTGTCGCAATCAACTCTGCACGATCCAACGCTCCGTAACCTAGCGACGGTTATTGGCGAAAAGACCGCTGGCCGGCTACTGTCTGCCACATCTGTGAAAGTTGGCAATGGATTTCGTCTCGCGCTACCCACGGGAGCGTACTACACGTGGAAAGGCAGTGTCCTTGAAGGAACACCGATCGAGCCGGATCGAATCATCGAATTCGACTGGCGAGACCGACGGTCTGGTACTGACCGTCAACTTGATTATGCGATCAAATCAGTTCGCAGCAATGCAGCGGCGATCACGAATTGAACATCCCGCCTCAATTCGTAATGCGTTGAATCTGGCACACAGAGATCCATCACGCCCCAGAAGTGATCGCTGGATAGAGCGGCGTTTCCGGGGAGTAATCCAAACTCGAGCCTACAACTCTTCGGCTAACAGAACAATATCTAATTTAATATCAATGCCTTACTGGAAACAGTAGGCGATTGTGACGCCCGTAGAGTATTGAAAAGGAATCATGAGCAATTCTCGTCGTGGGGATTCTTGGGACCCAGCGTATCTGCAGATTTAGCTCCGTGGACGCATCGTAGGCCGCCACACCGTCGCACACCTCTACGCCGAGATGCCGCGCTACCACATCCATGAACTCTACGCGGTTCGCCTTCTCGGCGCCGCTTGTCGGGCGCGACTGAGCCGGGGCGAACGAGCCCTTGGCGATGGTGCTAGGAGCGCACACGACATATTTGGCGTGAACGAAGGCCCATGGGCAATGAGCCGTTTGCTGAACGGATACAGAGTCGGCGATCGTGGCGGCGCAATCGGCAAACGGCAGGTTCACTTGCGGCTTAGTAATTTTTGCCCGACGCAGGAAAATGAAAACCCGGCACGGACCAGGGGTTCTTTCATTTGATGCTCAGTTTTCCTTTCGCTTGTCTCGCAGAGCCCATTCGTCAACGAAGTTACGGAGACATGTGGGCGGGAACATCCCGCCGTTTGAGACATGCGCTTCCAGATACGCATCCCAAGCGGTAACCGCCAACAGGACAAGGTGACATTCGATGGGCTGGTGCAACCAAACGATACGGAGCAAGAGTTGAATGGCCCCCGGCATTCGTATCGTTTGAAGAAGCATCGAGTCCTCGATTGGGAGACACAGTTTGCTCTCGCTACGCAGGCATTTGAGAGGAATGGCTTCTTCATTCTGATCGATGACAAGCAGGCCGAGTCGCTAGATCAGGAATTTGTAGTCGGACCGGCTACTCATGTGACTTTCGTCAAGCTCGTTCCCCTCGTTGGTGGTTGACCGATGCCCGACGAGGATTCCCGGCTGCAATTCACGTATTCCCCCTCCGACCCGCTTTCGGCCGAACATGAGACCGTTATTCGCTGGGTAAGCGATGCGATCAAAGCGCGGCCGGGAAATCGGTATTGGGAGGATATTGACCTTAAATCGCTGACAAGTGGCTGCGCAATTCTGGACGCGAAGCCGGAACAAGCCCGCCGCTATCTTCTTGCAGCCCTCGCGCAGGCTCAACTTCTTTCGACTCGCCGAGAAGAGGTTCGCGCGACCTCCGCTTCGGCTATCGAGGCGGCCAACATGCAAAGAGACCCGGCATGGGTGAAACTCTCAGCCGTGCTGCGGCCCACTGTGTCAGTCATATCGGCCCTGATTCGACGTGCGATCCCATTCGAACGCGACGATTTCATGCTGCTTTTGAAGTGGTGCGCCGGGGCGGGCGCATATGAACACATACCAGGCGGATTCGTCGTGAAGGCATTGCAACGCTATGCCGCGGGAGCTGGGATCGACGAAGAATTGGGGGCGGTCGCGGCTGCATACGCGGTAAAGCTGCTTGGCTCCTGGGATAAGCAGGATAAGCGCTGGGGAACTGAACTCGAACGGATGATTGCCAGTGCTCCGCCAGAAACGGAGATGGCGACAGACGCGCAGGCCCTGAGGCCGCCCCCCAAACCAACCTCGGCCGGTGGGCAACTGATCCTTCATCGGTTGAAGTCAATCATCGGTATTCCGCCATTCGAAGAAGCTGTTGCCACCACGCAAATCGGTCTCGACCGGTTTGACATGCCGCTTGAGTCGCCGTTGCGCGATGCTCACGAACGCCTGAATCAATATCTGACGGAAGAAGCCGCAGCGCCGAGACACTGGAATGACATGCGGCAATTCAGCACCGGCCGAGCGATGCTTGAGATGAACGCCGGTGAACGGGCGCCGATTCTGCTGGCCGCCGCCGAGCGACATATCGCGAACTTGTGCCCGTCGGCGCGCGAGAATGCTGAGACGGAAAACTGGAGAGCACATTCTGCCATTGCTGGTGTGATAGCGCCGCTCGCTGAATCCCTTCCTCAATTCGATAGAAATCTGCTGTTTGATTTCCTCCTATACCTCGCCTTTAGACCTCAAGGAGGACGAATCTCGGCCGAATTGGACAAAGTGCTCTTTGAAGGGATCAAGAGTTTGACGGGGGACGGCATAGACCTGACCGAGGGAGAACGATACGTCTTATTTGTATGGCGTCGGGCTCGCATTGCTGGTCCGCCACTGGGGGCAACCTCTGCCGATATTGCACAGCTCACGAGGTGGATCGGGGACGGGGCGCAGTTCTTTCTGGTTCCAGGCGAGTATTGGAGCGACGCGGTCAACGCTCACATCGCCGAGGTGCCTCTATCTTCCCGAGAGGACTGGGTTGCATTGCTAAAGCTGGCGCTGGGTGCCACCACGGCGCGCCCATCAGACCGCTGGCGAAAGAACGCGAGTGAGATCGTTACTAGAATCGGCATTAAGAAGGTCCTGGGAGCATTTGAGGTATGGCTTCCGCTGGTAGCCAAAGGACGATCGGCAGCGGGCATCCCAGCGTATGCCGGCGATACGCGCGGTGGAGCGGATTCGATTCACGATGAAAACGCCGACGCGCTCCGTGGCTTCCTTTGGCTCATTCCGATGCTGCCTGGGCGTGAAGACTTCGTTCGACTTGTAGCGTCCGTTGCGCTCTCCGCTTACAAGAAAGTTCCGGGGGTTGGCCCGCGGGCTGTAAAAGTGGGCAATGCCGCCGTGTATTGCCTGTCGCAAATGATGTCTCCAGGAGCGATGGGCCAACTGGCGATGCTCAAGGTGCGAGTTCGTTTCGGTACTGCTCAGAAGGAAGTGGAAAAGGCCTTCGACGCCGCAGCGGTCGAGCTCAATCTACCGCGCGACCAGGTAGAGGAAATGAGCGTTCCGGCGTGCGGCCTTGAAGATGTCGGAACGCGCGAGGAGGCTTTGGGCAGTTATCGTGCCGAACTGGCGGTTACAGGTACCAAGGCGGAGCTACGATGGTTCGACGCGGAGGGCAAACAGTTGAAATCTATGCCTGCATCGGTGAAATCAGAGAACGCAGAGATCGTAAAGGAATTGCAAGCTGATCTCAAAGACATTCAGTCCATGCTTTCTGCGCAGCGGGACCGAATCGATGCGCTGTTCTTGGCCGAGAAATCGTGGCCGGTCGGAATCTGGCGAGAGCGCTACATCGATCACCCTCTGGTGGGAACCATTGCACGCCGCCTGATCTGGATTGCGGCGGACACTCCGGTGCTGGCGGTTGATGGCGTGGTCGCGGACGTAAATGGCCGCACGGTGGACCTGCCCCCGAGCAGCCTGATTCGGCTCTGGCATCCCGTGGAAAGAACCGTGGAGGAGGTTCTCGCACTGCGGAGGCGGATTGAATCGCTCGGCATCGTGCAGCCTTTCAAGCAGGCACATCGCGAAGTGTACTTACTCACGGATGCTGAACGACAAACAACTAGCTATTCCAATCGCTTCGCCGCGCATATCCTGCGCCAGCACCAATTCAATGCCCTATGCGGAGCGCGCCAATGGAGGAACAAACTTCGGCTCATGGTCGATGACGAGTATCCCCCGGCAACGCGTGAATTGACCAATTGGGACCTTCGCGCTGAGTTCTGGATTGAGGGTGTTGGTGATGAGTATGGCCGAGACACGAATGAATCCGGTGCCTTCTTGCGGCTAGTGACGGACCAGGTGCGGTTCTACAGGACGAATGCCGCGATAAATTCTGCTCATGCGGGCGGCGGAGGATACAGGACTCGTGCCGGCGGTCCGGGTGACGGGAATGTGAATGAGCCTTTACCACTCGAAGAGATTCCCCCCCTTGTGTTTTCAGAGGTCATGCGTGACGTAGATCTGTTTGTGGGCGTGGCCTCCGTGGGAAACGATCCAACGTGGCAGGACGGCGGGCCAGACGGACGATACATCGAGTACTGGAGGAGCTATTCTTTCGGCGAGCTTTCAGGGACCGCAGTCTCCCGACGGGAAACCCTCGTAAGTTTGATTCCGCGCCTCCGGATCGCGAAGCAATGCTCGCTAACCGATAAGTTCCTCGTTGTGAAAGGATCCAGGCGCACCTACAAGATTCATCTCGGCTCAGGGAATATCCTGATGGAGCCCAACGATCAGTACTTGTGCATAGTGCCGGACGCACATGCACGAATGAGCAGCGGACCGGTTTATCTGCCGTTTGAAGGCGATTCAACGCTATCGATCATTCTCAGCAAAGCATTCCTCCTCTCGGAGGATGGCAAGATCAAAGACGCCACGATTAACCGGCAAATCGATGGTCGGTGACACAAGGGCTGCAGATCACTATTGAAAAGCGGCTTCAATTCTGAGTGCTACGGAGAGTAAGAGAGACCTATGGAAAGATCACAACGTCGCAAATCTCCGAAGCCAAAACTGGCCTTGGCTTCGGCCGCGCTGCTGCATCATCTTCGTGGAGTTTCCGCGCATGAGCTCGTCTCGACCAGCCGCGTTTTTCCTCTCACCGCACGGGTCGATCTCCAACGGGCGCTGGAGGACCTTTTCAAGGACCAACGCGCCGCGCTCTTTGGACTCCACACGCAATTTCATCACACCACTTTGACCTTCTCGGAGGTCCTGGCAGGTGCGCACTATCCGGTGGTTCTCGGGCCACTTCAGCACGACGAGATTGATTGCGGAGAAGCCGAACCTGTCCGTTGCCTTAAGCAGGGACTCTGGCTCTCAACCTCGGGAAAAGTGAAATTTGCTTGCCTCCTTTCGCCCGAATCGCAATTTGGCCGGCAGGGCGGAATGCATTTGGAACTCGCGGTTGCGCCTGGAAAAGAGGGCGCCAAATTCAGTTCGGCATTCCTTACCTCCGTCGAGCAGAGGATTCGAAAGACCGCCTCCTATCGCGGCAAGATTCTCTCGCTTGAATTCCACCCGGACTTCCACGGTACTGCGGGTACAATCCGCGTGCACAAATTGGATCCGGTTCCCAAGGATCATGTGATTCTCCCTGCGCGCACTCTGGAACTGCTGGAGAGAAATGTCGGAGGATTCGCCAAGCAGCGGCGGGGCCTGCAGAAGCTTGGTCTGCCGGTGAAGAAGGGCCTCCTCTTTTACGGGCCGCCGGGCACAGGGAAGACGCACACAATTCGCTATCTCTCCTCTCAACTGCCCGGCCACACCACATTCCTGATCACCGCTGAACATGTAGCGCTTCTCGATCATTACTTCCAATTAGCCCGTCATCTCCAACCTTCCATAATCGTTATCGAAGACGTCGACCTCGTCGGCCGATCACGCAAAACGATGGAAGGCCCTTGCGAGGAGTCCATGCTCAACAAGCTGCTGAATGAGATGGACGGTTTGCGGGAAGACGCCGAGGTGCTCTTTATCCTAACCACCAATCGGCCAGAGCAGCTTGAAGCGGCGCTCGCTTCGCGTCCAGGCCGTGTCGATCAAGCAATCGAGTTTCCCCTTCCGGATGACGACGGCAGACGGAAGCTGATTCATCTCTACGCGCGCGGCCTGCCGGTGAATGAGAAAGTAACCGCGAATCTTGTCAAGAGGACGGCCGGTGTCAGCGCTGCGTTCATCAAGGAACTCATGCGGCGATCTGCGCAGTATTATCTTCAGGCACGGCGCAAGGGAGAACTGCTTCAGTCGGACGCGGATCTCGCTCTTGAGGAGATACTCTTTTCGGGTGGTTCGCTGAATCGGACATTGCTCGGCGCCGGATCAATTGAATCGGATTCGGTCGGCTAAGGACCCACGATCAAGACCTGATTCGCTCGTAGTACGAGTCAACCGCCTCTTGTCCGGTGTAATTTGGTCCCGCTTTGTCATCGGCACCTAGATAGCGGTACGGAACAGAACCTTGGAGTATATTTCCGGATCGGACCACTAGGTGCCGCCCAGGCACATACCTGAACCCTGCACGGTGAAGCCCTCGTCCAATTTGTGCGCCGGAAAGGCCGCGGCCAACGATCCGAACATTTCGATAGTCGAGGTGCATCATCAAGAGCCCGTCCTCTTTCAACCATCGAGACGCCCGCTGCAGCACTCCGAGCTTGTCGCCCAGATAATGCAAGCCATGGACGGATGTGATCAGATCGAATCTCTCGTCGGTCTCCCAACTTTCGACCGGAGTAGAAACAAGGCGAATGCAACTCAGAACAGGCGGAATCGGATCAAACATAGGCACGAGGTCCACGCCGATCAGCTTGATTCTGGGTGTCAACCTGGCTTTCTGCAAAGCTTCGGCTGCCTGCAGCAGCGCGCGTCCGGTACCGCAACAAAGATCGAGCCAAGAGGCGTGCTGTCGTCTCTGTAGAGCCTTCATCAGGAAGTTCATGGGATCGAGTCCAAGATCCGTCTCGTAGCTGTTCGGGCCAGAGAGGTTTCGTTCGCGATTCATGCGCGCATTTGCAACGACCTCGGATCGCTGTAGCGCAGCGAAGTCGAGCAACGTCGGAGTCTCCGTGTCCGTGGCGCTCTGTTTCTTCCGACTCGTACCAGTCTTTGACATTTCAGTTGCTTTGATTGTATTGAGTGTGCTGTCAAGGCGGTTGAACGGCGCCACGAAATTTTCGGACCGCTTTCCGACCTGGCGAAATGGCTTCTGCTATGGCAAAATCAACGATGGAGTTAAATACATCAATGGCAGCGGCGCCATGACAAAAGCCGCAAGGAGGAGATGAATGAGAAAAAGTACCCAGTCGTCAATTCCCCCGGTGATCCTCGCTTTCTAACTCTTCGTTCGCTTCAAACCCATCAAGGTCGATCTTGCACAAAACTCTTCATCATCGAAGGCATACGTCACCTTGCTCGCGCCGTTGAGCACTGTGCTCCAATCGAATCTATCTTTCTCGACCCTTCGGTTCTATCCAATCCATTTGGCCAAAAACTCGCGCGGCGGCTGCGCCAACATGGTGTTCCCGGCATTCGTCTTTCGCACCAACTCTATCGTGGCCTGACCCTCGCAACCGAACCACAAGGTATTGGAGCGGTCCTCAGGCAGAGTTGGCTTCCGTTGGAACAACTCCGGGCAACAAGAGGTTCACTTTGGCTCGCGGTCGAGTCAATCGAGTCTCCCGGGAACCTGGGAACAATCATCAGGACCGCCGAAGCGGCAGGCGTGACGCGGATCTTTATCCTCAACCCCAACTGCGACCCGTACGACCCAGCAACTGTGCGGGCCACGATGGGATCGCTCTTTTCGCAGAAGCTGGTGCGCTGCTCGGCAGTGGAATTTAATCGCTGGGCCAAATCAAACGGTGTTTCGGTTGTGGCTTCTTCACCGACGGGACTGATGGACTACAAGTCACTTGGATACAGATTTCCCGTCGCGCTCGCAGTCGGCAGCGAGAAGCACGGACTGTCTGACCAACTGCTTGAGGCTGCCAATTTCGTGGTTCGCATTCCTATGCACGGAGGCTGCGATTCGCTAAATGCTGCGGTCGCGGCAGGTGTTCTGCTGTTCGAAATTACGGGCCAACGGAAGGATTGAATTAGGACTCGGGAACGATGGAACCCGACTGAACTCGTTAGTTCCCGCGATAATGACAGCGCGGTATACGAAGACAATACCTAATGCCGCAGACGATGCTCAAAAAGTCATTGCACAGGCTTTTCCTTCGATCCAGTACTCGACTTCCTGCGCCTCGATTGGCGATGGGACTTGCCAGCGCTGCAGCATTCGCTCGATCGCACCTGTTGGCACAGGGTTTGTCCGCTCTTTGTTTTGCCGGACTAGAGACTCGGGAGCGGCCTCAACATACACAATTCGGACGTGCGCGCGATACGCCGCGAGCAGATCGATTACTTGCGTTCGCAAGTCGCGGGATAGATTCGTCGCATTCCAGACGAAGTCCTCATGACGACGCAAGAATTTGCGCGCCATCTCGCGGGCTGCCTGGACCACTCGCCCTTGAGAGCCAGCAGCATCCTCATCAAGCTCCGCGCGCAACGCATCCAAGCTTACAAGTGGAATACCCGGCATATGGCGCGAAATCCAAGTATCTTTCCCGGCTCCCGGCAGGCCGGAGAGCACTGTCACTCTGCAGGAGAAATCTTCATGAGCTAGGTACTCTGGACTGCGGCTCTCCGAGCGGAAGTATTCGAATCGGCTGTGCGCGGACGGGAATCTGCATGGCAACTCCAGGCATTCATATTCACGGCATAGCTCTTCAAAGAGCGAGATCTTCCCGAGCAACTCCTCCTGGTCATCGCAAACTCTGCCTAGAGCATCGGCACGAGCGAGTTGGGCCAACAGGCCACAGCAAGCTGTCTGACTGATCCGGAATACACGGCGTGCGGCGTCATCGCGCTCGATGAGATTGAACGGCGCCTGATGATGTTCAACCAGCGCACAAATCTGCTCGCGCATCGCGAACGGCGCCCCCATCTCCCACAACAGGCATCTCGCGTCGATGGCGCCACGCAGTGAATGTCCCCTGCTTGTTATCCTCTGCTGATCCAACCGAGTGGAGGATGGCTTAGCGACATCATGTAAGAGTGCAGCCGAAAAAAGAATGACGCGCTCGTTGTCGGGCAGCGTCCGCCAGCTATCAAGCGCCGCCAGGGACTCCACCACCATGCGAGTGTGAATCCACACATCGCCCTCTTGGTGATAAATGCTATCTTGCGGACAACTGCGGAGCCTTTGAATCCACGGAAATGCTCTGTCAATTCCTTCCCAATCGATATTCCAGTCAGGCGATTTCGGGCAGAATGCGGTGAGAGCCTTCATAAGACCCTCCTGAGATTCGCAAGATCCGCAAAGATATCAACTCCGGCGCGAAGCAGGTTGGGCTCAAGAGGCCGGTCGATCCAGTGAACGCCTTCTTCCTCCACGGCCTGAGTGAAACCGCCCCGAACGAACTTGTAGCGCCCACAGACTCTGCCATCTTCCTCCCATTTGATGTAAAGGCCTTCCATTGTTTCTGTCGAAGAGAATGCAGATTGTCCGACAAGATCCTCAAAACCGTTTCGCGGCCCTTGGCTGAGAACCGGAACCGGGACGAGCGAGGTGATTGCAAGCAACTCGCGCCTGCGTTTGGTGCTCAGAAATTCATCTGTTTCGCGGTCAAGAACGTCGAACTCAAGGAAGTAATGGGGCAAGCAGTCATAGGGAATCGTATGCCGGGCATAGAGCCACTCACCGTAGACGATGTACCGGCTGCCGAGGACGCTCCAGAATTCATCGCGATGCGCATTTGCCCATCGCTTGAAGAGATCAAATTGTCGCTCACGCGGTCCTCCAGAGAGCACGTGACCACGACTCTGCAGGATGATCCCTCCGTCCATGTCAAAGCTGATCGCACTGTTGGCCCCATCGAGCTTTTCCTCGACAACAAGGAAATGCCCATCAAGCTCGGACGGAGACACGACAGCCAAGTCTTCATCGCCTTGCTGCAAGCGCGAGCCAAAAAGATGGGGCGTTCGTGGGTACTTGATGATCGGCTTCATGGCTTAATGCAGATCAAAATCCGGTGATTGAGCACGTGCTCGATTTTCGGTTGTTCGCATCCGGCTTCAACAGCCATCTCCCTCAACCGATTAACAGTAAACACGTGGATGTGCTCGGGATTATCGTCTTGCGTGGACGGCACGCTGGCAATGACAAAACGGCGCGCCACCCGGATAGCCTGGCGAAAGGCGGTTTCGGGATCGCGCAGATGCTCCAGCACCTCGAGGATTGTCACTCCGTCAAACGAAGCATCCGGGAAAGCGATATCGCAAACATCCATCTGGAAGCCTCGGAGACGACCAATTCCTCCCTTACGCACAGCGTCGATGTCCGAAGCTCGCTGCTCTGAAACATCGATTGCTGTTACTTGAACATCAGGAAGCGTTGCCAAAAGCGGCCAAAGAAATGTCCCTCGGCCGCTCCCAACATCAAGCAGATTTTGAGGCGCTAGCGCGCGTAACGTGCTTAATACTTTGCGTACACGGGGCAGCTCGCTGCCTTGCTTGAACTTATGCAAGCGCAGTCCATTGGCAATCCCGTCTTCAATGCTCGCGGCGGGATTATCAAGGCGCCCCCGAACGAATGCGGTCGCCAGTTCGCTGAAATAGCGCTCCATGCTTGATTAAAGAATACAGTTCGAAAACCTCTGTGCTTAAGCCCTCAACTTTCAATCTTGATTTGCAGCCGAGAGTGGATTTTCCCTCAAAGATCTGCCACACACCTCAAGATGTTCCACCTCGCCACGCGAAACCCCGCGAAGCATCGCTGGCTGCCAATCCGTTTTTCGCTGCGAAAGACCGATGTAAAGCGCTCCACTCCAGCGGCGTTCGTCTTGTCGGCTCGACGTCGGAGCAGGAGCACTCGGCAGATACACCATGATTGAACCGCGCTTCTGTACCTCGGACTCGCTGCTGAACCATACGAACGCAGCGTCCCTATCGACATCCGCAATTCGTCTCGTAAGCGCCACTTTGCTCGTACACTCGATATGCAGCGGTGGTCTGGTGATCGCCTCGTCATAATTCGGACCTTCACACACTCGTTCTACTACCACGCGGTGTGGAACAAATGGTGGGACGTGCAGGATCCTCTTATGAACGCCGATGGCGGCGCCTTTCCCGGCAGTGAACTTCCCGGCAAAGTGCATCCATTTCGGCCCAAACCAGTTGTCAATGCGAATGACGTACAGCCGCACCGGCTCGTAATCGCTAGCAATACCAGCGACAAGCGCCTGCACCATTTCCATGAACTCAGCCGAGTCCCCTTGCACCGTCGCGGTGAATTCTCTTACTCCATCGAACATGTTGACTCCTGTACCCCAGGTCTCTTGCGTGTCGAGACCTGGGGTATTTCGGTTAGATGAATATCAAGCTAGCTCCGGCAAGGCGATAAGTTGTTTGTACGTGATTGCTTGTGTCGAGATGCAGGCGCGCAGCAGGCGCACCATCAAATCCGCTTCCATGGTGCGGCGGTTGAG
>JBEKPD010000109.1:0-20301 GCA_049521075.1 Occallatibacter sp.
GCTCCGTCGGCAACGGCGCCGACTCGGGATTGAGCAGGATCTCGTCGATCGATGGCAACTGGCGGAAGAGGCGCAGAAAGGCCAGCAGTTCCGCAGATGCGGCCGGCCCCACGGTCCCGTCGAGCATTTGCGCCTCGAACTCTCCAGCGCCGGTTAGAAAAGCTGTGTTCTGCCTGCGCGCCACGCCGCAAAGAACATGTGAGGCCATCTCCCAGGAGCGCGGAGTGGGCCAGGCGTTGGCGTCCGAGGTTGTGTCGGCCGCGTGCAGCAGGTCCGGCTTGAAGCGCAGGAAGGCAATGATCTCTGGCCTCACACCCGCGCCCACGGCCCACTTGCACCAGTCGCTCAGGTCGGCTTCGAGTTCGAGATGGACAAAACGATTTCTGAGAGGCCGCGGCATCGCGAAATGCACGCCACGCTCCGATGCCGGATTGCCGGCGGCGATGACGACCCACCCTTCGGGGAGCACGTATTCGCCAAGTTTGCGGTCAAGAACAAGCTGGTAGCAACCGGCCTGCGTCATCTGCGGTGCCGAGGTTAACTCGTCCAGAAACAGAATGCCTTTCCCTTCGGTGGGAAGAAACTTGGGCGGAACCCACTCGGTTTGATCCGACGCGATGCGCGGCAGGCCGCGCAGATCGACCGGATCGAGTTGAACGGCGCGCACGTCAAGAAATGCGATTCCGAGATCGCGCGCCACCTGGGCGACGATCTGCGACTTGCCGACGCCGCACGCGCCCCAAATGTGCAGAGGCACACGTTCGCCGATCAGCGCATGAAGCGCCTCGTAGAGCTTGGATGGTTTCATGGGATTTCCTTTCAGGTTTGAAATGAGCGCGCGGTTCTGAAGGCTTCCTCGCGGGTATCGGCCTGGACTGCTTCCTTGATCCGAGAGAGAACACGGAGCCGTCGCTTTTGCCTGGATTGGATCGTTGGTCCACCCGCCTTTTCCGAATCAATAAGTAGCCTGAGTGATCTCGCTTTCTGCAACGCGGAATGCGCGCGCAGCTTTGCAATAGATGTCACTGAGCGTGAGTTGGACGACTCGCCCCTTGTGATTGACCGCAATTGCCACGCCGGTCAGGTACCTCAGCTTTTCTGCGCCGATTTCCATCAGGACGGCAACCTGCCCCTTGGGCAGATGCTCCGCGAGCTCTCGGACAAGATCGATCTCGGTATCCTCGTCCATGTCGTAGCTCGGCCAGGAGCCGTCGCCCGTGCTATCGCCACTATGGATTGCGAAAATGTCCGCGCCTCTCTCGGTCTTGAGCACACCGAGGCTGCGGCGCTCGGCCCATTGAACGAAAGCCTCCGCATCCTTTACACGAAAGTAGTTGCTGCGAGCGGTGCCGTACCAATTAGCCATAAGAAATCCTTTCTCCCTTGGTAGCTGGACCGCTTGTCCTGGTCATTGCGGGATGTGCCGACGATCATGGAGCGGGATCAAGAGGCGAAGGCAGTCTTCCGCAGCCTCACGGAGGCCACCAAAACCACGACGCCAGCCGGCCGAATGATGAAGCAGACGATGTCGTATCGATTCAGTCGAGAGAGACAGGAAGGAGAAGCAATCTGGCGCCGGGTGCCGGCGACAGCGTTACACCAGCCCCTTTGCTGGAGCGAGAACCTCGACCTTGGGAAAGTAGGTCCGATAGCGGGCGTCGTCGCGCGTGAGCAGGGCAAGACGATCGATGGCGGCGTGCGCGCCAATATAGAAGTCCGGCAAGGGCGTCGTTCGCACTCCGCCTCGTTTGCGGTAATCGAGGAAGCACTTGCCCGCCAGAAAGCCGGCCTCCCAGGGCAGTTGCGCTCTTTGATAGATCTGGCTGGGCAGCGCTGCGTTCAAGGACTCTATGGTCTTGAATCCGATCGATACTTCAGCGTAAATGATGGGATTGATCACAAGCGCCGCATGTTCGGCGCACTCGGCCAAGGCCTGGCCGGACCATGCCGCCCACTTCGGATCATTGGTGGCGATGTCGAGAAGGATATTGCTGTCCACAAGGACACCCTGGCAATTGGCAAGCCTCGCAGCAAGGTCTGAAAGCGCCGGCCTCACTTCGCCTTCCTTCCGCCTTTGACGCCTCCGCGGGTCAACGCCATAATCTCGTCGGTGGACATCCGGGCGTCGGCCGAGCCCCGGAGGGTGCTGAGAGCATTCTGGCCCCTGGCTCCCAACCCATTTATTCGACGAGATTTGCGGATGCGGGCATGATCTTCGGCCAGTTCGAACTCAACTTCGGTATGCGGGAGGAGTCCCAAGCGAATGCGAACCTCCTGCGGAATCGTCACTTGCCCTTTGCTGGTGATCTGCATCGGTATTACTCCTACCAGTAAGTGTAATGCCGAAATTCACAATGAGCAACACAGAATTGCGTTGCAGCCATATGGAGCGAAGCGGCAGCCTCTGATGCAAAACAGCGACAACAATATAAACTGATTCCTGAATGAATTCATCAAGGGACCAGCAAATCGAGACGTTTCAGACCGCGCTCAATGCGGCCCGTGCGAATGAGAACCGATGGATGGAAATCTCCGCCGAGTTCTCCGGTGATGCTGAACGGATGGAGCAGTGGTCCAGCACCGCGAAACTCAGGCGGCTCGAAGTCGAGCGGCTCGAGGCGCTTCTTGGCCGCGCGGTGGAAACTTGCAGCTTGGCGCAACCAGTGTGCAGCGAGACGGTTGAAGTGAAAGACAGAATGGGAGAGATGGCATGAACGAAGCGGAAATGAAAGCCGAGTTGGAGCGTCTTCGGGCAGAAAACGCAAAGCTCAGGAGCAAGGATTCAGCAGGGTTGAGTCTCAAGGTTAGCGAAAAAGGCGCCGTATCCCTCTACGGAATGGGGCGCTTCCCCGTCACCCTCTACAAGGAGCAGTGGCTCCGCATACTTGCCAGCGCTTCAGAGATCGAGGCGTTCATCCGCGAAAACGACAGCAAACTCAAGACCAAGGAGTAGTGATATCCACGACATCCTTCTGAGCCGCACTCCGAGTGGTAAGGCGATTATGCGCTCGCTGGTGACTCCCGGAATATCTTGGGACTGCATTCAATGGGAAGCCACAATGTTAATCGGAGGCCTGGAGGTAGGGAATCCTTATCGAGCCAACCAGCCCCCGGAGAGTATGATATTCGCATTCGAAATATGGCTAATATGCTGTCCGCAAAACTCGATCTTGATGCGCTTATACGCTCCATTGCGGTCAACACCGGCAAGCCGATAAGCATGTTGCTCGGGGCGGGCTCATCGATTTCTTCTGGGATGCCGTCCGCGGAGCGATGCATCTGGGAGTGGAAGCAGGACATATTCGGCACCAATAACCCCGCTCTTCGTGAGTTGGTCGGGGAAATTTCTCTTCCAGCGACGAAGCGTCGGATTCAGGACTGGCTCGACCGGCGCGGTGAATATCCTCCCCTCGGGGCGGAAAATGAATATTCATTCTATGCACAAAAATGCTTTCCGACGGCTCGCGACCGTCGGAGTTTTTTTTACAAGTACGTTCGAGACGCTTTGCCCTTTCTAGGCTATCGACTTCTTCCTCTTCTCGTTCGCAACGAGGTCATTCAGTCTCTCTGGACAACTAATTTCGATGGATTGCCTGCTCGCGCTTGCGCAGCCGCAAACGTCGAATGCCTTGAAATTGGAATCGACACTCCGCAGCGAGTTGTAACAGACTTGAACCGGGGAGCAATGCGCCTAGTTTCCCTCCATGGTGACTATCGATATGACGAGTTGAAGAACACCGAGGTCGAACTCCAGGAGCAGGAAGCAAGTCTACGACAAGCGCTCATCTCCGACGTGGAGCAACATGACCTCCTCGTCGTAGGTTACAGCGGCCGGGACAAATCGTTGATGGCGGCCCTACACGAGGCGTATGCCAAACAGCAGGCGGGAAGACTTTTTTGGTGCGGCATGCAACCTGAACCGTCGGACGAAGTGATTGGACTCCTGTCCTCTGCACAATTGAAGGGACATGACGCCTTCTATGTCCCGATGGAAGGCTTTGATGATCTTCTGGAACGACTGGCTTTGCGCATCCTCAAAGACAAAGACTTCCAGAATGCAAAAGAGATTCTCTGTACTGAGCAGACCCATTCAACGATGCAGGGGAAGTTTTCGCCTGTGTCCGACCTCCCGTCCTTGCTTGTAAAAAGTAATGCCTATCCGTTAACCACGCCAAATGAGGCGCTCAAAGCCGAGGTGAACTTCCCAGCGGACACCAAACCTCGTCGCTGGTTGAGAGAGGCCATGCGTGATCAGCATGGGGCCTGGATTGCGACACCGACCGGTGCGTTGTTTCTGGCGACCGCATCGGACATTCGCCAAGGCATTGGCAATGCCATGACCGGATCAATTTTCCCGGTGAGGTTTTCCCCCGAGGAAATTGCGGCAGACACGAAGTTGCTCGCCCTGATGCGCGTGGGTTTGGTGCTCAGTACTGCCACTACATTCCGACTTGAAACGAACGGCAAAGTCGTATGGGAGCCTCACGCATATGAGAAGAGGACGCTGCCAACGGGGTCGTTCGCAATACATAAGGCTCTATCATTTCGACTTGCGGTCCTACGGGGACAACTTCACGTCTTGCTCACGCCCGAGATTGTCGCTAAGACCCTATCCGGGGAGTTCGCGGACAAGGATTCACTGAAAGTTCTCAGAAATGCGGTCTACGGATATCAACACAATGACGTCTACGATCAGGACATCAAGAATTGGACGAACAAGATCACGAATGTGGACGTACCGGACAGGGGTGGACAATTATTCCGCATCGCGAAGACGCCAATCTATGCTGGGCTGAGTCAGACAGGTCGACCGTCGCTGGCACAGAACTTGCGCAGGCATGCAACGCTTAGCGGCTTTGTCGTGCCCGATGCGAAACTCGTGTTCGCAGGCCTGTCGGGTGGTGAGGTCAAGGACCAGAATCCTCTTCAGGGACTCGTTCAGAATCGGCCTTGGGACTACTCGATTTCAAGTGCCGGCATATCTACCTCTGCAGAAATCGCGGCTGTCTGCCCGTCTCGATTTTCCAGCAACCTCGCCCGCTTCCTCACGAGCTTGAATACCAGCAGCCAGGCAAATCAGACAGAAAAAGACTACCTTCAGGATTTTCCTGGATTCGCGAGTGCGTTCTCGCTCCCACTGATCATCTCCCAACCAGGCGAACCAACTTGGCAGGAACTTCGATTAGACATCGCCGGATCTCCGCTCGAAGGGGCGAAAATCATCGCTCGCGGTATTTGTGCTTGCTTGGATCGCATTCGAAGCCTGAAACCGAGCGCAACAGCGGCGGTCTTCGTCCCTCTTGATTGGGCGCCGTACGAGATCGTCGCGGAAGGCGAAGAGCACTTCAACCTCCACGACTTCATTAAGGCTTATGCGGCTCGCAATGGTCAAAGTACGCAGTTCTTGAGAGAAAAGACTGTTGTACCCACCGCCAGTTGCCGAGTGAAATGGTGGCTGTCTTTAGCTTTCTACGCGAAGAGCATGCGAACCCCTTGGCGTTTGGAATGTCTGGACGAAGACAGTGCTTTCGTTGGAATTGGGTACAGCTACGACCCCCTCGCTCCTAAATCCAGTCAGATCCTGCTCGGTTGTAGCCACATTTACAGCGCTCGGGGGGAGGGCCTGCAGTTTCGACTTGGCAGGATCGAGAACCCGATCATTCGGGGGCGCAATCCCTACATGTCCCTCGACGACGCCAGACGCACAGGAGAAACAATCCGTCAGCTGTTTTTTGACGCACGGTTGCGTCTACCACGACGGGTCGTAATTCACAAGCGCACCCATTTCACAGAGGACGAGCAGAAGGGTCTGGCGCAAGGCCTCGAAGGTGTGCAGAATGTCGAACTCATAGAGATCAACGACGAAGAGTCGATCCGTTTTCTCGCTTCAAAGGTGCAGGATGGCAAGTTGGTGATCGATACATTCCCGATGCCACGTGGCGCAGCGATAATCCTCGCAGACAATGCCGCACTGCTCTGGGTTCACGGTCATGCTCCGAGTGTCAGGAACCCAAGGTTTAAGTACTTTCAAGGGAAACGACGGATTCCTGCGCCATTATTCATTACGAGATACCAAGGACAATCTGATCTGTCCCAGGTTGCAACCGAGATATTGGGCTTGTCGAAGATGAACTGGAACCACTTCGACTACTATTCCAGGCTTCCGGCCAGTCTTGATTCTGCAAGCGCAATAGCCCGTGTTGGGCAATATCTCAATCATTTCGGGTCAGCACCCTATGATTATCGATTGCTGATTTGAGCTTGGTTACATTCCGACATTTGCAATCGGCGCATTTCGACCGATGTTGATCTCAGATGTTAACAGCCCATTGCGCTCAATAGGAGCGCTATCGGCATTTTCCCACGGATTTCGGACGTGTGGCTTGCTATTCGATTCCCTCTTGAAGAGAGGAATTGTCGCCGTCAGGCCGCGTCATCCAGTTCTTCGATCTCTTCGATTGGTTCGTCATCGTCGATTTCTGCAAATCCTGGGTCATCTTCCGGTTCCACTGGCGCGGCAGTGGGGGTGATCGCCGGTGTTGGCGGCATATCGAAGAGGCTTGCAGGCTTCTGCGGTGCTGGCTTCGCTGGCTCGGCAGGCTTGGCCGCTGGAGCATTCTGTAAGACTTCCGTCTTTGCCGGTACTGACCTTGTAGCGGTCTTCGACTTCGCACGTGCCTCGGCCTGAGCCGACTTGGAAGCCGCATCCATCTCGGCCTTCGCCTTCTCCAGAGTGTTCCTCATCTGGAGATGGGAGCCGACGAAGCCGACAATCGTCGTGGACAACTCGGCGTCGAGATCCTCGGCGGTGCCGGTGACGCTGAGTGGGATGGTGAGAGCGTCATTGTCGCCGTCTTTGAGCTTCTTCGGCACAATATTCACGCGAATCTGGTCTGCATCGACAAGCGTGACCGTCAGCAATACCGCGCGGTCGCGCAGGACTGGTAGAAGTTCTTTGAACATGGTTTTCTCCTGATCGAATTTGATTGCTGGATTACGGGCGCCGAGCGCGTCTTCGCGTCTTCGACCATAGCTCGGAATCGACGGGCAAAGTACTCATAAACCCATTTTGTGCATTGAAGAAGCCGCCGTGGTGCGTGAGCTTTCCGTAGCGGAAGAGCCGCGCCAGCATCGCCAGCGCACTCGCCGCCAGAGTCTGATTGATGAAAGGTTCCTGCCGGTCGAGCGCCTCGACAGCAGAGCAGCTGGGCAGCGGGTCTTCTCCGGCCTCGGCGTCGATGATTTCGGGATACAATTCGCTCACCGTTCGCAGCCGTGTGGCCTTCCTGCGATTGCGAGCATTCAATGGCTGGCCGAGAACGAACTGGCCACTGGCCGCGTTGTTACCGAGATCGAGCCAATAGGCGGTGCTATTTCTGCCCTTGGTCAGTGTGCGCGCAATGATGCTTCGCGCCGCTCTGGTGTCCACGCAGCCAATCAGTAGATCGATGGACCGGTCATTGATCCGGTCGAAGGTTTGCTCATCAAAGTAAGTCGGCTCGGCCCGCCAGCGTGTTCCCCAAAACAGGTTGATGCGATTGATGAGGACAGTTGCCTTGTTCTGCCCAATATCGGAGGCCGAGAATGGCTGGCGCACACAGTTCGTTTCGGAGACCGTGTCGGCATCCATCATGACCACTTCGAGCCCCGATGAACGGCCCCAGACTCGCATCGCCTGGTCAAGATAGGGCAGGCCCATGACGATGGCGCTGCCGGTCCCGCCAGCGCCGACAACCAGAACACGTACCGGCTTGTGGCCCAACAGATCGCTTGGAATCGTGTGCTCGATGCGCATATCAGCCCCTCTCTCCGCGCACGAACTGTGTGAGCGTCTGCGGAAGGGCGATGAGCGTTTCGACTGGGAACTTCTGGCGCTTGCTAGTCAGTTCACTCCACAGCCCATCGAATCCGCCTTCATGGCGTGTCAGGCGGCCAACGTTGGCGTGCGTGAAGGCGCTCTCGTAGAATCCGCGCTCCCAGGCCGGAATGGAGGCAACAGACGCGCTATCCGGGCGTCGCATGGTGCCGGTGCATACGCGCCCATCGTCCGAGAGATTCCAGTAGGGCGCGACGGCAAGTTTCGTTGAGCTATCGGGCCGCTTGTTTTCGGTGAGTGCGCGAATATTGAGTTCGCCATTCGAGACCCGCCAGACCAATGGAGGTTGCGGAAATATGCAGCCATTCAGCTTCGCGGCTTTGCCTTCGGAGTTCTCGTAGAACATCTGGCGGCGCCGCGCTGGAGTCCACCAGACGATCATGCGGTCCGCCTTGGCAAGAACATTGGTAGGCAACACTTCGGCCTGCACGCTGCCGCTGAGGGATCTCGTCAGAGACTCGATGAATGCTACGGTGAGCGGTTGCGCCGGGCCAATGGTGGGCGGTGCGTTCTTGTGGGCGCTCACGTCGTGGCGGGTGATGAAACTGCTTTGCCGGTCGCGATAAATCAGCAGCGCCTCATGCAGTTCGAAGCGATGGTTCTCCCCGATCGATAGATGTACCTGCATGGCGCTTCTCCCACCCCTGGATTTCCTCGACCAATTCAAAAAGCGCGCAGTTGAGCGCAATGAAGCGATCCACGATCCGGATTGCGCGCCGAACCTGCTCCGGGTGACGCGGTGAAAAAACAATGCACACGGTCGGTTCTGCGCTGCCCTCCATCATGGACTGTCCCTCTTCGTCGAAGCAGGCGGTAATGGCGTCATGCTCTTTGAAAGCGACAAGCAAAGACGGCAAGGGAGGATCGTCGTAGTAGCCGAGTTCAAGGTACTCCCGCGACTGCTTGAGCGGAAGCCGCGAGAGTCGCTGAATGCGCCGCAATCTTTCGAACCACGAACTGAATTTGCCGTTGCGAAACCTGCGCAGCAGATCGCGGTCGCGCCGTCTCCAATCGGGGCATTCGCGCTTCAGTGTTTTTCGGATGCACTCCGGCAACGCTTTTTCGACCTCCGGGAACTCATACTGGCCGCGGTTCTCTTCATCGTCCTCGGCGGCATAGTCGCGCATCCGCTCTTCGTACATGAGCGCATCGTCGTGGTTGTAGATCCGCATCACGCGGTAGAGCGCCAGGGTCAGCGCCCAATAAAACGCCGCACCCAATCCCTCCGCCTCCGCCTCCAGCGCATCGAGCGCCGGGCCAACCCTGAAATAGCCCGATCCGCCGCACTCGATGGTTACAACGAGTTGCCCACTTTCAAGTTCCGCATCGCTCCCAGCGCGGCCGAGTTGATCGCTCACTTCGAGGTGATAATCGACGTTGCGCCGCAGCAGATCGCCGCGTTCCGCGCCAATGCCGCTCATCATGGCGTGCTGGGCAAATGCGAGGGCGTTGCCGCCGGATTTCTTCCAGGTCTCCGCAGTTCCAAGCCCTTCGCGCGCCAAAGCGGCGCAGAGTTCGTAGACCAGCTCGGCATTGACCTCGTGGCTATACTCTGAGCGGGCATCGGCGAGCGAAGGCAATGCCTGGCTAAAGACAGGAGCGAGAGTTACTATCCCAGAGGCGGAAGCAACTCCGGCGGCGTCGGGAGCCGATAACTTCCCGGGGCCACATATTGTCTGATTGCTTCTGAGACGGCTTGTGCGAGATCGCAGGATTCTCTCGATTGGAGATGCCTCGCCAGAATGAGATTGGCTTCCGGTGGCGGTTCCGCGGCCTTCTTGAGGAACAACTCCACCAGTTCTTCTTTCGACATTGTGGAGGCGCGCACGGCTCACCCCTTCGATCCGATGGCGCGGCTGAAGGTGTAACGCAGCGTGGTCCCGGTGTCTTCCGGTCCGGTGAGGGTTGCGGTCGCGATCTCCGGGTAGGTAGGCGTGAGCAGATCTCGAACCTGCTCCACGCTCATCTGCGGTGCCGGATCGGGAATGCGAACGCCGTTGTAATTGAACTCACGCAACAGAACCTGTGCTTCGAGTTTGGCCATTGCAGTTTGTCTCCTTGTCTACGGATTTTGGATGAATTCATGTTGTTTAGAAGAGGCTGGCTTGCACGGGCATTCTTGTCCCGGCAGGTTCTTTCGCGGGCGCCTGTGGAATCGCCGGGGCCGAGTCCGCATCTGGCTGATCACTGGCCACCGTTCGATACTTCGCTTCGAGTCGCTTGAGAGTTTCCACCTCGCCGGAACGCACGGCCTCGGCGGCACGGAGTTCATAGCGAGCAAGGTAGTTGCGTTTCCGTATCTCTTGCTGGATGGCGCGCTCGACATCGGAGAATGTGTACTCGGGATCGCCCCAGCACGGCCACTTGAGCGTCTTCTCAAGGAAGCGCCGCCGATCCTGGTCGCAAGTGAACCAGGTCTCGTAGAAGGTCGGCCTATCCATGTGCGCAATATGCCCGAAGCACATCGACAGCCTCTGATAGAAGTCTTTGTTGAATAGTGTCCGCGCCCACGCTGATTCGATGAAGTGCAGAAACGCATTTCCGAAGTCGGCCTTCTCCTGCGCCGTCGAGAACTTCGTCGGCACAAACTCCGAGGGAAGAAACGGTCCTTTCGGCATGGAGAGTCTCCGTGCAATACAGAGGGCCAGCTTTCGCCGGCCCTCTGTATTGCCTTTGATTGCGCACCGGCTAACGCCGGCATCGCCGGAACGATTCTCCCATTGGCTACGCTAGCACCGTTCGCAGCCATTGGGAAGTGCTTTGAACGACAAATAGTCCATCAATGTCATCATCAACCGAAGAGGCCGAGTTGCACAGCGGGCGATGATCCCGAAGACCACGGCGAGGATTTCTTGCGCACCTTTGTGGCGACAGGTGATTCAACAAGATGGATGCCAGAATGCTCTATCGACGAATCGAGTGGTTCGACGATAGACAAATCCAGGACAGGATTGTCATCGGCTTCGACCTTTTGAGACTGCGGTTGCGGCAGAACTCGTTCCCGCTCGGTCTGCAATTCTTTCCATAACTTATCTGCCGATTCGCCAACGCCAGCCTTCTCGACCAGTTCGCGCGCCATCGCGCTCATCAGGTCTTCGTCCGTATCGAGCGATTGCAGCCCTTCACCAGAGAACTTGCCTTCCATCATCAGCGCGACGAGCATCTTCTTGCCCATCAGGCGGAGGCAGGTCTCCTGCATGGTGGCCGCGTAGGTAACGAATTTTACGCGGACATCGTGTCGCTGGCCGATGCGCCAGGAGCGGCGGCTCGCCTGCCGTAAGGTATGCAGTGAGTAGCCGGTCTCGTAGAAGTACAGCGTCGGAAAGGCCAGAAGATCAAGTCCGGTCTCCACCAGTTTCGGATGGCAGATCACAACTTCAACTCCAGCCTTCAGCTGCCGCTCATACCACTCCTCGCGCTTGTCCGTGGCAACCGAAGAGCGCAGCACGGCAACCCGAAAGCCCGCCTGCCGCAAGACATTTTCCAACCGAAGCGTGACATCCTTCTCGCCCGTATAGGTTGCGTACACCTGGCAACGCCGGCCATGCCTGAGCTCCTCGCGCACGTCGGCGATGAGGGCGCGTTCCTTCGCATAGAGGCGATCTTCGGTGAGATTCTTGGGCGTCGTCACCAGAAACCGCACATACTCTTTGGTCTGAGGGTCAAAGGCGCGTGCCCAGATGTCCTCGAAGCCATAGGGATGGTCGGGATAGAGTAGGAGCGTGTTGAGCAGGATGCTCATCAGGCTCTTGTTGCCTCGATGCGCCCGCATCGCGGCCCGGATGTCCTCTTCAAGCTCCTCGTAGGCTTTGGCGAGTTCCTCATCCATCTCAACCGAGAGCACGCTCTCGTCGTATCGCGGCAAGTTATCCGCAATGTCTTCGAGCGAAAGGAACGCCGTCGTGTTCATCAGGAACTTGCCGAACAGCAGAGGCGATGCACCCGGCTTCTTCAGAACCTGGATCGTTTTCTTGGTCGCCCGCGAGCAGGCATTGTCCGTATCCCGCACCTTCTCGATGGTTTCAAGCACACCATACTGTTGCTGAAAGTCGCGCCGTCCCTGGCCGCCATAGGCAAAGCCCCCGCTGACCATGGTGCGCGGCTCCATGCGGTAAAAGATGTTGAACAGATCGTCGGCATAGCCGCCCATCAGGGTACCGGTAAGCGCGATCAGCCTCTTTGCCGCGCGTCCCAAAACGCCGAGACCGTTGCCTTGCGCCGTGTCGCCGGCCAGTTGATGCAATTCATCCGCGACGGCAAAGTCGAACCACCCACCCATATACCGGCCAATGAACTCGATCGGCGCCATGCGTTGAATGCGCTCGCGATCCGCCTGCCAGAGTGCCGAATAGCGCGTTGTTCCGTCATGCGGCAAAGTCACCGACTCAAAAAGCTTGATCTTGTCGACGAAGTCGAGATGGGTGAGCTTCTGTCGCTCCGAGTCCAGGATCGCCTGGCCGGTGTCGGAATTGATGACGCCCCCGAGATTCGGCCCGGAGTTAGCCTTGAGGTAAGCGTGCTCCCAGTAGTAGCCCAGCTTCCCCTTGTCCTTGCCTGTGATGAAGAAGGCTGGGCCGGAGCAACGCCTCCGCCACTCTTTGCGTCCCATGCGCCGCAACTCGGCGAGAGACAATCGCAGCCCCTCGTACACGATCCTGCCCTTGCGTAGCTTGACTTCGCAGATGCCGTGCGGCTTCTTTGGATCGCCGCCGTTGCGCATATCCTCGATCAGAAAGGTTCTGGCGCGCGGTACTGTCAGCAGAGCCTCACGCGCCCACTTGTGCGTGATGTGCGAAGGACACATCACCAGCGTGGTGCTGGGCCGCCCCTCCGCCAGAACATGGATTGCGCCCAATGCCATATAGGTTTTGCCGGCTCCACACTCGGCCACGATCCGCGCCGACCTGGCTTTGCGCAGGTACTTCGCGGTGCCGGTGATGGCGAGGGCCTGGGCAGGCAGCGCCTTGCGCAGAAGCATTGCAATGCGCGGCGCGACTGGGTCTCTCGTGCCTTGAAGAGGGGGATAAGTTTCGAGAATCCGTGATCCTAACTCAAGGGCATGTGTTCTGAGATACGAAAAGGTAGTATCCATCGAGGGACCTCGCGGAATCTTGTTTGGCGGGACTTTCAGGTTGGATTCGCTATAGAACGGCGTACTGTCATGCGGCGAGCAATTCGGCGCTCATGACCTGTTGCCATGAACGGTTTGGCCAGATGATCGGGCCGTTCTTCTGCGGAAAACTAAGAGCCTTTGACCGCAAGCCATCCCCGATCAGCTCAAGCACTTCCTCGGTTGTCGCCGAGATCAGCACCGGTTGGCAACCGATGCCATCCAGTGGCTTGATGCGCTCTTCCGTCTCGACGACGCCGAGAACGTGCTCGGCCCACGACGGCTCTGCGGGAAGCCCGAGAAAGCTCACCAGCGTCGCCCAAGCCTGATCGCGCTGGTATCCGAACAGAATCGTTCGCCCCACGCCGCCATTGGTATACAGTTGTTCAGAAACTGCCACCAAGTGCCGGACAGGATGCTTCCGGTCCTGCAAGCTCACGGCTCCTTTGTAGCAGGAGGCGTGCTCGCCGAGCGACACCTCCTTCACTTCGCCGTCCGGGAGAGTCAGCGTGAACGTGGCCTTCTCGTGAACCGCCGCCGTGATCGCGCCCACGTCGGAATCGTTGCCGAAGACGCTGATAAGGTGCGCCTGTTTGTCTTCCCCAATATAGCGGTCAACCCGCAGCCGAATCCGCGTCGAGGTCTTCTCCGTCATGCGGTGATACTCAAGCAACCCGAGTCTCAGGTGCGCATTCTGCATCGTCCTCTCCTTCCGGTTTCGCCGGCGTCTCGGTCAGTTTCATGGTTCTGCCATCGGCATAGACCAATCGCAACTCGTTCGCCCAGCGTTCCCGGTGGTGGATGATCTGTTCATCGCCGTCCTCCTCGACGAAGGTGGTCACATGCTTGACCGACCTCCATCGCGCGATGTGCCGGTCATCGCCCTGGCCGAAGACGCCATTCAGCAGGCCGGCCGTGCAGAGCAGCCCCACATGGCCTCCATGCAGCGGTGTGATTGGACGGCCTGCGGCAACATCCTCGCGCGGCATCAGAAACGGCATCGTCTGTTTCCATGCGCCCGACAGCGGCAGCAAGTCCTCAAGCAGGTCGTACGGCAGCCCGCGGTAACTCAGGGTAGTCTCCGCCGTCGGTGGTACGGAGTATGGTTCGCACACATCTGGCGCCAACTCCGGCAATGCAAGAATGCTGCCATATGGACTGATTCGCTGAAGTCGCTTCTTCGCCTCTTCGACCGCCGCTCCTCGCACATTGCGTCGAACTCCGAGCACTGCAATCTGACCGAAGCGCACCGACTCTTCATCCGTCATGCGAAAGATGTTCAGCCTGGTGAAGTGCGAACTCAAGATCCCTGCGCACTCATGTAGGCGCTCGAACGGTATGACCAGCACCAGTACCCCCTCCACCGCCAGCCAGCGGAAGGTGTGCTCCAGAAATAGGCGCTCCATGCGGCTGTTTCCAATCGAGCCGATCTCGGAATCGTAGGGCGGATTGAGATATAGCAATGAGAAGGACTCGGGCTTGGCTAGTGTGTCAAAGGTATTGCCCTGGATCGTCTCAATGCCCTTGGTGCTTGCGGCCAGCGCCCGCTCTGCATCGAGTTCAACCCCGTAACGGCGCACATCCGCACCTTGAGTAATGAGGTTGAGAGCCACGCCTTGGCCCACGCACGGATCGACTACCGATGCCGGTCCTGAGAAGTTGAGAAGCTGACGAAGTTTGGTGCCTTCGCTCTCTGGGAGGGGGTAAAATCCCATCTTGAGTTTGGCGACACTCCTGGCCATCGAGCCTCCATTCCGTTGAACTTGTGTGTGAAATAAAGCATGTCTTGGCCGCGCCAGAATGACGCGCTGGTGGGAATCGGCCGACCAGCCACGGGAATGACACCTTGCCTGAGATCGAACGAATCTCGCTGGGTGCCTCGGGCTGCAGCACCAGGTGAGGATTGCCAATGAGATTCTCCTTGTCCCAGCCTCAATCCTGCCTTTGCCTTCCCAGTGGATTGCGAGCGCAGCTACCATAGGAAAACCCGCTCTGCACTATCGCCAGGTTGCAGATGGCCGATGACGAGCTACCGGTCAGTTTGGTACAGGGTGTATTCGACAGTCGATGCTAGGATTGTGCCAGCTCGGACATCGCGAGGCTAATTGAGGTTCCTCAATGGACACTGACCATCGGCCGCTTGTGCTGCTAACGGGGGCCTCGGGGTATATCGGAGGTCGCCTCCTTAGGGCGCTTGAAGCGGCAGGCAGGCCCATCCGCTGTCTTGCCAGGCATCCTGAGTTTCTTCGGTCGCGGGTTTATTCCTCTACGCAAGTGATTCAGGCCGATTGCCTGGATCGCGCTTCTCTTCGACCGGCAATGGCTGGAGTGCAAACAGCGTACTATTTCGTCCATTCCATGGGGTCGGCGGGGCAGTTCGAAGCGGAAGACCGGCGAGCCGCACAAAATTTTGCCGACTCCGCTCGTGAACAGGGAGTCAAGCGCATTGTCTATCTGGGCGGCCTGGGAAATCAGGATCAGGCGTTATCCGCACATCTGCGGAGCCGCCATGAGGTGGCAGATATCCTGCGCAGTTCGGAGATTCCGGTGATCGAATTTCGCGCCTCGATTGTCATCGGCTCTGGAAGCCTCTCGTTTGAAATGATTCGTGCTCTGGTACAACGCTTGCCAGTCATGATCTGCCCGCGATGGGTTGAGGTCAAAGCCCAGCCGATTGCGATTGAAGATGTAATCGCTTATCTTGTGGCCGCGCAGGACCTACCTCTTGAACAGTCCGCAGTTTTTGAGGTCGGTGGTCCCGACCAAGTCAGCTATGGCGAAATCATGCAGGAGTACGCGCGGCAATGCGGACTGCGGCGATGGATGATCCCAGTGCCCGTCCTGACGCCGCACCTGTCGAGTCTTTGGTTGGGCCTGGTTACTCCCATCTATGCGCGCGTTGGCCGCAAGCTTATCGAGAGCATGAGGAACCCGACGCTAGTCCACGATAAGTCGGCGCTGACCGCCTTCAACCTTCGGCCAATGGGTTTGAGAAAGGCCGTCGAGAGGGCACTTCATCACGAAAACCTGGAGTATGCCGCGACTTTCTGGTCCGACGCGCTTTCGTCCAGCGGCAAACCCGCGTCCTGGGGCGGTGTTCGGTTTGGGACTAGGCTCGTCGATTCTCGGACCATACAGGTGTCCGTCCCACCCGCCCTGGCCTTCGCTCCCATCCAGCGGATTGGAGGTTCGAACGGATGGTACTTTGCCAGTTTTCTGTGGCAGATTCGAGGATTCTTCGACCTTCTTGTAGGTGGCGTGGGACTCCGCCGGGGTCGTCGTGATCCTCATGCGCTGGTAGCTGGCGATGCTCTTGATTTCTGGCGCGTCGAGAGTGTTGAACCGGACCGCAGGTTGAACCTGGTGGCGGAGATGAAAGTGCCGGGCCGTGCGTGGCTTCAGTTCGAAGTTGAACCAACGAACCATGGCTCGGTGATTCGGCAAACCGCAATCTTCGATCCAGCAGGACTCAGCGGGCTTCTTTATTGGTACGTGCTATACCCGATCCATTACTGCATCTTCAAAGGGATGCTTCATCAGATTGCAGCGATTGCGCAGCGCGAGCCTGCCGTAGTTTCGGCTCCAGCATAAGGCCAATCCCCAAAATCCACTCCCGCCGGACAGCATGAGGCTGCCCCCTGAAGAAGAGCGTCGTACTTTGATTCAGGTAACTTAGCCGTTGAAAAATCATTGGCGTAATGGACGTGCCGCGCGCCAATGAGCACGTCGATTGCCGCCTATCTCCGCCATAGTCACTCAGCGAGACTCATTCCATCTCTGCCAACGTGCAATTCCGGTGGCTCGTCGGCCGATTTCCACCAGCGCGTCATTCTGGCGCGGACAAGATATGCTTTATTGCCGGCTAAGATATGCTTTAAATCACATTGTGACTGAAATTGCTGGCGACAATGCGATGCGCTCTATGGCACTCCATGACAAGGCCAGGTGCCGACCAGTCAGTCCATCGCATATCCTGCTTGGGGAGGTGCTGACCGCACCATGATGAAGTCCATTCTTACCGAGATCGATGCCGAAATTGCTCGTCTCATGCAAGCCAAGGCACTTTTGAGTTCCGCAGGAACGGTCGCAATCAAACGCAAGCCGGGCAGGCCGTCCAAGACGGCTACCATTGTCGTCCCGGTTGTCCAAAAGGCGAAGAAGCGCAAGAAGATGAGCGCGGAAGGGCGCGAACGCATCCGGCAGGCGCAACTCAAGCGTTGGGCTGCGTTGAAGGAAACTCCCAAGGAAAAGAAGAAGGCTGCTAAAGCAGCTTGATTGGATGGGAAACTTTCGCCAGCTCAGGCTAGGCGAATTCCGTGGATGCGCAATGCTTCCAGGAAATCCGGATCGTCCTCGGAAAGATTCTCTGATTGGGGATTCTCCAGCGGGAACGGCTCGAAGATCGCCCAGTTCTCCAAAGAGTGGCCGTAGCGCGAACGATAGAAAACGCCGGCGAAGTTCATGCGGTAGGCTTGCCTTGAAGCAAGTTGAGTGAGCCTTCGTGGTTCGGCCGTCTCAAGCGTACTCAGATCGATGTCCCGAATGCCAAGCCGCAACGCTTCCGCGGCCAGAGTCCTGCGAAAAAGGCCAACCCAGGCCGCCGCATAGATGTCGGCAAAGATGCCATTGAGCGTGGCCTTGCCCATCATCCTGCCCGCGAGCCACTCGCGCGGCAGCGTTCCCAAGGGAAGAAAATCGTTGTCGCCTTCGATCTCATCCAATTCCGCAAGTAAGGACAGGTCTGGACGGAAGCGGGCCAGTGTTTCGATATAGCAGGCCAAACGCTGCGACGAGGCATAGAGGACACGATAGTATCCATCCGGATCATCGAAGCGGTTGCCAAAAGTGCCGTCGCTCTGCGCCAGGAACCAATCGGGCGGCTGCCATGCATCGGGACGCCGGCCAAGACGAAAGACGGGCCCTTCGGGCCGACGGGTTTCAAGTTCCACGAGCCTATCCTCCGGCGAGAAACGCGCGGGCTGCGCTCAGGATGGCTGGCGCCACCGCATCAATCTCATTCTCGCGCATCAGCCGCAGCGGCACTCTGTCTCCCAGTTCCGGGTTCACGCCCGTCAGCCAAGCCTGCACAACGGCGGGCGAATCGTGCTCGTTCAGGGTGCGTACAACCTGAAAGGCGAACCGCAACCGGGTCTCCGCGTCACCGTAGATTTCGCCGCCGGCGATCCAGCGATCGACAGCCCGCGCGTCCTTCACACCGCCGATATATGCAGTCAGCTTCCGACCGACAATTTCAACCAGTTTCTCAACGACCTTTGCGGCGGGAAGTCGCAGCGCCTCCCGGTGGGCGAATAGATCGGGTTTGGGGAGAGATACGGTCGCCAGTGTTGCCATAGCGGGCCTCCTTGTGGAGCTTCCACAGAGATTATCGCACAAATGGTCGTCAAATATCAGGCAAATCACACTCAAATATCGAGACTTTACCTTATCTGAGCGGTAATTCTCCGTATATTACTGATTCCATTACGCGGCCCTGAGAATCTCGCCGCTCCAAGCTGAAACTGATCGTCCAACCGATGCGGCTCTGGGACTTGGGGTGTTCGGCGGCTGCGGCACCAGTTCAGCCAGCGGCCAGACGGAGATGTTGCCACACACGCCGCAACACCCCCCGCTGGAGTTCGAGACCGAGGCGCAACTCTCGCAGTAGACGGCTTCGACAACCGGAATGCTGACGAGGCTGCGCCGTGGACGCAGGATGCTGATCTCTCCCATGATTTCCTCCCGGCGCTGAACTGCCCGCTAAGCGACCTGCTGGTTGGCCAAGGATTCGAGATCCTCGACCAGTTGCTTCAACGCCGCCAGGCTCGGAAGTTCGGTGAGCGACGCGATCTTGAAGTGCTCCGCCACGGCGAAGAACTGCGCGTCGCCAGCCATCTCAGCCAGTTGGCGCAGCCGCTCAAAGCCGCGCGCCGCAGCTTGCATCTTTTCGATGGTCTGCTTCTGCCGCTCCGCATTGGGGATGGTCCGCGCATCAGCACTGTGTCCTGCCCGGCGCAGAATCTCCGCATAGATCGGCTTGCCCAGCGTCCCGCGAAAGCCCTCGATCTCGGCCGTCAGCCGCTGATCGACCGGTCCGCGCGTGTCGACGGCCAGGCCGTTCGCCTGAGCCATGGTCACGCCCGGCGGCAGCGCCCACTCGGGCAGGGTAGGAATCGCCATCGGCTCTCCACGGGAATTCAACCGCACCCGCGTCTCCCCGAAGCGGTAGAGGTAGCGGCCCAGACCAAAACAGCTACAGGCCCGCTTGAAGGCTTGGGCGTCCGCCGCCGTGACGGCATTTTCGCGGTCGGCCCACTCTTCGCCGGTGCCTGTGTGGCTGCCCAGCCGCGTGATCGTCACGGCGGTCGCAACCAGCACCTTGCTGGTCACGATCGACTTGCCCCGTTCCATGCGGCAGAGCGACGGCACGGTCGAGATCGTGTACTCGCGCGTCCAGCCTGACGGCGTGAAGAGATCGTTGAGCCTGTCTGTATAGGCGCGCGGATCGGCAAAGGGCAGAATGACGCCGCTTCGGCCATTGTCGAAGCGGCGCATCACGCGCCACTTGATCAGCGCCGGATCGAACGGCGCTTCGAGCTGCGCGAAGAGCTTCTCGCGCTCGGCTTCGGTGAACTTTGCTGCGGCCATACCTACCTCCTTTGGCTGTGAGCTTCGTTACCAGACCAAATCATTGAGAATGCTCCAGCACGCGCCCTATGATTGAGGCCATAGATTCTTATGCACAGGTTCATTGCATTTTCCGTGCGTGGATCATATTTCCAATTTCCAAATTGGAAATATGAGGCTACAATGGCCATATGCAAGGACAAGATGTTGCGCTTCTCCTCAAACTCGCCATCCTGGATGGGCCGCAGGTGCCCTCGAAAAACTTGGCGGAGAGCCTATTCATCTCTCCTTCCGAGGTATCGAAGGCTCTGAAGCGCTGTGCGGATTCAGGCTTGCTCTACCTGTCCAGTGGAGAGAAAAGGGTCAACCGATCTGCGCTCATGGAGTTTCTGGCGCATGGATTGAAGTTTGTCTTTCCACCCGCAAAGGGACCTCTCGTTCGAGGCGTTCCAACGGCCGCTGCGGCGGAGCCGCTCAAATCGCGCTTACTTGAGGATGGCGAGCCTCCCGCGGTTTGGCCGTATGCAGCAGGAAAGGTTCGAGGAATGTCCCTTGCCCCGCTTTACAAGGGTGCGCCCAAAGCCGCATTGCTCGATCCAAAGTTCTATGGCGTTCTCGCTCTCTGCGATGCAATTCGCAGCGGAAGAACGCGGGAACGAAACCTTGCGGTCGAACTTCTCGGAAAGGAGAT
>JBEKPD010000110.1:0-19798 GCA_049521075.1 Occallatibacter sp.
GTGTTCCAGTTGTCCTGCCAAGGGCACGGCTGGGTAGCGAAGTTCGGTTGTGATAACCGCTGAATGCATATAAGCGGGAAGCACGCCCCAAGATGAGATCTCCCTGAAGGGCCCAGGAAGACGACCTGGTTGATAGGCTGGAGGTGGAAGCGCAGTGATGCGCGTAGCTTACCAGTACTAATCGCCCGTTTGGCTTAACCATAGAATTAACTCCGCGCAGTAACAATCGCGGATGCTCTTCTAACTAAGCCTTGTCACCCAATCTATTTTGTTTTGATCTATTTGTTTTGATTTTGTTGGCGCCAGTTTGCTGGCTGCATTCCTGACCAGGCCCGGGCGGAACAATCCGGGATTTATTCAGACGTTGCGGCAGGCTGCGGGACAACCATCCCGCCAAGCGCCATCCAAAGATGAAAGGCATCGAGATCCTTCGCGAAAAAAACGCTCAGGATTTCGGCTGACGGCCCCGAATTACAGAGGGGGCGCCGTCAACACGCCTCAAGTTTGCCGGTGACCATACTGCGAGGGATCACCCGTTCCCATCCCGAACACGGAAGTTAAGCCTCGCTGGGCCGATGGTACTGCACGGGTAACTGTGTGGGAGATTAGGTGATCGCCGCGACGATGCGATAGGTGCCATAATTTAGTTTGAACCAGGGCGTGTTGGCCACATCTAGACGTTCCACGCAACATCCTTTCTCCTCAAGCTTCTGCTTGAGGGGATCAACATGCAGAAATCCGAAGAGGCACAACACAAGGTCTACGCGATGCGAAAGTATTCGGCGAACCCATTCAGTTTCGCGAATGCCGTCGGCATTGGGCAAGTATTCTTCGCGACGGTCCGAGTTTACCGAGGGGTCGATTGGCAGGTGCCGCCGCTTCTGAAGCTCATCATAGATGCCGGCCAGCTTGAGATCGGCCGAACTTAGGTCAATATCCATCCATGGCTTGTCATATTGCGACGCCAGACGTTGCGCGACTGTTGTCGGCAAGGATCGGGCTTCCTCAGCCACAAGGCCAATGCTTGAGCTCTTGAATTGTTGGCCAAGGAACTTCTTGAGATCGCCGGTAGGGTCTTTCCATTGAAGTTCGTGATTCAACCCAAGCAGCAAGATTTTCATGTCGTATTCTCTGGACTGCAGCAGAACTCATTTGCCTACGAGTTCACATTGGCCATAGTAAGTAATGCTGTCCGAACCGATGCTAAGTCTCTCCCTGAAACAAAGGGTGCCCCAGTTGATGTTGAAGTCCCAGGTGAGCGGCTTGTTCTGAGCACCGGCGGTACCTTCAAAGGCCCAATCCGCCCTTGACGGATCATTTGGATCCTTTCGGACAAAAAAACGTCCCCCTCCGTTGACACCGTGATCAAATCCAACAATATACAAGAAGTCGTGACCGCGAATCTCCACCAGTGTTCGCTGGTCTGCGTCGTTCATATGACTGTTTGTCTTGCTCTTAATCGTTTCGGCGATTTGCTGGGAAGTAGCCAGCATTGCAAACGTCGAATCCGTATAAGGAGCCTCCACGCCAGGATTTTGCGACGTCTCTTCGGCGCTGCGGAAGCAAACGTAAGGCAACGTCGGCAAGGCGCCTGCTTGTCTGGCCTCTTCGTAATATGAACGAGCAGGCTTTTGTTGAGCGAAGGCAGCTGTGCACGGCAATAACAGTAGGAAAATCGACAAGAGCTGTTTCATCGCGAGGCCGCTTCTCCTTATTCAGGCAAACAAAATATAATCCATCCTAACTCCGGTTCGCCCATGCCGAAAGGGATGGATTTTTTGCGTTTGAAACCCCCTGTTCAGGCCTCCGGCTGTTGCAACCCCGCCCAACATTCCCTCCACTTCTGCTTCTCAGCCCGTGCGCCAAACTGTGCGGCCCCATTTACAGTGCCGCTTCCCTCGTGTCATCATGGGTCAATCTTCCTCAAACGTTCTGAAGGTGGTGCGCTGGCACATGAGTATTCGTCTGTCCAACGGTTCTGAAATTCCTATCGAGATGCACAAGATCCGCATTGTGCAAAAAGTCCGGCTGGTGCCGGCACGCGAACGGCTTCGCGCCATTGAAGAAGCCGGCTACAACACGTTCCTTCTTCGCACACGCGACATTTTCCTCGACATGCTCACCGACAGCGGCACCAACGCCATGAGCGATAACCAACAGGCGGCCATGCTGGTGGCAGACGATGCTTATGCTGGCTCGGAGAGCTTCTATAAGCTGGCCGACGCGGTCAAGGAAATTCTCGGCTACGACTACGTGCTGCCTGCGCATCAGGGGCGGGCAGCCGAGCATCTCCTCGCCAAGACCTTCATCAAGCCCGGAACCTTCATCCCCATGAACTACCACTTCACCACCACCAAAGCCCATTTCAATCTCATGGGCGCAACGGTGCTGGAACTCTTCGGCCCGGAGGCCCTCAACACGCAGAGCAGCGACCCCTTCAAGGGCAACATGGATCTCGGCCGGCTGAAGCGCGCCATCGAAGAGCACGGCGTCGCCAAGATTCCCTTCGTCCGCATGGAAGCCACGACCAACCTCATCGGTGGCCAACCCTTCTCGCTCGCCAACCTGCGCGAAGTGAAAGCGCTCATTGCTCCGCTCGGGATCCCGCTCGTGCTTGACGCCAGCCTGATCTCCGAAAACGCGTACTTCATCCGCCAGCGCGAACCGGGCTACGAGACGGCTTCCATCCGCCAGATTGTCTTCGAAATGATGGAGCTGTCGGACATCTGCTACCTCTCCGGCCGCAAGAGTTGTATGGTGCGTGGCGGCCTCATCGCCACCAATCGCAAGGATCTCTACGAGGCCATTCGCCCCTGGTTGCCGGTCTACGAGGGCTTCTACACCTACGGCGGCATGTCTTCAAAAGAGATCGAAGCCATGGTCGTGGGCATGCGCGAGATGACCGATCTCGAGATTGCGGGCTCCTCGGCCGACGCCATCAAGTGGTTTGCCGGTCGCCTTATGGACGCCGGAGTTCCCGTGGTCACGCCTCCCGGGGGTCTCGCCTGCCATCTTGACGCGGCGCGCTTCATCCCGCACGTCACGCAATTGGAATATCCCGCCGGCGCGTTGGCCGCAGCCGCCTATATCGCGTCGGGCATTCGCGGCATGGAGCGCGGGACGCTCTCGATGGACCGCGACGCAGAGGGCAACGACGTACCCTCCGATCTCGAGCTTCTGCGCCTGGCCGTACCGCGGCGCGTCTTCACCATGTCGCATTTCGAGTACGCCACCGACCGGCTGCAATGGCTGATGAAGCATCGCGATCTCATTGGCGGCCTCGAGTTCTTCGACGAGCCCCCGATTCTTCGCTTCTTCGGAGGCCGTCTCAAGCCGAAGAACGATTGGGGAGCGCGTCTGGCCGAAGCGTTCGAGAAGGACTTCGGTACTGACTGCTAATTGCCCAATGCCGCACCCTGGCTCCAATGCCGCATCATGATCCGGTGGTCCTGACGGCTAACTGTGTGGGAGATGAGTTGTTCGCCAGCAGTAACTTATTAGAAAGCCCTGCCGAAAGGCAGGGCTTTCTGCGTTACAGGTATTTGTGTCTGGAAAATCTGTGATGGTGCGCCCGGAGAGATTCGAACTCCCGACCTAACGCTCCGGAGGCGTTCGCTCTATCCAGCTGAGCTACGGGCGCGCTTCTCCAGAATACCGCATTTCGCGCTCTACTATGCGCCAGCCGCCGGCCCGCTCACTCGTCAACTTACTGATTTGCCGCCTCGCCGCCTCGCAAACTGGTCCTTTTGGTCCCGAACTTTTCTTTCTCCGTTTTGCCGATAATTTCCCCCCTCCGGCGCACAATAGAACCAGAGATCAGGGCGAATATAAGTGCGAGTGTCGGTTCCCGGTCAGTTCTGTCAGGCCCCTGACTGGTCCGCACCCCCCACCCCCCTCCACCTACTGCCGCCATCCCCTACCACCCCTACCCCTGGTATAAGCTGGAAACCAGGAGCCGGAAGCGGGTAGAGCCACCCCCTACTCTCAATTCTCGGCCTCACCCACTCCTTAAAAAACCGCGAAAAAGTGGACTGTGAAACTGTGCTGCCCGTAACCGATGCATAATAAGTGATTTACATGCAAAACCGCACATCGACACAGAAACTGTGAAACTGTGAAACTTTGCTCCCCAGCGTTCTTCAATCCCTGCTTTTCTCGTTGAACACCACGGCCGTAAAACTGAAGATGTCGGTACTCTCATCCTTCCAGCAGTTCACGTCCATTCCGGCTTTGCGGCAGGTCTGCTCCAGAAATGTCTGACGGTCCCAGCTCTGCTCCACGGGAACCTGTGGCAGCAGCAATCCCTCTGAATCGCCGTTCTTCACAATGAGTCCGTCGCGGCCCACTTTGATCTGCTCAACGTCGGTCACGCGCCGCAGCGGCGAAAGCACGGAAATCTCGTAGGCGAGTTTGGGCAGCTCCAATACCGTCACCGGCGCAAAGCGCGGGTCGCGTAGCGCGGCCAGCGTGGCCGTGTCGCGCACCGTCATGTAGAGCGGCTTCATCGGCGAGGTATATCCGATGCAGCCGCGCAGCGCTCCGCTCTCTGTGAGCGTAGTGAATGCGCCGTACTCGCGATTGAGCGTTTCGTTCGCAGGCGTTGGGGGCGCGTAGGGTTCCTTGTTCCCGATCATGTACTCGACCGACTTGCGCGCCAGCGCCAGCAACAAGGTCTTTTCCTGGTCCGTGAGCGAAAAAGGCGTTGCTACGTCGGCCGCGTGCGCGGACTTGATGAACAGGTCGGCGCTGTAACCCACCACGCGCGACTTGTCGCCGGTGACGTCGCCTGAGTTCGCGTACCGGAGCACTTCAGCCTTCTTCGCGCCCATGCGCTCGGCGTAGATCATGGCAGCCACAATGGGCGCGCCGCCGCACGCCTCCCAGATGCCCGGCTGGCCCGGCCCGCGATACTGGAAGTTGCGCGACATACTGTAGTAGTCGTAGGCCTCAAGCGCATGCAGCGTCTTGTGGTCGATCATCTCCGCGTCGGCGTAGGGGTGAAAATGCGAGAGATCGGAGCTGGCCAGCACCAGCGTGTCGTGATCGTCGCGCAGCATCTTCGCGAGCGCTACGCCCAATGCACGGCTGCTCCCGTAGCTGGTATCGCCCATGACGATGGGCACCAGCTCAAAGTTGCCCAAGATCTTCTGCAGCCACGGCAACTGCACCTCAACCGAATGCTCTGGTGCATCGGCGGTCGCCTGGTGGCCCTTGTCCGAAAGTTGAATCGTCGAGCTCATCTTCGCCAACTCTCGAGCAAATTTCTTGTCCACGGGCACCTGCCCGAGCGGCGTCGTGTACGCATCGCCGTCGTACACCGAGGTGAAGTCGAAGCCGACGTAGTGCGTGGGTGCAATCACGACCACGCGCGAATACTTGTGGCCCGCACTTGCCTCGCGCTCGATCGCCGCGTAGGTCCAGGCAGCCACTGGTCCGGAGTATGGATAGCCCGCATGAGGAGCCACCGCTGCGATGATCGTGCTCTCGATCGTACTATCGACCGGCGGCGGTGCAGCCTTAGCCAGCATGTCGTCGATCGTCTTCGAGAGCACTTGCGGATCGGCGGGATAAAACGCGCCGGCCACGGCGGCTGGCCTCACCTTCTGCTCACCCGCGCCCTCGGCGGCGCGCACGTGCAGAATCGGTACGGTGACCGCGAGTGCGATGCATTGCGTCATGAACCAAGCCATTGTCGAACTCCTTCGAATCTTCATGAGTCAGGACCTCCTGAGCGCACGCATCAAACGTGCCAGATTCCGGGGATGCTGTGCAGGCAGTACGGGCACGTCGAGTCTTTGCGAATCAGTATTTGGCTGGCGGTGAATCCCGTGCGCTCTACGAGCAATTTGCGGCACTGCGGGCAATACGTGTTTTGCGCGGGATGGCCGGGAACGTTGCCGATGTAGACATAGTGCAATCCCTCGGCGTCGGCAATCGCCTTCGCTCGCTCCAGCGTCGCCACCGGCGTGATGGACAGGTTCTTAAGCAGATACTCGGGATGAAACTGTGTAAAGTGGAGCGGCACATCGGGGCCGAGGTTCGCTTTGATCCATGCGGCGAGGCCGCGGAATTCCTCGTCATCGTCGTTGAGCGTAGGCACGACCAGGTAAACGATCTCGGTCCACTTGCCCATCTTGCGCAGGGTTACGAGCGAATTGAGCACCGGCTTCAATTGTCCGGTGACGACTTTTGCGTAATAGGATTCCGTGAAGGCCTTGAGGTCTATCTTCACCGCATCCATCTTGCGGTAGGCCTGCTGGAGTGAGTCGTGCTGCATGTAGCCGTTCGATACCACAATGCTGCGCACGCCCACTTCGTGCGCCGCGTCGGCAGTGTCCATCAGGTATTCGGCAAAGACCACCGGCTCGCTGTAGGTGTATGCAATCGTGGGACAGTTGTGCTGGCGCGCCACGTCGGCTGCCCGGTGCGGAGAGAGGTATTGCGCGGGAATCTCCTCGGGCCGCGACTGCGAGATGTTCCAATTCTGGCAGAACTTGCAGTTCACGTTGCATCCGGCAGTGGCGATGGAGAAGGCCGAGGTGCCGGGAAGATAGTGAAAGAGCGGCTTCTTCTCGACGGGATCGATGTGGGCGGCGCAGACGCGCGAGTGGACGAGTGTATAGTAGACGCCGCCGCGATTTTCGCGCACGCCGCAGTAGCCTCGCTCCTTGTCGCGCACCACGCATTCTCGCGGGCAGAGCTTGCACTTGATCTTGCGGTTGGGCAGTTTCTCGTAGAACTTCGCCTCGAAAGTGAATTGCGCGTCGCTCTGTGCTTGCGCACCCGATGTCGCTGGAACGGCCGCGACTGGCGCCGAGAATTCGCCAGTGCTCAATGCCACTTCCGAGGCCAGCGCGCATTTGAGAAACGAACGGCGGTCGAGAGGAACCCGCGCGCCGTTTTTTGCTGCTACGAGTTCGCAATTCATGAGTTTCGCCCCGAGAAAGTGAAACGGCTTGCCGGCTTGTCGGAAATGCCTCGAATAGAAAAGCTAACTCCTCGGCGGTTCTTGGCGGCCACGAACTCGTCGCCGGTCCTTATGGTGAGCGTCACTCGTGCCCGGTTGCCGTGATGTAGAGCACGTTTCGCGGCTCTGCATCGTTGATGGGAAACATTCTCCGCATGCGATGTAATCAGGCGCACTTCTATGCCTTCATCACATTACGCAGATCGGAGCACAGTTTCACAGTTTCTGTGTTCGTGTGTGATTTTGCGTGTAAACATCTTGTTATGTGTAGGTTGAAAGCCTCACAGTTTCACAGTTCGTTTTTTCGCATTTTTATAGGGGGGTGGGAACGGTGGGGCTGCCAGCATCTAGCTCCGAGAGGGAGGGGGTGGGGGGCTGGGGGGTGGGGGGGTATGGACAGGTCAGATAGCTGACATATTGAACCGGGGGACTCGGGACTGACCCCTGATCACTGGTTCTATTGTGCGCCGGGAGGGGGAAATTATGTGCAAAGGGGCGGGGGAAATTTTGGGGTGGATTGTGTTGGGTGTGGGATGGGCATTTTCGGGACCGATCTAGTGGCTCGTAGGATTTCGTGTCATCCCCGGTCCCCAAATGCGAGGGGCCGGGGGCACCCAGCTCAGGACGGGCACCCTCGGGGTTGTTTTTGGGGCGTCGAGACGGAGGCCACCCGCCTCTCAGGTCGTGGACAGGCTCATTACGGATCTGGCTGAGTAGAGTCCCGTCGACCATACGATCCCGCGTCAACGGGAATCAGAAGGTAGCACCACGATCGCGATGGTATTCGATTTGACGGCTTCAGAGTTGGGGTCATTCGAGACGTGCTCCGATGCCTGAACGATATACTTACCTGGCTGACTAAGATCAAGCACATCCGTTAGGAGATTCCTGCCCTGAGTGCTTTCCCCGGGCTGCAGGACCGTGTCTTTTGAACCGGGTATCGAAATGGGTCCACTGCTCTGGATCGGCTCGTTCGGATCGCGCGGCTTTGGTTTGAGGAGATTGCCGTTGCTATCGCGAACCTCAATCTGGTATCCAACGCGGTCGCCCACCTGGTTTTTCTTGGCTATCTCATGATCAGCGCGGTTTGTCTTTCTCACCACTATTTCCACTGGAGATCCCGCCCTCACGACCTTATCCGTGGTATTTGCAAAGTCCCAATCATATGGGCCGCCGTTGGCAGTGATTTCGAGAGTGAATGGCGGCTCGACGACGCTTTGCTGAGAGACCCCCGTCCCTGAAACCACGGCGTAGCAAATTGCTGCGAGTAGAGATATGTTGCGAACGGCCTTCATCGTTTCCTCCCGAAATACGCTATTTCTCCAAGCACCCCTGGGTCGAGCGTCATCTGGTGACGCTGGTCCACGTTGGGTAACCGTTTACGAGAACATTGTTGCCTACGCTTGTTTGAGAAGCCGAGCTTTGGATGAACCCGCCAACCGGCCCTGCGGTTCCAATAGTGGTCGCGGTCCAATAAGCGACGATCGAACACGAGCCGCTGCAAATAGCGGAACCATCAAACCCCCAAGTTTGATATCCAAGCGGGACCGGGATTGAGGAAGTCGAGTTTGATTTCCACATCAAGAACAGATTCGCCGTGAAGTTTCTGGTGATCGTGGTCGGCGCTGTCCCGAGGTAAATTATGGGCGCGTCATTACTGGGAGGCGCCCCAGGGATAGGATAGACGGTGTCAAGCCCCGGGGCACCACCAGTTGCAGTCGAGTCGGCGCTTATCAGCTGCACCAATAGGAACGCGCCGCCCGATGTGTTGCTGTACCCCGTAGGACTGTTGAATGTGATACCCGGTGTGCCCGACACGCTGCAAATGGTTCCAGTGAGGTCTTGTCCGTACGCTAAGTACGCTCCTGGCGGCCATACCCTTCCGTTGGAGTCAGTGCATCCGTTGAGGTCAGCTATGCTTACGGCGGATGAATATGGGGTAAAGCTCATCGTCCCGCCGGTTGGGCCCGTCACGTTGAATGTAACGGTGGTTGTGCTGGACGGGTTCCCGTTGCTCAGTTGATAGGTGAACGTCACGGACGGCGCTTGCCCGCTAGCGGCGGTGTACACCCAATAAAATGTAGTGCTCCCCGTGGTCGTTGAGGTCGCGGATAGGACCTGCCCTCCCGTCGTATCAGGCGGTCCTGTGCCCGCCGCGTTGACGTATCCCGCGATGGCCGTTCCGCCGGTAGGCATGCCCCACCCCTGGCTTGATATGATCCCGGACTGCGGAGACGGGAGCGTGGCCGCCAACACGATCTGCTGCCCGACCACCACCGGCACGGAAGTAAGGCTGCTCAGTTGCGTCCCGTTCATTGTAATCGTCGGCGTAACATTCGGGATTGCATTCACGTTTGCGTTGGTCTGCTGACTGGTGCTTGAACTGCCCGGCACCTGCGTGAATCCGAAACCGCCATATCCATTTGACGTGACGCTCACGTTGACGCTGCCTCCCGGATCGCTAGCGGGAGGTGTGACATTGGCCTGAATCTGCGTGTCCTGATAGCTGGATAATGTGTAGCCGATGCTTGGGTCGGAGAAGACCAGCTTTGGCTGATTGGTGCCGAAATGCTGGCCCGTGATTGTCACCGGAGTTGTCGCGCCGGCAGGCCATGTGCTGGGGCTGATGCCCTGGATGACCGGCGTGGAGTCGCCCACCGTGAACGTTGCCTGGTTGCTAGTTCCGAATGGATTGGTGACAGTGAGGTAATACGTGCCCGGAGCAGCATTCTGAGCGATCGAGTAGTTTACGGTGTACGAGGTGACGTCGCTTGAGCTGCTACCACCTGACAGAGTGACCCCTTGATTGTTGCCATTTGGGCCGGTCATTGCGGCTGAGGTGAATCCTCCGCCGAACGGATCGCCGAGGTACTGCCCCTGGGCAGTGATCTGTCCCGAATTGCCAACCGCGTCCGAGGACGGACTGATGCTCGTGATCGAAGGAACACCAGCGGTGAACTCTACTTGGACGGCAAGATCCCAATCGCAGACACCTTGATTCTGAATGTCGTAGTAGTCCGAGAGGTCGAGAGAGTAATACATTACCTCACCGTAGGTTGAGCATTCGCAGTACCAGCTAACGGCTTCCAAGGTGTAAGTGACGCCCGGGTCGAGGCGCCAATCTTCTCCCAGTTCGGCTACGTCTTGCTCCATGTCCTCCTGCGTGCCATTAAGAATGGCGTTGCCATATTCCGAGGAAAGCAAGTTCGTAGTGAGCGCAACGTCGTAATAATATTCATCCTCGTAACTAATATCCGCTTCCGCGTACCAGTCGAATCCATTTTCGACACTCGTATCGTCAGCTATGCCAACCCACAGCTCTGTATCTTCTCCGCCGAATCCCCATATAAGGTCCTCACCCCACGCCCGCTGCGGGCAGGAAATGAGGACTAGAAAGCAGAAGACAATGGCTGTGCAGATTCGGAGGAGTGTTCGGCTTCCGTTCATGGCTGCGCCTCCAATCCCAGAGCCTGAAGAGACGGCCCATAAGGTCGTGGGTGCACCGCCGCATTTGGATTGACCTTCGCCGTCACGTGCGATGAGTGATCTTGTGTGAGGTAGGTTTTGAGCTTGGCGGCGTTATCCGGTCCAAGGGCGGCGTTAAGCCGCGCAATTTCCGCATTGATGACATCTTCGCGCTGCTGCGAGAGCTGTTTTACCTTGGCCAGGTTGGGCGGAGGGTCGCTGGAGGCGAGCTTTCCGTTGGCATAGAGGGCCAGATCGGCCTGCACGAGCGATTTCGCCTGCGCGTCAAGATCGGCAACGGCCAACGCCAGCCGCTGAGCCGATTCGCGCACGGGCGCAAATTCAGCGTCCGAGAATCGAAGCTGTTTTTGCAGATAGCCACGAAGCCAAGTTCCATCCTTGCCATTCTTCTCGTGCTCGGCGGCAGCCTTGTCCAGGTGGTTCTGCCACGTCATCAGGTGCCAATAGAGATGCGGTAACGTGATGGGCTTTGGCTGCAGTTGTCCTGGTTGCTGCGACGGGCTTGCTGCTTGCTGCGCGAATGCGAGCGAGAGCAGCAAAGGGCCGGAGATGGTCAAAAGGATGAGACGGCGCATAGTTCTCCGTTTCTCTCTTAGCGTCTTGCGAGACAAGTGTTTCTGTTTTTTGGGGCCCAGAGTTTGCAGGATTAACTGTTGGCAAACACTCTACCCTCCCCCGCCGGAATCTATCAACGTTACGAAGGCGTATGGCCAATTCGTAACCAAGAGGGTGGCTTAATCGTTAACAGCTGAAGTTGGGCTCGGGCGATTCGGCTTGCAAGGCCACCAGTGATCGCTAGTTCTTGCCGGGGCGGAGAGCTCCATGTCTCCCAAACCATCCCGAAGGGGAGTATTCTCAACGTGCATGACAGGCGAGCGCATCCGTTGTCAGCAAACGGGGGAGTTTCAATTCCTCACGTTCAGCTGTTATCGCCGTCGAGCCTGGTGTGGTGTCCCCGAAGTTCGTAGCATAAATCGAAGCCCCGAAATGCAGGTCCTTCGACTCTGTTTGCCGCGCAAAACGCGGCAAACAGCGCTCAGGATGACAGTTCTATTATGTTGCGAACTTTAGGGACGGGACACTAGCACCACAGTTGTGCTTGCCTCGAATGGTTTCGATCCGGGGCTAAAGGCCTCAATTTCCTGCGGCTTTTCAGGGGCCTGAGGGCCCCTGCTCCCTCCGCAATTCCCGATCTGCGGCTGCCGTGCTATCTGTCGGCTGCGGCGATGGAGCTGTTTGAAGATGCGCTGTGGCAGGTGGCCCACTCATCGCGATAAGGCCGCGATGAATGGGGCACAGACTTGTCTATTTTCGGATGGGGGCACAGACTTATCGATTTGCCTTATCTATTTGCGAAGTTAGATGAGTGGGTGGATTGGTGAGTGGGGCACCGGCCTATCACGACCGTTCAAAACAACCGCGGATCCTTCGTCGCTTGGCTCCTCAGGATGACAGCGCATGGCAGGGAGCGGGCACTGCTCATTTGGGAATCGTTGGTGGGTGATCGGCGGGTGGCCAACTCATCGCGATAAGGCCGCGATGAATGGGGCACATACTTATCTATTTTCGAATGGGGCACAGACTTATCGATTTGCCTTATCTATTTGCGAATGGGACACAGACTTATGTATTTGGAATGGGGCGCAGACTTGATAGTGTTCGGTATGAGACCAGGGCCACGCGCCGCCTCCATACTTTTAGCGGTTCGCGGGACGGACTACTTCCGTTCGCTGAGGGCCTCGTTGTAGATTTCCCGGGCGATGGCCGCGATGACGTGCTCGCAGGCATCCTGGTCGGCATGGGCATCGGTGACGAAGACCGCCAGTGCGAGTCGCCGCCCATCGGGAAGAGTAATGAGCCCGACGTCGTTGGTGGCGGGAATCATGCCCCACTCGACGCCGGAGGAGCCGGTTTTGTGGGCAACCAGTGTGTTGGCGGGAAGCAGTCCCTTGATGCGGTAAGGGCCGCTCGCGGCTTCGAGCATCCATTCATTAAGGAGCGCTGTGTGTTCTGGATTGAGGGGAGAGTGGTCAGCGAAAAGACGAAGAAGCGCGACCATTGCGGCTGGCTCGGCGTAGTCGCGGTATTGCAGCTTCTGGTCGCCATGTAGCGTGTACTCGCTGTCCTGCTGATGGATGGCGCTCAAGCCTAGCGAGTCAAGATATTGCTGGAGAGCGTCGGGACCACCGATAACGCGAAGCAGGAGGTTTGCCGCGATGTTATCGGACTCCGTCGCCATGAGTTGGGTGAGTTTACGCACAGGAACATCGACGTCGGCCTCGGGAAACTCATCCTGCAAGGGACTGAAGGTGGGGTAACGGTCGGATTTGAGGAAGCGAACAGGCTGATCGAGTTGCAATTTTCCAAGTTCCACCTGATGCAGCACGGCGAGGGCGAGCGGGAACTTGAAAGTGGACTGCATCGGCGGGTGGCCGTGAGGATCGAGATCGCAGTCGAGCTTGACGCCTGGCAACGAGCAGGAGACATAGACCTTGCCCCGCGCGTCGCTGGCGATGCCGGCAAGGCGCTGGTGGAGCGGCGATTGCGCGGCGGCGACGGAGGCGGCAACGAAAAGGAGTAAGCAGATGCGCATGCGGTCACTATAACCTGCTCGTGCTCGGCAATGAAGTAACAAACCTGATACTGGAGCGCGAAGTTCGGTGAGGAAACCTGAATGCAGTTGTGTTGAGCCACTGCGTTTGCTAGTTTGGCGTAGATGCCGCCTGTGCCCGAACAACTCAGCAGGACCATTGAGACTCTCTACCGGTCGGAGTCGGGCCGGGTCCTGGCGACGCTCGTGCGCCTGCTCGGGGACCTGGATCTGGCCGAAGAGTCGATGCACGAGGCGTTCGCTGCTGCTCTGGAGTCCTGGCCGCTGGCCGGCATTCCGGCGAAGCCTCGCCCTTGGCTTATTTCAACGGCACGCTTCAAGGCCATAGACGCTATGCGCCGGCGGGCGCGCTTCGATGGAGCCGAGAGAGATCTCATTGCCCATATGGAATCGCGCGGCAATGACACTGCACGCGGGGACGCTCCCATAGAGGATGAAGAGATCGAGGACGATCGCCTCCGTCTTATCTTTACCTGCTGCCATCCCGCTCTGCCTCCGGAAGGACAGGTCGCGCTCACTCTTCGAGAAATCTGCGGCCTGACAACGGAAGAGATTGCGCGGGCATTTCTGGTTACACCGGCAGCGCTCGCACAACGCATCGTGCGCGCCAAGACAAAGATTCGAGAGACACCGATTCCGTACGAGGTGCCGACGGCGCAGGAGTTGCCGGAGCGGTTGGACGCGGTGCTTCAGGTGATCTATCTCGTCTTTAACGAGGGTTACTCGGCCGCAGCGGGAGCGGAGGTAACGCGGGCTGAGCTAACCGGTGAGGCGATTCGACTGGGACGACTACTGACCGAGCTTCAGCCAAGCCCGGAGCCAGAGCCGGAGGGCCAAAATCCGGAAATACAGGGGCTGCTTGCCCTGATGTTGCTCCAGGAATCCCGTCGCGCCGCGAGAACCTCTCCGGCTGGAGAGTTGATTTTGCTGGAAAATCAAGATCGCTCGCTCTGGAATCGGGAGCAGATCGCGGAGGGAGTGGCCTTGGTGGAGAAAGCGCTGAACTCCCGCCGCTTCGGTGCTTACACATTGCAGGCTGCGATTGCGGCCGTTCATGCGGAGGCGGAATCGGTGGCTGCCACCGACTGGCGGCAGATTGTTGCGATTTACAACCAATTGGTACGAATTCAGCCTTCGCCCGTGGTACATCTAAATCGTGCCGTGGCCATTGCCATGCGCGATGGCCCAGAGGCCGGCCTCAAGCATATCGACGCGGTCCTCGAACGTGGCGAACTGGCGAATTACTACCTGGCGCATTCAGCCCGTGCCGATATGTGCCGCAGGCTCGGGCTGTCGGATGAGGCTCGGGCTTCTTATGAGAAAGCTCTGGCGCTGACCCAACAGGAACCGGAGCGGCAATTTCTGCAGGAGCGGATTCGACAGTTGAAATAAAAAGATGAAATAAAAATTGGAGTGGCTGTCGATTTTCCGTCTCCCCAGCGGCGGGTCAGTTGTCCCGATCCTAGCCTCTAGCGCTTATGCAAGAGCTCGGCGCAGTGTTTGCAGACCGTGAAGAACGGTTCTCTGGTCGAATAATCTGCGACGATGTCTTGCGGTCCTTCGTTGTCTGGCTGCTCCTTGCGTCTTTTAGGGAACTTCCAGACGGTCCCCTTCACGAGCTTCCGCATCGGGGTGAGTCGATAGGGGTGAAAATACGTCGGAAGTTCGTTCCCGTCTGCATCAAGATAACCGTTGATCACAGTGTACCGACCGGTGTAATAGGCGATTTCGATCGGATCTTTCTGCTTCTGAGCAGCATCTCTAACGCACTTGAGCATAAGTCCGAGTTCGTTCTCAAAATCCTTCTGCTTTATTCTTGTTCCGAGTCGTATAGAGTCTAAGAGGTCGTCCAGTTCGTGAAGCAGACCATCCTGGTACATCGCGGAAACGAATCCGCCGTCACAGTTTTGTTCAAGCTTCACATGAATCTTAACGATTCTGCTGCGTTCGCTCATCAGAAACTTTATCGAGCGATCCGAGGGTATGAGCCCGGCTTCGACAAAGTGACTGCGCAACCCTTCGAGAAACTGTGTGTCGCGCATCCGGAAAATGCTGATGCCGCGATGCGACCAATAGGTGATGTCCTCGTCAGTTGCGAATGGATCAAGCGCATAGGCGAGCTTCGAGAATTGGCCAAGCCTGTTCGCGATTGAATCCCAGATTTCCCGGAAATCGGCGTCCTTCAGACTGTACCCCGTAAACAGAAACGTCTTGGTTGCCATAAGGTCGCGCACTTTATTGAAGAGCAATGTATTAGCGGCAACACATGCGTCATAGTCACTTTGAGTCGCCACGATCGAGTGAGGCCGCGTAATACAGCCGTGAATCTTGACGACCTGCTTCTTCCGATCGTCCCAGAATCCCAAGTCGCGGTCTTGCGTCATCGGCACCAACACATCTAAGGCTCGCTCCAAGAGAGGATCCCAGTTGGTGGTAAGGACTACCTTGAATAACGGAATTGTTGCGAGTTGCCTACTGAATTCAGTCGCCACCTGATTCGCAGGGCCGGGCAAAAGGAAATGCTCGATGTAGCGTATGGCCTCGCGAATTAGAACATTATGGTGGCCGCCATCTCTCTCTTCGCAGAACTTCTGCATGACCGCGGGAAAAGCATGCGGCCCGCTATCGCCGCTCAAACTGGTTTGCGCTCTGATGGTCGTGTAGAAGCTGTTTTCTCTTGCCCACTTCTCTGTCGAACTCCCCCCGCCAACGAACAAGACACAATTCTCGTCCGCGATTTCCTGACCGATGCGGCTTATTAGGTCGGTCAAGGGATTCTGCACGTGGGCGCGTTTGTCGGCAGGCTTGTCTCGATCATTGCGACGCCTCACCACGTGTGCCTCCCTCCGGAAACTGTAACATCGCAGATGACTATTTCAATGATAGACATAGGCAAGTGGCCCACTCACCGATCCAGCCGCCCGCTTGAGATTCGCAAATAGGTGATTGTGTGCCCCATTCATCGCGGGTCGCCGCCGTGACCGGTGAGTGGGCCACATGGCGGGCACTACTAAAGTTTGTAGGGAATCCGTATGTCTCGTTCCTTGGAGGGGAAGTCCTTGGAATTCCGCGTCACAAGAAGCAGGTCGTCGAGTTGTGCCGTGGCTAGGATGATGGTGTCCGGCAACTTGAGCCTGGGGATTCGATGCCTGCGGATTTCAGAAGAACGCTCGGCGATTTCCATAGTGAGGGGCAAAATCAGGAAGGTAGCAAGGAAATTTCGCCGTATCTGCTCGTCGTCCAGGGTAGCGCCCGCCATGACTTCTATCCAGGTGACGATACTGATAGCAGGCATAGCGTAGCGTTCGATCTCGGCGCGTGCGGAAGCCTTGCCTGCCAGGTAGTCAATCAGGATATTTGTATCGAGCAGAACTCTCCTTACTCCCATTCCTGGCGAATCCTTTCCTGATACTCCATCCCGTCTATAGAACGTCCAGCCAGGAGCCCGAAGGCCGCTTCCCGATCTTTCCGTATTTGTGTTTTACGGTGTGCGGTGAGGCTCTGCGCAATGGCGCGTCGTATAAACTCAGCCCGTGAGATGGATTGAACCTTGATGACGGAGTTGATGATGGCCAGATCGTCATCGGGAATGTCAACCAGAGTACGCATATAGACTCCTTTCCTTCCGGCAGATGATATACATGCAGTATATCATCTTTATTTATACGCACCGGTTCCTGCCGGGAGGTGGCCCACTCACCGACCCAGCCACCCGCCTGAGCTTCGCAAATAGGCAAGTCTGTGCCCCATTCATCGCGGCATTATCGCGATGAATGGGCGTGCGAGTTCCTGCCGTCCAAGAACGGATTCGGCAGCTGAAATAAAAAATGGTTTTGGACTAGATGCCGATTCTCCGGAAACCGAGGAAACAGGGGGACTCGGTTTGAGATGGAACGTTCCCCAATCCTACAGCGAATTGAAACTAGTGAATGTCCCGTCTGTCCCCGGTTTTCCCAAGCGCCGTTCGTTGCGCTAGGATGTGGAGAAACCAAGGAATCCCGGAGGTCCCACATGAAAGCCGCCCTGCTCTTCTTTGTGCTCTCGCCGCCCGCTTATGGCGCTACTTGCCCATCAAACCAGGCCCGAGATGAGGCAACGCTGGTGCATCTGGAGGAGGCGTGGGCCCACGCGGACGAGCAGCACGACAAATCCCCGCTGCCGTGTATACTCGCCGACGAGTTTGAAGAGGCAACCCAAACAGGGCAACTCATCAGCCGCTCGCAGATGCTCGCCGAACCTGCAGAAGGCGAGGCGCTGCACGTTGTGCTTTCCGAGATGCACGCTCATATCTATGACGACTTCGCATGGGTTCGCGGCGTGTCCACGGTGCGCGTGAGTAACAAGCCTCCGTTCAGGAACCGATTCACAGATATTTTTGTCTATCGCGAAGGACGCTGGCAGTGCGTCGCGGGCCATGAATCACGTTACCCGGATTCCGGCCAATAGTTCGCAGGGAAAACTGGAGACGGGCGGAGCATTCCACAGTTTTTCTAAAATAGTTCGGCTCTGCTGTCGATTTTCCGTCTCCCCAACGACTATAGGACAAAAGAACGATGGGCTACGGTTCCCGAGTCAACAGGAAACGAGTCATCGGAATCAAGCCACCCAACCATCGCTCAACCCAAAGGAGATTTCGCAATGCGATTCATGGTCATCGTCAAAGCAACCCCAGAGTCAGAAAAAGAAGGCGCCCTCCCCGACCCGCAGCTCTTCGCCGAGATGGGCAAATTCAATGAAGAGCTCATTAAGGCTGGCGTCGTGCTCGCCATGGACGGCCTCCAACCCAGCTCGAAGGGCGCACGCGTCAAGTTTTCCGGCAAGTCTCGTACCGTCGTCGACGGCCCCTTCACCGAGGCCAAGGAGCTCGTCGCCGGCTTCTGGATCTGGCAGGTCAAGTCCCTTGAAGAGGCCATCGAGTGGGTCAAGCGTTGCCCCAACCCCCACGCCGTCGACTCCGAAATCGAAATCCGCCAGGTCTTTGAGATGGAAGACTTCGCATCCATCCTGTCCGAAGAGGAGATCAAACACAAAGTAGCGAAACGGGCTGAGCTGCCAAATCAAGCCGTCAGCAAATAGGCCGGTGGCCGACGACCCGCTCATCGCGATAAGGCCGCGATGAACGGGGCACAGCTCCCGATACCGGGATGAATGGGGCACCTCAGCAAGACCGCAGACTTTCATAGGCGTTGGCACATAAGAGGAGGTCAGGACAATCAATGAGAAATGTGATCTTTGCAATCAACATCACGTTGGACGGCTGCGTTGACCACACCAAACAATCTATCGATGAAGAAAGACTTGAATATTTTACTCACCTCACCCGAGAGGTCGACCTGCAGATCTTTGGGCGTAAAACCTATCAGTTGATGGTTCCGTATTGGCCCGATGTCCTCAAAAACCCTTCTGAGACAAAAGCGGATACCGAATTTGCCCGGGCATTTGTCTCCTTAAACAGAATTGTTTTTTCACGATCGTTAGACAGTGTTGAAGACGGAAATACGCGCATTGTTCGCGGGAACCTTCACGACGAAATACTTAAACTGAAACAAGAACAAGGCAAAGATATTTTAGTCGGTGGCGTAGATATTCCGTCACAACTCATGGAGCTTGGTCTGGTTGATGAGTATCGTTTTGTGGTTGGCCCAGTTGTTGCAGGAGAAGGAAGACGGTTGTTGGAAGGTGTTAGCCTGCCGCAGAGACTGCAACTTAAACTTGTCGAGACCAAAATTTTTAAATCAGGAAGTGTTGCGCTCCGTTACTTGAAACAGTGACGGCAACATTTGCGACAGCTACGCAGCTGGCTCACACCGGGAAGGAAAAGGAGAAGAACAGTGAAATACCTCTGTTTTGGCTACTACGACAAAGGCAAATTCGATGGCATGACGGAGAGCGAGCGAAACGCCATGTTCGACAAATGCTTTGACTACGACGACCATCTTCGCGCCAACGGACACTGGGCCGGCGGCGAAGCGCTTCAGGGGCCGGAAACCGCCTTGACACTGTCCTGGAAGAATGGCAAGGTGGCTACGACCGACGGCCCCTATGCCGAAACCAAGGAACAACTCGGCGGCATTCTCATCCTTGAAGCGAGGGACATGAATCACGCTGTCGAACTCATTGGCCAGCATCCGGCTCTGACGTATGGCAACATTTGGGAGATTCGGCCAGCCGGGGACATGAACGAAATCATGAAGGCAAGTGAGCAGCGACGGCGACAGACCACGGTACGCTGAAGACGGCCTGACAGAAAAAGGATCGGTTTCGTGGCCTCGCTAACCTGGCACGAGCGTGAGTCTCTGGCGATGGAAGGTGGAACCACCTTCTACTTTGTCACTGCGGAATCGACGAAGCGCTGGCATGCGCAAAGAAGCCGCGGGCAGCAAAGACATTCTGCGCCATAGCGGCGAGGTTGAAATTGTGGCGATACGCTAGGGCCTTGTAGCGTCGCACTGAACCGCGATTGCGGTTCGCTGGTTGAACCTGGGAGTTCCTCTGTGCATGAGCGTTGCATCTATTCATTCGATCGTTCATCCGATACTCGATCAGAGCGAAACCAGAGTAGGTGTGCCTTGTTGAGTCTTGTGCAGAGGCCAGTTATAGAAGCCCCAGGCGGAGATATTCATTGTTGACAACTTGATAGCACTCGCACGCGGCCTCTACCAGTCCGACGCGATTCTGAATCTTCATGGAGCCGCGACTGTAGGAGATAAGTCCGCCTTTCTGCAAGGCGCTGG
>JBEKPD010000111.1:0-19360 GCA_049521075.1 Occallatibacter sp.
TGCCAATCTGCAACTTTGCGCATCGCAAGCTTGACGTCTGCCGGCCGCATCGCCGGGGAAAGATTTGCGAGCGGACCGGGATCGGCCGGAGCATCACCGGCTTGTGCCCTGCGCTCGTTTGCCGGCAACTGCTGGGCGTGGACCAAGGAGATGGCTGGGAGAGACAACTGCGCAACAAGCGCGAATACCAGGGCCGGAAAGAATTTTTCAGGAATCATATTATTATTGTTACCATGATAGCCGTAACTGCCAGGACGCCGCAATGGAATTGTACAGCTCGGTCATTTCTTATCTGAAGTCTGCTTGAAACGCCCACTACTTATTCTTTTGATTGCCACCTTTCGGTTCACACCAGACAGCCTGGCCAGAATGGGACGCCCCCGGGCACAACACGATTTCGTTTTCGGGTAAACTCTTATGCTATCCCAGGTGCTCCCATTGGTAGACGTCGTAGTCGCTGCCGACTGCACTTCCCTTTCCGTTAGCCCAAGACAACCGTAATGTGGCCTGCTCGGCTTCAAGCGTAAACAGCAGTGAACCGTCGCCATACACACGTCCGGTAATGCGGTGTGTTTCAGGAGCGCCCACATGCAAACCGACATCTGCCCATGGCACAATGCTTCCGCTCTTCACGTAGACCGGTATGTGTTCTGCCGTTGCGGCGACGGATAACTCCGTGCCGCCGGTTATCTTTTCTCCCGTCCAGAAGTTATGCCAATCGCCTTCGGGGAACACAATTTTGCGACCTAGCTCACCGGCAAACAGCGGCGCAACCATCATGCGGTCGCCCATCATATATTGGTCGTCGACCGCATAGAGACGCTTATCTTCAGGAGTGTCGAGCACCAGGGCCCGAAAGGGCGGGGTACCATCCTCTGCATAACGATGGAATGCTGCCTTCAAATAGGGTACAAGCTGCATCCTCCAGCCAATAATCTCGCGGCAGCGAGTTTCCAACTTTTCCCAATTCTCAAGGAGTTCGCCGGCGTTGTTTTTGGCGCGGTCTAACTGCCTCCACGGAGGGCTCTTCATATACCAGCAATCCACTTGGGCGAGTGGGGAGAATACCGCGCTTTGCAGCCGGCGAATGAGATCCTCTTCGCTCGCGGCTTGCCGCACCTCCGGGCACCATAGCAATCCACTAAAACCGGAGTTCACCAGTGCGCGAATGTATTGCCGGTGATCGTAAAGGTCGCTATAAAGAACAAATGGATACGGAGCAGCCAAAGCACCGCTGGAGCGGACCAGACCATACGTAGCCTGATTCCGTTTACGATATGCATCCCAAATCGCCATCTGATACCGAAGGCCAAACACGCTGTGCATTTGTTCGCCATCAACGCCCGAAGGAAACGAGCTGCACTCAGGAAAAGACCAGCCCCCTGCGTAATCGGAGTTATCGCATTCATCAAGCTTGAATCCGCTGATATCCATATCGATCAGCGTCCTGCCATGAAACTCGCTGAAAGCGTCGCGTGCTTGCTGGCCGGCGAAGTCGGGAACCAGTCCACCCCACACGCCGTAATCGCCCGAGCACGATTCGAGCGCCGGAAAGATCGGCGATGCGGGATTGGTAAAGGCATGTTCCCACAGGTTGATCCTGTATTGCTGGCTTCGCGCAGAGCGCACAAATCCTCCCGGGTCGGGAAAGCGCTCCTTGTCCCATGCAAACGTGCAAGAGTAGGCATGAGACTGCCAGCCTGGCTCGATGCCGAGAACGTCACATGGTATTTTGCGATCGCGCAACTCGCTTGCCAGCGCCAAAACGCTCTGCTGGGTTGCACGAGCTTCATTTCTGTACCAGAAGCCGAGGCCCCATTCCGGTGGCACATGGCCTCCTCCGGAAAATACGTTGTAGCGTTTGACCGCATTGAGCATGTCGGGACCGGCGAAAAAGTAAATATCAACACCGGCCGCGTGCGGTACATCGATAATGATGGATCCAGAATCGGTATCCCCAACCGTGTGCGTGTAGTTCGGATCGGGATTGACACCACCGCGCGATTCCACGGCAGCCTGCGTGGGCTTCGGCCGAGCATCGCCAAAGTAAAACGTTGTGTATCGCGCCGTGTCGACCAGGATTCCGTACCCCGCAGTCGTCACATAAAACGGAACCGGAGCGTGGGAATCGCCCGAATCGCTTTTTGGATCGGCATTGACCCGCGCGACCTTTTTCTTTCCTCGTTGCGCAAAAGACAATAACTGCAGCCCGAAGCCGTAAATCTGCTCACCGGATCGCAACGGCAATCGAACCGTGCATCCGCGGGCTGTCCTCTTGCCGTTGATTTCGAGCGAGGGAGCTTCATTCACGCGCGACAGCTTCGCGAGGGCACCCGTTTTGGGAGGTATAAGACGGCTGGACACTGGAGTATAGCGTTCTGGCGTGCCAATCGTCGCTCGCCACACCCCGGGTTCAATGAGTTTCCAGAAATGTGCAGGCAATTCTCCCGCCCGTGCGGAATCGCTCTTAGTCAATGGAGAGATACCTACCGCGGCGCCGCTAGCTGCAATTGCTTTGACAAGAGTGCGGCGCGAAATCTTTGTTTCAGTAGTCAAATTGCAATCTCCTGATACTTTGTAGGGAGTTTAATTCGCAGCGAATCATGACCAATAACGTTCGCGCCGCCCGCTTCCTTTTTTGCGCCAATGCCGGCATCACTGAATCGCTGACGAATGAGATGCACTCTGCGGAGAGGCAGAAATGAAGCGCACCAGCATGACGCCATGTCCCAGGACGGCCGCTGAAAAGTTATCGGCAAATGAACCGAGATCTCGCTGGCGCCAGACATCGCGGGCTGTTTGTTTTTCAGTCAATACAATATCCTTCCAATCTACTGATATCGAGCGGGGCGCTGTAGTCAGGTTGAACAGGCCGACCGCCAGGGATCCATCGTCGAGCCGTTTTTTCAGGATGAACTCATTCTCCGTCTTGCGGACGATAACTGCTTGTTTGCCCAAGGAGTCCTGATCGATATCGATTACCTCGGAATTGCATAGGACATTGAGGGTAAACTTATCCAGCTTGGTCATATCGCCGGAGAAGATGAGCGGCGACGCCATTAAAGACCACATCGACATGTAACTGTATTGCTCCTCGTGGGTCAACGAAGTAAGGCGTGCAGGGGCCGCCGTGTTCCTGGCATCGCCGACCGTGCCAATGAGAATGTAATCAGGGTCGTTCCACCCGCCCGGTCCGGAATAAGCGCTCAGCGCGGCGTTGGCAAGGGCGGCTTGATAGAAGCCTGGCAGTGCGTCCCCGAGCATCACACCAACGTCTCCGGTTGTGCGCCATGAATTCCCCCCGACTTGACGGCCCCATTTCCACACGTCTCCGCGCCCATACTGACACATATTGAAGACGAGGTCGCGGTTCAGGCTTTTCAGGATTCCGCCCATTTTGATGTAGGGCTGCTCCAGATCGTCCAGAGTCTTGCCCTTGGCAACGCCACCATAGGAACACCAATCGTACTTGAGCAGATCAAAACCCCATTCTGCGAACTGATGTGCGTCAGCGTCCTCGTGCCGATACGATCCCTCGAACCGAGCACAAGTCAACGGTCCCGGAGAAGTATAAATGCCGGCTTTCAGTCCGAGAGAGTGAATATAACTTGTCAGCGCACTCATGTCTGGAAAGCGATCATTGGGAAGAATGTTTCCGAGCGTGTCGCGTACTGGTCCTTTCGGGGCCAAGTTATCGAGCACCGGTTTCATCGCCCAACAGTCGTCGATATTGACATACTGGTACCCAAAATCCGCCATGCCGGAGGCGATCATTGCTGACGCCGCCTGTCGCACATCAAGGTCGGTAATGTTGTTATAGTGGGTGTACCAATCGTTCCAGCCCATTTGCGGCGTTAAGCCAATTGTGTCCCCAACCACAATTTTGAGAGAGCGGATATCTTTGCCGAGCGCATTCGCGGCTTGCAGAGTTACGGCATACACGCCCGGCCTTTCGGGCGCGTTGCCGGAGATGATGCCGGACCGCTGGTCCAGTTTGAGCGAGTGAGGAAGGTTCTTGGCTGCGTACCGCATGGGCCGGTTTCCCGTGCAGGGAATACGATATAAGAATGAGTGGCCAGGCCGCACGCCATATAACTTGGGACCATTAAGGTGAGGAGTCTCCAGCGGTTTCGGCGTCCGGATGTCCGATGCCTCCTGACCTGATCCGACGCACGCCCCCGCTGCAAGTGCCATGAAAAGCACTGCCCATCCGATGATGGAGCGAAGCTCAAGGATGTCCAGCGTGCGGCGGAGTGCCGGCACGAAATGGGATCGAGTTCCAGAAAGTCTCAACATATCCAACCTATCTATTGAACGAAATGAAACCGTCTCGTCCTAAGTACTTCACCGAAAATGGGCTCTGGTCGGCTTCCGTTTGATGACGGATGTCCTTCCTGGACGCCGGCGCCGGTTGGGTCGCGATGTTTCTGGGAGATAGAAGAGCTTCAAACTCCTTGTGAATCCTTATCAGTTCTGCGACACATTGTGCGATCATGCTTGCTCCATGACCACCGCGGCGGACCGCGCGGGAATCGTAAGCATGCCCGAGGTTGGCTGATTCTCCGGCTGCTCGGGGGTTGCCACCACCAGGCTGCCCGGATTCATAAGACTCACTTTGGCCGTAATGGTTTTGTCATGCTCCTGGTTGATGACCACGACAGCCCGTTTTCCACTGCTTGCGACAAAAACCGCATGACGATGGTGCCCATCGGAAGTTACGGCTGCGCCAAGGGTGTCGTGAAACTCCGCGTCCCACAAAAATGCCCGGTACTTGCGTCGCAAAGCGTCAATTTTCTTGCCGTACTCAAGGGTCAGCGGGAAGTCCGTCACATGTCCCTTGAAGTAAAACGGCTCATAACTGATGATGTACCGGTTGAGAAGAATTAGGTTCAGCATCTCGCGATCGTCCATGCCGGTGGCTGCAACCATGAGCGGTGAATGGGAATCGATGTAGCGACAGACGGGCAGTGAGGTATTCGAAATCCGGAAATAGGACACCGGGTAGTGCTGCAGCAGCCATTCACTCGACCCTTCGCCGGCGAAGATGAAGTCAGGAGCTACTTTGTCTGCGGCTGCGCGCATCTGTTCGGCTAATGGCATATCTCCGGCATAGAGATAGCCGGGCGCCGGATAGCCATGATCGTTGCTGAACGAATAATCCACCGGACCGTGCCAGCAGACCTCGTCGTGGAGCCAGCCCGCTGCACCCAGCTTCACGATCTTCTCGAACTCCCGCGTCGCAATATCACGGTAGGCTGGGCTTTGCACGTCCATGACGTAGCGTCGCCTATTGTTAATGGCCGCCAATTGCGTGGGCGTTGTGTAACTGTAACCGCCGATCTCGTAGGGAATTCCATACGGATCCGTGGCAGCATATTTGTAGAGCTCCGTTTTGCACCACTCGGTCGTGCGGTCGGCCCAAACCGGCTTGGCAAACAGAATCATCTTCACGCTCTGACTACGCGCGTAAAGGATGACTTGGTGCAGTTCCTCCCATGTGCCTAACCCGGGATCGGTGTCGAGGCATGGATCGCCTCCATCCTGGCCGCCGATATTCCAGCCAACCAATTGAATAGCCGTGACTCCGTTGGCCGCGCATTCGTCGATGTATCTGGGAAGTTCACGGTACGGAATGGCAAAGTCCTGCTCTGCGCCGTCAACCTGCAGTTGCAGCCACGAATGCACATCCTTGGTCCATTCGGCAACGTGGGGCTGCTTGAACCATTGCGCGCGCCTCTTCTTGAACACATCCACGCCGCCGTGCCAATCTCCGTCGTAGGTGCACATGCTCACGGGCGCCGTCTTCTTGCTGGAGTGAGGCGGGATAAACAGGAAATGACAGCAGCGAAACTCCAGATTCACATCGAGCCCTGAGAACTTATCCTGCTCGGGAACGATGTTATCGATCGATTCCACTACGCCAGGATGCTGCTCGAAGGTGAACTCCAGAAGATAGGGCTGGTTTGGATCGCCAATCTCGGTATAGATCCCCTGTTTTTCCGCCTGCATTAAGCAAAAGAGGCTCTCCTTCGACTCGATGGATTTAGTGGGGAAGTTCACGCCCCAATAGCCCTTCGCATTGTTAAAGTGTGGATGGATTTCGTCTACCACGAGATTCCCGTACCACATGTGATCGGCTTCCATCTTCTCACCCTTTGCCGGTGGATTGATATCTCCGAAATATGGATAATCCATCGTCTCAACGGTCAGCGCAGAGTCGTTCACCAGTGTGGCCTTGAACGTCAGAACGCCTTTCTCAAGCTCCACTGCGGCCGAGAGCGTCAAAGGCACAGCGCCGCCATGTTCGCTTGCCGGATTCTTCCAAGCAATCTCCACACGCTTCGCGGAGACTTTTTCTACCGATGCGGCGCGCTGCTTTTGTCCCAGAACGAAGTTGGCACGCTGCTTGGGCAGCGGAACCAGGAGACGGAACGAGACCCCAAGCTCAGGACGCCGCTCGATCGTCCACTGCGTCGATTTGCGCACCATACGCGTCAATGCGCCGGATGCTTTGTCAAACTCGACGAGTAGCTCGTCGTCCTCGAGAACAATCTCTCCCGCGCCGGCTCCCGCTGATTCGCTCTCCTGCGCATACAATTCGGCGTTGGTTACCATCGCTCCCAGGGCGCTGATACTCGCCAACTTATTAAAGGTTCTTCTGTTCATTCCTTACCTTCGTGGATTTGTTCATTCTCGTTAGTGTCTGTCCGTTGCAATGTGTCGTATAGGGGCTGGGCCGGTTCGACTTCAGGATTTTCGCTCGCTACGGAGATAGCCAGAATACGAATGTTGTCATTCTTTGGCAGAATCAGAGTGCCGGCATGCGGTGGTAACTCGACCGAGTAAGCAAAGAGATAACTATACTGATATGGCTCATTGAGTCCATCGGGTGTGTGATGATGCGAGGCATACCACGCCAGCGCCGCTGGCTTGATGTAGCCTCGGGCCAGTCCAATATAGTCCTCAGGGTAGCGCGGCGACCACCAGGGCGATCCACGATACGTTATATCGTTCCACGCGGCATGATTTGCCGAGACGGCCCAGTCCTTGCGCAGCGGCACCGCATGCGGCGGATCTCCGGCCAGGACTGTGTCGGGAGCGGGCTTCCAGCGGCGCGTATCCCATTGGCCGATGAAGCCACCCCAATCCTCAACGCTGAATTGACGAGAGAGATCACCTGCCTGAAAGACAGCCTTTTGATCGCCATCGTCTGAGGCGGCCAGCAGATACACCCTATTGAAGTTGCCTGCAGGAAGCTGGATAGTCTGGCCTTGCGCAATCAAGGCATCGGGCCTGCCTGTCGACGCCGGAGCCAGATGAAATCTGACGCCATTGAAGTTCAGTTCCGCAGGCAGCATCTCGGCCGGCAGCGTGTTGCCCTTGCGGTCGAAGCCGCCGATGGATTTCGTATCGTCGTTGCTCGCCGCCGCGAGATCGTACTTGAGAGCGACCGGCTGGGATGCCACCGGACTGACCTCAGCCGGAGGCGCGCCAAGACGGAGCGCGAAGCTGCGCGGTTGATAGGGAGTGAACGAAGTTTCAAGCTCCCCGCCTGCGACCATCGCCGATCCTACGGGCAGCTCCTGGCCGTTGACTTCACGCGCGGAAACGATGGGCCCTGCGAATCTGACCTTGACGCTTGGTGCATCGTGGCCATCCAATTCAACCATGCGCAGAATGAATTCATCGCTCATCTCGCTTTTCTTGAGAGCGAGGATGCGGATGCGCGGATTGTCGACGCTGACGAGAGAGAAGCTACGGCCGAGCGCGCCTCGATGCCGCTCGGTTGTAAAGGCCACCAGCGGAGTGCTGAGGCGATACGCTTGCCAGTCTGTCTGGCCCTGGCTCCAGTCGCCCGCGTGGCCGGCGAGGCCAAAGAGAATCTCATGGCGCCCCCAATCCTGGTTGAGCTGGTCGGGATAATTACCGCCGGGACCGGGCAATGGAGCTCCCGGGGTGCGAATCAAAGTTAGGCGAATCGTATGGTCGTCGCGCTTGTCTGAGCCGTTTTTCACGTCAGTGAGAATCGTGGCGCCGTACGCACCGTTCTTGTCCGTCAGATCGATCCAGTGATGCGATGCGACTTCGAACTGGCGATCAAACGCAGTGGGTCGCTGAATGGTGCCAATCTCCCAGTTGTAGGTGGCCATCGGATTCAAGGCCGAAAGCGGAAAGACGGCCTTGAGATTTGCGGAGAGAGTTCTCCAGTCGACAACATCGCTGAACTCGACGCGGTTGCCCGCGTCACCCGCCGCGAGACGGACGGTCTCAACAAAATTCGATCCTTCGGCTTCGCGCGAAACCTCTAGGGCGACGCGAGCCGGGCCATTTTCCACGATGCGCACCATGGCCGGGCCGCTCACATATGCGCGAGGAGCGGCCTGCTCCTGATCGAAATCCATGTTCCAGGCCGGCCATTGCCGTGGCGCATCGTTTGAAATGGCCAGCCTTACCGGCGCAGAGAGGAGCTCCTTATTGAGCGACTTATCAAAGATACTGCTGACGTCGCCGGCAGCATTGAGTGTGACGCGGTAGCGCGCATTCTCAAGGGTCGACTTAGTTATCTTGAGTTCCGTCGAGGGTTCGGGCGCGGCAGCGGCGCGAACTTCATAAACCGCGTAGCCGACTGAAGGCGCGCTAGCTATAAAGATCACCTTGCCGCCTTCAAGTTGCGCCGGAACTTGCTTGCCGCCCGAATCGAAAACGTTCACGGCCTTCGGCGGCCCACCGGGAAAGCGCACCTGCGCTTCGACCACATCCTGGCGCGGGATGTTAAGCGAGTTGTAGACCACAACCGGAATGCCTTCAGTTTGCGTGTTCAACGCGGATGCCACCGCTTCCGTAGCGCTGGTGAGCACGTTGGCAAACTGGTTGAGCGCGATGACTTCGTCATTTTGCGCGAATTGGTAGGCGCGCGGAGTGGCAGTGCCGGCAGCGATGTCGTGAAACTGGCCGCCCATGACCAATGTCCATGCGTCATTGAGGCGCTGTTGAGGATAGGGCCTGCCGCCCATCCATGCCGCCGCAACCGAGGCCTTTTCCGCGCTGTCGGCGAGAATTTCATTTTTGCGGTTCCAGCGTTTGAGATAAGCCTCGGATGTGAGCGACCCTGCCGAGTGGTTAATGAGTTCAAGATCGCCCTTGTAGCGGGGCAGTTTGGTTTGCATCTCCGGCTTGATGTCAAGAAACATCTGATCGGCCGCCGACGAGAGAACGCGCACAGAACCGTCGCCCACACGGACCGACGGACTCTGAAGAGTCCCTTCCGGACCCGGCAACGCGCGGCCGCCGGAAGGCTCGTTAGGAGGTGGAAGGGCAATTGTTCCCTGCGTGGCCAGAGCCTCAAGAAACTTGACCGTTTCTTCGTCGGTAGCGCCGCCAATGTCGCCGGTGCCGATGTAGTGATAGTCGGCGTAGACTCCGGTCACCTTGCCATCGATAGCAATGCGCAAGACCCAATCCGTCAGACCGGCGCCCGCGCCGAAGACCTGCGCGGGTTTGGACCCAGCCGGCGGTGGAGGCGGCGTCTTGCTCAGGTCGTAACGAATTCCGCCGACATATTCGAGCGGGTTCAGCGCCGCCATGATGGTTTTGCCATCGGGCCCTTCCCAGATGCCCACATTGAATGGAATGCCGACGGGCGTCTTTTCCGGAGAGTCCGGCCCGCCCACGATGGGCGCCGGCTGCCAGTCAGAGTTCAGTTTTTGCGTGGAGAAGCCCTCAATGCCGGCATGAGCCAGGATGGTCGGCAACGACGCCGGAAACCCGAAACAATCGGGCAGCATATACTCGTTGCTGGCTTTGCCGAATTCCTTGCGGTAATACGTATTGCCATATAGAACTTGCCGGATGATCGATTCCGCGCTGGGCAGATTCACGTCGCTCTCTTCGACGGACGATCCGGCGGGAAACCAGCTGCCCCTTGCAACATATTGCTTCATCCGTTCGTAGTCGGCCGGGTAGTACTCCCTCATCAGCCGGTAGCGGTTGGAGCCGGTCCAGTTAAAGACGTAGTGCGGATACTTATCCATATAGTAGAAATTCACCTTCAGGGTCTTCAAAAGATATTCGCTGATCGTCTGAGGGAACTCCCACCGCCACTGCGTATCGAGGTGCGCGTACGGGACCACATAAAGCGTGGATTGCTGTGTAATGTCAGACGTCTGCTTGGTTTGGGCTTGCGCGGTGAGCACCAACCCTGCAGATACCATCAGCAACAAAGATTTAAAAAAGTGTGGCATGCCTACCTCGTGTTTGGATCGAAAATGAGCGTTTCGGGCTTGGAGCGAATCCGCCGGTTAAGAACCGGCGACTCGGCAATTGCCTGCATTCAGGCGATGGATTTCGGGAGTAGTTACACGTAGCCACTTCCGGGTCAGGCGAATTCAATGAGCCACTTGCCGCGGTCGGTAGGGGCAACCGATGTAAGCAAGACGCGGTAAATGGTTTTGCCCCAGCGCCCGACCAGCCAATCGTCGGTCAGGTCGATCTTCTCAAGCGTCGGAGCAATCAGCGCCGCATCGTAGCTGAGGGTGACATCGTGGATCTGGGCTTTGGTTGCGGTGAAAACGATCTTCCCCGCGGGCCCCTGCGAGGGAACACGCGGCGTCATGAAGGAAAGCTGAACCGGGACGTTCTTTTCCAACTGGAAATCTTCATCCAGACGGATGCGGTCCGCCACGCGATCCAGCGTTAACGTGCGAATCCATCTGGCGATACCGGCATCCTTGGGATAGGCGGTGCCGAGATTCATCGCGACCGCGGCGCGGGAATCGTCGGCAAAGTACTGAACGTCGCTGGCGCGGTACTGCGGCTTTGCCGCGCTCTGCATGACGCCTCCGACGGTAGGCAGATTATGATAGGCCGACTGCACAGAGAATTTGTAGCGAGGTGCGGTGTAAGCCTCCGGGCCGATGTCGACGAAAACGGGGTCGCCGTCGTGGAAGACGATAAAGCTGCCCGAGTCGTTATGGCCGTGCGCGCGTTGATTGGGAGCGGCCTGCATGGCCAGATAAAAGCCGTCCGAAACGCCTTCCCTGATCCTCGCGGTCATGAGGTTGAGCGCGGGATACCACGCATCGCGGACGAGCGCGTCTCTCTTGACTGCGGCAACCGCTTTGGCTGAGGCAAGAAGATTAGGAAACGCTCGTACCAAATGTCCCTGACCTTCGGATAAGACGCCTTCGCGAACTGCGTCGACAGAGGTATTGAAGGCGCCAAACGCCTGCAGTGTCTCGTCGCCGATGGCCGTCCCAATGCGATAGAGAAACTGACCGCATTCATTCATCTTCGGCGGCGCGTCGCCGTAGTCAACGAACCAAGGTCCATTGATGTGAACGTCGGCGATGTAGCGAAACATCTTCCGGACGAACGGATCGGTGAGAGGATTGCCCGCTCCGCCCGTGGCTGAAGTGAGCAGGGTGCAGCAGTCAAAGTAAGAGCCCGGCGAGACGTTCCAGTAGCCGGGGCCTTCAGCGCAACAAGCATCGACAGAATAATCTTCAAGATACTGATCGACGCTTCGACAGATTTTGGCCACGGTTGCCTTGCGCCGGTCCGGATCGGGCTCGAGCAGCAGAGTGGCTGTTAGCCAGTTCGAGTCGATCCAAGGGGTCCAGTTGCCGAGATGGCGTCTTTGCCCCTTGTAGTCATGAAACATCCAAATGAAATCATCGCGCGTAAAGGCGGGATCGAGGATGCGGCGCTTAACTTCGAACCGGATGCGGGGCGCGATCATCGCGTTCAATGATTCGAGCTGAGCCCCGAGCAGATAGTGAATCCAGGACATCGTGGCTCCCGTGTCGGCGGCGAAGAGATCGACTATCGGCTCTTCGACATCGGGTAGGCCTGAGCCGGGATGCGTTCTTTGCAGCCCAAGATGCGCCGGAAGTCCCCAGAATGTCTCCTCGCATGCGAGCCAGATGCCGTTGATGAGTTCGTCGAGAAAGCGGCCGTTGCCTTCGACGCATTCGCCCAGCACAAGATCGGTAAGCCGGTTGCGGCGCGTGAAATAATAGCGCTCAAAATGAGCGCGATTCCCGGTGCGCTTGTACTCGAGAAAAACCGTGGCCGGGAACGATTCCCATTCTGCGCCTACGGCCTTTTCGGCGCGGGCTACGAGTGCGCTCGCCATCTCTGCGGGGATCTGCTGCCACTCTTCGCGCTCGGCAGCCTTGGGATAGGGATGCCACTCCGACGCCGATATCAGAGTTTTGGACAACAGCTCCGGCGTGAACGTTGAAACGAACAGATCCTTGGGCTTCTCGGGAAGATCGGCGCTTACCGGATTGCCGCTTGCGGTTCCCGCTTGCTGCGCGGCAAATGCGAACGGCAAATGCGCACTACCGAGCAACGCCGCCGCGCCTGCAATCATCTCTCTGCGATTGATTGCCGTCATATCGATTGTCTTATCCTTTCGCGTTGTGCAGGGAATTCGTGTCGAGTGGGATAGAGTGGGATCACGGAAAAGACGCCCCTCTGAAATCGCCGTGCCACGTGTTCTCCGACTGCCGCAGCGGAACAGCAAGCAAGGAGTAGTAGTTGTCGACCAGAAAGCCCTCGCCGCCCATGGCAGTTCCGTCCCAGCGGCGCCAGTCGTATGAGCGGTCCTTCGCGTCGCGTCCTTCAAAACCGCAACGGTCATATTCTCCGAGCATGGCGAAGAGAATTCGATCTGCTTCCTCTTTGCGGCCGAGATCGTAAAGTGCAGCTAGTGTGAAGAAGGCAAAGCAGCCAGTGGCCCCGCCGTTTTCGTAATTCTGAAAGCCATCGGAGTTGTCGGCCAACACACCGCCGCCGAAGCGGGCATCGGGGGTTTTGTGCACATAATCGCTGAGCGCAACAGTGATCAGGTTACCGGGCAATCCCATGTTGAATTTGTCGTAACCAACTTCTTTCATCTTGGCAAGTAACTTGTCCATGATGGCACTGGCTTGCGGCTTCGCCACAAGTCCGTAGTGGATGGCTATGCCATTGATCCACAGGAAATAGTAGTCATGGAGTTTGCCGTCGGCACTGCGCCAGCCGCCGATAACACCGGTATCTGGATTGTAAAAACGCTGGTAATAGGCGTGCCGCAGCTTCTCCGCGGCAGCCTGATAACGCGCTGCATCGGCGGTTTTGCCGAGCTTGTATGCCATCATGGTCAGGCCTCGAAGTGCACGAAAGGCAAGCGCGTTCCCGAACGCATCTTCGTGGCCGAAGCCGATGGTATCCCACCAATTCGACGGCCGAACCGTAGGAAAGCCGTTCGGCCAGATGCCGGAATTCCCACTGACGCTGTATTTGAATAGGCCGTCACCATCGGTATCGGTAGCCAGCATGGACTCGGCCCAACCGCGAATGCCGTCGTAGTTCGCGGCGAGCCACTCATCGTTATTACCTGTGCGTACACAGTCGGCCGCAGCGATCAGCATAGACGGAAATGTGTCTAAAGACGGTGTCGGAAAGTTACCAGACATAGGTAGTCCATATGCCGTGCCGCCGGCCAGTACTCTATCCAGAGTTATGCGCACCAAATCAAGCGCTGTCAGGCCTTCGGCCAGAGGTGGCGTCAATGCCGCGATATCGCCGAATTCGTAGTAGCAGAAAGCGCAGGATGTGCTGGCGGTGTTGTTGGCCAGCGCAGGGTATGCGGGACTGACTTGCAGAACATTCAGCCAATTGCGTCGGAACGCGTCGAAGCGGGCATCATTGGCGATCCCCGGCACATCGGGGTAGATCGCAGTTACCTCCAGTGTATAAACCACGCGTTTGTGCTCGAACGTCGCTCCAGGCAGCATAAGCGTTGCAGTAGGCGCGTGCCTCGCGCATTGGTACGTCATTCCAAAGCCGGGAACATCGACCGTGATGCGCATCGAGCCCTGGCCCGGGAAGTGCATGAGCGCCGGAAAAGCCAATAGGCCATCGCTCCGAAAGGCGCCCAGCACGGTGCTGTGAACCTGGGGGAGGTTGAGATGAAAAATCATCGGCGCCGGTTCGATGCCCGGCGACCATTCCGATGTGAGAACGAGTGTCCTGTTCCTCAATTCAATCGCCCATTCGGCCGCCGCATGCTTCTCAACCAGGCTCGAACGGTATTCGACAGTAAGGACGCCCTCGGATTTGAAGCTCGATGGCCGAAAACCGGAGGTCGAGCTTTTGGCGTCGACGATATTGGCGCCGCGACGGCCTTTTCCCAGACCGTCGATGCTCAACTGCCTAAACTCGTGAGCCTCCATGGACAACTCCGCAGATATGCTCCCCGATTCGAAACGAAATCCGCCGATATCGTTTGCGGCCGGATCATCTGCCAGGGCCACGTCTTCGAAAAGCGCCGGCAGGAGCATCCACGTTGCCGCGCTGGTGATTGCCGATTTCAGGAATTCTCTGCGTCCGTTCATGCTTTCCGCTCTTCTCCGTCGCCTTCAATTCTGAAATTTCGGAAGGCATCATATAACTCCGTCACTGCGACAAAGACTTAAACAGTTCTCACCCTGCCGCCACGTTATTGCGCAGCAAATTGTTTCTCACCGTCACCTCCTGATTCGGTTCTTTCCAGATTTCCTGCGCGATCCCGACACCGCCGTTGCCCTCGGCAAGACAACCCTCCACAGTCACGTGGCGGCTTTCGGCAATCATCACGCCATCGAGCGCGTTGCGCGTGATCTCGCAATCGCGTATCGTGACATCGCTCCCGAAGATCACCGCAACTCCATGCCCCCACATCGAATCGGCAAAGCGCGAGCCACTGATGGCAACACGAGAAACGCGATTCATCTTCAGGTTGTGATTCTTTCCGGGGCCCGGAGGCACCATTCCTCCGCTCGCTGAAAAATCGCAATTGATAACCTCTATCTGCTCGGCGCCGAACAGCTCGACTGCGCAGTAAGTGCAATTACGGATCGTGATGTGTTCGAACCGCAGATTGCGCTGCACTGCTTTCCCGTCGCTTTGAAATACGATCCCGGCGCGAATTGGTCCGTGTTCCAGCCGCCGCCGGCCGACGTCGGAACCCGGATCGCGCGAGGCCGCTGGCTCCTGTCCGCCTTCAATCAGGAAGCCCTGCAGGAGCACATCGTGCATGTCCGGCTCGGCATTCGCGATCGCCGCCTCACCTTTTCCTTTCGCCGGATCGAGGAAGAGTTCGCAATCGATGCCCGTCCCCACGATGGCGATTCCGCTCGGCAGTTTCAAGGTGGCCGGTAAGATATGCAATCCCGCCGTCAAGCACAACGTGCCGCCGCCATTTGCCTTGAGCTTGTTTAGCGCGTCCTGAACGGATTCGCCCGGCGCGACAGCGATGGCGCCCGCAGGCATTGCGCCCGCAGGCTGTTTTTGCGCTCCGGCTGTGGCTGCGATTTTGGAAGGCTCGGGTGCGGGCATAAGATTCGTAGCAGTTTTGCCGCCGTCGCCGCGAAACATCGTGGCTACGGTATGCGCACGTACCACTTTCGCTGCCGCCCTCTCGGTGTACGGCATCGCCATGTGTTTCTCGTAGCGATAGTGCTGCAGGATTACGTGATAGGTATCGCTGAATTTTCCCCGCGTCTCTTCGCTCACCTTTCCGTACGCGGGCACATCCTCGCCCAGCATGTAGCGCGACGTGTATTCGAATCCCAGCGCCAACCGATTATCGGCCTCGGCAAAAAGATCGACGTCCTGGTTCCACGCCACTACGCAGGTATTCGCAAGGTAGGCGAGCCCGAGTTGTGTATGTCCCTGGTCTCTGCAGGATTCCTCACATTGCCCGCTTGGGTAAACGTAATGCGTGATGCCGCTGTTGACCGGGCCGACGCGAAAATGCCGATAGACCGATTCCATCAATTGGCGATCCTCGCAGAAAACGCCGATCGCGAGAAGCGTGTACATGATTGCCGCGTCCCAATTGCCATTTGCTTCGGGATAAAACATCCGCAGCAGCGGCACATACACCGTGAGCAACATGCGCTTGAATTGTTCCTGCGACCGGGAGTTCCATCCATGATATGTAGCACGCAAGATCTCTGCCGCGTTCGAGAACTGACCACCTGTCCAGCCCGCCAGCAGCATGGCATCGTTTTCAAAGAAGTCCACCAGCGCCCCTGACCACGCGTCAAGGATTTCGATGGCTTTGTGCGCATGCGCCTCGTCGCCGGTCACGTACCACTGCAGCGCGTGGTTTTCTGCCGCGTTCGCGCTCGCCTGGAGTTCGCGTCCGCCTTGGTCGCCAGCATCGTATGCGCCACGAATTACATGCGCGAACGGTTGCGGCTTGAAATCGAGCGACCCTGCGGGGCTCGTGAGCCAGATATCCCATGCCGATTTCCAGGGCTCCTCGCCCACCTCGATCTTCGCCTTCATGAACTCAAGATCGGATCGGGTTTGCAAAATCCCGGGATGCACGATGGGCCGGCGGCTCTCTTCTGCCGGGACCGCCTGGTCATGATGTATATGGCCTGCAGAAACTGGCGTCTGCCCCAATCCAGGCAATGCGGCTGCGGCCAAGCCCGCGCCTGACTGCAAGAGAAACATCCGCCTTTTCATCTTCGTCTTCATATCTGCTCGCCGCACATTCTAAGTCGACTGCTTGCACAATGTCCGCAGGAGACCCGATTCTCTTGTGTTACCCCAGCCCCCGTTTGCATCCGATTACACCCGCTCCTCTTGAGACAAACAGGATTCGCTGCCAATACAGCTCGATACGCGGTCAACAATCAGGCTCAGGTCGCTGGCGATGACTGCGGCCACGTACCGCGCACGAGCGAAGCAGCTGACCGTGCCTCCGCTTGATTCGTTTTTGCCGGCTCAGGCGGCAAACTCTCCATAAGTTGTTTTCGCAGAAGGATAGTTTCTGACACGTTATCTGTGCGATCGCATTTGTTCCAGACTTCCCTAAGATATGTGATCGCAAGAAAGCCTGGATATCGGTTCTTAAAAAGGCGCCGGATGATGCCTTGGAAATCAATAGAGCTTTCATGGAGCGGCAACTGCAGCCGTTGCGGCGTGCTACCGCGCATGTGGACGTGAGAAGCATAAGGCAACAGGTTATGCACATGACGGGAACTGATTCTCTGAAACACGAAATGCCCGTAATCGAGCGTCAACGACAGGTCCGGAACAGCATCCAGCAACTTATGCGCCTGCTCGACATCTGAGCAGATTGAGTCAACATGAGGCTTAATCGCATAACAAATGCCCGCGCTCGAGGCAACGCGCTGGCGCCATCCCATCTCCTCAACAGCCAGCTCAAAGCTGGCCTTGTCGCCGACGTCTTTGTGCAGAACCCCAGGAAGGCCCGTCACGTGCGTGCACTCGAGGTCCGCGCACAGTTCAAGAATGAGAATGAATGTCTTGCGATGCTGTGCGCGCACAATCCCGCTCGGATTGTTTTCTGCTGCATCTTCAAGGGTCACGCCCGTTTGCAGGAAGACATCGGAAGCTCGCAATCCTGCATGAATGAGATCGCGCTTCAGTTGCCTGGCAAATTTACGCGGCTCTGCAAGCAATTGCCCCGGCCTCAATCCTTCGCTCCGTTCGAAGAGGCCTAAGTCCACGTACTCGAAGCCAAGCAGCCGTAACAGGGCGAATCGCTGCTCCCTGGGCAGCAGCGGGAATGCGTAATCCGCGCACGAAATGGAAATCATCGCATTCCCTCCCTGAATTCCCGTTGCCGGCTCATGATTGCCTTGTTGCGAACATGGGACGGATCCACACAGATATTTCCCTCTCGTGAATAGTATGCGTGCTGCAATTTTTTCCTTTTGCGAGGTACCGCGCTTCGCAGTGATTTGGCGAAGGAAGATATTTATGTTGATGTGAACTGCAATTTACGGCGTGGGGGTGGGAGTTGCGGCCCCCGGGCGAAACGCCCGGGGACCGGTTGTTGGTTTATCCAGCGTTGTTAGAACGTGAACCGCCCCGAGAGCTGGATTTGACGGCCGGGGTTGGCGGAGGTAGCGCCGGATTGGCCGCCTGGGAAATACTCCTCGATGCCGTTGGTTGTATTCGGGTTGTTCCACCCTTGGTGGTTAAGAAAGTTGAAGCAGTCCGCGTTGAATCTGAGGTTGTACCTTTCGGTAACAGGAAAGACCTTGTAAAGCGAAAGGTCGCTTTCCCAGTTGTTTGGACCGCGGAGAAAAGTCTTCGCGAAGGGATTGGTGCCGGTTTGGGAGCCGTAGGGTGATTTTGCGTTAATTGTTGCGCCACTCGCAGTTATCGTAGTCACGTAGTCGTTGCCGAAGTTCGGGTCCGATGGATTGTTGATTATCGGGGCTTCGTACGGTACGTAGTTGGAGGGAAGACCGTAGATGCATTCGGGCTGACCAGTTGAGCTCACTGCGGTGCAGTATCCGCTGTTAGCGTCTTGTTTCGGTGAGATATAGCCGTTAAACCACAGGTACTCGGGATAGCAGTTGCCGCTGGTGCAATCTGTAATCTTCACGCTGTGTTTGTAAACGTGGATGGGGTTGGTGACGCCCCAGTGTGAGCTCGCCGGCTGGAAGATCGACGAACTCATATGGCCTACACCGGCAATCTGGTAGCCGCCAACCAACTCATCTACAAAGCGATTCGAGTTGCCAAGGAACTTCTTCCCACGTCCCAACGGCAAATCGAAGATGTAGTTGAACACGATGTGTTGCGGCGGAAAGGCGGCGTCGAGATGGTAGGCTTCAAATTTCTCGAGCGCGCGCCAATCGGAGTAAGACGCAACGCCATTAGGATAACTGGGCGGAGCGACGAGGGGGGTGACAGGGTAGTTGGAGGTAAAGCTGGCTACGTTAGGATTGACGCCAAAATAATCCTGGGCGGTCGTGATGGTACCGTCGCGGGAGCCGTTTTCGCCGATACGGAACGCCTTATTCCAAACATAGAATATCTGAAAGGCGTAGCCGTGTTTAAACAGCCGCTGGTAGTTGACCTGGAGCTCGTTGTCGTTCGACCAGCCGGTGTGTTCATCCACGCTGAAGTTGCCATAGACGGTGTTGTCGTACGGATTGGCCGAGACTGCCGTATAGGTGTTCTGCTGCGGCGTCCCGATGACGCTTGCGCCACCATTGGGCACAGCCGTGCCGTGGGTCATCTCATAGACAAAGGCGCTGAGGGGAGCATTGGGATTGAAGTCGTGATCGAGATAAGAGCCGTGCGTCCAAACCCAGCTCAGACGAAGGGCCGAATTCATTTTCATCGGCTGTTCAAGGGTGGTGCCAACTTCGGTCACTTCACCCGGTTTAGCGTCCGGATTCATATATCCCGGGCTCAGCGGCGCAATGCCTGGCGGAATCGCGGTGGTTGTCGAGGAATTGACGGTGTTTGCGGAGTTGTTACCCATCACAATCCAGTTGGGGTTGGACGAGTTGCCCACCTCGCGCAGAGGATAATTCTGGAGCCCGTCAGGCGAATT
>JBEKPD010000112.1:0-19176 GCA_049521075.1 Occallatibacter sp.
ATGTCTAGCCCAAGGCAATCAAAGGTTTTAGTTCTTGGCCCGCAAAAGGCGGAACGGTCACCGGCTCACAAGTTTTAAAACGCTTATCTCATGCTAGCTTGTCAAATCCGGTACGGATTCAAGGGGAAACAGCTAAGCATCTGCCGTACGCTGCGCAATGCTAATAACTCATTGTTTATCATCAGGATAAGAGAACGTTATCTCGGTAACCTGCCACGCGAGAGAGAGTTGTCTTTGCATGATTTCCTGCGCGCCGTCTGCCAACAATTCGATCGTTCGTTCAATGTGCAGGTTGCACTACAAACTTGTCCACATACTCCTCTAACAGGTCACGGTGGGCTGCGCGATAGGCTGCATAGTCACATGCAATGCCTTTATCACCCAGACTGAAGAGTACATACGGTCCGATCATGCCAGTCTGAGACAACTTCAGCAGCAGGACCAATCCCGAATCACGTTCTACCAACTGAGAGCTGCTTTTGTCCGCCTTGAGCTCTTCTAATACCCCGGCCTCGGCTTCTAAAGCCTCGGTCTCCTCGGGCAGGCTGTGCCTGTATTCCTCTTCTTCAGGAAAGCGACGTTCGAATTCGCCACCACTTTGCCATTTCTCTTTGACCGCGCGATATGCATCCCAAACAGCGGAGAGATCCGTCGGCCGGCTGGTTTTGGTCAGGGAGCCTGACGGTTGCGAATCATTTGGCGGCGGAGGAATCCCGACATAGACGAAGTTAATTGCGGTGTGATTGAGTGTTGCCCAGGCATTTAGTTCGCGCCAGACGGTTCGGTTATACGGTTCGGCCACGGCTGCATCGATGAGCATCTGCCGCGCCTCCGCCATCTGGCCCTGGCGCGCCTGCATGTCGGCATAGTAGCGGTACGCCGTCTCAATGTTGGGATCAATTTGAATGGCGCGTTGGTACTCCTGGGCGGCAGTGGCTAAGTCACCCTTGCGGTCGTGCGCGTTCGCCGTAAAGAGCACGGCAGTGTAGTTATCGGGTTCGAGCTCAAGCGCGGCGGCGTAGTTTCTAAGGGCATCGTCGAAGTCGCGCCGGGCAAAGGCTGCCTCGCCGGCGCGCATTGCCTGCTCCACTTGCGGATTGGAGGAGAATTGAATATCGCCGCTCTGGGGTATCTGCTTGAGAATCTCGATAAGATTCAGAGTGAGGGGAGTTACATTACCCAAGGCGCGAGCCTTGAGAAGAATGCCGCGGGCGCGAAGCCGTTCCATGCCGGCGGCATTCTGGTCAGTGAGCGTGGCCGCGTGGTCCACCAGCGACGCTCCCAGATCGGCGAGCAATTCGGCGTCCGCGGGCGCGGCTTTTACGAGCTCTTCCAGGAGGGGAAGAGCTTCAAGGCGTTTTCCCTGACTGAAAAACTCGACCGCCTTCTGCCGTTCGGCCTGATAAGGGGCGTCCTGAGCAGTGTGGGATCTCGATGCAGCCGGAAGCAACAGGGCTGCGAGCACAAAACAGATTGACCAATCGCGAACTCGCATGCATGTCAAGAGCAACAACTGTGCCGGAGGGTCCGATGGCCCCTGGCAGGGTTGGTTGCAGAACTTAGACGAGAGCACCTCTCACTGGCTTTCCGCAATCTGCCTTCCGTTCACAGGCTGAAGCGGGCGCGCAGTATCGTGGTAGTACTCTGCGTATTTGGTTATCTGCGCCTTAGATAACTCGATGGGGTTCTTCATTACATACCACAACGCGTCCTGATTGCAGATAGGCGTGGTGAGTGATCCGGTAAAACGGTAAACGGTGCGGTCCGCGGGCAGGAAATCGTTGGGGTCGATCTGTACGCCGCCGAGTTTGTTTTCCTTGCCCGGCGCGGGCACGTGTTCCAGAATAGCTTTCATCGCGGGATTTTCTTTGCCGACAACGATGGGGACTTCAATGATGAGGAACTTCGATTCCGGTGAGAGGTGTACGAGCTGCACCGACATGCGGGGACGTTTGCCATTTATGGCGTTTTCGCCGGGAACGCGGAAGTGAAGCTCGCTGAAGAAGTAAGGCGTCTTGCCCACCGTGAGCCAGTCGTTGTCGGGAAAGCGAGCCAGGATGCGGTAACGATTGCAATCGTTGATAACGTCGAGATCCGCGGGCTTGTAAAGGAAATGGAGTTTCTGGATAGGCAGCTTTTCAGCATGCTCAATTTCAATGTCGATTGGCGCCTGAAATTTGCCGGTGGTGCACAAGCCCTGCCAATGACTGGGGCCTTCGAGACCCTCGTCATAGGTATACTTGGGCCCACATGTCTCTTCGCCCATGGGAACGTTCATGTGGTGCATGCCGTGCATCCCGGGCATGCCCTGCATGCTTTGCTGCGACGCTTCCTCGGGAGGTTCCGCTATCTGGCAGGCCGCGGTTCCCGCCGTAAAAGTGAAAAAGAGGACGCAACAAACATAGATTATGCGTGGAAAACTCTTGATCGTGCACTTGCCTGTCATCTTCAATCTCCTTCAAATAAAAGTTCCGGTGCATGCTATGACAAGAGGCGGCCCACAACGATCTTGCGAGCCGCCTCTTCGCTGGATGTAGTTTCAGCGCATTTGCGACATTGCACTACCGTGCACCGCGCCGCCGACAGCAGTTGTCGGCGCGGGCGAGGCAGAGGCCTTCTCTAGCGAGGGAACTTGCTTGCCATGGTCAGGCGAGGTGAGTTTACTGCTGGCAGGCGGCAGCACCTCGATAATGGCCATCATGCCCCGATCTTCGTGACCAAGGATGTGGCAGTGATAGACGAAATCCCCGACGTCGGGACCGCGGAAATCCATCAGCCCCGTCACGCTCGGATAGGGAGTGCCGGCATTGCCATCCCAGAACGGGACCTCCACCATATCGGCAAACTGGCCGGTGATGACTGGAGCCGGCGGCGTACCGTTGACGGCAAAGTTGTTCTGCGACTGCACCAGAAAATGAATCTGGTGAAGATGGAACTCATGGTTCTCCATGGCCCGATTCTGGATGGTCCACTGCTCCACCGAACCCTGCGTGGTGATGATCGATGGAGGGTTATTGTTGTCAAATACTTGCGGCGTTTGCCCCTGAACCGTGATGAAGAACTGGTTCGTAGTTGGATTCTCAGAGAAATAGAGTGTCCGCTCGGCGTTGATCGGCGCGCTGCTCAGTCCGGCGAACCTCTGCTGAGTTGTAGTAAACCCGGTCGACTCGGGCAGTGCATTGTCAACTGCTTGTGTGTCATTGCGCACAAGCTGGATGGTAGCTAGCGCCCGGGTCGGATCCTCGTCGCCAAGCGGCCCGGTGCTGATGTATTGAGTGATGAGTTGGGCCAAATGTACGGCCGGCGAAGGCGCGGTGACGATTATCTCAACGCGGGCAGCCGGCGGGATGCGATAATGCGTCGCGCTTATGGGCGCGCCAGGTGTATTTCCATCCTGGGAGTTCACCGGTACACCGTCGATTGCGACGACCTCAAAAGTCTGTGGTACGCCGTCAAACACCTGTTGTATATCGAGAATCGTGTCTGAGGTGCAATTACAGATGCGCCATAACTGTGAGATACCCGGTTCCATCTGGATGATAGACGGTGTGAAGGTGGTTATGCCGGTCGATGTATTCGTGAACGCATTGCCGGGAACGAAGTTCACACTGAGATCGAGGTTGGGGGTCTCGACGTCGCTGTTCACAGGGGGAGTGGATTCAGCCAACTGCTGCGTTGTGAGCTGATCGCGAACGACCAGGATCCGCTCTTGCAATCCTGCGACCCCGGGCTGCACGTTCTGAATGCCGTCTACGATCAAGGCTCCTTCACCGCCCCCTTGAACAGCGGCCTCGGATATCCCATGTACGTGCGGGTGATACCAGTAGAGGCCGGGCGGCTCATTTGTCGGGAACACCAGGCTGTAATGAAATGTGGTTCCCGAATTGATGAGCGTTTTGGTTACGTTGTCGGCACCGCAGGCGGGCGATGTATTGGTGCCGTGATAGTGAATGTTCACGGAGGATCCCGTCATCGAATTATCGCCGCAATTGGGAGGATTGAATGGTTCCTCGACGGGCGATGCCGGGGTATTGTTGGTAATCGTGACGTTGAGCGTGTCGCCAGGATTGATGTGCAACGTGGGATCTTCAAAACCGTTGGGCGTCATGAAGCAGTAGAGCGTTCTGCCAGCAAAATCAGTGGTCTGCTGGTAAGAAAATTCTACGTTCAACACGCCGTGGTTACTGTATAGAGCCGGAGGATTGGTCACGACGCTGCCCGCCGCAAAGCGTGGACAGGGATTTGGAACAGGTTGAACGGGAGTCTGGGCGGGGGCCGCGGCCTGGGTTACGGCCGCAATTGCCGCGCAGAATATAAGGGAAGGTATAACTTGCGCGAGACGCCCTCGAAACTGACGGCGTCGCACCATGCGGTTTGAATTGAGCTGCACCGCGCCATCCGGGCCCACGATTGACTGCTGCTCCATTGATCTATCGCATTTCGTACTGGGCATAGTTCCACTCCTTTTATTCGCAGTTTGAGGCCTGCGCTTCTCGCACACATATCCTCGGTCCCGCGTTCAGCGCAAAAACACGCAGGGCAGTTGCTTCACGAGTTTCTTTGCGATCTGCGTCTCCATGCGAGGGCCATCTCTGGCAGGCGGGGCAATCGTAATCTCTCTTGCTTACTCCGACGGGATGGCCGCGAGTATCGCAAAGATCGACCTGACACCCGACCCGACCGTGCCAATTACGAGATCTCCGGAATTCCCGCTGGGAGAATCAAATCGCGCACATAATTTCGGGGTCAACGCAGCCTGATTACAAACTTGCTGGGGAAATAGTCGATCGCCTCGCGAGCATACGGGGAAGGTGCAAGGGGGACCGCTCGCGATCAATCAGGGTACTTTTTTATCTACCCGGAAACACAGACGCCTAAGAGCGACTGCATGCCGGCTCCACGACTATTGAGCAAATCACAGTGCGGTATATTTGTCAAGTCTCTCGAGCCTCCAAGCGCTTTAAAAAACCTCTGCATAAGTTCCAAATCCCAGTTATCGCTTTTGATGCGTGGCTCGGGATGGATATCGGATCACTTACTCCGCCCATTAGAGCGAAACCAGAGTAGGTGTGCCCCGTTGAGCGTTGTGCAGGGTCGCCGCTCCTTGGGGTCGCGTCGACTAGAACGCTGCGGATTTAGGGTACAGTCACTCTGGTTTCGCTATAGTCCGTCCATTCCCCAGCGTTGCGCCGCATCACAAAGAAAAACCCGCACCCGGAGCGGTGTCTGCGCCGGATGCGGGATCAGTCTAAGACAGGTTTGAGAGGCCCGGTGCCTTAGAAAGCCAGTTTGAGCGCGAGCTGCAGCGTGCGGGCGCCATTGTTCTGGTTGCTGTTCTTTGTGGCCCCGATGTTGCTGAAGCTGCCGGCCGTATAGTTCAACTGTTGCGGCTGCGCGAAGGGCGGCGTGTTGGTGACGTTGAAGGCTTCGGCGCGGAACTGCAGAACCGTCGATTCGGTGAATTTGAAGTTCTTCAGGATCGAAGAATCCAGGTTGGTGAAGTGCGGTCCGCGTGCCTGCTGAATCTCTCCACCAAGTGGCGAGTAATCGGCCTGTCCGACTTGGGTAGCGGCGGGCGGATTGACCCACGTGGTCAAGGCCGCCGAGTTTGTGGCAAGCCATTGGGTGTAGTTGTGCGGGCCGGCATAGATGTTCGTGCCCGGGGCCACGTCGGCGGCGCAATTGAAGTCGGCCGTCGTGGCACTCGGGCAAGTGACCGTGAACGGCTGCCCGCTTTGGAAGGTGTAGAAGCCATTGATCTCCCATCCGCCCACGATGAGGTCCGCGGCCTTGTTCATCGAGGAGCCAAACTGCTTGCCACGGCCGAAGGGCAGGCCATAGGTGACGGCGGCGTGCCACAGGTCGGTGGCGTCGGCATCGCAGAGGCCGTAGTCGCCCTTGATACCGAACCCAGCGAGCCATTGAGCGCGGTACCCTGCGTTGAACTCCGAGTTCTGCGGCGCGTGTTGGTCGCCCGCACACCGGGACCAGGTGTAGTTGGCCAGCACCAAAAGCCCCAAGCTCATCTGGTGCTGATACGTGATCTGCATTGAGTTGTAGCTGGTGTTGGCGTTGGTCGTTTCGTAGGTGCCGTTCCGGGCCATGTACGGGTACGGAATATACAACTGGGTGTTGGTGCCGGGGGGCAAGATCAGAGAGTTGCTGTTCGAGTTCCCCAGAATATCCAGGTGACGGCCCTGGGTGCCGACATATCCCACCTGGATCGCGTCGTGGGTGGTGAACTGATCCTCGACGGTCAGGTTCTCCGTCTGTATCAACGGCGTCTGGTAGTTCCACTGGCGGCCATTGAGAGTTGCGCCGAGATTGTCACCATAGATGTATTGGCCTCCCACGCAAGAGTTGAGGGGCATGGCGGAGCAAGAAATCGTCGGCGTATACGGAGTTGGACTTTGCAGCACGGTCGGATTGTCGAAGTTGAAGTTATTGAAGGTATTTTCCAGGGTCGCCGGCGCGTTCGAAGTGCCGGCGAGCAGCGGGTGATTGGAGTCGGCAGCGGGGATGCTCTGCGTGTAGCCAAAGGGATAGTTCAGTCCCAGCGTGCCGCCGTAACCCAAGTTGCCCAGGGCTCCATAGGCCGTGCCGAAGCCTCCGCGCACCACCACCGTAGGCCGCAGCTTGTAGGCGAACCCGACACGCGGCGCGAAGTTGGTCTTTTGAGCGTTGCCGAGTGCGGCGTTTGAAGAGCACGAGATGTTGATATTGCTGAGGGCAGCCACGGTGTTAAATGCGGTGGACCGCGGGGTCTGGCATGACTGATTGGGGATGTAGAAGTTTGCGGTGGCTCCATTGCCGCCCACGGGCAGAAAATTGGACTGGAATCCGCGGGTTTCGTCATAGGGCGTGAACAGATCCCAGCGCAGGCCGAGGTTCAGCGTCAACTTGGGATTCACCTTCCAGTCGTCTTGGAAGTAGGCGCCGATGTACCAGCGATGGTCGTCGGTGACTGGGAGGTTAGAGGCGGAGATGCCGTTCTGGCCGCCGACCAGATTCACGCCACTTCCTACGCCGTATTCGTAGTTGGTGGGCGCAACAAGAATATCGCCGATACCGTTCAAGCCGCTCGTCGAGCTGCTAGCAATTCCCTGAGAAACCGGAATGCGGTTGGGGATGTCGGTGTACATGCCGTTGAAGCTCATGTCGCCGCGGCCTTGCGGCGGCTGCGAGATGTTTCCTTCAAGGTCGTCCACCTGGATGCCGGTCTTGAAGGCGTGATTGCGCCAGACCTTGGTGACGGCGTCAACGCCTTCGAGGCTCCATACATACTGCAGCGTGGGCGAGAAGTTGCCGACGCCGAGTGTCCTGAGCCCCGCAATGACGATGATCGGCAGGCCTCCGTTGCCGGCCACCTGGGGAACGCCCGGGATGCCGTACTGGAGGGGGATATTGCAGGTACCCGGACCCGGATTCACGGTTCCCGAACAGGCTGCGCTTCCGAAGTCGTTGCCCCAGACGGATACCTGCTGCTTGTCGCTGTGGACCATGCCCACGTGCATGTCGTTCGTGAGCGTGGGAGTGAAGATGCGCGTGTAGCCGACGGCCCAGGCCCAGGCCGGCAGTTGGTCTACGCGTCCGCCGCTATTGCCCGAGCCAACCCCCGGGAAAAACGAGGGCACGTCAGCGGTGAGATAGCTCCGGTCATAGACACCGAACAGGATGTCCTTGGGGCTGATGTTGGCGTCAATGCGAATGTCGTAGGTGTTGGTGTTTTTGTCTTCGCTGGGAACGTAGCTTGCGAAGTCGCTGGCCAATTTCCCAGGAGTGTCCGGGGCCGGATACAGGCCAAGCAGCTTGACTGCGTTCGGATCTTGGCGACTGGTGGGGATGACGTTGAGGGCGGAAAGGAGAACGCCGCCGGCGTCTTGCGTGAAGTCGGTTCTGGTGACGCCGGTGAAGCTGGTGCAACCGCCTGTCGCCGTGCAGTTGTAGAACGGGTCGCGGACGAAGCCGTTGGGTGTGCCGGTGAGTCCGGTTACCGCGTCGAGGCCGGTGGCGGAAAGCTGGCGCGTTGAAGCCGGATCCAAAATGGTGCCGTTGGAGAAGGAGCGGCCAAGGGCATCCCTGGGGCAGGCGGTGGTGACGGTGGCGCTGCAGGTGCCCGTGGTGTTGTAGGCGATGTTGTCCTGCAGGTTAGTGTATTTGCTGCTGATCATGTTGCTGGTGGGTACAGTTAAACTGCCGCTCGGCACTGGCAGGACGTAACGGCCTCCCTGGTAGTCAGCAAACCAGAAGAGCCGGTTCTTGCCGTAGATGACGCCGGGGATGATGACGGGCCCTCCGGCCGTGAAGCCGAAGAGATTTTGATGGTAAGAGGGAATAGGCTTGGCAGTGCAAACACCAGCAACACAATTTGTGTTGAAGAAGTAATTCGCATTCAAATCGTTGTTGCGCACGTACTCCCACAGGTCGCCGTGCACGCCATTGGTGCCGGATTTGAGCGCCGCGTTGATGATCCCCCCGGTGGAGTGCCCGAATTCGGCGCTGAAGTCGCCGCTCTGCAGCGTGAATTCCTGGATGGCATCGGGCGGCGGGACAATGGCTGCATTGGTCCCGGTATAGTTGCCGCCATAAAACTCGATATTGTCGTTAATGCCGTCCAGGCGAAAATCGTTCTGCCATTCGTCGACGCCATTCACCCTGAAATAAGCAGACGAAGAGCTGCCTGCGTCGGCGGTGCCGTTCCCGCCACTACTGTTTGAGGGCGCATCGGTACTGACGCCCGCGGAAAGTTGCGCCAGAGAGCCCCAGTCGCGGGTGACAAGCGGCATATCGTTCACAGTGATATTGGTGATGGACTGGCCGACCTGAGCGTTTTCCGCCTCAAGAAGCGGGGCTGCGGCGGTTACAGTGACACTCTGCTGCACGTTGCCGGTGGCAAGATGGACGTCGACCGTCAAAACCTGTTGTACATGCACGATCACTCCGTGCACGACATACTTCTGGAACCCGGAGGCCACAGTCTCAACCGTATAGTTGCCGGGAACCACATCGTCGAATACGTAGGTGCCGGTGGACGTGGACGTGGTGGTGATTTTGACGCTTGTGTCGTCGTTGATGAGCGCGATTGTGGCCTTTCTCACGACTGCGCCGGATGGATCTTCAACCGTTCCTGTGACCTCACCTCGGTCAAGCTGCGCCGCCATGCGGCAGGGAAAGCACAGCGCAAGCAGTGAGACCATGAGTGTGAGCCAAAGTGCTGTCATTCTGAATGGTTGTTTGATGTTCATAGTGGCTTGCCGCCTCCAAATTCAAGAATTTTTCACACGTATACACTCGCCCTACTTTGCCGAGCAGCGCAACCATATTGCGCCTGCAATGCAAGCGGGAGTGTTTACCCTACGTGCACGCACGTGTATACACTAGTGTTCTGCGGGCTTAATTGGCTGATTGAGATGGGTTTGTTGACTGCTTGAATTGTTGGTAAACTGTGGAAATTGTTTGACGAAAAGGCTAATGTCTGCGTTGTTTTAATGAGTCTGAAACATGGCCGGTTGTGCAGTTCATGAAACTGGTTTTTGTATGCATTAAAATCAGCATGCAGGCCCGAGCAATAAGGCTGCTGCGATGCGCCAGCATATCACGAGAAGAGACGCACCTTATTCGAACAGCTTGTCCGTTTGTCCTGGGTGTGAACGGAATTGAAAATTGAAATTCTCACCTGCGCAATACGCAGGCCTGTTTTTGGCCAAGCCAAATATTGGGCCAAATCATGCGTCATAGTTTAACAGTTGAACCGGAGACAGCTCCCCGTCGTTCGATGGCAGCCAGGAGATTAGGCTCATGGAACACTTTGCCGCCGTCCAATCCCGGTCAAGGTTGCTTCCCCCCGAGGAGCCACGGTCAGCGAGCCTGCAGGAAAATCCGTATTGGGCTTTGGCGCAGCGTGTGATTGCCGGCCCGAACTTTGCGCGATCCCCCTTACTTACGAGATTTCTGTTGTTCGTCGTAGCAGAGACCCTTGAAGGGCGGGGAAACGAGATCACTGAGCACCAGATCGGCGTTCAGGTCTTCGACCGGCCGGCGGATTATCGCACTCTTGAGGACAATATCGTTCGCAATTATGCGCGCCAATTGCGCAAGCGGCTAGCGGAGTACTTTTCGGACCAGGGCAGCTCGGAATCGGTGCGAATCGAAATTCCGGTTGGCGGTTATATGCCGGTATTTCTTCCGGCTACTGAGAACGGCAACAAAGAAGAAACGCCGGGTCCAGCTGCGATGGTTTCGGGCTTAACGCAGCCTAATGCCCTGCCCGCACGCAGCACGGAACCAGCTGCAACAATTCAGTCAAGGGCAAGCCGTTGGGGGCTGGGTGTAGTTCTGGTTGCGACCTATAGCGCGGCACTGATTGCTGTCACCTGGTATACCGCCAGACGATCGCTGGCGCCGCCCCTGTCGCAAGAGCCGGCGCGTGTGCTGTGGGCCGAGCTGTTTAGTGGTCCGGTAAACAGCTATATCGTGCCGTCCGATGCGGGGTTCAATCTTCTCGAAGATCTTTCGCGTCGACCCGTGCCGCTGGCGGAATACATCTCAGGCAGCTACCAGGAATTGCCACTGTCCGGAGTGGATGTGCATAGCGCAGCGGACCTGCGCTCTCAGCAGTTGACACCATTCGTCGATCTGCAGATTGCGACGGCATTGGCCCACCTAACAGAGGACGATCCGCAGCGGGTTTTCATCCGCTTTCCGCGAGATCTGCGGCTGGACGATCTCAAAAACGCCAATGCCGTCATCATTGGATCGGTGGGCAGCAATCCCTGGGCCGCGATTGCTGAGAGCAACGCCAACTTCCGCATTGTCGACCGGCCCGGCATGAATGGGGCGCAGATCATCAATCTCAAGCCGCAGCCCGGAGAATCCGCAACGTATTCCAGCCACTGGAACGAGCCGGCGCACGAGACCTTCGCACTCATCGATTTTCTTCCCAATTTGAGCGGCAACGGACATCTGCTGGTTTTGGAGGGACTGGATGTGGCCGGAACGCAGGCCGCGGCCGAGATGCTGTTTTATCCATCGGCCATCGATCCGATTCTGAAGCGAGCCACGCGTCCGGACAGATCCCTGCATAATTTTGAAGTGCTGCTGCGGTCAACAAGCATCCAGTCAAACGCCACCGGGACGCAGGTGATCGCCAGTAGGATTTACTAGCAAAATTTCCCGGGCCTTGGCGGCTTGCTCTATATATGGATACGGCTGAGCCGGTTGGGGCTCCGATTTAAGACCTGAGTGGCCGCGCTTTCGCACGATCGGGTTTGTTAGATGAAAGCCAACTTTTCGATTCCAGCCTTAGATCTCTCGTTTGTCGGCGGTCTTGTCATTCGGCGAGTGCATGACCGGGGATGCACAGCCAGAATTGCAGTGCCTTCCGATAACGCCGGCTCAGGCGGAGTCTGGCGCCACTACTGAGGAGAAAGTCGTATTCATGCGCAAGACTTGGCACAAGTCCTCGGTCATCCTCGCGAAATACATCCGTATCGGCCAGACGTTCACCCACCACGCGGCCGCCGGTCTCGGCGTTTAGACACGTTCTAGCTTCCGAGAATCTTGGCCTATCAGAGGCTAAATCTCGCGACAGAGGGCGGCTTCGAAACTCTTGGCTAGCGGGCGGATCAATGATCGAAAAGGATCCGCCAAATTCAAGTCTAGAGTATCGAAGGGAATTATCGGGAAACTGAAAAGGCAGAGAATTCTCTCCGGGCATCCTTTAAGCGCATAGATCCAGAAATTCGGCCGGAAATGTGAGCCTGGCTGAAATGTTAAAACAAATTTTGATTTTAAAGACTCTATGGCGGAGAGGTAATTGCGCGCAGAGGTCCTTGCGGAAATCCATGTTTATTCTGCGGTCGCGAGCGCTGAAAAGAACGCTGAAGATGTGCTTCGTTCAGCTTGGACCCGAAAGGCCAAACGGCCAGATCCGAAACAGTGGATTGAGGTCATTACGGAAGACCGAACAGACAATCGAATTCTCGAGTGTGCGGCGGCGTCAGCTTCGCGGTACATCGTGTCAGGCGACAATTACCTGCTAACGATCGGGCCATGTGGAGTGACCAAGATTGTCAAAGCTGCTGATTTCCTCGAGATTGTGACACAGCATGGACGCGGCGATGATTCGGGCAGCCTTGGACTACCCGAACCTACGCCGATGATGTTCGCTAACGCGAGTGGATTGAGATGAGCCGGAAACACTGCAACAACAGCCCAAGGAGCGGTACGCCGCTGATGCGAAGTTTCCCGGCAAAGTGAAACGTGCAGGAGTCTCCCACGCAGAATGCAACCTCTACCATGACAGGCTCCTTTCACGCTGCACCCGCTCTACTTCAGCGCGCAGGACAAGCCAACGCCTCTTGCCTTCTCGCTGTGCAGAAAGGGCTCCGGTTTGAATAAAACGACGAACAGTTCGCTCGGAACAGCCTGCAATTTTAGCCGCGATGTTGACGCGAATCTTTACCGGCTTCAGCACGCTGCCGTCCGGAAAACAAACCCAAGACATATGCATCCTCCATAACTTCGGGTAAGTTCTGGAGTGTGCTTTGCCGTCGATCTATAGCGGGGCACACTCGAAGACTGGGCGAAGGAGTGTCCATGTCTTCGGTGGCCTTATTCCATGCATCAGAAACCACAAACGTTTAGTCCAGCTCACGGCGCAGAACCTAGGCGCGCCGAGCGTGATTGCCTTCCAAACGATTGTGATTCGAGCAAAGACCTGCCTGAGCAAGTTCCGTGCTTGCAAATCATCAAGCAGAAAATTGAGAATCCCTATCGGTGGGGTGAAGGGGTATTAATCTTGCTGGTTGAAAAATGCCAAAGGTTGTTCGAATGAAATTGCTGCAACGATTTCTATCGTGCGCAGGTTACTGCTGGATTGGAGCGGCTCGATATACTGGCGGAGTTGATATTCAGCCTTTTCGCTCTTTCAATAGCTCAACCTGGGCGATGAAAAGATCGCTCAGATATTGGCCGCTCGCGGCATAGGCGTGATTAGTCGATATGGCGGCCAGGTTCTCTGCCCGCCTAAACGATTTGCGCCGCCCGACGATCTCCGCCTCGGGGAGGCAAAAGTCTGGTCCGAAATCGAGTTTCATGTTCATCGTGCTCACGTCGACAACGTTGCCAATCGCGTCCATATTTACATGGTAAAAGAGAAACTGCCCCTTTCAACGAACATGACTGCTAATGATTGGCGTACTGCCGATGACGCCTAAGCACGACTTCGGCGCTGTTTTTCCGTTGTCGCCGAGGCGTTCCGCTATTGCTTTCGAGGAAACGTCTCATCACGGGTACCGCCGGTGGATAGATAACGGAAAACGCCGCAGCGTCAGAGAGCCCTCCGGTACTATCACGGGATCGGGATGATGACATTCCAGTCGCGATGCGGACTTTTGAGGACCTATCCCTCGCCAACGAGCGTATCGGCACTTTTGCGTAAGCCCAGAACTCGCTCCAGGTGCTCCCCGCAACTTTCCGCTTGTTTCCCTACCAATTCCCGCATTGAGATAGCATTCTTGATCTGGAACCAAGAACGGCGTGGACATTTCAATCATCGTTTTCGCGGTAGCGCTGCTTGGGACCTTCGCGGTCGCCATCTTAGGCAGGCGCGATGCAAGCCAGGTGGCTTCTGCCACATTGTCGGAGCAGCGTCTGAATCGGTGGCTGGTTGGACTCAGCGCGGGAGCCACAGCCAACAGCGGCTTCGTGGTGACTGCGGCCGTCGGTCTCGGATACTCCTTCGGCGCTCAATGGCTTCTACTGCCATTGTCATGGCTGCTCGGCGACGTGATTTTCTGGCTGGTATTCCCGCAGCGGATCAATGCCACTGGTCGAGCCATCAAAGCAACCACCATGACTGACGTGATTGTGGATGGTATGAGGCCGCGGTTGAAGGCGGGACTCAAGCGGACTATTGCCGTTCTCATCCTTGTTTGCCTCGGGGGTTATGTCTCCGCTCAATGGCTTGCCGGACAAAAGTTTCTGGGCGGCGCGTTTGGATTTGACGGAGTGGTATCGCTGCTGGCGTTTGCCGCACTGATCGTGATCTACACCGCGATCGGCGGATTCAGGGGCTCAGTGTACGTCGATTCGATGCAGGCGATTATTCGCGTCATCGGCACTGTTATTGCGATGGCAACCGTGGCAATCGTCGCTTCCCGCGATTCAAATGCATTCTGGCAAAACATCAAGGCTGCCGGTCCTGATTTTCTCCACATCTTTCCGCATGGGCTAGTCCTTGCAGCCCTTCCGGTAATCATTGGCTTCGCGGCGGCTGCTCTCGGCTTCGGGTTAGGCCAGCCGCAAATGGTAACGCGCTATCTGGCGGGCGCGACGCCGGAAGAAACCCGCTCTGCATGGTGGATCTACAACTCTTTCGTACAGTTCACGTGGATTTCCATGACGGTGTTTGGCTTGGCGCTACGCGGTGTGATGCCCTCAATTGCCGACCCGGAAAGAGGATTAAGCCTATTCTTCCGTGCAAATACTGGACCGTTCTTCACTGGAATAATCTCGGCGGACATCTTCGCAACAATTGCGGCGACCTCAAACAGCCTGCTGGTTGCAATGGCTCAGACTACTGCTTGCGACCTGCTCGGCCGCGTACAGGAAAAACGCCAACACCCGAAGGAACTGTGGCCATTCACAGCCATCATTGGCGTTTCCACCATGTTTTTTTCTTTGAATCTGCATAGGACAGTGGTAGACCTTGCTCTCTCATCAGTTTCATTGATGGGAGCAGGACTGGCTCCAGCTATGCTGATCCGAGTACTAAATTGGCGCTACACGGACATATCGCTTACCTGCTCAGTCCTCGCCGGGACCTGCACTGCCATAATATGGCGTTCATGCGGACTAAGCGCAGCAATGAATGCGGCAGCGCCGGGGATGGTGTTGGCACTTTCCACGAATTTCATGCTTGCGCGATTAACGGACAATTAGAGGAACCAGCGAGGAAAACGATGCCGGAAACGGGGACTGTTTGGAGCAGCAAGTTCAAACTCTACCAGAGATTGCTAAATGTTCAATCGAACAGGTCTGTTGTGTATTCAATTCTCTGGCGTGAGCAGGACGCGGACCTCGCTGAAAAGGTGTATGCCAATGTAGTGAAGTGGGTTACAGGCCGCTCGACGCCAAGTTATGGCGCTGGCATCCGGGCTTTCTTCGACGGATTGGCAGAAGAGCTTAAATGCGAGCCAGGTGTGAACGGCTCAACGCTGATTGAAGCTACGATCGCACAGACCGTTAGCTTTCTCGGTCAGGAAGAGCGTGCCGTTGCCGCGCATGTAATGAGGACACTCGAAACGTCGTCGAATTTAACAGAGAACTATACGGCAATCTTGTCCCCAGCAACAACATCGCGGAATCTAGATATGGACGACCTGGGTGCAATCTGGCTCCAGCATACCGGGCCAATCCAGACGATCGCTTCGGGACTAGCTGAGGGAAGGATAGATCAGAAGCACTATTACCTGGATCCCGAATCGTCCGATGCGTGGTCACGGATTATCGACGCTCAATCCTATCCGACATATGACCACTGTCTTATGAGTCTTCGAGCGCTTCTCGAAAGCTCAGAGTGGAAAACATGTGTTGAACACAGCAGGCCCTGTACCTCAGTGATGCTCGCAGGCGGAGGAGCGCCTGCAAAGGACCTCTTGTTCTTGCGAAATCTGACCAAGCAGAGTTACGCCGGTGAGTGCATTTACCACTATCTAATCGATATCAGCCTTTATATGCTCCGCTACTCGGCGATGTGGCTATGCGGAAATGCTGCGGTGTTCAACAGTTTCCGCCGAAGAGTAGTGCTTAAACCTGTTCATCGGGACATACTTTCATTCAATAAACGAGACAACGATCGCCTTCATGAACACGGTGCCGTCGTATTTGCCATCACCGGCGGAACGATTGGAAACCTTAGCGAGGCAGCATTTTTCCGATCTCTCGACCAAGTTGCGGTCCGTGGAGACGTGCTCGTGATGAGTGCGGACACAATCGACGAACTCTCTTCTGAAGATCAACGTATCCTTGTCAGCAAATACGATAATCAGGATTTGAGGCTATGGCTTAAGCCTGTTGTGAGAGGGGTTCTGAGTGAATCTGAATCAAGCCACCCCGAATCTCTGGAACACGCTCTGAGCCGCATCAAGGTTCATTTGCGGTCCAGTGATAACGGCCATGTGAGTGACATTCCTCAGAGTCGATCCGTTGTCGTGACTCTTGATATCAAGGGACGAGAGGTCATCCTGCTAACTTCTACACGTTATCAAACATCACAGTTGTCGGCATATGCAGCAAGTCGCGGTTGGGAATGCCTCGGTCATATTTCTACCCAGGCAAATCCTAACTTCAAGCAGTTCCTCTTCCTCCGGAAATAGAAGGAATGGTGCGGAAACTGCCCGATATGCCTCACCTATTCTTTAGTTTTCAGTTTCTTTACCTTCCCTGGATTCCTCCTCGCATGGCTTCATGTGACCAGAGAGGAATCACCCATGAAAGACGTTCGAGGCCCCATCAACCACGTCGTCCCCGGCCGAGCCCATGAACTTCTCGCCGGAAGGGCAGTATTCGGCACACTTACGAGGTCACTCTGCATCACTCTTGCCTTGTTGCTCGTCATCACGCCGGTGAGTCCGGCCCAACAGCCAGTCCAAAACGCTGCCCCTGTTCCGCCGCAGATAGTGTGGGCGCAAACGATATTCGTGTCTAACGGCGGGGGGAGCAATTACTTCGACATATTCACAGGCGGCGCCGACCGCGCCTACAACAGCTTGTATGCCGATCTGCAGCAGGCGAACTGGTACCAGTTGGTTAGCGCGCCGGCGGACGCCGATCTGATCCTCGAAATCCGCGCGGTTGCCCCGGCCGTCTACGACGGGAAAGGTGTGGTCGCGTATAACCCGCAGTTGATCCTGAGCGTTCTTGATCCGCAGACGCGAGCGGTGCTGTGGACGACCACCGCGAACGTGCGGGCTCTGGGCAGGCAGAAACAACGCGACCATGGGTTTGACCAGTCGATGGCGGTGCTGGTGGATAAGCTGGCGCAGGTGACAGGGCAGCCGCTGACCGCGCAGCAGCTGAAGGATGTAAAGGATAACTCACGGATGCCGAGGGCCGGGATCGTGTTTTTGTTCGTCGGGCTGGCTGCGGTAGTGGCGTTAGCGATTTATGGGATTCACCGGGTAAACCATCCGCCGACGTTGCCACAGCCGACGTTGCCGCCAGGATTTGGCACAATACCGTGACCACCCACGCGGCACGCTCGTTTTGCTGCACATTCAAGGCAAAGACTGCCAACCAAAGTGCACCTCGAATGAAAGGACTATCCATGAATTCCACACCTTCCCATCTTCCTTGTCAGCCTTTTTCCCGTGCTTTCTCTATTCTCTTGGCTTTTGCCTTTGCACTGGTATCTGCCTTTACTTCCGGTTGCGGCGCTGGGAGCGGCAGTTCGACTGCAACATCGAGCGGGAACACATCGGTCACCGTTTTGGCGTCGAGCACCGCGAACGATCAGCTATCCCAATACAAAATGACAATCAACAGCCTGACGTTGACAAACAAGTCCGGCAAGACGGTCACTGTGTTTTCTACGCCCCAGAGCGCGGAATTTATCCATCTGAACGGCAGTGTGGAACCACTCACTACCGTCACGATTCCGGGGGATGTTTATACCGCCGCCACCGCGTCCGTGGGTGGTATCTTTGCCGCTTGCGTCGCCATGGATCCTGCCACCGGCGGGCTTTTTATCAATGAAGCGCTTACGGAAGATACTGTACCTGCATCCGCTGTGACGGTAAAAATGTCGGCGCCGGTTACCATTACCGGAACCAGCATGGCGCTGTCGTTGGATTTGCAGGTTTCACCGTCATTGGATCTTCCCAACTGCTATGAAACGTCGACAAACCCGATTACCTTTACTCCAACTATTAACCTGACCGCTTTGACCATAGCGGCCCACCAACCCACAACCACTACCAACGGCAGGGCGATGGGCCTTCGTGGAGTGATCACAACCGTAGACACAAATGGAACCGGCTTCACCGTGACAGGCGCAGATGGTCCCACCTGGCAGGTCGGGTCTAACAATGACACTGTTTTTCAAGGCGTCACTGATGCATCTAAGCTTGTCGCTGGAATGCCCGTGGATATGGACGTAGCAATTCAACCGGACAGTTCGCTGTTGGCTACGCGGGTTGGAATATTTGATGCGAATCCGTCCACTCTGACTATGGCGAGCGGAACGATGATAGAGGTAGCGGCCACGCAATCGACTTTATTCGCCCTGGTGGATGAATATGAGGGCCCAATCCAATATGGCTTGGGCGGTGCTCCTCCCTTCAGCTTCGGCAACGCCGTCTTCCAAATCTCAGGCGAGCTCACAAATGTGCAGAGTCTGCCATTCACGGCTAGCTTCAACGCAACCAACATGGTGACTGGTCAGAAGGTTTTTATCACCACCCATGCGACATCTGAATCCGGTTACCCCGTCTATGTGCCGGTATCCACGATGACATTATTACCGCAGACCATTTACGGAACGGTCAGCGCGGTTTCCACGAGTGGCAGCTTTACGACTTACACAGTCACACTTGCGGCGTACGATTTGTTTCCGACTCTTGCTGTGCAATCGGGACAGACGACGCAGGTGAGCAATCCCGGCAGCGTCGTAGTCTACGTAGACAGCAACACGCAACTGCTCAACACCGATTTCATCGCAGTGGGGAGTGTTCTGCGCTTCAACGGATTGGTGTTCAACGACAATGGGACGTTGCGAATGGATTGCGCCCAGATAAACGATGGAGTCGCGGAGTAGCTGGGCTAGTCGACCGCAAATGGAGGTGTCTGTTGGGAATTTGAGAATGCATCTAATGTTGACCGTCTCATACACTGATTCGCAGTGCTTAAATGGCAAAGCCTTCGGCACATTCAAGTTCCCAACAGGTTGATAGTTCGGAAGACCGACCTTCGAGTGCCGTCAGCGGCGGTCCCGAGAGTATCGTCTACCGGTCATGTCCGCCCTTGACGCGCGCGCCTTCTCAGCGAGAGATAAATCGCCATAAGCGGCCAATCAGTTCCCGTTCTGATGGTGTGTAAAATATTGTGTTCGTCGCAGCCAATGATGCCCTAGCTTGGTTGACATAACCATTGATCTTTCCAAAGCTCTCGGTCGGT
>JBEKPD010000113.1:0-21507 GCA_049521075.1 Occallatibacter sp.
GGAAATGGTGATTGAACGAAACACCGTCCTCCCCCACCCTCAATCCGCTGCCGATTTTCAGGTCTTTGGTTTCGCCGTACATCCAGAAGTTGAACGTGTCTGTCCTGTTGCCGCGCTTCACCCTGAGATAAAGGGCCTCGACGATATGCCCGCGTTTTCCGGTGGCATAGAGCATGGCGCGATAAAAGATTTTCGCCTGTTCGGCCTCATGAAGGAACCCAATCAGCATCGGCTGCGTCATGCCCAATGTGCCGCGCCGGAACAAGGTGAGCCATGCCACGGTGACGGAAAGAATCAGTGACACCGCCGAAATGGCCAAGGGAATCAACGTCATTGTCCTAGCTCTCCTTAGCGCTGACAAAAAACTTCTTCACATCGAAGCCGATGCCGCCAATCTTCGGCTGCAAAATGACCGCATCCACCAAAGCCCCGGCGACGCCGCGCTTCATGCGCTTCGCAGCCCCGAATTTCGAGAGCTGCTTCTTCTCCTTAATGTCCTCGAACACCCGCTGAATCAGATCTGCAACATCCTGCGGGGATTTGCAGGTTTTCCGAAGCGGAATCAGCAAGAGCGCGTCCCTGCTCTCCTTGCTGGTCCGCCTTACCTGGAAGGACTCACGGAACGTCGAGGGGTGTCGCGTGGTCACGAGAATGGCGGGAAGGATGTCCTGAGCATCTACTCCATTGACCTGGTGCCAGGACAACACCTCATCCTCAAAATGAACGCCTCGGGGACCGTGAATTACAACAGCGTCGGAGCGTGACGCTAGTTCCGCCATTCTGGGTAGATTCGCCCGCACCGCATCTCCGAGCGGTTCCTCCCAACCGTAATCGAGCAGATAAAGGTAATAGGAGCGTTCGGCCCCGGTCGGAATCTCCGCGAGTGAATGAACGTATAGCCCCATATCAATCCCCCTTCTGTTGCCGGTTCACCATGAGTGTGGCCTGAATGCTGGATAAGCCTCACGAAATGCCCGGAGAACTTCATCGCGCAACCGTTGAAGCTCGTGCGCCGCTTCATAGGGCTGGAAAAAGAAAGTCGGGCAGTTCGGGTCATTGCACTGGCAATGACGCAGAACGCCGGTTCTGGTCATCTCGTCATATTTTGCCCGCAGCCGCGACAATGCCATTTCCACGGCCTGCATCATCGTCTGCAAGTCCACGCTTTTGAGCTGGTGCCGCGATGGTATGCGGTCGATGACGTTTCCGTCGCGCGCTTTCCAGATGCCAGTGCCAAGCGCCTGAATGGTGTCGGTAATCGCCTGTTTGAAATCGCCCAAACTGCTTTCCTGATGGATGGGCGTGTAGAAAGCTGGGCGATCAAACACCTGCGCATATAAGGCGAGTACCTCGTCGTCGGTCGTCGGTTTGACGGATTCTGCGAGCTTCTTTAGGTTTTCTGGTGCGTCGGGGAACGGTTCGCCGTCAAAGAACCGTTTGAGCAGCACTTCGGACCCGTGCCGCAGGAATTCTTCAAACTCGGTGCCGGACCAGGTATCGCATACCCTCACGCCGAGCGAGAGGACATGGGGTTTGATCTTGTCGCGCATTTTTGCGGAAATCTTGGACTGCGCGACTACGCGAAAACGGTGCGGCACACCGTTGTGTGCCCTCAGCACCTTGGCGATGTCGTCTGCGATTTTCGTGAAGGTCAGGTTCTTGCGATTGACACACTGGATGCAGACCGTTTCGTCGTCCTCACTGACACCCCAGATGTCGCGCCCGAGGTCGCTTCCGGCCTGGCCGTACCATTCCAGCGAACGCCAGCGGCCAGTTCGCCAGTGATAGGCAAACACAAGGCGCTCGAAGTCGGAGCCGTCAAGATCGTCGAAATGAATCGGGTGCACGGAAATAGCGAGTTTCGGCATAGCTTACCAAGGCAGTAACAAAACGAGCCTTCGTCATTCTTATGGGATTTTACTCTCCATATTTATACCGCCGTGGTGTGCGCCACGTCATCTGCGTAATGAGTCTCGCACCCAGCCTTGCCCTGGAAAGCACTTCTGGCAACGACTTGTAATAAAGCAGTGCAAACGTCTCCAGACCAATGGGACGGCTGTTAGATGATCACGGCTGCACTTCTTGACTCGGCTGGTGTCCTGGAATTGGAGCTACCTTGTCTAGTAGCGACCTTAAGCGCATGCTTCGCAAAGAGCGGAACGAGGCTTACGCCTCGTCCGCCCCGTCGCTGGGATCGTCAGCGGCTTCGACCTTCGAGAGACGCCGGATGCTGGAAGCGTGGATCTCGGCGATGGTGTACTTGACCTGCTGGCCCTTGACGGTTTCTTCGATCGCGCGATACTTGATCTTCCCCTCCAGGCTGACGAGCTGGCCTTTCTGGAGCGACTTCGCGAAGTTGGCGAGATTGCCCCAGGCGTAGACGCGGTGCCATTCGGTGCGGGTTTCGTACTCGCCCTGCTCGTTCTTCCAGCTCTCGCTGGTGGCAAGGTTGAGGACGGCGTAGTCCTTCTTGTTCTGCGCGGTTTTGCCTTCTGCATTCTTTCCGAGGCGGCCGATGAGGATGACTTTGTTGAACATGGTGTATTGCTCCTTTTTTTGAAGTTTGTCCGCTGGATGCGGTACATGCTTGCCCGGAGGGTGTGCCGTCGCGACCCACTCCCAAGGCGAGTCGAAGAGATTTGTGGAAGGGGACACGAGCTTGTCTCGGGGGAGGAGTCCACATCTGAAAGACAAGAATCTCTGGAAGGAGAGCGTGCGTCCGAAGGGCGTGGGAGATCTCAAGCGCGGCACGCTGAACGCAAACAGAAAGGCAAATTGAATTGGAGCGAGCCTGTTCAAGCTCCTCAATCTGCCGCTTGAAATGCGGAAGCAGCGCGCATGGAAGAAGGGTGAGCCCGGAGACGCGCCACGGAGTTGTTTCGGGCGGAAGCAGTGTGGCGAGTACAGGCGCGCGCATGGCGTTTACCGCCGCACCCAGGATCGCGCCTTCGTCATCGTTCGGCGGATGTAGGCCGCGCGCCGGGAGGGGTTGGGATCGCTCGATAGGTAGTTGGTCTCAAGGGCAGCGGCAATCGCTTCGTCGGGCATCCGCAACGAGATGGCGGCAACACAGAAGGCGATGTCGGCAGCGGCGGGACGGTCGTGGAACTTGGCTGCATCGCGGAATCTCTCAAGCGAGAGGCATGAATAAGCTGGTTGGCCGGTTGCTGGTGTGGGCCTCGTCTGATATTGGACGGCGCGGGATTCGCGCTCCTGCTCGTCAAGTTGGTAGAGCTTTGTGATCTCAAAGCGCAATCGCGCCGCATTGCTGAACACGACGCCTGAGCACGTCCGCAACAGCACGTAGGGGAAGAGACCGTTTTCCTTCCGGTACTTGGGTTTGCAGTTCGTAAATCCGGGCAGACGGCCAAAGCGGCGCCAGTCCGCGGCATTTGGATCGGCTCCATACCGGCTGGCGAGTGTTTGCGCCGCGAGCGTGGAGACTGCCGCTGGGTAGACTTCCTCGTGTTTGAGCCATGCCTGGAAGTTGCCGGTACTGGTCTCGACCACAGCACATGGCTCGTAGCCGTCGGCGGACAGACGTTCTACGGCTTCAGCTGAGAGGTCGTCGAGAACGGTATAGCGGTGCTCACCGGCTGGCCGGATGTAGATGTGCGCGCCTCGCGCATTGTGGGCCATGAGTAGTGGAATCCGCGCTTTGACGTCGCTTGCGGCTAGATTCGCCAGGGCAGGGAGCATTCCCCTTTCGCTCAGGACGCCAAGGTCGTAGGCCTGGGCGTCGAGGCTGTCGAGCATCCGTTCGACGGCAAACTGAGTTCGATTCATACGGCGACCTTTTTGGCGGACTTGCCAAGAACCGCAATCGGTGGTACGTATTGAAATGTACATTGCGTTACGTGACATGCACAAGGCCCCGAGAAAGCAAAAAGCGAGAAACGATGATTCGGGACTCCCATTCGGACGAGAAGCAGGAACGGCTCAAGGAGAAACTCCGCGACGAGCTGGGGCCGGTGATCTGCGGGCTGCTCGACGAAACGAATTCTGGGCAGTCGAGCGGGATCGAAGACATTCTCGTCAATGAGGACTGCCGCATCTGGGTCAAGCGGACGGGCTCGGCATTCGAGCACATCGGAGAACTCGACGGCCGGCAATCGCGCGGGGCGATGATGACCATCGCCTCGATGCAGAAGACGACTGTGACCGAATCAAAGCCGGTTCTAGAATCGCAGCTTCCTATCTGGAAGTACCGCTTTGCCGGTCTGATTGAGCCTGTCGTTCTGTCGCCGTCGTTTGCAATTCGTGTGAAGTCGGACAAGAAACGTAGCTTGCGCGATCTTCAGCGCCAAGGAATCTTGACAACCAAGGACGATCCGCGGAACCGGCGCTCCGAGCAGGAAGATTTCATCGCGGCGATTCGAAACCTCGACCATCTTGAGGTCATTCAGCAGGCCATTATCGCGCACAAGAACATTCTTGTCGTCGGCGGGACCGGAGCGGGCAAGACGACGATTGCGAACGCCATTCTTGAAGAGATCGGCACGCTTACGCCGGGCGACCGGGTGCTTGTGATCGAAGACACGCAGGAGCTTCTACTCGACTCCGCCAACAGCCTGAGCATGTTGGCGACGACGGAGTTCGATCAATTGAAGTGCCTAAAGGTGGCTCTCCGGCTGAAGCCGGACAGAATTGTAGTCGGCGAGGTCCGCGATGGAGCTGCGGCACTTCCCCTGCTCAAGAGTTGGAATACGGGTCATCCGGGAGGCGTCTCGACGCTGCACGCGAATAGTGCAGCGGAGGCGCTCGACCGGCTTGAGGCGTTGGTGCGCGAAGCGACCGACGCGCCACAGCAACGCATGATCGGAAGCGCGGTCGATCTGGTTATCTCGGTGGTAAACGACCCCATACAAGGACGCAAGGTGCAGGAAGTGGCCGTGGTCACTGGACACGAGAATGGCCGCTACGTTCTAACGCAAGTTTGATGGCGGTGGCTCGGGGATTCATCCCGGAGCTGAGACGAAAACAAGAAGGGCGTTGCGAGTGCCTTTCGCCAACCGTGCCGGAGGGCACATGGAGGATCTTCATGCAACGTACACTCACACATCCCGGCAGCGATCGCAGGTGGACACGCGACGCCGGCCTCATCGGCATGGCCGTGCTCATTGGATCAGCCGTATCCTTCGCAGCGGAAACCGGAAACGGCCTTCCCTGGGAAGGCCCACTCAACACACTGGTCACATCCCTGACTGGCCCCGTCGCATACGCCATTTCAGTGATCGCCATCGTCGCGCTCGGCGCCACACTCGCTTTTGCCGGCGGCGAAATGGGCGAGACGATGAAGCGGCTCTTGCAGATTGGCATCGCCGTCTGCCTGGTTGTCTTCGCCGCGCAAGTGATGTCGTCCTTTATCGGCCAGGCCGCGGAGGTCTCTCTGCTTCAACCTGTCCGTGCAGTTACTCAACCTGCCCTTCAGCTTCTTGCGAGGGGATAACCGGATCGAAGTCGAGTGGGGATGGTTCACATGAGCCGTCCTCACGGTCGGAGGACGAGATGAACGAACCGGAGCAAACGATCATGCGGACTTCGCTGAGCAGGCCGCAACAATTGCTGGGCGGGGATCGCGAGTTGGTCATCATGGCCGGACTTGGCACGGCAATGATGGCCGTGACTGTGATGAGCTTCCTGTCTTTTCTCATCGCCATCATCGCGTTCTGGGCGATCGTGGCCGTGCTGGCCAGAATCGGCAAGGCCGATCCGATGATGCGGAAGGTTTATAGCCGTCATCTCGGCTACAAGGATTTCTACCCCGCAAAAAGCGGGGTTGCCGCTTTTGGCAAGACGCCCAAAAGAGGCTGGAGGTAGGAAGTGTTTGGAGAGACGCGCAAACAGCCTTGTGGGTTGGCCGACCTGCTCCTCTGGTTCGGCCTCGTCGATGACGGCATCGTGTTGCAGCGCGATGGGTCATTGCTTGCGGCTTGGCAATATCGCGGTCCCGATCTGCAATCGGCGACTCATGCCGAGATGGCCGCTGTCGCCCGGCGGCTCAATCGCATTTTGCGGCTTGGTAGCGGCTGGATGATCCAGGTCGATTGCATCCGCACGTTTTCGAGTGGGTACGCGCCGGAGGGGTCGTTTCCCGATCCGGTGACGGCGCTGATCGACCGCGAACGCCGGGAGCAGTTCGCACAGGAAGGCAGCCACTTCGAGAACGAATACTTTCTTACGCTGACCTACATGCCGCCACTCGTGGCATCGGAGAAGCTCGAAGGCTTCATGATCTCGGGCTCATCAAGCAAGAGCGACGGCGCGGGTGCAGAGGCGTTGCGCTACTTCAAGGCCAAGGTTCGGCAGTTCGAGGATGTCTTTGCGGCTCAGCTTCCGGTCACGCGCCTGAAAGCGCAAGTCACGAAACTCGGCGACGGATATGAGCGGGTCGATGACGAGCTGCTCTCGTATTTCCGCCGCTGCCTGACTGGGATCAAAGGCCCAGTGATACAACCGGAGATCCCGGTTTTTCTGAACGACCTGCTCGCGATGGAAGACCTGCGCGGCGGAACGGAACCGATGATGGGAGACCGCCACTTGCGCACGCTCGCGCTCGATGGATTCCCACGCTCGACGTATCCTGGCGCTCTTTCCGTGCTCGATACGATTCCCTGTGAATACCGCTGGAACACGCGGGCGATTCTGCTTGACCCGTCTGAAGCTCAGGGCGTCATCGCCAAGATTGGCAAGAAGTGGAAGTTTCAGCAGCGCGGCTTGAAGGATCAAGTCTTCAAGTCGAGCGGCGGCGGCCAGTTGAACCAGTTCGCCATGACGATGGTATCTGACTCCGATGGCGCGCTGGCCGAGGCCACATCCGGCGACGTGCATTTCTGCTACTTCTCCTCTTCGATTGTGCTTCAGCACAAGGACCGCCGCTTCCTGGACAACATGATCGGCGAGTTCCGCAAGGCGCTTATCAATCGCGGCTTCGGCATCCGGCTTGAGGACATCAATGCCGTGGACGCCTTCTTCGGCACTCTGCCCGGTAATGGCGTGGCGCAAGTGCGACGCGTCATTGCTCACACGCGCAACTATGTTGATCTGATGCCGATCTCCTCCGTCTGGGCCGGTGAGAGCAAGAATCCGTCGGCTCTGATGCCTCCCGATTCGCCGCCGCTGCTCTATGCGGCGACGCAGGGCGGCATCCCGTACCGGCTCAACCTGCATGACTACGATGTCGGCCACACGCTATTGATTGGCCCAACGGGTGCGGGCAAATCCGTCAGCCTGGCGCTCTTCGTTGCGCAATGGTTTCGTTACCCGAATGCACAGGTCTTCGCCTTCGATAAAGGCCACTCGCTGTACGCGCTGTGTAAGGCTGCGGGCGGGCGCTTCTACGACATCGGCGAAGGCGGGCTGAGCTTCCAACCGCTGCGCGACATCGACGATGAAGCGGAGTTCGGCTGGGGGCAGGAGTGGATTGAGACCGTTCTCAAAATGCAGCAGGTCGAAGTCGGCCCGGCCGAGCGGCACACGATTCACCGCGCACTTCAGCAGCTCGCCTCGGCCCCACGCGAGCGCCGGACGCTGACCGAACTTGAAGCCAACTTGCAGGATGAAAAGCTCAAGGCCGGATTGCAGCCTTATGTGATCGACGGCGCGCTGGGCGGGCTGCTCGATTCCCGCAATGACGGGTTGGCCACATCTCGTTTCGTCGTCTGCGAGATGGAGACGCTTTTGAGCGGCTCCTATGGCGAAGCGACGGTCATGGCCGTTCTGCTTTATCTTTTCCGCCGCATGGAGCGGGCGCTCGATGGCAGCCCGACACTAGTTCCCATTGACGAAGCCTGGCTCTTCTTGAAGCATCCGGCCTGGAGGGACAAGATTCAGGACTGGCTGAAAACCCTGCGCAAAAAGAACGCGGTCGTTCTTCTTGCCACGCAGAGCATGGCCGATGTGAAGGAGTCGCCGATTGCCTCGGCGATTCTCCAGAGCACGGCCACAAAGATTTACCTGCCGAATTCGGAGGCCGGCAACGAAGGGATGCGCCAGTTCTACGAGTACGCCGGACTGAACAGCCGCGAAATCGAGTTGCTTCAGTCGGCGACGCCGAAGCGGGACTACTACATTGTGCAGCGGCTTGGCCGTCGCATGATCTCGTTCCGCCTCGGGCCGGTGGCGTTGGCCTTCCTGGCGGTGTCCGGCCAAAAGGACAGGGCGCGCATCGATGTTCTTGCCGAGCAATACGGTCCAGCCTGGATCTCGGCATGGATGGAAGAACGCAAGGTGGACAAGGGCTGGATCGAATACTACGAAGGAGTGGCAAAGCATGAAACACAGATGGTTGGTTAAGAGCGCAACCTCAATCGCTCTCGTCTCTATCATGGCGATCGAGACCGTCTGCCCAGCGCCGGCGCACGCTGGCGTTCCGGGCCTGTTCGCAACCGAATTCACACAACTCCTCAACTATGTCGAGTTGGTAGGTCAGCTCGAACAGCAGGTTCTCATGGTTGAAAACCAACTGAACCAGCTTGCCGACATGGCCAAACACGGAATCACCATCACCGATCAGCTCTTCGGGACGGTCACTTCGGACATCACGAATCTTCGCCAGATTGTGAATGCTGGGCAGGCACTTTCCTATACGTTGAGCAACATGGACGGCACTTTCCGGCTACGCTTTCCCGGTTACAGTCCGTCTACTAACTATGGTCAGTCGTACCAGACCTGGAGCCAGACCAGCCTTGACAGTACCCTTGGGGCGTTGAAAGCGGCTGGATTACAAAACTCACAATTTGACAGCGATGAGGCACTGCTTCAAAGCCTGCAAAGCCAAAGCCAATCGGCTGTGGGGCGAATGCAGGCTATCGAAGTGGGAAACCAGATTGCCGAGAATCAGGCGGAGCAGTTGATAAAGTTGCGCCAACTGATGATGGCGGATATGCAGAGCAAGTCGGCGTATCAGAGCGCCATGGTTCAGGCGGAGGCAACGAAACAGGCCAACTCCGACCAGTTTTTCGGCCAAACCCAGGTCACAAGCGACGGCGTGACCTTTTAGGAGAGCGCGATGAAGGTGATTTCGGTTTGTGGCATTGGCATTTTGTTGGTGCTGGCCGGATGCAAGACGGCCGAGAAGAGCCAGATTGTGACGACGTTCCAGAATGGCGGCGGCGGCGATGTATCCCAGGCGGCGCCGGAGGGGCTTTCGTCTTTTCTGGCCAAGCATGAGGATCTCCGCAAGCAACTGACGCCCCTCTGTAATGCGCAAAAGGCGAAAGCGCCTGCGGATTGGTCTACTTCGGACGAGGGAAGAGTCTGCACTGCGAACGAGCGAGCGAACTTCTTCGGCAAACCGCAACTGAAATCCGATGGCGTGAAGTTCTAAAGGGGAGCACCCAATGGCGCGAAGAGAGAGACTCATACTTCTGGCGGCTGCGGCTTTTGCCTCGGCCGCCACCGCTCATGCGCAGACCCCGGTCGATGTCGGCGGTACGTTTCAGCAGATTGAGCAGGCAGCCAACGCATGGATTCCAACCATCATGCAGGCGGCGACTTACCTTTTTTATGCGCTGGCCACGCTGGACTTCGCATGGAGCGCGCCGCAGTTCCTCCGCGAGCACGACTTCATGGGCCTGTTTATGACCCTGATTCGCAAGCTGCTCGTCATCGGGTTCTTTTACGCCGTGCTCATCAACGGCCAGACTTGGATTCCGGCCATTATCAACAGCTTTGCTCAATTGGGCGCGAATGCGGCTGGCGTCCCCCTGGCTCAAAGCCCCTCCGACATCATGACGCAGGGCCTGCAACTTGTCTCGAACCTCTTCACTGAGGTCTCGGCTGTGGACCTGCTCTCTCAGCCTGGAGGGGCGATTGCGACGATTCTCGCGGCCTGTATCATTCTTGCCTCTTACATCATCATTACCCTTCACTACGTTGTCACCAAGCTCGAAGCGATTATCGTGATGACGGCGGGCTACATCTTCCTTGGCTTCGGTGGTAGCCGGTGGACTGCGCCTTATTTTGAAAGGTACATTTCTCTAGCTATCAGCACTGGCGTCCGGCTGATGCTCATTTACCTGATGCTCGGCGTTTTCAATACGATCTCGAACAACTGGATCGCGACGATCAACGGCTATACGGCCGATCAGCCGATCACGCAAATCTTCCCAACGTTGATGTCGATGCTGCTCTTTGCCTTCGCATCGTGGATGATCCCAAAGATGGCGGCCTCGATCGCCTCGGGAACGTTGGGGGCCGGCGCGGCCGACCTGGTCGGAATGGGTATGGAAGTCGCCAAGGGCGCCGCTCTCACCGCCGCAACGGTCGCTGTTGTTGCGGCGACCGGAGGCGCGGGAGCCGCCGCGGGCGGTGCTCTTGCGGCCACCGAAACGGCGGGCGCTATGGAAGGTGCTGGCGCGGTTGGCAGCGCCAGTATGGCTGCCGCCGGAGGCGCGGGGGACGCGGCAGTGGAAGTTGCCAGCGCGCCCCCGCCAGTTCCCGGTTCATCGGAAACTGGCACACCGAGTGCACCGCCAGCACCTCCGCCGCCTTCTGTACCGGCGGAAAGTCCTGCAAGCGCCCCATCGGCTCCTTCGTCTCAACCGTCCGTGGCCAGAAATCTCGAAACACTGGCTCGGCAGGCCACCAACATCAATGTCCCGCACGATGGCAGCGGACACTCGCCGTCGGCGCAACTCAGGATCGAGAGAGAGGAGTAGCTCGTGACAGAGACAGCAAAGGTTCAGACGCCCTATCTTCGCGCCCGGCAGGAGTGGGACGAGCGATTCGGCGACCAGATCAAGAGCCGGAACAATTGGCGCCTGGCCGCATTTCTTTCGTTGGCGACGGCGCTGGTTTGTGTGACTGGCATGGTCGCCATCGGCTATCGCTCGAATACGGTTCCCTACGTCGTCGCCCTCGACGACGTTGGCCGCGCGGTTCCCGTCATTCCGGCAAAGCAGGTAGCGGTCAAGGATGTCCGCCTGCAGGAAGCGGTCGTGGCCAGTTGGGTCACGAACTTGCGAACGGTGATTGCAGACGCCGTGGCCCAGCGGCGATTGGTCGATGAGGTCTATGCCGAGACCGGACAGAATTCGCCGGCATCTGCAACCATAACGGAGTTCTATTCAAAGAACTCTCCCTTCGATCTGCTGACGAAAGAGACCGTGGACGCCTCGGTCGAATCGATCGTGCAGCAATCCCCTAAGACCTATGAGGTGGCGTGGACTGAAGTGACGCGCGACCTGAACGGCAACCTTATTTCGAGCCACAGATACCGGGCCTTCGTTTCCGTCGTGACTCAGGAAGTGACGGATGCAAGGCAAGCTCTGATCAATCCACTTGGTCTTTATGTCACGAATCTGACCTGGGGCGAAGTGGTCTCGATGGGCACGGATCAGCAATCGACAAATACCCAAAGCGGCAACGCCCAGAAGGGGAATGGAGGATCTCAACAATGAAATGGTTTGTGACCATCGCAGTTGTCATCGCACTCACGAGCACCGCAGCCGGAGCGCAGAATACTCCGGCGCCAACGGCTCAGCAGAAACAGGACTTGTCGAACTACAACTTCAAGGGCGCTGAGACTGCTCTTGAGGCACAATCGAACCAGCCTGCAACCAAACAGAACTCACTCACGCCGATTCCTCCGCTCAAGGTTCCGCCTATCGTCAGCAGTGCCGCTGTCGCGCAGTCGCCCCAATCGACGAGCCCAACAGAAAAGGGCTCAGCAGTTCCTTTGAATTGGACACCGCCTCATGCCGACCTGAATGCCGCGGGCATCAGCGCGGCGGAAGTATCGAGTCTTTGGGAGACCGGCGTTGCGATGCCGACGCCCGGGCCGAATGGTAAAGTCGTTTACATCTACGGCCAAGGGATGCCGGTTCTTGTATGCGCGCCTTTGCGCGTCTGCGCCATCGAACTCGAAGCGGGCGAGCATCTTCAGAGTCAGCCGCAGATCGGCGACTCCCGTCGTTGGGAGATCACTCCGGTTCTCTCCGGCTCCGGCCTCGATGAAACACCGATCCTTATCATCAAACCGATTGAAGCAGGCCTTGAGACCGATTTGATTGTGCCGACGGACAAGCGCACCTACGTTGTGCGGCTTGTCTCCGATCCGACGCGGTTTGTTTCCCGGCTGGCCTTTCAGTATCCCGACGAAGACCGTGCCAAGTGGGCAGCCTTCGAGGCTCGGCAGGATGAGTCCAAGCGCAACGTTGAGGCGTTAGCCGAAGAGCGCCGCGAAAGAGACAGGAGAGATGGCGTTGTGCCGATGGCTGACAACACCGTCGACAGTCTCTACCTCGATTACAAGCTCTCAGGCGACGAGCATCTCCGTCCCGACCACGTCTTCGACGATGGCCAGCACACCTATCTGATCTATCCGAACGATGGGCGCTTCCGCGAGCTGCCGACGTTGTTGTTGGTGGTGAACGGCAAGACAGAGCTCGTCAACTTCCGCGTCGACTCTCGTGGTGGCGGCTCGCGTTACATCGTGGACCGCCTCTTTGACAAAGCGATTCTGGTGGTCGGCGTCGGCAAGAAGCAAACTCGCGTGACGATCACGCGCGAGACGCCTTACTCCCAGGCGGGAAGGGAGAACGGACAATGATTAAGCCGGATGAGAATCCCAAGCCCGTCAATCCCGAAGGCGCGCACGAAGAGAGTCAGGAAGAGATTCTCGAAGCGGCGCAGACCGATAAGGTCGTGCGCGGCGTCAACGGCTCACTCACGCCGAAGGCGCGCAAGCTGCGCCCTTTGGCAGGCATTATCTTGATCGCGCTGGTCTTGCTGGCCGCGGCCTACATGCGTCATGGCCTGGCCAACCGGCACAAGAAGACGGTCAAGCAGGCCGACACTGAGAAAGTTGGCGCGGGACCGGCGACTACTGTCGAAAAGGGCCTTCTATCGGACCAGGCGCGGAGCGGTCTCAACACCGGGCAATCGCACGTTCCGGATTCCTCGGCGCTTCGTACATCGATTCTGACCGGTGAGACCCCGACTGGCCGTTCGACTCAGCCGGCGGCCAACTCCTCGCAGACGACGTCCATCCCGCCTCTTGAATACCGACAGACCCCGGTCTCGACTGCTGCCAGCGGATCCTTGTCGTTTGCCGAACAGCGGCGGCTTGACGAATACAACCGGGAGCGTGAGGCAATGGAGGCTCCGACTTCCGTAAAAGGCAATCTTGCCAGCAACGACAAAGAGACCTCTACGGCCGCTTCCGATCCGCTGGCGGCCATCCAGTCGGCGCTTCTGAATGCCCGGTCGATGCTGGGGACCGGGAGCGGCGGTTCGACACCGTCAACCCTTGCGCAGTCCGGTATTCCGGGAACACCCGAGCAACGGTCAGACTACGAGCGCCAGAACGATCAAGTACAAAAGACAGCCTTCGGCCAGCAACACTCAAAGCAAGAGACGGAGTACCTGACTGCAACACGCCAGCCCGCACAAGGCCAGAACGAAGTTAAGGCGGGCTGGCTGATTCCGGCTGTTCTAGAGCAACAGCTTAACTCCGACCTGCCCGGAATGATTCGGGCGTTGGTTCGTGAAAATATATATGATTCCGCTACTGGGAGGTACATTTTAATACCGGCCGGGAGTACACTGATAGGGATTTATAACTCCAACGTCGGCTATGGGCAGAATGCCCTGCAGGCGGTGTGGCAGCGAGTTGTATTTCCAGATGGTTCGAGCCTCGCTCTCGGGGGCTTTGAAGGGGATTCGAGCGCGGGCGCTGCCGGGTTCCGGGACCAGGTGAATAACCACTGGGGGCGGATTCTCTCCGGCGCACTTTTGACCTCGATCTTTGCTGCCGGTATCGAAGTCAGCCAGGGAACAAATTCCTCGGTGCTGCAATCGCAAAGCGTCGGACAGACGGTCGGACAAGCGGTCGGCCAGCAGGTCGGCGAACTCGGCACGGAAGTCACGCGCCGGAACCTCAACATTCAGCCCACAATCGTCGTAAGGCCCGGATATAGATTTTTCGTGCGCGTTGAGAAAGACATTCAGTTCAGCGGTCCCTATGCGCCGCTGACAGCGGCAAGTGGCCGAAGCAGTAGGGCAGTTGCAGGAATAGGAAGGGGTGCCAGTGACAGTCAAGAAAACAGTCAAAAAGAAAGCAACTCGCAAGGTGAACCGTGATGGGCAGCGGTGGACCGAGGATCGCGCGGGCATGACGCTGCGTCTACCGCTCGATCTCCGCGAAGCAATCACAGAAGAGTCACGCATCAAGGGCGATCTGGCCAGGATCGTCCTTTTTGCTTTAAGCCACGTGGACAAAGACGAAGTCGATATTCAGCAGACTCGCAAGGCCGGCATGGATCTTACCAACCCACAGCTCATCCACGTCGGCGCTGAAGCCCGCACCAAACTCAAGGAATGGGCGGAAGCCGAAGGCATGAGCGTCAATGCCATTATCGTCAGCGTCCTGGAAGAATTCTTCAAGCGGCTCAAGAAGAGCAAGCCGCTCAGAGAAGAACTGCGCCTAGAGCTGCGCGCGCATCGAGGCTTCTTGCCGTGCTAATGCTCATTCTGGTCTCTTGGTCGCAGCCCGTTTGCCAGTCCCCGCTGAACAGGACCGCCCCGCTCCATGCTAGGTAAGGATCGGGGATTAACTTGGTAAGCCACCGCGCAGGCCCTGCATAGAAGTTAGCTCTAGCGGCGGCGAGGGAGATTGTATGTCACTTAGATTTCAAGCAACCGTTCATAAGTCTGGCAGACGATTCTCCGTTCCTAAGCACATACTTTCGGAGTTGCAGTTTCATCGAGACGATGCCCTCAATCTGCAGATTCGCTCTGTCGATGGCCGAATACTGTTTAGAGGTCGCAAACAACTAAGGTCAGGTCTAGAGGTTTACGGCATCGATATTCCGGAGACGCTAACTCCTGGATTGAAAATCTCGGTTCTGGCGTCGATCTCGCGAACCAATCAACACGTCGATTTGAACGCAAATCAACCGCGATATTGGGTCGTCTCGCCCAATGTGATGGATAATTCTTCTACCGTCGGCGAGTGGCGAAATGCAAGCGTCAAGTTCCGCGCCGCGTTCATGGGATGGGGACCTGATGAAAAGGAGCACAAGGGCATTGGAATCAAGTTCGCACAGACGATCAAACCTGGAGACATCATCTTAATTGCGAGGAGGTCCAGTCATTTTCCCGAAGTGGTTGGATTTGGCAAGGTTCACGGCTCTTTCAAGACGAGCCTGCGTGGTTTTGTTGCCCCCCAGGGGGATGAATGGCATGGCTCCCTACGCCTACTTCGTCCCTTCGTTCACCGGAGCGAATTGCCCAATAATTTAAAGGTAGTAGAAGCATTAGGCCACACGACTGCCCTGCGTGAGCTTGTGCCGTCCCGAAGTCACGCCGAGCAACGACTCTGTGAATGGTTGGAGCAGGGGCTAGACCGCTCCGAAAGAGCACTCGGCTCGGGTGATCCAGCTTCAATGAAGCATCTAAGAACAGAGCTAACCCATCTGCCGCATGATCAGGAACTTGACTATCAGGTTTCGACCCGAACGCAAGCAAAACGCGCCGAGAAAAAAGAGGCCAAACTTGTCCAGCAATACGATTACTGGCTCCGATGCCAGCATCGTACCCTGCATATAGCGAAGTACGGACTAATGCGCTGTGACGCATATGAAGCTGGACGTCGGAATCTGATCGAAGCGAAGTGCTCGATCAGGCGCGAATATATCCGGATGGCTGTTGGGCAACTGCTCGATTATTCATACCTCTTCGCCAAGGACGTTGGAGTGCCAGCTCTTGCGATTCTCCTGCCTTCGCGACCTTCACGAGACATAGAGGTTTGGCTTAAAGCGCATCTCGAGATTTTTGTAATTTGGAAAAGCGGAAGAGCGTTTCAAGATAACGCGAACGGTCGATTTATTTAGCAACACTTCCGCGGCCGGCTACGGATGAATCCCTGACAAGAGCCCATTTGCTGGGGAGCAATCATCGGGGCGGTGTTCCAGATTTCGGCACGTTGAGGCCAGTGATATTCCCGGTTTTCAAGCGCGAGGGACCGAGGTCGGTCTATCATTCGCACTCCTGCATGTCTACGATGAGTTGCGGAAGAGTGATGACGAGTCGCTTGCACGCTACAACGGTCTGAGACGGCATTTGCGCGATGGTGATGATGATACGTAATGGCATGGCCTCTGAATCTCTGACTATCAAAGACAGCTCTGTTTTCTCTCCCAGAGGATGGAAACCGTCGCCGATTATGTCCATAACGGGCTCGGGATGGGGGTTGTAGTAGGATATGAAGCTCTCGCGTCCGCTAAAGTGCCCTATCAACACCCCGATCTTGCCTCCGCTCGTGAGGGTTACCTCGTTGTACCGGCACTGAAGCCAGTATGCTCGCGATACTGTGAATGAGTCGTATTGCTCTGCACGGACGCTCGCAATGAGGTTCGGCAAGTCTTTGCCATTCCCTCGCACGGGAAACTCATTCTCCACCCAGAGGACAATCGCGGTCTGAGATTCGGGTTCCCACTGCTGCGCCAACCTCCAGCTGCTTCGCAAATGGTCAAAGATTACCCGCTCCGTGCGTCGCGTGATATTCAGCTTTGGCAAAGCGACGGTTCCTGTTCGAACAGGGGCTTCTTTATCGGCGATAGCTGACGATTTGACAAACTCAGCGGGGGGCTGTGACGGTGGGAAGTTATGAATGTTTATCGTGTGTGCGATGACCCCGCCCGATTGGTTAATAAATGAAACGGATTGATTCAATAAGAGCAGCTTGGCGCCCTGTTCCGCTTCATCCTCCGGCAACTTCACCGCGCTCTGTTCATGCTTGGCTTTGAGCCGCTGCAAATGTTCCACGGTATACGCCTCTTCGTCATCGTCAATGACGTCATGGTGACGACCACACATCAGGATCAGATTGTCGTACCCGTAGCGTTCTGCTGGTGTCTGATTGGGATCAAAGCGCGGGCCTCCCTCACTCTGTGCCTTGATGTGGCAGATTTTTCCGACAACTGTTTTGCCATCAACGAGAGTTGACGCGCATTTCGGAAATGCGCATCGATTCCCTGATAGTGCAAAGAGTCGCTTAACCGTCGCTTTAGTTGGCCCAGTCAAAGTGTCCATAACCACTCTTCAATAACTGACCTCATTGCCCACGGGTGGCCTCCACTTTGAGACCGGGAACGTTCAAGGGGTTCGTTCATAGCATATTACTCCCGGCAAGTCGCCAGAATCTCTCGTTTCTCTCGCCGTGGGACCAGATTGGTCGCGCTCGAACCGCCCGACCTAAATCACACAACGTGCCAGATGATCTCCGTTAGTACGAACCGAAGCGCGTGCGCCCCGTGGCAGGATAGGCCGAACGCGTTCGACGCGGTATCATGTCGCCAGGAAACAGGTTATGCACTATTGGCTGTCTCCAAAACTTCCGTGACAGTTGCAGGTTCATCCACAATGACGACCGCGTGGCGAGAGTTTGAGAAACTGGTCGCTCGAATCGAGCAGGCAATGGCTCCTTCGGGGGCGGAGGTTAAGTCGCCTGATCGCATTCCCGATAAGATCACAGGACAACTCCGCGAGGTTGATGCCTCGATTCGTTACAGAGTTGGAACTTGCCCTATTTTAATCACAATAGAGTGCCGAGACCGTAGCAGTTCTGAAGATGTGCGATGGATCGAGCAGCTTGCAGAGAAGAAGCGCAGCGTTGGGGCGGCGATGACAATTGCTGTATCCTCGTCCGGTTTCAGCGAGTCCGCTGTCAAGAAAGCCGCCGCTTCGGACATTGAAATCCGGACGCTAGCGGACGCAACTCCGAATGAGTTCGTTCAATGGTTGAAATTTCAAAACGTCGCACTTCAACTCAACGAATGGTCTTTGGCCGACCTTGGGCTCGATCTCTATGACGGACCTCAAGGCCCGCCACCGCAAGATACTGAACTGTCCTCAACCGCGCAGCAATCGTTCCGTGAGAAAGGGCCTCTTGCCCCGATCTTCATTCGCAACTCTGACGGGAAGGGGTTTCACATCGAGAATATTCTCACTGAATGGTGTAAGCTCAATGGCACCTTTTTCCCGCCCGACCTCCCGCCTGACGGAAGCAAGGTAAGACGAAATCTGCATCAGCCAATGGAACGCAACTGTCTGCACGTTGAGACAACCAACGGCAACTTCGACATTCGGATTATTCATATTTCGGTGTTGCTATGTCGTTCATCTAGACTCGTTCCTCTCTCGAAGCTTGCTGAGTATTCTGATCAGAACTCACCGCTCGTACAAACAGCCGAGTGGTTGTTGATGGACAAGATCAGGCTTTCCCTGCACCGAGACCTCGCGTCCGGTGAGACCAAGGTGAGTATGGTCTCGGTGGAATGATTGGAAGACGAACTCGCCGCGCAGTTGCAAGGAGCACTCGTCTCTGGTGAGGGGTAACTCCCATGAAGTCGGCTAGCAATCTGACGAATCCTGGCCGAGTCGATTTGTGAGGAATAGGCGCAAGCCCGGCGGGTGGGTCAAACAAGCCTGACGCGAAGCGCCAGCACATCAGAGGGCGGGAATCGATAAGGACAAATCTGTTGTCAAGCACAAAATGATCCTGTGCGGTGCGTGAGCACCGCGGTCATAGCCAAGTCGGTTGAGGACCAGAGGCCAAGGCAATCCATTGTGCATCACCACTCGCTGACCATTCCCACCCCCGGGCTGCCCTCGATACGAGCGATCTCCGGATACGGCGTATTGGTGCGCAGCATCCAATAGAGTCGCACGGCCAATCTCCTTGCCGATGCCACTTTTGCCAGAGCCTTGGGTTTGTGGTGGCATCGCGCCACATACTGCTTACGGAAACTCTCATCCCACTGATTCGTGGCCTGGGCCGCTTCCACGAGTAACATGCGAACAAAGCTGTTGCCTTGTCTCGAAATCGAACCAAACTTCTGTTTGCCGCCAGAACTGCGCTCTCGCGGAATCAGGCCCAAGTAGCTGCTCACCTGCTTACTGCGCCGAAAGCGGCTCACGTCCCCAATGGTCAGGGCAAATGCTAACGCTGTGATCGGTCCGACTCCAGGCTGTGTCATCAGCAGTCGCGCCTGCGAATGCAATTGCGCCGCCCCTTTCACGGCCTCGTCGAGTTCGCCGATCTGCTTGTCCAGTTGATTGAGCAGCCCAAGCAAATCTTCCCGCCTTCGTGCTGCCCAACCTTCCAGCGCGAGTTTTTCCAGATCTGTCCTTCCCTTTGCAGACCACAGCTTTCGTTTCTTCTGTAAACCTCGATTCATGGCTAAGTGTTGCAGTCCGTTTTTGACGCGCGTCCGGATCTCCACCTGCTTCTGCCTGTGAATCAATAGCTGGCGCAGATTGCGCTCCTCGGCGCTTGGTGTCCACAAACGCGGGAAGCGTCCCTCAACCAGCAATCGCAGAATGTGTCCGGCATCTCTCCTGTCGGTCTTCTGTTTGCGCACATAACTGGCTCGAATCTCCGCCGCATCTCCAAGCCATACTTCGTGGCCAAAGCGTTGCAGCATATCCAGAAACCACTGACAGTTGCCCGTGGCTTCAATACCTATCAGTGTCGGCCTTGGTAACGCGCTATAAAATCGCTCCGCTTCTCCCTCTTCATGTAACAGTTTCAGTTCTGCGATTTCGCCTGTCTCGTTATCAAGAACTGCGACTTGTTGCCATGCAGGATGGAAATCACATCCAATGATTTTCATGATGGTCCCTCCCAAGATGTGTTCCGGCCACGGTTATTTACGTCTCAATGAGACGATGAAGCTCCCATACGCTGGTTCCCGGCGGAGCCGCCCGTTGCAACTGTGTGCGCGGAACGGAGCGCAGCAGTCAAGGGTGCGGCATTCTATGCCGCAGCGCAGCGAACCCTTGACGGCGAGCACCGTTCTGCTATCCGCTTCTGGATAACGGGCGGCGCAGCGGGAGCCAGCGAGCTGGATTCCTGGAGGGAGAGGCCGGAACACGCTCCAATCCCTTCGCAGGAAAAATAGCTTCGTTCAACTCGCTCCCTGGCCCTGGTCCTCAACCAAAACCATAGAGCTATCGTAGATGCAATCGTCCTTATCACATCAGACGGGCGCCCGAAATGAAAAAGGGGCCCGGCACTGCCGGACCCCGCAAATGTTTGAATGTTTCTGATCGACGCTACGCGGCCTTGGCCTTCTTTGCGGCGTCAGGGCGTGGTTGACTCGGCTTCGCCTTGCCCGTTGCCTTCCGCGCAGCTTGCGTTTTCTCCTTCTCCGCGAACTCCTGTTTGACCTTGGCCGTGATCGCGGCCACGTCCACTTTGTAGAACTCGGCGGCTTCTCGCAGGGCTTTCGCGGACTCGTTGGGGTTGTGCGCCGATTGCAGGATGGCGATTGCCACCAAAACGCGGCTGATAGTGCTCTCGTCGGTTTTGCGAAGAAACGACATAGTTAGCTTGGCCGGTGCCTCTCGACTCCCGTTGGCCTTGCCGATGCTGTTAACCCGCAAAAGAACCGCAAGGCGGCGTTCGTCCAAAGCGGCGGCAAGGCGCTCGGTGATAAAGAGCAGGTCGCGCTTCATCAGCCGGACGGGAACGGCGTCGCTGGTTGCTTTCAGGACGCGAAGGCCGGTTGCCTGGGCGATAGCCTCTTCGCGGCGGCGCTTCTCCTGCTCGGCTTTGAACGCCGCATCTGTCGCGGGTCGTTGCTTGCGGGCGTGGTGAATCGGGCAATCGGGATTCGCGCACACCTTGTGAATGGTGCCGATGTCGCCGCCTTCGGTAATGATGGCGTCGGTAGCGAACTTGCACACCTTGAACTCTGGGCGCTGCGCGTCGTCTTTCGATTTCGGCTTATCGTCGCGGATCGCAATGTACTTGTTACGCGGCAGAACGGGACTGCCGTCCTTCTGCCCCCCGTAAGCCGTGCTGATCTGCACAAGGTTGGGTTTCGCGGCGACGGTTTTTGCCACGTGCGCTGCGAGCTTGAGCTTATAGCATTTTGGGTCAACGCAGCGGTCGCCTTGCTTTCCAAGGTCGTCAGCGAAAAGCAGCTTGTTGTGGCCGGTGCGCTTGGGGCAGTCGGCGCAACTGCCCGCCGTGGGAGCAAGCTGCGCGTCGCGCTTGTCGAAGGGAGCGTCTTTCAGGATGAGCAGGACATTGGTCTCAATCCAGAATTGCAGATTGCGCACGGGCATCAGAATGCGCGCGGGCTTTGCTCCCCCGCTGTTATAGGCTTCCTTGAAACAAGCCTCAAGCGCCTGTGGCTGCTGGTCCGCTGGCAGCTTAGCCAATAGCAGCGCATGGCCCACGCCGATTTCGTTGGCGTAGAAGGCATCGACCGCAACGGGCACAAGGTCAACCAACTTGAGGCGCGAAGCAACGAATACCGGCGATTTGCCGACACGTGCGCCAATTTGCTCGATGGTGTACTTCGGTTCCTCCAGCGCCAAAAGCCGCGCAAAACCTTCGGCCTCTTCCATCGGGTGGATCTCGGCGCGAATCAGGTTCTCGACTTATCTTTAGTCCTTCAGAAGCAGTCGATGACGTCTACGACGGCCCATTTCACAACGTTGTGGAATCGTTAACTATAGAACGTCTATGACGTGCAGTTGGAAGTTAAGTTC
>JBEKPD010000114.1:0-17962 GCA_049521075.1 Occallatibacter sp.
GCGATCCGCAGGTGCGCCCGACCCAACTCGCCCTTCCACTTCTCTATCGATTTCTCCATCGCGTGCGCGGAGCCTTGCCTGAGCATAATCAGCTTATCACTTAGTTACAACTGTAGTACTAGTGAGGCAAGGAGGACCAAGAGCCCGAGGTCCCTAAAGTCTCCTGGCCATGCCTTCCAGGTCGCCATCCCGTAGTACACAGCCACGACAGCATCGAGAATCGTCAACAACACCGCGATCACGAGATACCCTGGGCAACCCTTCATCTGGCCTTTCTCCAATGCCAAGACAGCATGGGGTGACTCTGGAATTCGGTCAAATTAGTAGCTCACCGAGAGAGCGAGAAGCGGTTGCAACGGTTCATGCGGAGAGCGCCATTCGCCGGCGCGAGTCTGCCCGCCCAACGGGTCTGCGGCCGTTTCCGCCCGCTGGCAGTGCCTCAATCCATTCGGTGATTGCCTCCGGGCGATAACGCACCAGCGGGCCCACCTTGACGTAGGGCGGACCCTCACCGCGAACCCGCCACCGTCGCAGGCAGGCAAGGCTGACCTGGATCTTCTCTGAGACCTGGGTTTCGTTCAGAAGTGATTCCATCGCACCCTCCTTTTCGTTTCAGATGATCGCTCAAAAACCTAGCCGAGACTCTAGCCAAGGGCCAGGTCTCGGTCAAGTTGTCAAGGTTTGGTTCTATCGAGATTGGGTATCGCCCGATTGTGAAGGAATCGCGCGTCCGGCGACGACCGCTTCCACTGCGGCCCGCTTGGCCTTCATGCGGATGTGGCTATAGTGACGAAGCATCTGACGATCGACGTGCCCGGCGATCTCCATGATGGTCTCGTCGCCGGCCCCGCTCTCGGCGAGTTCGGTGATGAGGGTATGCCTGTTGTCGTGCCAGCGGCCTTTCACGTTGGCCTTCGTCCGCATGGTGTTCCAGGCTTTCTTGAACGAGGTGATGTGCCGCGTAGGGTCGGAAGGACGTGGCTTGCCCCAGGGGAAGACATACCACTCGTCCCGGATCTCTCCGAACTTTTTCTGGTATCGGGCACGATGGATGAGCAACGCTTCATACACTTCGGAGTTCAGCGGAACGATACGCCCTTCGCCCGCCTCGCTCTTTGCTCTTCCCACCTGCACGGTCTTCGCCGTGAAGTCAATCTGTTCCCAGGTCAGCGTCTTGATTTCCGTATCCCGCAGGCCGCCGTTGCGGGCCAGCATATATGCTGGATACATGTGTGGGCTGTGTGACTTCCTCGCCGTCGCTTCCAGAGAGTGACTCTCTGCGGCATCGAAGGCTTTGCCAATCTGTTTATGCACCGCCAGCTTGAGCTGTTTTTTCTTTTTGAGATGGGCGCGGATCACGTCTCCGGGGTCGCCCAGCATCTTGAGGAGAAAACGCACTTCCTCGTTGATCGACTTGGGCGCGGCCTTCTCTCGCAATCGGTCTTCCTGATAGCCGAGGACCGCAGGTTCGTTGATATCGACGACCAGCTTTGAACCAAGCAGGCGCGAGACGTGACCGAGCGCATATTCGGCAAAGCTGGCCGACCGATACCGCAGCCTATAACCGACCAGATATTCGACGATGATCTCGGCAACAGTCCGAATGCGATTCTGACGGACTTCCTTCACGTTGTTGTATCCGGCTTCGAGTTCCCGCCTGCGCTCCTGCTCTGCGCTCTTGGCGATGGTTTTGGATGTTGACTTCGACGACTCCCGGACCAGTTGGCCGGCAAAGAAGAAACTGTACCACCAGACATTTCCTCGTTTGAAAAGCGACATATTCCACTCCTGTCTCTCGGTTTGGCGCGCCGGTGCACCGGAGCGCGACTAAAGATTCAGGCGCGGACGAAATTCGATCAAATTCAGGTCGCCGGGAGACCAGAGGAGAGCCAGGTCGAGGGGCTTCAGATTGGAGGCTGGGAGTCGGCTGAGGAGGGGAACAACAACTAAGCTCGATTGCTATGGGTTAGCATTCTGTTTTGAAGGAGCAGGTGCACAAATCTATTTACAGTTGGCACTTTTGGGGGGATTTCTGCTCGTTCTTAGCTTGATAAGTTGTTGATTTTATTGGCTCCTCAGGTAGGACTCGAACCTACAACCCTTCGGTTAACAGCCGAATGCTCTGCCATTGAGCTACTGAGGAGTGCATGGCGCTGGATTGTCCTTATTTACGTTAGCAGAGGTCGCCGAGCGCGTCAAAAACATGTTTCGTGGCTTGGCCCCGCGGCCGGAGGCCCCCAGTTGACTTATCCCCACGTGAATTCGATGGGAATCTCGACATCCGGGTGCAGACTTTTGTGCACAGGGCAGGTGTGGGCCGCTCGTTCGAGCTTCTCCTTGTCTGCCGGTCTGAGCGCATGAGGCACGTGGATTTTGACGGTCAGCCGCTGGATCCTTCTCGGCGGTGTCGCCGTCATCTCCTTTTCCACAGCCGCCGTGGCGCCGGAAATATCGATGCTCAGCGTACGCGCAGCTATGCCCATGATCGTGAGCATGCAACTGCCAAGCGCCGTGGCCACCAAATCTGTAGGGGAGAAGCTTTCGCCACGGCCCTGATTGTCCTTGGGAGCGTCGGTCGAGAGTTCGGCGCCGGACGGGCCGTGAGTTGCCTTACAGTGCAGGTCTCCCTGATACTCAACTTGAATATTCACCATGGTTCTTTCCTTGATAATTGGTTGAGAGGCGGCGTGAGAACTGCCTCGACTCGCTCCATGCATCATGACTCAGAGGACAATGAAACTTCAACTACCGCCCGGCACATTTCGAGCCTACCTCTTCGACTGCGACGGCACCGTGGTCGACTCGATGCCTTTGCATTACATCGCCTGGACAAAGGCGCTCGGCGAATGGGGCGCCACCTTCGACGAAGAGCTGTTCTATGCGTGGGGCGGCAAACCGCCAAAAGAAATCATCGCCGACCTGAACCACATGCAGGGACTTTCGATGCCGGTCGAAACCGTGGCCGAGCGTAAGGAAAACCTCTACTACTCGCTGCTGCCGCAATTGAAGCCAGTGCCGGAGGTGCTGGAACATATCGACGCGCAGTATGGCCACATTCCTTTCGCGGTGGTCTCGGGCAGCACGCGCGAGTCGATTGTGAAATCGCTTACTACTGTCGGCCTGCTCGACCGCTTCCAGATCCTGATCGGCCACGAGGACTACACACGCTCCAAGCCCGCGCCCGACGGCTTTCTCATTGCGGCCGAGCGCCTCGGTATCGCACCCAAAGACTGCCTGGTCTTTGAAGACACTGAGATGGGCATTGCTGGGGCGACCGCCGCAGGCATGGCATCGGTGCGCGTTCCGCCGCCTCTCGAGAGGCGCAACGGAACCGCGCCAGACTCCACATCGTAGACAATCAGAGACGGTCTCCAGGAGGTCTGCTTGTCTTCCTCACGCACTCAGGACAATCCGAGCGCCGGCAGCCGTGTCGATCTCGCGATACTCGTCGCCATCGCTGCCGCAGTCGCGCTCCTGCATCTCATCACCAACTCGCGCTACGGCTTTCATCGCGACGAACTGCAATTCCTGAGTGACGCGCGCCATCTCGATTGGGGCTTTGTCGCCTACCCTCCGTTCACTCCATTCATCGAGCGCATCGGTCTCGGCCTCTTCGGCCTTTCCATGATGGGCTTGCGTCTTTTTTCGGTGCTGGCACAGGCCATCGTCATCGTTATCACCGGACAGATGGCAAAAGAACTCGGGGGCGCGCGCCTCGCGCAAATCACCGCGGCGCTTGCCGTGGCCTTCTCGCCGCTGCCGCTCTTTGAGGGCACGGAATTCCAGTACACCACGTTCGATTTCCTTTGGTGGGTGCTGATCGCGTACTTCACCTTGCGCCTGATCAAATCGGAAAACCCGCGCTGGTGTCTGGCCATCGGCGCCGCCATTGGCCTCGGCCTCGAGACCAAATACGCAATCGCCTTTTACATTGCAGGAATTCTCGTCGGGCTCGTCTGCACGCCCGCGCGCCGCTATCTCGCGAGCCGCTGGTTCTGGTTCGGCATCGCGCTCGCCTTCCTCATCTTTCTTCCCAACCTCATCTGGCTCGCGCGCCATGACTTCATCTCTTATCGCTTCCTGCAGCACATTCACGCGCGTGACGTGGGCGAAGGCCGCGCCAAGGGATTCTGGAAGGACCAATTCCTTATCTGCGCCAACCTGACCGCCGCGCCGCTGTGGATCGCCGGAGTTGCGGGTTATTTCAAGGAACGCCGCTACCGCATGTTGGCGTTGATGTATCTTGTGCCGCTCGCTCTGTTCGCCATCGGCAAGGGCCGCGGCTACTATATGGCTGCCGCATATCCCATGCTGTTCGCGATGGGAGCGGTAATGGCCGAACGCTCGCTCACTTCCCTGCCCCGCTGGAGCCGGCGGACCATCGAGACGGTTTATTTCGCGGCCTTCGCCTCCTTGTCGGCATACGCGTGCGCGGTGGTTCTGCCCTTTGCTTCAAGCGGCCCGCTGAAAGATTTTGCTCTTGCGCACAACGGCGATCTGCGCGAGGAATTAGGCTGGGACGAGTTGGTTCGCACCGTCGCGCAAATTCGCGATTCACTGCCGCCCTATCAGCAGGCGCATCTCGGCATTGCCGTCGGCAACTACGGCGAAGCGGGCGCCATCGAAATACTTGGCCCTGCCTACCATCTGCCTCCACTTATGAGCACGGTCAACTCCTTTTGGTATCGCGACTATCCTGCGACTCCGCCTGCCACCATCATCTTGCTGGGTAATAGCCGTAAACGGGCCGACGAGCTTTTCACCAATTGCCGTCTTGCCGGCCATAACAAGAACTCTGAAGGCATTGCAAACGAAGAGAGCATGGACCACCCCGACATCTTCGTCTGCGGCCCGCCCCGCACATCCTGGGAAGAGCTATGGAAAGAAAACCAGGATTTCGGCTGACGAGCCATCTCACTTATTCAATACAACAGCACCGCAACGCGATAAGACGTGAACGCGCCACCGTCATCCTGCGCAGGGCAACTGCCGATTGCCGCCTGCCGGTACTTCCCTGATCCCAGTTGATTTACCAGCGCCTGCGGCAGATGCGAAAGATCGGAGTTCTGCCAGCGTATCATCCACGCAGGCCGGGCACCCGACGAACGCGGCAGATCGTTGTCGCGGGCGCAGGCCGATCGCGCCAGCGTAGGGCTGGCGAGAATCGACACACCGCTTGCGCGCACCAACGCCGCCACGCGCGCCTCTACTTGCTCCGGGCTCAGGTTCTGCACAGCGGCACTATAGTCGGCAACGGCGTAAAGCTCGCCGTGCGCGTAGACGAGCGCAATGCCCACGTGATCGACTTCGGGGCTGAGCAGATTTTCACGATGTCCCGGCGATTGCATCCACGCCTCGTGAATAGCGGCGGCCGACGGAGCCATCGCCACGTTTTCCTCAATCACGCTGAAGTGCGCACCCGCCTGCGCGGCACGGGTTGTCACGTCAGGCTCGTCGCGGTACTGATGCGAAATCTGGCCCTGCGCAGCCATCATGCGGCAATGCTGCAACGCCGCCGCGGCCAACGCCGGGTCCCACTTAAGACTCGCAACACCGGCCTGCGCTCGTGCCTGGTTGCCCAGCGCAAAGATCTGCCCCACCCCCGCGCGCGTATCGGGCTGGCTGTGACCGTTCTGCGGAAACTGCTGGTATTGTGGCGGTGCGGCAGGCAGTGGTCGCGGCATCGCGACCGACACGGCAACCACCCCAACCGAAACCAGACAAAAAGCTCTCATGGCCGATCTAACCCGGAATTGGCGCAGGTGTCGCTGTGTTCTTTTCGATGCCGATGACTCTTCTCATCACCATGGGGTATTTGACGATCACGGAAGAAGCACTCAAGCCGGAAATTGTTACGTTAGTTTAGAGCTTCTAGGCCGAGCCGGATCTTCTGGCCTGCCTTCCGTAGCCTTGAGGTCTGGACTGCGTTGGTTATTGCTGAAATCGTCGCGCGGTCCCATCCAGATGAACAGAATAATGGCTGGCAACGCGACAACGCTGGTTAACTCGAAGAACCTTACCCAGCCGAGCTTCTCTGACAATATTCCTCCTGAGGAGGCCACCACGGTGCGGCCCAGCGATGCCAGCGCGGAAAGCAGCGCGTACTGAGTCGCGGTAAAACCGGGCGAGCACAGACTGGAAAGATAAGTCACCAGCGCGGTCAGGGCCATTCCACCCGTGAGATTTTCGGCAGTGACGCATAAAGCCAGGTAGCCGATCCGATGTCCTTCTATGGCCTGAAGAACAAAAAACAGGTTCCCGATGGACTGCAAAATGCCACATAGAATCAGCGAGCTGCGGATTCCGTACCTGGTCGTTACCACGCCGCCCAATAGAGCCCCTGTCAAATTCGAGAAAACTCCGAACACCTTTGAAGCCGCGGCGATTTCAGGCAGCGTAAATCCCAACGATATATAGAGCGGCGTTGACATCACTCCCGCCATAGCTTCGCCCAGCTTGTATCCGAAAATCGCGATAAGGATGACGGGCCAAAGTGGACGACGCATGAAATCGCGAAAGGGACCGATCACGGAGGTGACAAACGCGCGGCGAATCGTCTGCCATCCAGATCCCGCAGCATATGAAGTTTCCACAGGGACCTTCGGTTCGGGGCCCAGCAAAAACACCAGTAGTCCCACACCGAGCAGCGCAGCCATTGTGGCATAGGCCGCGAACCACCCTGCGTACGCCGCGATTAACAGGCCGCCTGCCCCGGAAACCAGCATGCCGATCCGGTAGCCTGTTGTAATCATGGCTGCTCCCGGACCCTGCTGATCCCTACTCAGGATCTCCACGCGCCAGGCGTCGATCACGATATCCTGGCTCGCGGATAGAAATGCAACAAGTACCGCAAGCTCCGCCATCCGGGGCAAGTTGTGCTTTGGATCGCACAATCCCAGGCCAAGAACTGCGCCGATCAGAAGGACCTGGATGGTGATTCCCCAACCGCGCCGTCGTCCCAAACGCAGTGGCGGAGGCACGCGATCCAGCAGCGGCGACCACAGAAACTTGAATGCGTAGGGCGTGGCAACCAACGCGAAAGTGCCGATGGCTGCGCGGCGCACGCCAACTGTCGAGAGCCACGCTGAAAGAGTTGAGTAAGTAAGCAGGAACGGCAAGCCACTGGAAAATCCGAGTGCAAGCACCTGCATTACACGCGGTTCAGTATAGGCTGCGACGGCGTGCCGCAAGTTGGTTCGAGCGTGTCCTTCGTCGATTGAAAACAATTCCTTCATCTCAGCTTTCGGGCACACTGTTTCAGCCTCTGGCTCTGCTTCAGTTTCTTGAATGAACAGTCGCTAGAAGCAATTCTAGAGGAGCACTGGCCGTCGTGCGGGTCTGCTGACCCGCGCATTCGAAGACTCCCCGAGAATCTGTCATCCTGAAAGAGCCATGAAGCTCGGCATCGTCAGCGACACCCACGGTCTCCTCCGCCCCGAGGTTGCGCCTGCGCTCAAAGGCGTCGATCAAATTCTCCATCTTGGCGATGTGGGCAAGATCTCCATTCTCGACGAACTCGCCAAAATCGCACCTGTCACTACTGTTCGCGGCAACGTGGACCGCGAGGGAGCATGCGGCAAACTGCCGGAGACCGATGTGGTGCTCGTCGAAGGGCATTACATTTATATGCTGCACGACCTCAAAACCCTGCACCTCGATCCTGCAGCGGCGAAGTTCGCGGCGGTGCTGCACGGGCATACGCATGTGCCGAACTTCTACACCAAGAAAGGCGTGCTCTATTTCAATCCGGGCTCCTGTGGCCCGCGGCGCTTCGAGCTGCCAGTGACTGTGGGCCTGCTCACGATCACGAAGAGCGGCGCGCACGGAGACTTGAAACCCGAGATCGTCCACCTGCCTCTCGCATCCCGCGCTTAGAGACAGCAACTTCACCCGTCCCATATGTCGATAGTGGGTCTTCTTCCTTCATGCTTCGTTTACATCCTCGATGGTGGAATGCATTCAGGACGCCATACCGCCGGCGTTACGCAGACGCTTGATCTTCCGATCCACTCGGAAAAATCGACCGCCTCGATCCAGGAGCAAGACATGGCCGCCCGCGCAGTCCTTCGATTTGGATTGCAGCTTTGCGCGCTGTTTCTTCTTTTCCCGCTCTCGACAGCCGCTCAAACAACAACCTCAACTCCCGCGCAACCTGCGGCAGACTCCGGCACATCAACCGATTTCTTCGTGATGCCAGGCTCGGACTTCGACCGGCCCGGGCTCGTTCCCAGGGCCAACCTGAACATTGGCATCGGCCACACCTTCGGATTCCTGAAAAAAGACCCCATCGGCGATGAGCTCACCTTTGACTACACCTATGAGAACGCCGGCTCTCACGGGTTCTTCCACACCAACTTCGGATCGCATACCGAGGCGCTGGGAGTTATGAAGAACTTCGGCCTGCCCAAAACCAAACTGGTCACGGGATATACGTGGATTCAGGCCGGTCTGACTAGCTTCACCGGGAACGCGCATGTCGAGAACAGGTTCTACGATGGCGAAGCGCTGGGTGCGGCAATTCACTTCAACGACCACAACGGAATCTGGATTCAGGAGAGCTACAACAAGATTCCCACGGTTCCGTGGTACACCACCACCGGAATCGGCTACACCTGGAGCTGGTAATGGGCAGCTTGCAGCGTTTCGAGCTGCCGGTAACCGTGGGGGCTCTTCGCTGCCTCGCTCCCTTACTCCCCTGTGTTACCCATAGATCTCCGGAATGAAATTCTGCTCCTGGATCGGCGGACGCACATATTTCGATTTCATGATCGGCGGCAACTTCAGCGATTCCGGCGTCAGGTCTTTGTACGGAATGATCGAGAGCAAATGCCGGATCACGTTAAGCCGCGCCTTCTTTTTATCCTCGGCATTCACCACGTACCACGGGACCTGCTTAGTGTCGGTCACGGCGAACATCTCATCTTTGGCGCGCGAATAATCGGCCCAGTGCTTACGCGATTCGAGATCCATGGGGCTTAGCTTCCAGCGCTTGGTCGGTGTGCGCATGCGGTCTTGGAAGCGCCGCTCCTGTTCCTCATCGCTCACGCTGAACCAGTACTTGAGGAGGATGATGCCGGAACGCACCAGCATGCGCTCGAACTCCGGGCAGCTCTGCATGAACTCCAGATACTCCTTATCCGTGCAGAAGCCCATCACGTGCTCCACGCCGGCGCGGTTGTACCAACTGCGGTCGAAGAGCACCATTTCGCCGGCCGCGGGCAGATGCGGCACGTAGCGCTGGAAGTACCATTGCGTCTTTTCGCGCTCGGTGGGCGTGGCCAGCGCCACAATGCGGCAGGCGCGCGGATTGAGTGACTCGGCGATGCGCTTGATGGCGCCGCCCTTGCCTGCGGCGTCGCGGCCTTCGAAGAGAACCACCACGCGGAGGCCCTCGTGACGGATCCACTCCTGCAGCTTGACCAGCTCTACCTGCAGGCGGCTCAGTTCGCGCTCGTATTTGCAATCCTTGCCCAGGCGCAAAGAAACCGCGTGAAGAACGCCGTTGCCAGCGCGACAGCCATTCCCGGCGCGATAGCCATTTACGGATTGATAACTGTTACCGTTGTGGTGGCCGTTTCCGTTTGCATGCTTGTCGTGATTCTTCATCTTCTCCGCCATGGACGTACCCCCGATTTTGCGCGCGGCCGTGCACAGGTTCCCTGCCGGACGCACGGTCATTCAATCTATCGGCAGCAGGAGCCCCAGCGTTAGCCTGTAGATCAAAGCCATGAGCCGGCCTCGGAATCATGCAACACTTTTCCCAAATCCGGGTTCAAGGAGGTGAGGCGTCGGCGGGCATTGGCGGCGCGGCATTTCATCCAGATATCAGAGGTTTTTTCATGACGAAGCTCAAGATGTTTACAGTGATGGCTGTTCTATTTCTGCCGCTGGCCGTGGCCGGGTGTTCGCATCCGCAACCCGTGGTCTACGCGCCTCCGCCGCCCGGGCTCAGCGCCGCCGCGCAGCGGGGCTACTACGACGGCTCTCTCGCCGCGCGCAACGACATCCGCAAAGATCTTGCGCCCAACGTCGAGCGGCATCCCAAGTTCCGTAATCCCCCGGCGCCTCCTCCGGCATTTGAGGAATACCGGCATAGTTTCCGCGCCGGCTACGAGCAGACATTCCGCGGCAGCCCGGGGCCCGGCTACTGAGATTTGCTCCTCGTCGATCGCGCGACCGGCATCGCAGGGCTTCATGAGAAGATTGAGTGTTCCCGAACCGGAAGCTCATGCAGAAATCCACGAACCTGCGCTATGTCATCTTTCTTGCGTGCACGGCCGCGCTGGGAGGCCTGCTCTTCGGATTCGATGTCGCCATCATCACTGGAGCGGGCCCGTTCCTTACGCGGCACTTTGGCCTCAGTGAAATCGGCCAAGGATGGGCCTTCAGCTCGTTGCTCTTCGGATGCGTGCTTGGTTCGTTTGCCGCGGGCCGGCTCACCGATAGTTTCGGCCGCAAGCGCATGCTGGTTTGGGTTGCGGTGCTATTCGCGCTCACCTCTGTAGCCACTGCTGCAGCGCCTACTTTCACGCTCTTCATTTGCGCGCGATTTCTCGGCGGCATCGCCGTCGGCGGTGTTTCGCTGCTCTCGCCCATGTATGTTTCTGAGGTTTCGCCGCCATCCATTCGTGGGCGCATGGGCACCTTCTACCAGATGTCGATCATCACCGGTATCCTGGTCTCGTATTGCATCAACTACCTGCTGCGAAACACCGGCGAGGCCAACTGGCGTTGGATGTTTTTGACCGGGGCCTTGCCCTCGCTGTTCTTCCTAGTTCTCATCTCGCTTGCTCCGGAAACACCTCGCTTCCTGGTCCGCATCGGGAAAAAAGACGAAGCCTTTCGGCTTCTGGAGCGCATCGAAAACGACGAGACGGCAAAAAAAGAGATCGCCGCCATTACCGCGGCGCTTCAGGAATCGGGCCAGACGTGGAAGAACCTTCACCGTCCCGGTGTGCGCCGCGCCCTCGCCGCCAGCGCCTGCCTCGCCATCCTCATTCACGTCTCCGGCATTAACACCATCATCGATTACGCGCCCAAAATCTTCCTCTCCGCGGGATTCAAAGTCGACGCCGCTCTCATCTCCACCTTTTTTATCGGAATCAACAACGTGGTCTTTACCACGGCCGCCTTCTGGGTTATCGACCGCTACGGCCGCAAGCCGCTTTACATTGTTGGTTCGCTCGGCATGACCGTCGCTCTCTGCGGCCTTCTCGTCGCCGCCGTCGCCGGCCACTTCCAGGGCCCTCTAGTTCTCGCGCTCGTCCTGCTGTATCTGGCTTTCTTCGCCTCCTGCGTCGGCCCTGTCTTCTGGACCCTTGTTCCCGAGATCTTTCCCAGCGACGTGCGCGGCACCGCCATGACCGTCCCCGTGCTTCTCCAGTGGGTCGCCAACGCTGTGGTTGTGCTTTACTTCCCCCTCGCATTCGACGTCATTGGCAAGGCGATCACCTTCGGATTTCTCGCGCTCATGTCTCTCACGCAGGCGCTGTTTATCTGGCGCTTCGTGCCGGAAACCAAAAATATGCCTCTCGAAGAAATCGAGCAGTACTGGGTGGCGCGCAGCTGACTCTTTCCACTCACGAAACTGGGATTGGGACACTGGGATCCTCCACACGTCCGCCAAATGCCGTTACAAAAATCGTGTTGATGATGTTGATCCCGTGATGAACGTGGTACGGTCTTCATCCGCATAAGCCTGCGCGCGAGTTCAGCACGCGGATAATCGATGGTGTGTACGGTGGAAACAATCTCGGGCTCTTGCAGGACTACGGCACTTATCTGCGGGTGGAAAAAGGCCTTCGCCCCCTCACCTGCGAAGCCTACCTGAGCGATCTGCGCATCTTTGCCGAGTTCCTTGAGGGCCGCAACGCCCTGCTGCTCACGGCATGCGAGGCCGACGTGGCGGGACTGCTCGAGCACCTGCGCAAGCACGGCATCGATTCGCGCTCGTCGGCCCGTAAGCTCAGCTGTCTGCGCGGATTTTACAAATGGCTGTTGCTCGACCGGCACATTCATCACGATCCCACCGTCAACATTGAGTCGCCCAAAGCGTGGAAGGTGCTGCCCAAGTCACTGGCCGAGCCAGAAGTCACGGAGATGCTGGAGCGAGCCGCGCTCGCAGCCTCGCATCCGCAGGCCAAAGCCACCGCGTTGCGCGACTGCGCCATTCTCGAGCTGCTGTATGCGGGTGGGTTGCGTGTTTCTGAAGTCGTGTCGCTCGCAACCAGCGACCTTGCCCTCGATGCCGGTCGCGTGCACGTGCGCGGCAAAGGCGACAAGGAGCGCATTGTCCCACTGGGGCGCACGGCGCTTCAGGCTTTGGAGCAATATTTGCGAGAGGGGAGACCGCATCTCGAACGCATCAGCTCCGCGCGCAGGGGCCGGGCGCTTCTAAGTGCGCCGCGGCATGAACGGGCGAGCATGTTTCTCTCGCTGCGTGGCATGCCCCTCACGCGGCAATGGATCTGGCGGCTGGTGAAAAATGCAAACCACTCCACCAGCCCGCATGGATTGCGCCATAGTTGCGCCACGCACATGGTGGAACACGGCGCGGACCTGCGCAGCGTGCAACTGCTTCTCGGCCACGCCGATATTTCCACAACGCAGGTTTACACGCACCTGGCGTTGGGCCGGCTGAAGGCCGTACATCGCATGCATCACCCGCGGGCTACGCGGCGGCCGGCAGAGCGCGCCACGCGACGTCCGGCTGAGATCGACACGGATGAGGCCGCACGTCCCGGCCCGCATCTCGTCAAACCTGAGGCCTCGATCCCTGAGGTTTCGGATGAGGCACAGCCATGACGGCCACGGCGGCGCCTCCGCTTGCCAGTCAGATCGCCACGCTGGTCGACGCCTACTTGCAGGCGCTGGCCAACGAGCGCGGCGCATCCGTGCATACCCTGCGTGCCTACGAGCGCGAGCTACACGGTTTTGCGGCCTGGTGTGCCGGACGTGGCAGCCTCCCGGAAGTCGCTCAGATCGAACACACGCACATTCGCGCCTGGCTGGGCACGCTTTACGAGCGAGGGTTGTCGAAAGCCTCGGCGGCGCGGGCGCTCGCGGCCATTCGCAGCTGGTTCAAGTGGTTGGCGCGCAACAAGTACGTCGAGCAAAATGCGGCGGCGCTCGTCTCCACGCCGCGGCTGCCCAAGCATCTGCCGCGGGTGCCGTCCATCGAGCAGATGAATCGTGTGGTGGATTCAGTCGGCGACGATGCCGCAAGCTGGCCGGCGCGCGACCGGGCGATTCTCGAAATGCTGTACGGCTGCGGCATTCGCAACGCGGAGCTCACTGGTCTCAACCTCGACGACATTCACTGGGTTAATGAAGCCATTTTGGTGCGCGGCAAGGGACAAAAGCAGCGCTACGTACCGCTGGGCGATGCAACTGCCGATGCACTGCGCGCTTATCTCGCGGAGCGCGAGACGCGATTGGCAGCGGCTGCGGAACAGAAACCCGTCCGCACCCCTGCGCTGTTTCTGAATCTGCGGTTGCGCGGATTCGAAGCGCGTCTCACCACGCGCAGCGTTGCCCGCATCGTCAAGCGCATCGCCATTCTGCGCGGGCTTTCTTCTGACGTACATCCGCACACGTTGCGCCACGCCTTCGGCACCCATCTGCTGGAAGAGGGCGCCGACCTGCGCGCCATTCAGGAACTGCTCGGGCATGAGCGCCTCTCCACCACGCAACGCTACACGCAACTGACCACCGCGCAGTTGACCGCGGTCTACGACAAAACGCATCCGCGGGCAAAGTGACGCGGCATGTGCCGGGCTAGGACGAATAATCCGCATTAATGTGGATATATTCGTGCGTAAGATCGGTGGTCCAGAACACGCACGAACCAGTCCCCAGATGCAAATCAATCGAGATCGAGAACTCGCGCTGCGAAATGTATGTGTGCGCTGCAGCTTCATCAAATCCTGGGGCACGGCCGCCGGCGCGGCAGATGGGCAACTCGCCAAAGTCGATGTCGAAGCGGTCGGGATCGATTGCGACGCCCGAATAGCCGATGGCGGCGGCCAGGCGCCCCCAGTTGGGATCGCAACCTGCCCAAGCGGTTTTCACCAGCGGTGAATGGGCAATCGCCTTGGCCACGCGCAACGCATCGGAATCGCTGGCCGCACCGCCGATGCGCAACTCCACCACGTGCGAAAGCCCCTCGCCGTCGGCCACCACTTGCCGCGCAAGCGAGGCGCACACTTTCGTGAGCGCCGAAGCAAACGCCGCATTGTTCGCGCCGATCGAAACTCCGCTTGCGCCAGAAGCCAGTAGCAGAACCGTGTCGTTGGTCGAGGTGTCCCCATCGACAGAAATGCGATTGAAACTGCCCTCAAACGCAGGGAGGAGATATGCATTCAAATCAGCGGGTTCAATGGCCGCATCGGTAAGTACGTAAACCAGCATCGTCGCGTGCGGCACCAGTTGCGGATGAATCATCCCCGAGCCCTTGCCGAACGCCGCAATGCGCACCTCTCGCCCCGCCATTTCGAACTGCGTGAATGCAATTTTCTCCACTGTGTCGGTGGTAAGAATGGCGCGCGCAGCATCGTGAAAATGGCTTGGGTCGGAACCGAGCGACGCTGCAAGACCGGGCAGCGCAGCAGCGAGTTTTTCCGCAGGCAGCGGTACGCCGATGATTCCCGTCGACGACGGAAACACCTCCTCGGCACGGCAGCCGAAGGTAAATGCAGCAGCAGCGCAGGTGGCGCGCGCGGCATCGAGTCCGGCCTGGCCCGCAGCGCAGTTGGCATTGCCCGCATTGATGGCGACTACGCGCACAAGGCCGCCGGTCGCGCTCAGATGCTGCTTATCGATGAGGAGGGGCGCCGCAATCACGCGATTCGACGTGAACGCGGCCGCGGCGCTCGCCGGCACGTCGACGACGATGAGAGCAAAGTCCGGCCGGCCGCTGGCCTTCAGGCCCGCCGTGCCTGCCGCAAATCGAAATCCGCGAGGAATGTTGTCTTGAGAGAGATCGCTCATGATGTGGACCCATTTAATCTAACAGGTAAGGGTTCATTTTAAGAGACTGATGAACGAGAGTCCAAAAGAGTCTGCCGGCTTCCTCGACCTCCGCAATGTCAATGTGGCGCGCGGTGATCGCATCGTCCTTCACGACATCAATCTGAGTATTCGCACCGGCGAGCACGTTGCCATCCTCGGGCCCAACGGCTGCGGAAAATCTACGCTGATCCTCGCCATAACATGCCAGATCTATCCCATCGTCCGTCCGGGGATGGAGGCGCGCATCTTCGGGCGCGAGCGCTGGGACTTGACGGAGCTGCGCCGCTACTTCGGCGTGGTCAGCGCCGGACCCATGGGAGGCGAATTGCCCGGCGAGCGAACCGCGGTCACGCCAGGTCTCGACGCGGTGATTGCGGGTTTCTTCTCGGCGTCGACTCTCTGGCCAAATCTCCACGTCACGGATGAAATGCGTGCGCGGGCATGGGAAGCACTGGAGCGCATGGAAGCTACAAAGCTCGCCGGGCAACTGGTGGGCACGATGTCGGCCGGCGAAAAACGCCGCATCCTTATTGCGCGCGCGTTGGTGCACCGGCCACAGCAACTCCTGCTTGACGAGCCCTCGAACGCGCTCGACCTTGCCGCGCAACGCGAGCTACGCGAAACCTTGCGCGGCCTCGCGCGCGAGGGAACCGGCCTGGTGATGGTGACGCATCACCTAGGCGATATTTTGTCCGAAATCGACCGCATCATTCTCATGCGCGACGGGCGCATCGTCGCCGACGGCTCACGGGAAGCGCTGCTCACCGAGGCGCGGCTTAGCGAGCTCTTTCAGACTCCGGTGCGCATTGGCCGCGACGCCGAGTGGCTGCACAGCTGGTGAAAGACAGAATTCAGAGATCGGAAGAGCCAACAGGAGATCCGCATGGCAGACACCTATCAAGCGCCCAAATGGAAGACTCTCCTCGCCTTCGCTATCATCTACTTCGTCTGGGGCGCGACGTTCTTCGCCATTCGTGTGGGCGTGCGTGAAGTTCCGCCGCTGCTTTTCTGCGCTATACGATTCGTGGCGGCGGGACTTCTGGTGTTTTTCTGGGCAGTCCTCAAAAAGGAGCGGCAGCCCACCGTGCGCCAATGGCTCTCCGCTTTTCTACTCGCGTTTCTCATCTTCGTTGTCGACTACGGCTTCCTGTTCTGGGCTGAGCAGCGCGTGCCTTCGGGCATTGCCGCCGTAATTCTGGCTACGATTCCTGCCTTCATGGCGCTCGCTGAGATCGTGATCCTGCGAACGCAGCGGCTCACTGCGCGGCTTTCCGTGGCGCTGCTTGCGGGCGTGGCGGGCGTTGCTGTGCTGATGAACCGGTCAATCAATCTAGGCAAGCTCGGTGGTGAGCCCATCGACAGGGCCCGCGCTGCAGGGTTGATCGTCGGAGCCATTAGCTGGTCCATCGCATCGGCCCTCGCGCGCAAGCTCCCGCTTCCTGCGTCGAAGGTGATGAGCTCCGGCGCGCAAATGCTCGCTGGCGGCGTCATGCTCGTGGCCGTTTCCGCCGCGCGCGGCGAATGGCGCGGATTCAATATGCTCGCCGTCTCGGGCGCGGCATGGATCGCGCTCGCCTACCTGGTGTTCCTGGGCTCCATCGCGGGATTCACGGCCTACGTGTGGCTGCTACATCACGAATCGCCGACCAAAGTCGGAACCTACGCGTACGTCAATCCTGTCGTGGCGGTAATCATCGGCTACTTCCTGGGAGGCGAGCCGTTGGGCGCACGCACGGTCGTCGGCGGAGTGTTTGTCCTGGCCAGTGTCATTGCCATCACCAGCATGCGCGTTAAACCTCCCGCTGTCGCCGAGGACGCTGAATGAACCAGTGTCTGTTGGCCAACGCAGTTAAAACGAAGCGCAAATTCACGCAAGTGTCCTGAGGCTTGTGTTAATATTCGGGCAATCGGCCATCCCTTTGGCCGGGAGCGGAGGTTACTTATGCCACATATCTCCAGACGACATTTTTTGAAGGCTGGCGCGGCTGCGGGCGCGTTAGCCGGCCTGCACGGCAAGCCGATTTTTGCCGAGCGCGCCTCGGCCACTGACTGGGTGACGCTCGGAAAATCCGGTGTTAAGGTCACGCGCCTTGCGTTCGGCACCGGATCGCACGGCGGCGCGATACAGCAGCAACTCGGGCAGAAGGAATTCACGCGCCAGGTGCGCTACGCCTATGAGCGCGGCATCCGATTTTTTGAAACATCTGAGTCATACGGCGCTTCGCAGCAGATGCTGGGCGCAGCCCTTAAGGGACTGCCGCGCGACAGCTACACACTAATGAGTAAGGTGACAACCAGCGACTACGCGGACCCGGTGAAGAAGCTCGACGAACTGCGCAAGAACAGCGACACCGAGTACTTTGATATCATGCTTCTCCATGTGCAGCAGACGGCTAACTGGCCCGTGGACAGCGAACGTTGGCAAGATGCGATTCTCGAAGCACAGTCGCGGCAATCCATCGTCACGCACGGCGCTTCAGTCCATGGCTTGCCGGCACTGCGCCAAGTTCCCGGTAACAAATGGCTCGACGTGGCGATGATCCGCGTGAACCACAAGGGCGTAAAGATGGACAGTGAGACCAACGACTGGAATGCCACGGGCGATGTGAACGAGGTCGTGACTCACGTGCACCAGGCCCGCGCCGCCGGCATGGGCATCATCAGCATGAAGCTCATCGGCGAGGGCGCATTTGCCGATCGCTCCGACCGCCAGCAGGCCATGCGCTTTGCCTTCCGGAACGCAGGCGTGGATTGCGTCACCGTGGGCTATAAGAACACTGCGGAGATTGACGAGGCCATCGACAATCTGAATCTTGCACTCACCTAGCAGTGTGTCGCTCATAGCGATTGTGGAAGAACTGCAGTGTCTATCTGCCCGGCAGGGCGGTATGGGATCTGTTTGTCGGAGTGGGGCGTCTTTTACGATGGCATGCCTTTGAGCCGCGATTTGGAT
>JBEKPD010000115.1:0-17909 GCA_049521075.1 Occallatibacter sp.
TCGGAACTCGACGGAATGGGATACCGATTTTCTCTTCAAGAAACCATGGGACCTCTCTAAAAAGGCCGAGTTCATGCTCGGCGTGGGGCCGCAATGGGCGCATCTCAAACGAAACGGGAAAACGACAGATTCCTTCTCTGGAGAGTTGGCCGGAGACTTCATGTTCTGGCCAACGGGAAGGCATCGTTTTGGCTGGTACTTGGAGCCAGCCTATGATTACAGTTTCGCTGGCGGTCATCAGCAATCGATAGGCATGTCTGCTGGCCTGCTCATTGGCATTCGGTGAAGGTTATGAGTGAGAACGTTCTTTATCATACGGTGACTCGCGCTCATTCCAGGCCTTCGGGGGCATCTGATGGTGGAACTTTTTGCGCATTTATGTTCAATTCATATTGGGTGAGCGGCAGATTCATCTTCGGAAGAACGGGCGACGCACCCCGGCTCCTCGTTCCCAAGGGACCTGTAGCAGGCAAATTGGTCGAAATTTACACAGTTTCCCTGCACAGTTCCTACACAGCCAAAATTTGGCATGTTATGTGCAATGAAAACAATGTGATGCAAAAGTTTTATCACCCGCTCAGGATGACAAGCCTTTGTGTCTAGCCATTTAAGAAACGCTACGCCAGTGTCCCAGAGCTTCGCACCATAAATCCAAGCCCCTAAATGCAGGTCCTTCGACTCCGCTTGGCCCAGATTCGGGCCAAGCGTCGCTCAGGATGACAGAGTGTGGTTTGGGTTCGTGCTATCCCACATCTCAAAATCGAGATGTGGGGCACCCTATTTCGTGCTGAGTTGAATGCATGAAAAGCAACCGCAGATCCTTCGACTCCGTTTGCCGCAAAAAGCGCGGCAAACTTCGCTCAGGATGACAGTTTTATTGTGGTGCGAACTTTAGACTCAGGACACTAGCGCGTGCCGACCAGTTCGCCGCTGTTCGGGGCCTGGCCGTAGTGGCTCTCTACGTAGTTGTCCAGGATCTGCTTGAACTCGGCGACGATGGTGTCGCCACGCAACGTGGTGGCGAGTTTGCCGTCGACGTAGACGGGTGCTACGGGGTCTTCGAATGTGCCAGGGAGACTGATGCCGAGGTTGGCATGTTTTGACTCGCCGGGGCCGTTGACTACGCAGCCCATCACGGCGAGCTTCAGCTCCTCGACGCCGGGATACTTCTTGCGCCACTCTGGCATGGAGGTGCGCAGGTAGCTCTGAATCTGCTCGGCTAGCTCTTGGAAGTAGGTGCTGGTGGTGCGTCCGCAGCCGGGACAGCTCGTGACCTGCGGCATAAAGCTGCGGATGGAGAGCGATTGCAGGATCTGCTGCGCGGCCAGAACTTCTTCCGTGCGGTCGCCGTTGGGCTTGGGCGTCAGGGAAACGCGAATGGTATCGCCGATGCCGTCGAGCAAGAGCGGCGCAAGGCCCGCGGTGGAGGCGATCAACCCCTTCGATCCCATGCCGGCTTCAGTGAGGCCCAGGTGGAGCGGGTAATCGCAACGCGCGGCCAGCTTGGTGTAGACATCGAGCAGGTCGCGCACGCCGCTTACCTTGGCCGAGAGAATAATCATGTCGTGGCCCAGGCCGTGGCGTTCGGCAGCGGCAGCCGAATCGAGGGCGCTCGCGATCATGGCTTCGATCATGACGTCGCGTGCGGGCAGTGGCGCGGCCTTTTTGCTGTTTTCGTCCATCATGCGCGTTAATAGGGATTGATCGAGCGAGCCCCAGTTGACGCCGATGCGCACCGGCTTGTGATTTTCGACGGCACACTCGACCATGGTGCGAAAATTGTCGTCGTCTTTGCGGCCGATGGAGACATTGCCGGGGTTGATGCGGTACTTGGCGAGCGCGCGGGCCGTGGCGGGATATTTCTTGAGCAGGATATGGCCGTTGTAGTGGAAGTCGCCGACGATGGGTACGCGCAGGCCGCGTTGCTCGAGACCTTCGACGATGTGCGGCACAGCGGCTGCAGCGCCCTCGTTGTTGACCGTGACGCGCACGATCTCAGAGCCGGCAAGGGCGAGGGCTGCGACCTGTTCGATGGTCGACTGTACGTCGGCCGTGTCGGTGTTGGTCATCGACTGCACGACGACGGGGACTTCCCAGCCTACGCGCACATGGCCGATTTTTACGGTGGGGGTTTTTCTGCGTTGAATCTCCGCCATAGTTTTAGTTTACCTGCAAGGCGGGTGGATTGGGCTAGTGTGGTATCCGCAAAGTTCGTGGCATAAGCCGAAGCCGCGAAGTACAGGTCCCTCGACTCGCTTTGGCGCGAAAACGCTTTGGATGGCAAATCTCGGGTTTGGGTTCGTGCGATCCCGGGTCCCAGAATCGGGACCCCCACCCCACGGACCCGGGGCACCCCATGTCGTGCTGAGTTAACGGCGCAAAATGCGTCTTTCGAGTGTTTCCGCGCGATGCAGCGCACAAACTTCTTAAAAAATTATGTCTCCGGCGAGTTGTTTGGTTGTTACTGGTCGAATTCGACCATGATGTCCTCATAGTCGGCGGCGGCCTGGGCTCGAAGTTGTTCAATGAAGGGGACAATATCGGTAGGCCTGCCGAATTGCCATCCCTGGGCGTAGCGCACGCCGAACTTCTGAAGATATTGCGCCTGCGGTTCGGTCTCGACGCCCTCGGCGACCATTTCGAGATGTAGTGAGTGTGCCATTTTAATAATGTGCTGCACTACCTGACTGGTAGCTCCGTCGGTATTGATGGTCTCAACGAAGGCGCGATCGATTTTGAGCGTGTCGAGCGAGAGAGATTGCAGGCAAGCAAGGCTGGAGTAGCCGGTGCCGAAATCGTCGATGGCCACGCTGAATCCCTTGGCGCGCAGAGCGTCGATGAGCTGCGCGGTCTCGGGCGCTTCCAGGAAGGCGCGCTCCGTGGCTTCGAGCTCGACGTTCTCGGGGCGCGCTCCTGAGGTATACAGAAACTCGTCCATAGCATCGAGCGTGCGCATGTCGCAGAGATCGGCTGCCGACATGTTGATGGCTATGCGGAATTGCGGATCGATTTCGAGGAACTGCGGCATATCGTCCGCCACCAACTCGAGGACGCGCTCCGTGATGAGTTGAATGAGGCCACACTGTTCAGCCTGGCGAATGAAATATTCAGGGCGCATGTCTGCATAGTTGGTTCTCCAGCGGACCACGGCCTCTGCGCCGATGATGCGCCGCGAAGTCAATTCGACAACCGGCTGATAGAGGACATAAAAACTTCCATCCTTGACGGCGCGGCGCAGCATGGAGGGAAAGGAGGAGTGCATGCGCGAAAGAATACGGACCATCAAAGCGAGGATGACGCCGCAGAGTGCGCCGATGGGGAGGAAGAAAACGACAAAATGAGTGATCCGCTGATAAATGTAGCTCTGTGGCGTGGCGGCGACAACAGCGAGATCCAAATGCGGCGAGCTTACACGAGAGACCAGGTATCCATCGTCCAGCATGGTGGACTGGGCTCCGTTACCCGCAGGCTCGAACCAGTCCGTAGGGAAGTCCGGGCCGAGAGCTGCGACACGATCGAGTTTGGGAGACGATGGAACGTAAACTGCGAGTTCGACGTCCGGCCCCTCGGTGGAAACGTCCAATAGCAGGCTTGGGTCGACAATCATGGCAAATCCGCCCAGCACGAAGACGTTCAGCGGATGCGACGGTTGAGCCCCGAGGTTTTGATTGCTGTATTCCGAGACGCCTTGTTCGGTGACCAGGTTCGGCATGCCCAATGCAATGGGAACGGTGACGCCCTGCGAGGTGCAGAGCAGGGTGTCGTGCGCAACGCGGGCAGCCGCCTTCATGTAACTGGAACCGAGGTCAACTTGCCGCATGAGCTTGATGTCCTGCGACGAGCAGGGCGGAAGGCCGCCTTGCTCCATCTTGTGCGCGCCCGCCTTCAATTGGCTTGAGAGCTCTTCCATGCGGCGCTCGACATCCTGAGCATAGGCGAGACTGAGGGTTCTTTCCGTGGCGTAGCTTTCCCACCAAGCAACGTAAACGGAGGCCAGGACAGGCGCAAGGAAGGCTACAAGCGTCGTAGTCAGTGCGATGGCTGCCCGAGGTCTATCCGACATGCGTTAGCCCTTCTTCGGGATTCGGAGGAAATTGCCCAGGTATCTCATTGTAAACGAACCGAGAGCGTGATGGCCATCACTCTTTCGAGGCAAAGGTGTTCTGCGAGCCACTACTGCCAGCGCGAGCTAGATCTTGTTGATCTCTTTGAAAGCACGTAAGTTAGGTGTTGTGCCTGCGCCTGGCGCATGGGGAGCGAGATAGTAACCGTTTTCAATCCGGGCGGGAAGCTCCATCCAATCGCGCAGCCAAGGGATGTATTCGAGCAGGTTCGAGGCCGGATGCGCGAAGCAGAGGTGCTGATGGACCTGGGCCATATCGCCCACGTGCGGTGCGACAGGAAGCTTATGGTTATGAGCTATGTTCGCGACCTGAAGAAACTCCGTGATGCCAGCCAGACGAACCACGTCCGGCTGCACATAGTGTACCGCGCCTGCTGCGATGAACTCGCGGAAATGCGTCGTCGTGTAGATCTGCTCGCCGAGCGCGATAGGGGTGCTTATGGCCTCGGCCAAGCGACGGTGTCCTTGCACGTCGTCGAAATCGATGGGCTCTTCGATCCACGCCACATCGAAATCCGCCAGCCTCCCAGCGGTGGCGATGGCTTCGGGCAGGGTCCAGCGGCCGTTGGCGTCGGTCATGATGCGAACCTCCGGGCCCAGAGCTTTACGCACCGCCTCCACGCGGCGCAGATCCTCACTCGGGTTCGGGCTTCCCACCTTGAGCTTAACGGCTCGATAGCCTTCCTCCTCGATGAGCCGCTTGCAATCGGCGACCATCGTATCGAGGGACCAATTCAGCCAGCCGCCGTCGGTGTTATAGGCCTCAACCTTTTTCGTTGCCGAGCCGCCCAGCAGTTTCCACAGCGGCAATCCGGCGTCTTTGGCTTTCAGGTCCCAGAGAGCTATATCGACCGCTCCGAGAGCAAGATGCGTGATGCCGGCCCGGCCCACCCAGTAGATGGGCGGGTGCTTGTAGAGCTTTTGCCAGAGGGCGCCGACCTCGCGCGGGTCCTCACCCACGAGCAACGGACCGTAAGTGTGCACGATGCAATCGACGATCAGGCGATCTGTGGCGAGGTGCGCATGCGTGCCGGAGAATCCATAGCCGGTAAGACCAGTGTCGGTGTGGATGGCGACGCCGGGCGCGCCCCAGTGCGTGAGCGAGTGCGTGCTGTCGGCAATGCCGCCGCGTGTGACGGGGGCGTGAAGGATGAAGGGTTCGAGTTTCGTAATCTTCATAGCGAGTGCTGCGCTGGATTGGGGCTTAACTCATGGTAGCGGTTGCGGCGGCTCTTCTGCGCATCGCCGGCGGAACGTCGGTGACGCGAACTCGCTTTGGATGACAATTCTCGGGATTGGGTTCGTGCGATCCCGGGGGGCAAAATCGGGACCCCCACCCCACGGACTAAGACCTAACCTCACCCCAACGAGCAAAGATCGCTCGCTGGGGGCCCCAGTGTCCGTGGGGGCCCCGGATCCGGGCCACCATGTCGTGCTGAGTTCACGGCGCAAAATGCAAATGCAGGTCCTGCGACTCGTCCCGGCACGCCGAGACTCGCTCAGCATGACAGCTCGATTTATCTTGCGAACTTCAGAGACATGACACTAGACCTGAATCTTCACCGGCCAGGTTTTCCAGATCTCGGAGCAGTAGTCGCGGATGGCGCGGTCTGAGGAGAACTTGCCGATGCGCGCCACGTTGAGGATGGACATGTGCGTCCAGTGGTCCGTGTCCTTGAAGACTTGAGCGATGCGATCCTGGCTGTCGATGTAGGACTGGTAGTCGGCGAAGAGCATGTAGGGATCGCTGGTGAGGAGGGACTGGACCAGAGGCGCGAAGAGACTGCGGTCGCCTTGCGAGAACTCGCCGCCGGCGAGGGAGTCGATGATTTCGCGCAGCTCGGGGTTGGACTCGTACACGGCGCGCGGGTTGTAGCCCGCGGCTTTTTTCTGTTCGACCTCCTGCGAGGTGAGGCCGAAGAGGAAGAAATTATCAGCGCCCACCTCTTCGCGAATCTCGATGTTGGCGCCGTCGAGGGTGCCGAGGGTGAGTGCGCCATTCATGGCGAACTTCATGTTGCCGGTGCCGGAGGCCTCAAGGCCGGCGAGGGAGATCTGCTCCGAGAGGTCGGCGGCGGGATAGACACGCTGGCCGAGCGTGACATTGAAGTTGGGCAGGAAGACGACCTTGAGGCGGTCGCGGACGAGCGGGTCGTTGTGAATGACGTCGGCGACGGAGTGGATGAGTTTGATGATGAGCTTGGCCATGTGATAGCCGGGAGCGGCCTTGCCGCCGAAGATGAAGGTGCGCGGCTGCATGGCGATATCAGGATTTTGCTGGATGCGTTTGTAAAGAGTGAGGATGTGAAGTACCTGGAGGTGCTGGCGCTTGTACTCGTGAATGCGCTTGACGAGAACATCGAACATTGAGTCGGGATCGACGGCGATGCCGAGGGACTGGAGGATGTAGGCGGCGAGCCGCTCCTTGTTGTAGTGCTTGATGGCGCGCCACTCTGCCGTGAAATCCGCATCTCCGACAAGAGGTTCGAGCTTGCGCAATTTTTCGAGATCGTGTATCCAGCTGGAGCCGAGACGCGCGGTGAGCAGACGAGCTAGACGCGGATTGCTGAGGACCATCCAGCGGCGCGGCGTTACGCCATTGGTTTTGTTGGAGAACTTCTCGGGAGTGAGTTCGTAGAAATCGCGCAGGACGCTCGATTTGAGCAGTTCGGTGTGGAGCGCGGCGACACCATTGACCGCGCGGCTGCCCAGCGTGGCCAGATGCGCCATGCGTACGTAGCGCGCGCCGGAGTCGTCGATGATGGAGAGGCGGCGCACGCGGTCCGGGTCACCGGGATAGCGGGAGCGGATTTCGATGAGGTGACGGCGATTGATTTCCTCGATTATTTCGAGATGACGCGGAAGCAGGGCGCCTAAGAGGCTGACCGGCCACTTTTCAAGCGCCTCGGGCATTAGTGTGTGGTTGGTGTAGGAGCACGTCTGCGTGGTGACCTGCCACGCCGTGTCCCAATCCATCTCGTTCTCGTCGATGAGAAGACGCATCAACTCGGCAACGGCAATGGCCGGATGCGTGTCATTCATCTGGATGGCAAAATTGCGATGCAGGTCAGCGAGCGGGCGCTGCGCCGTTTGTTGAATCTTGACGATGTGCTGCAGGGAGCAGGAGACGAAAAAGAACTGCTGTTCCAGCCGCAGTTGCTTGCCCTGGATCTGCTCGTCGTTAGGGTAAAGAATTTTGGAGATGTTTTCGGAGTTGACTTTGTCCCTGACTGCGGCGAAGAAGTCGCCGGTGTTGAAGGTTTCGACATTGAAGGACTCGACGGCCTGGGCTGACCAGAGGCGCATGGTATTTGCGGTGTTGGTGCGGTAGCCAAGGATAGGCGTGTCGTTAGGAATGCCGCGGACGAGCGTCTCCGGGATCCAGCGCACGCGGAAAGAGCCGTTTCCGTCGTCGTATCTTTCGGTATGGCCGCCGAATTTGACTTCGAAGGCGTCTTCAGGCCGTTCCAGCGCCCAGGGATTGCCGAGGCGCAGCCATTTGTCCGTCGTCTCCACCTGCCATCCATCGCGAATCTCCTGGTCGAAGATGCCGTACTCGTAGCGGATGCCGTAGCCGATGGCGGGAATATCGAGCGTGGCGAGGGAATCCATAAAGCACGCGGCAAGACGCCCGAGGCCGCCATTGCCAAGACCCGGCTCGGCTTCCTGCGCGATGAGCGTTTCGAGATCGAGACCCAGCCTACGCATGGCCTGCTCAGCTTCGTCGTAGATGCCGAGATTGATGAGATTATTGGCGAGGTGCGGACCGGTGAGAAATTCGGCAGAGAGGTAGCAGACTACGCGGACGTCCTGCTCGCGGAAATTGAGAACGGTTTGAATCCAGCGCTCGACCAGGCGGTCGCGGACAGTGACTGCGAGAGCCATGTAGAGATCGTTGAATGTCGCTCGGTTGCGCGACCGGCCCTGCACGAAAAAGAGGTTGTCGAGGAAGGAGTGTGCCAAGGCCTCGGACCCGGCGGCGGTTCTCTTGGTTTTTAGCGATCCTTCAGGGCCGAGATCGGGTAGAGCAGGTGCAGTCATGAGTTACCTCGCGTGAGGGAGTAAGCCGCATCGGGTGCGAAGAAATTCGGAGCTGCGCGGCGAATCCGTGAATGAATGGCACCACCATAGTGCCGGCGGCGCGGCTGGATAGTGAAAAATACGTCAATATTCGCTCACGATCTGAGCGTTCGACAGATTGATTCGGGAGCTTGTATCGGCAATAACGTCCGAACAGTTAGTCTGAGGAAGATGAGAGCCGTGAGAAATCGCATGGGTGGGAATGCTTCCGGGACAGGGACCGATGTGGGCGTGGCGTCGTTGAGGATCCGCGGCCTGCATAAGGCTTTTGGCGACGTGCGCGCCGTGGACGGCATCGACTTGGAAGTAAGGCCGGGCGAGTGTTTTGGGCTGCTGGGTCCGAACGGTGCAGGGAAGACGACGACCATCGAGATTTGCGAGGGATTGACGACGCCGGATGCAGGCACGGTCGAACTGCTGGGGCGGAACTGGAAAGAACATGACCGCGAACTACGGCAACTGATCGGGATTCAACTGCAGGAGACGCAATTCCCAGACAAGCTGACGGTGGAAGAAGTGTTGCGGCTGTTCCGAAGCTTTTATCACCGCGGCATCACTCTGGATGAGGCAATCGGCCTTGCGCAGCTCGAGGAGAAGCGGCGGGCGCGCGTGGGCGGGTTGAGCGGCGGGCAGAGGCAGCGCCTGGTGATGGCTACGGCGCTGGTGGGCGATCCGGAGTTGCTCTTCCTCGACGAGCCGACTACGGGGCTCGACCCGCAGGCGCGGCGGCACCTGTGGGACTTGGTCGAAGACATGAAGCAGGCGGGGCGCACGATTATTCTGACCACGCACTACATGGAAGAGGCGGAGCAGCTCTGCGATCGTGTGGCGATCATCGATCATGGGCGCGTGATTGCGCTGGATACGCCGAAGGAGTTGATTGCGACGGTGGGCGGCGAGGATATTGTGGAGTTCGCCGTGAGTCGAAAAGCAAATGCGGGTCCTTCGACTCAGGCCGGACCCGCGGCCTTCGCTCAGGATGGCAGTTTAGAGGGAGCGCCTGGTGTGGTGGATGTGGAGGCGATGAAGGCAATTCCTGGAGTGCGATCGCATCGCGTGGATGATGCGTTGCACCAGCTTTCAGTGAGCGAGTTGCACACGACGGTGCCACGAATTTTTGCGGTGCTCGAAAAACAGGGGCTGCATTTAAGTGAGTTTCGCACGCACTCGGCAACACTCGAAGACGTGTTTGTTCGGCTGACGGGAAGGAACCTGCGCGATGAATAGCCTTATGCTGAACAGTCTGTATCAACTCACCGTGACGCGGCTCAAGCTGACGCTACGCGAGCCGGAAGCGATCTTCTGGATCTTCGTGTTTCCCATTCTGCTTACGGTTGGGTTGGGGATCGCGTTTCGCAACCGCCCAGCGGACGTGCTGCCGGTGGGCGCAACCACGCCGCAACTGGTCGAGGCGCTTGCCGCCGACAAGGGCTTGCGCGCGACGGAGATGGATGAGGCCGCGGGTACGCGGGCGCTGGCCACGGGAAACATTTTGCTGCTGGCCATGGCCAACGGAAATGGCGTCGAGTACCGCTACGACGACACGAATCCCGATGCGCGCACTGCGCGGATGATTGCCGACCGCGCGATTCAGATTGCGGCGGGGCGGCGCGATCCGGTCGAGGCCCGGAATGAGCTGGTCCACGAGACCGGCTCGCGCTACATCGCATTTGTGGTGCCCGGCCTGCTGGGCATGAACCTGATGGGCTCGGCGATGTGGGGATTGGGTTTCTCGATTGTCGATGCACGCGCGAAGAAACTGCTGAAGCGCATGGTGGCTTCGCCCATGCCGCGCTGGCAGTACCTGATGGGCTATCTGCTTTCACGCCTCGTTATGCTCGCCGTCGAGGTTATCGTGCTGTTGGGTTTTGCGTGGATCGTGTTCGGCGTGCCGTTTCGCGGCTCACTCGTGGAGCTGGCGCTTATCTGCGTGCTCGCCTCGCTTACCTTCTCTGCGCTGGGCCTTCTGGTTGCCACGCGCGCTCGAACTATGGAAGCTGTCAGCGGCCTGATGAACCTGGTCATGATGCCCATGTGGATCATGTCGGGCGTGTTTTTCTCACCGTCGCGCTTCCCGGCGATCCTGCAGCCGTTCATCCAGGCGTTGCCGCTCACAGCGGCCATCAGCGCCATGCGCGGAAACATGCTGCAAGGGATCGCACTGGTGCATATGATGACGCCCTTGGCAATTCTGCTGGCATGGTTCCTCGTGCCCTTCGCGGTGTCGCTCAGGATCTTTCGCTGGCGGTAGAGAATGCGGGAAATCGCGATTCCGCAGAAAGTGCGGCCGGCGTTTAGTGTCCTGTTCCAGAAATTCTTGTCATAAGTCGAAGCACTGAAATGCAGGTCCTTCGACTCCGCTTGGCCCGGATTCAGGCCAAACGTCGCTCAGGATGACAACTGCATTTATATTGCTAACTTTGGAGACAGGACACTAGCGCTGCGGGACAAAGGTTGGGTTGGAGTAGTATCCGTCGCGGGTGCGCACGGTCAGGGTACGGTCTTCGACCTTCACTTCGATGTGGTGGTACTCGTTGGGCTTGTCGGCGGGAGGAGGCGTGAACCCGATCTCGTACCAAGATTTCGCATCGACGAGGCATCTTTGGATCATGCCGGCAACATCGCTGTTTCCCTCGAGCGCGAGCCCGCCACTTTGGACGGCGAGAACCTGAAGGCCAAGATTGCCGAATTGGGCCTGGTTCGGCTTGGCAATGCCCTTGAGGAAAGACTGGTAGTAATCGGTTCGTCCGAGCGATTCCGTCACTCCGATGGGATTGATGTTGTAGACGGTTAGATCGATCTGTCTGAGGCGTGTCGAGAGATCGACGATTTGATTGAAGATCTGCTGCTGCTGGTTATAGGTCAGGTCGATGCGAGGACCGGAGAAGATGGGCCAGCCCGGCGAAACCCAGATTAGAATTTTGCGGCCTGGGAGAGAAGAGGCCGACTCCAGAAGCTGCTGAAATGCCTTGATGCAGATCTCGAGGCGCTCCGGGTCGCTCCACTCGGAGTCGCGCGTAATTTGCCGCAGACCGATCGCGTGGTGCTCGAGGTTGTCGCTCAAGGTGTTGCCATCGGTAGAGAAACTATTGTCGAGCTGCACTCCCTGGTCGGTGAGCACGGCGATTGAAGTGGGATAAGGCAATTGACCCTCGTTCGCCTTCAAGAACTTCTCGATGCCTTGGCGTGACCAGGCGACCAACTGGAAAGGAATATTGACGGCGTCAACGAGGACGATGACGCTCACGGGCTCGTCCGCGGCGCTCTTGATCTTAAAGTAGGTGATGGGGAGTGGGGTCTTGTTATCGAGGACCGTGAAGTTCTGCTGAGCGAGGTTCGAGACGGGCTGGCCGGATTTGGTATCGACGACGACATTGAGGCGAAGATCATGCGAGGCCGGTGGGATGGCAGGCAGCGTAAAGGATGGGAGGGTCTGCTGGGCGGATGCCGCGGTCAAGCCGCAGAGCGACGAGGTGAAGAGCGCGCAGAAGAACCGAGCGACTGTCATCGAGCACCCGCGAAGCCTGACTCGCTGCTAGCGAGGTGTCCCAGAAGTTCGTGTCATAGGTCGAAGCCCAGAAATGCAGGTCCTTCGACTCCTCTTGGCCCAAGTTCGGGCCAAACGTCGCTCAGGATGACAGCTCGATTTATGTTGCGAACTTTAGAGACAAGACACTAGCGAGATTAGGGACGGAAGAGTTTCCCAGGTACACGAACCCGCTAAGTTTGATGATGATGTGCAAGAACAGGTTGCTTGATTTTCGGGGTGCCGGCCCAGGTTTTCAAATGGCGCTGGGAAGATGGATGAAGGCAGGGGGTAAGCGCAGCCGTCGATTTGGGCGAATGCCCGTTAGAATAAGAACTTATATGGATACGAGCAATCAGGCCATTGGTGCAGCCGAAACCATTCTCGACGGCAGCCGCTTTGTTCGCGCGTGCCTGCGCAAGCCGGTGGACCGCACGCCGGTTTGGTTTTTGCGCCAGGCCGGCCGATACATGCAGGAATACCGCGACGTGCGCAAACACCACACGCTGGTGGAGATTTGCAAACAGCCCGGACTGGCCGCTGAAGTGACCATCACTGCCGCGGAGAAACTGGGCGTGGATGCGGCAATCATCTTTGCCGATCTGCTGCTGCCTCTGGAGCCCATGGGGTTGGATTTCGAGTTTCAGGCAGGCGAGGGTCCCGTGGTGCATCGCCCTGTGCGGACGGCAGAGGACGTGCACGCGTTGCGCACCGATCGCGCCGGCGATCTGAGTTACGTGGCGCGGGCGATTGAGAAAGTTGCAGCGCATTTTCGCGATCGGTTGGGCGTGATCGGATTCTGTGGCGCGCCCTATACGCTGGCCAGCTACATGATTGAGGGCGGCGGGTCGCGGAATTACATCGAGACCAAGAAGCTGATGTACTCGAACCCCACTGCGTGGAGCAGCCTTTTGGATAAGCTGGTTGCCGTGCTGACGGAGTATTGCCAGCAGCAGGTGGAGGCCGGCGCGGACGTGATTCAGATTTTCGATAGCTGGGTCGGCTCACTTTCGCTCAGCGATTATCGTGCCTACGCCTTTGAGGCTTCGAAGCGGCTGGTGCGCGCGGTGCAGGCGATGGGTGTGCCGGTGATTTACTTTGGCGTGGAAACCGCGGGGTTGCTGGAGCAGATGGCGCAGACTGGGGCCGACGTGATCGGCCTGGACTGGCGGCAGCCGCTCAACGAGGGCTGGCGGGCCGTGGGATACGAGCGCGCGGTGCAGGGCAATCTCGATCCCATCACGCTTTTTGCGCCGCCAGATGTGTTGGAACAGCGGGTGAAAGAGATTCTCCGCGCGGCCAACGGACGGCCGGGGCATATCTTCAACCTGGGGCATGGCATTGTTCCGGCGACGCCCGTCGAGAACGTGCAGGCCGTGGTGCGCATGGTGCGCGAGTTTCGATTGGAGGGCCCCCGTGGCTAAACAGGCGGTTTTGCTGCTGGCGCATGGAACGCCGGAGACGGTCGAGCAGATTCCCGAGTATCTGCGTAACGTGGTGAGCGGGCGGCCATTGCCGCAGGGGGTTGTGGAGGAGATTCAGCATCGCTACGCGCAGATTGGGCACAGCCCGCTGACGGAGATCACGTTTGCCCAGGCAAAGCTGGTCGAGAGTGAGCTGGCTGCGACGGGACAAGCGGTTCCCGTGTATGTGGGGATGAGAAACTGGCGGCCCTACATTCCGGAGGTGGTGCGGCAGATGCGCAGCGACGGCATTGAAGAGGCCGCTGTGATCTGCATGGCGCCGCAAAACTCGCGTACCAGCGTCGGGTTATATCGGCGCGCGGTAGAAGCGGAGGCGGGAGCGCTGCGGATCGACTTTACCTCGGGCTGGGCGCAACATCCGCTGCTGGCCGATGCTTTTGCCGAACGATTAAGGCCTGCATTAGCGAAACTGAATGCGGAAGTTGGCGAGCCGGTGCCGGTTTTGTTTACGGCGCACAGCGTGCCCACGCGAACGGTGGAGGCGCCAGCGGCCCACAAGCCAGATTCTGCTCCCCACCCTAGCGACAAAGACAAGAACGTCGCGAGGGTAGGGCACCCTGTCTGGCCGGGGCAAGGCGCCGACCCTTACGCCGAAGAGGCGCGCCACACGGCGGAGCTGGTGGCTGCGCGTGTGCCGGAGATTCCTCGTTGGTGGTTTGCCTTCCAGAGCCAGGGCGCGAGCGGGGGACCGTGGCTAGGGCCGAGCGTGGAGGAGACGCTTGACCGGATTGCTGCCGAGGGCGTAAAGGCCCTTGTGCTGCAGCCAATCGGATTTCTCTGCGATCACGTGGAGATTTTGTTCGATGTCGACATTCTCTTCCGCGGGTATGCCGGCAGATTAAACATCGAGTTCCGGCGGCCGGAATCGCTCAACGCATCGGTCACATTGGCCACGGCTGTTGCCGATCTGGCTCGCAAAGGCTTGGCGCGGATGCACACGACAGAATGAACGGATTCCCGTGCCCTTTCGGGTCGTTCTGTGTGTCATTACTGCTGGTGATTGTTGTCTAATTACTGAAGTGCAATATTTCCACAATTCCCATTTCATCCGGTTGTTCTGCAAGAATAAGATCAAGTTAAAGCCTAGGGGGGACCCTCGTCCCTGACGGTTTCCTTTCATCGGTAGACAGAAGGCCTTCGCTGGAAAGTTGGCAAGCGGCTGGGTTTTGGCTTGATTTGTCAAGAATCACAGGGCCCTCCAGGAGAAGAATAGATATGTCAGAGGCGTCCCAGGAAGTGCTCACAGAGAGCGTTGTTGATAGCAGCTCGGCCAAGGAGCAGATTCCATGCCAGAGGTGTGGAGGCGAGAAGGTGCATCGCGTCTTCCGCGAGGGCTTTCTGCAGCGGGTAGTCTATCCCTGGTTTGGATACTATCCATGGCGCTGCACTACGTGCGGTTACCTTGTGATGCTTCGCAAGCGCCACAGGAGAAGAAGCAGGATGGCCGGGCTGAATCGCGATGAAGCAAAGTTATCGGGCAGAAACTTAGGATCGAAAGAAATTTCGGGCCAGGAAGAACACGTTAGCCGGGCGTTCCGCTAGTCGGCGCATAAAGTAGGGGTACCACTCGGTCCCAAAGGGAACATAAACGCGCACCTTGTAACCCTCGCGCACCAGGCTGCGCTGCAAATCGCGGCGGACTCCATACAGCATCTGAAACTCGAAATGCTCGCGGTCGATCCCGTTTGATGCGGCATACATCTTCATTGCCTCAACGATGGCCTCGTCGTGCGTTGCCAGCCCGTGGAATACCGGGCTCAGCAGAAGCATCTGGCTCAGCTTGAGAAAGTTCGCATCGACGTCTGCTTTGCGCGGGTACGCCACCTCGGGCGGCTCTTTGTACGCACCTTTGCAAAGCCGGATGCGGATGCCATCGGCGAGCAGTTGCTCGACGTCGGCCTGCGAGCGGTAGAGGTATGCCTGAATCACAACGCCCACGGCGCCGTGCGTGGCTGGGCGGGCATGGATGCGGCGCACGATGTCGATTGTGATCTGAGTGAGATGCGAGTCCTCCATGTCGATGCGCACGAAGTTTCCCGCGGAGCCGGCATGTTCGGCGAGATTACCGGCAATGGACTCGGCGAGCGCGCCCGATTGGTCAATGTCCATCTGAAGGCCCATCTGCGTAAGCTTGAGGCTGATGTTGGCATTGAGGCCGCGGGCGGCGATGGAATCGAGCAACTTGTGATAGACATCGGCGGCGCGGTGAGCTTCGGTCTCTGATGTGACGCTTTCACCCAGCGAGTCGAGAGTGACCGCGATGCCTTGGGCGTTGACCTCTTCGGCTACCCGCAAGGCGTCGTCGGGCGTCATGCCGGCGATGAAGCGCGAGTTGAGGCGGGCTCCCAACCGGGACTGCTCGCAGAAATGACGTAATGGGCGGTTATGAGAGAGTGCGATGAAAGCAGAACGAAGAAGCGGCATGACTTGCCCCTGCAGGAAAGCGAAGCGGCGAAGGCTCAGCCTGCAAACACATTAGTTTCGCACATTGGGGCGGGCATTGGGGGCGGCGCGCAACGGGCAAGCTGACTAGAGTAGTTTCGGGAATTGTGTAGACCGGAATTTGCAGGTATCCCACCCATTCCGCAGAAAAGAGCGGAATGGATGGGGCACGGAAGTCTACAGTAAATCCGAAACTTCTCTAATGCACTTGGAACAAGGCGCTGCCGTGCGGCGGCAATGTGACGCTGATGTCCTTGGAGTCCTTGGTGGTCGAATCGTCCCAGGCATTCTGGACAGAGTGCTTGGCACCGTCGAGGCCGAGATCCTTCCAGGTAGTGCGCACCGCAGCCTGGCTCGATCCAAGGTTGAAGAAGGCAAAGAACTCGGCGTAGCTCCGCGCACCGGGAGCAGCGATTGTGGCTCGCCAGATACGAATGTTCTCAAAGCCCGGGCCCAGCGCGGAGATATCCACCGGACGGCTGTAGTCGGCGTTCTGGTTGACGAAAAGAACTGTTTGGTTGGTGATGAGCGACCGCGTGAAGTCGTCGAGCCGCGTGAGATTGCCGCCGAGGATCAGCGGCGACCGAACAACGGCCCAAAGAGTAAATTCGGTGCGCTGCTCGTCCTGAGTTTGGCGCGACTGCCGCGGCTCACCCCAGCCGGGATGGGGCCCGAGCCATCCTTCGGGGAGCATGTCGGCGTCGGGCCAGTTGCCCGGGCTCGTGTAAGGGAACCATTCGGCTAAGCGATCGAAGGCGTCCTCTATCCCGAACGGGAACTCATCGCCAGAATTGTTCGGGAAGGTCCAACCATCCCAGTGATCGTTGGAGATGCGCCACATCTGCGCATATTGGGAGACTTCTGCCGCGTGGCCGCGATCCATGGGGCCGGGCGAAAGGCTGAGCACAATGGGCCGCTTTGCTTTGCGGATGGCTTCGGCGATCTGGCGAATCTCCGTGGGCCGGTACGGGTTGTTCGCGATGCAATCAACCTTGAGGAAATCAACGCCCCAGCGGGCATAGAGCTTGAGCATGGAGTCGTAATAGGCTTGGCCGGCGGCGTTGTCTTTCACGCCCCAGTTGCCGTCATCCCAGGGGCAGGGAGACGTGATGTCGGCGGCGTCGGCGGCATGAAATTGCGTGCCTGCGATGGGCAGATTAGCCGCAACCACTTGGCGGGGTATGCCGCGCACGATATGAATGCCGAATTTGAGTCCCTGCTTATGCAACCAGTCGGCGAGGGGCTTGAATCCGGCGCCGGCGGCGGCCGAGGGGAAGCGGGACGGAACGGGAATCAAGAGCCCATCGCCGTTCCAGAGGTATTTTTTTTGCTCCAGGCCCTTGCCATCGGGGTTAGCCATGTACCAGCCCTCGTCGATGACGGCGTATTTCCAGCCGAACTGCTGCAGCGAGGCGAGAACTGTAGCATTCTCCCGGAATTTCTCCTCATCGATGGTGAGCCCGTAAGAATCCCAACTGTTCCAGCCGAGGGGCGGAGTGAGCGCGAGCGTTTGCCCATGGCTGAGGCACGTGACAAGGCATGCAGCCACTAGAAATGCGGCAGGAAAGAAGCCAGGCTTGATCATGAGCAAACGTTATAGCACAGTTCGGGTATAAGGTGTCGGATTCATTTGAAAGACACACCGCAGGCCGGTGGGCCGGGTTATCCTACGGAAACCCGTAGGATTGTGTGGTGATCATGGAAAAGGTTGGCATGATGAAAAGATGGTGCGCGTATGGGCTGGGCTGCGCTTTGGCTTTGACAATTCTCGTTGCGCGAGTTCCTGCGCAGGCCGCGGGGCAAGGCGGCGCAAAGACGATTCAGGCGCTCTTCGTGAGCGACATTCATTTTGAGCCGTTTTCGGACCCCGGCAAGGCCGTTGAGCTGGCCGAGGCGCCGGTTGCGAAGTGGAACGCCATTCTGGCCACTCCGGCATCCGCCGATGCAGCGGCGCAGTTTACAAAGCTGCAAGAGGGCTGCAGCACGAAGGGCGCAGACACTTCCTATGAGCTCTACAGGTCGAGTTTACATGCCATCCACGCGCAGGCGAGCAGTGCGAGATTTGTTATTGTGAGCGGCGACTTGATAGCGCACAAATTCGACTGCAAGTTCTCCGCGGTGTTTCCCAAAGCAACGCCGGGAGACTACCGGGCTTTTGTGGAGAAGACGATTGACTACGTTCTATCTGAGCTGCGCACGACGCTTCCCGGCGTTCCCGTCTATGCGGCGCTGGGAAATAACGACTCCGACTGCG
>JBEKPD010000116.1:0-17241 GCA_049521075.1 Occallatibacter sp.
TATCTCAGCAAGAAAAGGAGAGAAGCAAGTTCCAACAACCATCGGGAATTATGGTTGTCGTTGACCGGAAAGAGTGGTTGACGCCAGACACCTGATCGTGTCGAGATCGAATTGCTGCACTGCAAATTCTCTGGCGAACAAACAGCCGGGGCTCGTGTGAAGGACCTGTACGAGGTTTGTGGTCAGGCGCAGACGAGCATTTGGTGGGCAGCCGCCATCATCAAAAAACAGGATTTGTTGGCACATATGCTCAAGCGAGAAGAACAGCGTAAACGAAAAAATGGCGGATCGAGGATTGAGAAGGGATCAATAGAGATAATACGAACGATCCAGAACATTGCAACGCTCGTGCCCATCTCTCTTTCGGTTGCGATAGTCCAGCCGGGTCTATTGCAATCAGCAGTATCAGAAGACCAACTACGATTGCTTGGCGTTACAAGGAACTTCATAAAGAGCCATTTCGAGTTGCCCTTTCGTGTGATTGGGAGCTGAGTACGCCTTATTGATTCGAATGGAATTCGCTACTCTGCATGGCGTAAATGATCCCATTTTGGGGTGTCTTCATCCGTCGCGACACGAGCGCTATGCTCAGCCTCCTTCTCCCATTCCGCTCCTGCCACGCCGTCGCTGTGCGTGGCTTCCCAACGGATGGTCCGCAGTCCGTTTGCAGCCATTACCGATGACCCGACACCTGAAGTTGCGGCGACTGGACATCAACGTACGATCATCACGATTCAGGAGCAATACCTCTCGGAATGGTTATCTCCGACAGCTGTAAGCAGAGACCGGCTTGAGCGCATTGTGGTAAAGGACGTTGAGCGGGCTGCCTTTCTTTCGGATAATGAAATGCCGTATTACGTCCATCAGATCGCTCCGTAAACGCGGCGATGACTACTTGTGTTCAGTTTGAGCTGCGGCCGGCTTACGACGGTTGAAGTAGGTGTTATCGCATTGCGTGATGGTGTACGTGACCTGGTCGGCCTCATAGAGAGTGAAGTTCACGGGATCAGCATCTTTGATGTCGAAGAGGACAAAATTATGTCCTCCCTTAGCCAGTAGGCTGTTATATGCCATCCCGTCAACACCTCCGTGACGCAGACGTTCTGCGATGATTTGTGTTGGAACGTAGTTCAGACTGCTCTCCTCTGGGCTATACGGCCGAGACATCGCCTCCCCTATATCGCCCCACACGACAGCTTCGTAATTTTCGGGCAACCACGGAATAATGCGCTCTAGCATCGGGTCAAATCCTTTCATCCACATTTTTTTGTCCGAGGTGCAATCAACGATACGAAGCTCACGGTTGACCTGGAATTGAGAAATGGAAAGGAGCGCCCCGAGCCACGGGCGCAGTTCCGAAGCCGCAGTGGTGGTGGTATCCGCGAGGTAGAGGTATGCGACGCCTCTTGGATTTGCTCTTCCGTCTCCAACCAGCGCAGCGACTGGCTTCATTCGGGCGTCCATCAAAGGGACATCTACCTCCATCTCTTCAGGTTGACCCTCATCCTGTAGGAGCGTGGTGGCACCGAGTTGTGCTCGCCAGAGGTGTATGCCCTCCGGAATCGTCTTAATCCTCGATTGTGCTGTTTCCTCGACGGCGTCAAGAAACGAGATCACTTCAGCACTGTAGATGTAACGACGATCATGTTTGACACTCGCTACAAAATGCCGGAACGCTTCGGCGGATTCGAATGGCATTGATGTTCTCTCAGTCAGGGGAAGAAGATGAGCGGTTTGTCGATAGGGCAATTCGCAACGAGGGAGAGTAGCTTCTCGAAGTCAATGTTTGCCTGGCGAAGATTGCGAAGGTGAGCCAGCATGAACTCGCAAACGATTTCAACAGTGCGTTGAGGTGCAAGGCTGTCGACCTCCGCCGTCGAATTGCTAATCCTCACCTCACCATCGTCTGGACGTTGAACAGGGCTAAATGTGATGGCATCGGTGGGCTCCCATTGTTCTTGCCTATTAGGAAACGTGACCAGAAACCTGAAGCTAGGAGGCAAGCGGAACTCATGCAAGATGCTCATACTGCCAAAAGCATTCCGACTGCGATAGAACTCTTCGGCAAGACCCAAGAATCTCCGACCGCCTATGAATGCGTCAGAAACGCTCTCTCCACTATCTACGTCACGGCGATCTAGCCTCTCAGAGTAACGAAGGTCGCCTGCTGCCGTGAACTCGAACAGTCGCGCCCAACGTGCGGGCGGCCCGGAATTGGAAGAGATTGAAGATTGCCAACGGATGAGATGGCTGCTACCACTCATTGACGGCGGCCAAAAGTAGCCGAGACCGGAGTCTGAGTAGTGCTTTTTTACTAGCTGAGTCACCAAATCGTGGAAGGCTCGGTCCAGACGGATTCGTAGAGGGACCCTCGGGCGAATGGACCATGTGTGGAAGGGTTTTGGCCCGTCCTCACTTTTCTGCGGGCTCTCGTAATCCTCCTGGTACTAAGGGAACAGTGGAGCCGTGAAAAAACTCTGAATACGGGATTCTGTCGATTCGCCGAATGCCGTGCGCTTTTGGAAGAGAGTCTCCAAATCTCGCAGGGTAGCGTCCCGGGATGTGTCCTCGACGCGAATGGGAAACCTTGACCGATTGCCACTCTTCGACCAACTATAGGGAGGATATTGACCTTCCCTGACTCGAACAATAGCGATAACCCGCGAAGGATCCTTCGGAAGGGGTATCGCGGCCAGATCAAACTCAGGACGAGGAATGACTCGCGAAACAAGTGTCGAGGTGAGCCTTGCCTTGATGTCACCACCAGCGACGACAATTCCGGGTACCGCAGTCGGGGCGTTATTTTGTGACTTGTCGCTGTCCACTCCAAGGAGGAGAATGCCACCGGCTGTGTTCGCAAAGGCTGTGACGGAATCGACCCAGTCTCCGCTATCGGAAACTTTGAAGTCTAGAAGCACACCTTCGGTCGGACGAAGGTCAACCGGGCTGCGCATCCCAAGGAACCCTTCGATGTCGCTAAAGCTAACGCTGTCTATGTCTGCGGTATAGAGATCCAATGTCATCGAGAATCCTCGATTCCATTTTAGGGTCAACGGTATCGCTGGAACGGCGAGACTGAGCGATCTCCGATGTTGCAGGCTCGTCGTGCAGCGCGCAAAACGCTAGATGTAATACATGAAAGGCAAAGGAGGCAAATCAGCTACAGGTCGAGTCACGAGCACCTCGCCAACCGCGTCTGCAAATTTGAGGGTGATAGGCCTTCCGTCGCCAAATCGGCAGGTGTTGTAGTTTAATTTCGTCAACGCCAGAACGTCGGAAAGAACAACTTCGATGTCAGCACTTCCTTTGCAAATCTCTATGTTCACTGGTTTTGGAACTTCCATGCCGGGGTAGGTTCGGAGGCGCGGCGTCCACCCTTTCGTCCAGAGATAAGCATGAGTCTCGTCTACGATGTAGGCCATTCCGCGGAGGACCGGAGTGTCTTTCGGCGTGTAGAGCTTGAATGAGCCTTCATCCTGGATTCTGACTCCGACTACGTTCGTCGCTGGTGTCACTGCATCTTGGAATCCCATCCATTCATCCCAATTGAATCGCGTCTGGCCGTGGATGAAGAGCTCTTTGGGTGGCTGATCGTTATGCTTTGCCGCGTAGCTTTTTATGGCCTTTGCAACCAAGTCCTTTGCCGCAGTTCGGCTGAGATGAAACTCAGACGTTTCATTGTTGAACCAAAGCCCATCCGCACCTTTGAATACCAGGCCATCTCCGGAATCCAAAAACATCTGTGCGCCGCACGCTGCTGCGTTCGCAGTTCCAGAACTCAAATTACGTTTGAAGACAAGTCCAAGATACGCGACGCCTTCCCGAATACCCTGAACCTTCCAAGGCCGTCCGCCGAGCTTGTAGAAAGCCGTGGTACTCACGTTCCAGGCGATCTGCGACTGCATAAGCTCGCTGCCTTGTTCCCGTGCCGTTGGTCCTTGCGGTCCAACGCTGGCTATGGTGCTTTCGCGAATCACCTGCGTCGCTATTTTGTCCGCGAGCAACCTTGCCTTCAACTGGTTCCGGAAATGCTCCTTATACGAGTACGGCTCTGCCGCCTCATTTTGCTCTGCGAATAGCGAGGGGCTGGTCTGAAGCTTTCGTGCGATTCGCGTATTGTCTTTCAGGCTAGCTGCGAACTCTCGACGGGCCTCATGGCGCAGGTTAGCTTCGACGACAGCGAGAGGCCGACAGTACTTCTTCACCTCGTCAGGGATGACCACAAACCAGATATCGGGCTTTGCCTCTTCTTCTCGGTGAACACGCAGGATTGCCTGCACGAAGAGCTCAACAGTTTGATAGACCCGTTGATGACGGTCGTCCTGATAGAGCACCTGACGCAAATGCTCAGGCTCAATCACTGCTGTTTGCAGAGCCTTCGCTTCCCAAGGAATACGGAAGACGCTCTCGAACCCGGCGAAGGGTGGTCGGGACGGCATGGACTTCTTCGTCTTGATCGGATGTCGAATCGCCTCAACCCATCGTTCAAAGAGCGCGATTCCTCTCGCAGTTCCAACTACGCCCGCTCGCAATCCAAGTGGTGCGGCCGAATCGAGCGGACCAAACAGTGTGAGTCCATCTCGCGGGTCTTCCATGCCTTGGCCATGTCGAAATAGGAGTAAAGGCTCAGGAATTCGTAACAGTCGGTTCTTCAAGATCCGCACCCTCCAAATCCTCGTCTTCTTCCTCGTCTTCGTCACCCTCGTAATAATCATCCAGATCTCCGTCGATGGCTTTCTCTCCGTCGTAGGAAACTGGAGATTCAAAAGTGTCTGGCTGCGCTTCCAGGAAAACGCACTCGTTGACTGACATGGGGAGCGCTATCGCGCCGTCGTCCGACTTGAGGAGCGACATGGCCGCGAGCATGCGGTCCCGCCACTCGTCATTCCACCATCCCTTGCACTGATTCCGTCGGGCCTTCGCCGACTTCTCGGCGTCCGTCCAGAGCGCCGCCCCCGAGTCAGAGAACAAGACGTGGCCGCGAATCACGAGATGAGGATACGGAAGGATCTCTGGCTTCCCGCTTACGGCATAGTGCCAGTAACGAAGCACTCCACGCTTGGTTGCGTAACCAACCAAATCCCGGTATGTCCGCTTGCTATTTACGCCTTCGAAGAAGACACGTTCGTTGGCGCCCTTTTGTAAGTAGTACCGGTTCGGTCGAGGGGACATCCGTTGCACCGAAAAGCCGTGGCCCTCAGCCGCTTTGTCCCAGCCTTGGCGCAATAGGCTCACCAGTTCGCGAGACAGGGGATGTCCTCTTTTCGCGATGTCGGCCGCAGGAAGCTTAATCGAAGACTGAATGTAGATGCTCCCATCCAGAAAAGCGGTCACTTCGTCGGCTGGCGCGAATGTGACGAAGCTCAGGTCTGTAGCTTTGACCGCTGGCCAAGGCAGGCCAGAGACATCGAAGTCCAATTTTCCTGAAGTCCGGCGAGAGATGTTGTGACACCAGAGCGTTTCGGGGAGAGAGGCTACTCGATACCAGTTCGAAATCTCCGTCTCCGGCTCGTCTGTGACACCGTGTTCAGCGCTGAATTCCGCCTGCGAACGCCACCAAGTCGAAACAGCTTGGGGGTTGAAGTTCGGATGCTTCGGAACGACGTCCTCCTCCAATTTCTTCAATAACTGGTGCAAGCCGGTGGCCCACGAAGAATTGAAAGAGACGTGATTCAGACGCTGTATCTCGATATCGACTTCCGAATAAGGCAAATCATCGACCTTGAGGGCGATGATGAAGTCTCGAATCTGACTCTTGAGCTTGGAAGCTATGCCCTTGGCACAGGCCAGTTCCTGCAATGTCCCGTCTTTTGTATTGGAACTCCGGGAAAGAACGAACAGGAAACGAATGGAGTCTTCTCGGATCGCCTCTTGGATGTCCTTCCAGAAGTCTTCGCCTCCGAGCAATTTTGTCAGGTCGCACCAGACGGGATAGCCCTCGTTCGCCAACTGAAGTGCCAGCCAACGAGCGAAACCGTTGTCTTCTGGAGTTGCATGGCTCAAGAACAACATCCGCCGCCGCGTGTCCGTCGATGTGCTATTGGCCATCAGAAATCCCTCATCAATAAAGGCTAAAGCATCTCCTGTTGATATCTGGCTACAGAACAACTGCCTCGAGGAATACCGTCTCCTTCTAGTTACGTGGGTTCAGCAGGAACCTTTGTTGTAGTTAAGAGAATCCTCCCTGTCTTCGGCCGGCTTTTCGCCTTCCGTCACCCTCCTCAACGGGCCTTTCCCGCCCGCAACGCCCACCTAACGGTTGGCGTGCTTTTCGCACCCTATAAAGTAGTCATACCTCGCTAAGTAGTTCTGCCCCGACCGCGCGGCGCGGGGGCTTGTCGAAGACGGCAATCGGAGGGCTCGCCTTTCAAATCTGACGCGGAACTGTGTCGTAAGTCTGCAGGCAGTAAAGGATATCGGCGATCATCGGGTCTTCGAGGATCGGAACCCTCGGTTTGGTGGATGGAAAGAACGATCCCATCCCTCCCGGAGACGGCTTGTCGTTGTCGCCATAGTAATACGCCAAGTTGGTGATGAACACGGCGCTTTCAGGAGTTGGTTCCGTCGCAGCATTCCAAATCTCTAACAAGCGATCCCTAATCTCCTTCATCCAAGAGACGGTATCCACGGGAATATCCGAGTACGATGGCAGTCCCTGCTCAGGGCTATCCGGGACATTGGCGTCGATGAAAATCAGAAAGGGCAGTTCACCTTGGGGTGCTTGCTGTACCGCTTTGTCATACAGATCGAATACGTCTCCCTTCAGATGGGTTTCACGACTGAACGTACCGATGTAATTCATGGCACCAGGCCGCTGGCGGCTCTTGGTTTCAACGCCGACTTTCTTGTCAGTGCGCCTGTGAGTCGCGATGAACTCCTGATGTTTCCCCGGCGCTGCGTCGTCGTCAATCCATTCAATCTCGAAGCCTGCGCGCGCAAACACGGCTGCTATCAGTACCTCGTACCGCGCGCCTTGGAACGCGCGAAAATCCTTCAGCCTCGCGATCAGGCTCTCAGGCAGCCGATGAACCAACTGCAGCCAGTAAAGATCGTAGCCAAAACACTGGTAGGCCTTCGCTGGTCCGGTAAGAGTATGGCCCGTGCTGACGCCGTCGTCTGCGTCTCCTGGCTTGCGAAGCAGCTCAAGCATTGCCGTGCGCCATTTCACAATCGCGTTCTGATTCTTTAGCGGCAGGAGAAGTTGCTGTTCAAACCATTCCTTGCCGAGCGTGCCCACTACGAGCGCATCGAGGAATTGATGAAACGTCTCGTGCTGCGGATAGTGCCAGAGGTTGTTCCAGATGAAGCGAAACCGGGTATCGCCTTGAACCATGCTGGACTGGATTTCGGAGAGCGCCCCCGCCACCAACTTTGGCGCGGTTCCTCGCAGCATCTCGTTCCCAGGGGCGTGAATGCCTTTGTCCCTGCAGCACTCTCCGTAGGATTTCCCATGAAGACCGCACGGACAAGGCTTCGCGGGATCAAGCGGGTGAATCGGCGGTGCCGCGAGAGTCCCGCCAGTGAGCGGGTGGAGACGGAGAACAAAGGCGAGGTCGCAACCAAACCGTTCTCGTACTCCAGGCCCCTGAAGTATGTTTTCGATGACACCCTCAGTTCCTGTATTCCGATTGCGACCCGGCATCACGTCCCCAACTTCCCAGACCGTATCGCGCGGGCCGTTGTCCTCTCCGGATAGAATCAATTCTCCATTGGCGCCGATGACAAAGTAGCGATTCTTGACCATCCTCTGCTCGGGGTCAATAAAGGACGCCCCGGCAAACCGATAGCCCTCGGCTTGCGAGTCCTTCAGGAACTTCAACGCTGCGGGCCGATCCTCGAATGTGATGGGTCCAGGGGTCCGCACTTTTGCCCGGTCAGTCAACGCAGTTGCTGTCCACGTCGATCCGGGGCCTCCGCCTTGAAATCCAATAGTGTAGTCCATCTTCTTCATAAGGTCATCTCAACACAGCAGTACAAGGCTTCTGACGAGCTTCTGCGGCCTTACAAACTAAGATAGCGTGCCGCGCCTTGACACGTTATCTCAGGGGCCTGTTACCGGTGCGGCGTTTGCGCTGGAGTCTCGAACCCACCCAAGAAAGTCTTCGACCCGATCTGAAGCCGTTGCTAGGTTTGAGTAGTCCGCCAATTCGATTACGGCACGCCGAAGGACAGCCTGTACAAACTCTTCAAGTCCTTCCCGGTCGATGCCAATGAGGGGCTGCAGTGTGGAGAGCGTGCCATGCAGGAATTGCGAACGGTCGCCCACGATGGACTTGGCGAAGTCGTCGGCGGTCTGCGTGGAGCCAGGCACCACCGGGTCTTTCGAAGCGAGGCCATAGAACGCTCCGAGCACGGATCGAATACGAGCTTGGCTGCCCTTCGAGCTTTGGGAACGCAGGAGAACTTCAAGGGATGTCTCCAGTTTCACAATGGCAATCGAGTCGATCTTTTCCGCCAATGCTTCGTGGAACCAATACGCGGCGTCGCAGAACGAACGTTGAAGGTTGGGCAACTGAAATCGGCCGGACGCGAATGCGGTCACACAAAGCCCAACCGCATTCGCCAACTTCGAAAAGTCGTGCAAGATCTTCTGCATCGTTCCTTCGCCGATAGTCATGCCAGCGTCATGAGAGCTGTGACTCCCGCTCTCGGAATTGGCCGTACGCGAAAAAGTCTGACTGTCGGCACCGCCACGACGGGCGTCGAGTCGCGAGATGTTGCGTGTGTTCCAGGATGTCGGCAGCGCGAGCTGCAACATCACAAGGGCGAGGTCGATGGCTAGCGCACCAATCTCCTCACCACGCGCCCGGTCGCAACCTTCGACTTTCACGTGAGCGAGCCATGAGCCTCGATCTCGCTGCATGCGCTCCAGCATCTTGCCGAAGTCATGCTCCCGCACGAGCGCACTTGCGGACACGTAAAATTCTGCTTGACGAACGTCGTTGATGAAAGTGAACCGAACCGGCCCAATGGAAAACGGTGGTGCAGGCCACGGCGAAATGGCGCACGGTAGAAAGACCTCGCGAGATTCCGCCTCGTGCTCGAACCATTCCATGAGTTCTTTCTGGAGTTTTGCGACCTGCTTCGCTTGCAGAGAAGCGGGGTCCGTTCCCACGTACTTCGACATCATGCGGAACAGCTCGTGCCGGATTCGCCGAAAGGCAATTCCGCGATTCAGACCTGGACAATCCGCTACCAGAGCTTCGGTGAACGACTCGTAGGCCTTCCGAGCTTCGCGCGTGAAGACGACCGTTCCATTCGAGCTGGGCAGAGCCCACACCCTGCCCTCGGAACGGAGATACTCCGTCGTCACCTCGTGGAAAAAGATCGCCCGTTCTTCGACGCCGCGGAGTACCGTCCGCAAAAAGCCTAGCGCACTTCCATAGTCCAATGCCACACGTTGCTCCTCGATAAGGCTCTTCTTCAAGGCTATCGTGTCACGTCCGCAGGGACGCGAACTTCTGCGCAATCGCGTTCCATGCGGAAAGCAGAAGTTAAGTCGTAAGGGACGAAGGTTCCTCTCTGTCTCCAGCCGCTCGGGCGTCTTCCGCCAACCACCTCTGCGGTTTGCTCTTACTGCGAAGTTAGCGGGGGACACCGTCGTCAGTGGCTTCGTACCAAGGCACATCCTTTGCAAAAAAGAGACCTGGGATGGATGATGCCATTAGGACATAATTGATAATCGTATCTGCGAGGAGTAAAGCTCTCCATGGTTATTCAGTGGTGCTTAAAAGGCATTTCTGAACGTCCAACGTTCAGCGACACGGAGGCCGGGGCGCTTCTCCATTCGGGAATCAAGAGCAACTGGCTCTTCAATAACTCCACCATGCCTATTGAACTGGCAATTCCGACGGTCCAAGGTTTGTTGGGATTTAGCGCTCTACTAATGCACGTAAACAACTACGCGGCAGTCCGAACTACGAGCCCATACATCTCTCTGTCCGCAGGCGTCGTGCTACCGGATACAGCATTGGGGAGTAGGAAATTCCCAGCTTGGCGAAGCGCCATCGATTTTGCGACTGAATGGGGTAGGAGTTCCGGCTACGTATATCGCGTTTGGACAATTGTCACCCCGCAACCATCGCCAGAAATCATGAATGTTTCTGACGAAATCAGGAACCTCAATCTCTTTGATGCAGCTTGGAAATACCAAAAGCAGGGCGAGATCACCGCCAAGCTGGTGATTCCTCCAGCTCAGATCGAGTATGTGGTGAAAGTTGGCCCGGATCGGAGACCGACTGGCTTTCGGAGAGACAACACCGGCTTCGTAAAACCTGAAACCATCTCTAACCTTCTAGTGGAGATCTGATGCCACGGCTTTTTGAAACTGAAGAGTGGAACGAAAACCTCCTCCAGGAGAAGGTGCGCTACTACTTGGACACAATGAGGACCGTCGATGAAGTGACTCGCGAGTTTAGGTCCCGCGAACCTGTTCGCGAATTTCGCAGAGCTGACGAGCTTCGTTTTCACGACGAAGTCCTTGATGTCAGGCTTGAGCAATTCACCGAGGCAATCGCGCTACTGCTGGTGTCAGACCATATTGAACAAGCCAAGTCATTCTTTTCTGACCCTGGCTGGGTACTGAATGGATTTCCTACGAACCACAATCCGAATGGATTCGGACGTGTGACCGTGAATGTACGTCAATTTGTCGGGCTCTCAATGTTTGCTGCACTTGCGAAAGAGGGCGGAATGCTGGTGGGTGAATCGGGTCTGGAGTATGCGACTTCACGCGGAACGCTGGTCCTCCTCCGAGATCGTGATACCGACCGTGAGTTCTTCGCTGTGCTTCCCACACTTTTTTCCGTTGCTATGGCTTCAAAGCTCGATGGAGGCGCTCTTTATTATTTGTCCGGCAACATAGCGGAATTACTGGGACAATTTGGCGCGTTTGGCTTCTTCGACCGTCCCGAGGCCCGGCTACTAGGGGTTTATCGCACTTTTTTCGAAAGCGATTCTCTCGACCTAAAGACACCAGTGCTATTTGGTCAATTTGATGGGTTCATCGCTCTGAGGGAATTGGAAAGAAGATACACCAATAGGATTCGCGAGATGCGGAGCGATCGTTATCACTGGATACGGATGAATGCAGCGGGAGACCTGATCGACTGGGCGCTCTTAATTGCCCAAGTTGCCATGCTGAGGCGGGATAGGCTGCCGTTTCTTCCAGAGAACTTCCCTGTTTCGGCTGAAACTCAATTCAGTTGGGATCTCGCCCAAGCAATGGCCTAGTGGCACCCCAAGGTTACAGCGGAGAGGGCGGATCAACGCAGTTCCTTCAAAAGCCCGCGTAGGGTGCCGTAAAGATGTTGCCGCGCGACAACGTTGAGTTCAGTCACCATCGCTTCAGACAGTTCGCCCTTCCGCTCGTCCCAGACGCGTTTAGCTGCGAACGAGTCTCCAGGGCGATCGCCTATGTAGCCGGCCAACTGATCAAAGTTCCGCACAGTCGCGGCGAGCAGTGCTGGCGGAAAATCCTCACAATCAAATGCGGTCAGGAGATCAAGGATAATATCCAGATTCTTTGCATATTCATGGAATGCTCCCGTCTTCCCGGAGCGTCGCTTTGATTCCTTGAGCGCCGCTTGCAAGAAGGCCTCAAACTCTGCCACAACTTCGATTTTGTATTTTCCAAGGAACTTGAGAATGCTCTTTCGCCACGCCTCGTCATCTATGAAACGAGCCACATCATCAGCATCCAAATCAGTGAAGATGGTAGCGATTTTTCTTAAACGTGACTGTAGCCTTTTGCGCTCCTTTCGCATCTCTGCGGCCGCTGTGACGTACTCCTTGCAGAAAGCCGCAATTTCGTCCGTTTCGACGACAATTACCTTATTTCCCAATCGGTAAGGCTCATCCTTGGGTTCCTCTTGCCAGAGAACCTGTATGACTTCATGTGGGTAGTTATCCTCGCTTCCCTCAAAGACGTTTTTCGACCAGTCCAATGCCGTCAGGACATTAACATCTCCGAGGCCGTAGCCGAGCAAGCAGGTCGTTGACTCCTTCAGGGTCAACGCCAGCCGGATTTGGCGATATTGGCTAGGGCGAAAGAGTCGTACGTAATCCTCCTGAGTGATGATCAGCCCGTTGGGGCGGGTACGGACACCATGCAGATGGAAGATCGGAATAATCCCCTTCGGGCTGGAGAAAGAATCTTTCGGCCCAAGCGATATGGATTTGCCAGGTAAGAGGCATTCAATCACCTGATCGTAGTTAGTCGTCACGATCCAGGCCGGGGCGAACTCCTCCAAATAGCCAGAGTATTCACTCCTAGCTGGTTCAGACGGATACCATGCGGTAGCCGCACTTAGAGCGCTCTTCAAAGCCGCACGAGATTGACCAACGCTACATCCATTTTTCTCCGAGTGTGCGACACACAAGAGCGACGCGAGTTCGGGATAGGACTTCCCATCTCTCTTAGACTTTTTTTCAAGCTCTACCCCCATCGTCTTGCTGGCCGCGACCAGCAGGTCTCCCCATGAGAGAGCAACTTCATCTTCCTCGTAGGAAAAGACTGCTTTTGAAAATCCTGCTCCTATAAACAAACCCAGATTGCCATAGGCCGATGACTCGAAAAGAAACCTCAGAACTTCGACGCGAGACGGGGAATCGCCCAGAGTGGTCTTCATCGGTAGGCGCTCCAAGGAAAGAAATTGTGGTCAAGAATCGGCGATTGAGGGCTGGAAGCGAGAGCGCACCCTCGGTTCGAAGTCTGATTGGCTAAGTCACCCATCCTGTTAGGATACTTATTCGTTGCGTCACGGAAGAGATTCAAAAAGGTCTTTCGTGCGGACGGAGAGCGCCCGAGCCAGCTTAACAATATTCTCCAAGCCGACGTTTCGCTCCCCTCGTTCTACACCGCCGACGTAGTTGCGATGTAGATTCGCCCGTTCCGCCAGCTCCTCTTGCGAGTAGCCGCGCTTCTCCCGCAAAGCGCGTACCGCCGTTCCGAATACGGATTTGGTCGAGGCCTTGGGCACTTCTCCATGTTTTGGCTTCGACCACTATGAGTCTACACACTATGAGTGTGATATTCTCCGGGCAAGGAGGCCGACCCATGATCGAATGCAAGGAACTCGTCGGCAAAGTCATTCGAGTCTTCACCATCTTTGAGGACGGCCATTATGGCCCGGATATCCAGATTGAGTTTGCCGACGGCACTCGATTTTCAGCGTGCCTCAAACCCGCGATCTCGATCGAAGCCACCTATTCCCAGGATCAAGGTGGACAGTCGAACATACTCCGGGATTACAGCAGCCCGGCAGTTCCTCTCTAACCGCACAAAAATCCCGTCTACGACACAATTGAGGTCATATTGCCGAGTCGGTACACGGGAAAGATCGACTTCGGATTCTCGTTCATCGCGTCCTGCTTCAGTAGCTTCGCTAAGGCAGGATCTTCGTCTGGTCCCGGAAACAGCCAGTCGGCCGTGGGAAGGTTTTGCGGCACAAACGAACTAGCGAATTTAATCTTCAAAGCAATGAAACGAGCTGGGGCGTTCCGGTAGAGATTGCCGGCTCCTCCGAGCAGACCGCAGACCTGCCGGTGGGGCCTGAGCGCTTCACTCTCTGAAACGAGTTCGGAGGTTTTGGCAAGGGGTGTCAGATCGTCGAGCGCGAGCAAGACATAAATCACTGACTTGTCGAATGCCCCCGCCTGCCGCGTGGTGACCGCGAGTCCTGTGGGATTGACATACACCTTATGGAAGGCGAACCATTCGGCGACGCGTATATCGTATGTAATGTCGATGAACGGAGTAGGTGCGCCATAGTGCTGCAAGATCAGGTTGCGCTGCACGCTCTTCTGACCGTGATGGTAGCGCTTTTTGTACTGTTCGATAATGCTGCCCGCGGCGTCTCTAACGGTGTAGACCGAGAACCATCCCAGGTCTTCGAAAAGGCTATTTTTCTCTCGCTCTCCGGTTACGCCCATTGCGATCTCTACGTTTGCTCCGCCTTCTGAGTATTCACGAGGAACATACGGCTCACCCTCCATTGTGTAGTACATGGCTGGATCACCGAATAGCACGTCCGAGGCGTAGCTCCAGTCGAGCATTCGTGACAGTAAGAGTCTAAAATCGGGAAGCTCGTCCAAATACTTGTCATAGCTCCGATATAGCGAAGGAATGAGGCTGTGGTCCTGATAGTTGCTGTATGTGCAGAGTCCCTTGCGAATGATCTTCGTGCGATCCGGCAGCGGGTATTCAGAGGATTGTCCGCGAAACAACAACTGAATCGGTAACGTGCTGCGCTCGCAAGCGTTCCTCAGCCCATCAACCAGTTCGTCAAGCTCCGCTTGCGTTCCAACCTCGACGGTCGGGATTTTCGCGGCGTCGAACGTGAACTTTGGGATGCGCTGTATATAGCCCGCGATCTCTCGATAGAGTGCGTAACCAAGATTGAAGTGATCGTCCTGATTACGGATCAGGAGCCTGCGAAGTGCCGGATATCGAATCTAGGACTCAATAAGGTCGCACACGTTTCCATACCACGCGTTTCGCTGTTTCCCTTTTTCAGCCCAGAGCAGAAAGCCCATCATGGGATCAAACAAGAACAGGTCCTGATTTGGCAGTTGGAAGAAGCCTGAAAGATCGGCTGGGTAACAGGCATCAACCATCTTCCGGGAAAGAACAGACAGCCCATAGTCGGATGCATTGCCCGGAATCCCGAACCGATCCAAGAGCTTTCTAGTGAACTGCTGACTTCCACCCAACGACAAAGGGTTAAAGGGTTCCACGGTCGTTCTTAGTTGAGCGGGCTGAGCACCGAGTTGGTTGTACACTGACCTGAGTTCAAGCAATCGTCTAGCCCGAATCTGTTCGGCCGAGGGCAGTTCATCGAATGACACCTCAGAATCGGCGAGCGGACGTTCCAGCCACTCCTTCAACCAGTCTTGCTCCATCGAATGTTGCAACATACAACTCTGTAGCCAATTCAATTTCAAGCCCCTCCCATCTTAATCTCACCACTCTTTGTTCCTGCTGTCATCGTTAGGTTGCTTTACAGGGAGGAGCTACGCTCCTCCCTGTCTTCAGCCGCTTCGCGTCTTACGCCACCCACCCCAGCGGGTCCGTTCCCGCCCGCAACGCCCACCCTAAAATCCGGTGCGCTGACGCGCACGAATAAGGAAGACAAGCCTCGCTAAGGGGCTCTGCCCCGATCGCGCGGCGCAAGGGGTTTCCCGCAGTCTTCCGCGCTGCGCTTGTGCAGACCTCCGCTGCGCTTCGCCCTTTCCACTCCAGCTTCGCCTCCGCTCCAAGGGTGGGAGATACCCCTCCCCATTGCGCCTTGCTACCCCCGCCTTCGCCAGGAGGCGTTCGGCATGTAGGTACATGCCACGCGTGGCATGAAAAGCAAAAGCAAAAGCGAGGAGCAAAGGCGATGAAGAAGACCAAGAGCAGCAATCGACCGAGTATCTATCAGACCGTTACCGACCGCATCATCTCCAGCCTCAAGGCTGGCGTGATTCCGTGGGAGAAGCCGTGGAAGGCCCCGCGCCTTGCGGGTGGCCCGTTTCCGCGCAACTTCTCTACAGGCAAGCCCTACCGGGGAATCAATGTCATGTTGCTTTGGTCGAGCGACTACACAAGCCCGTTTTGGCTCACCTTTAAACAGGCGCAGGAGTTGAAGGGACACGTCCGCAAGGGCGAGACGGGAACGCCGATTGTCTTCTACAAGCAACTCCCCGATGACAAGAAGGCCGACGAGAACAAGACAGAAGACGAACGCGCTCCGTTTCTTCTCTGCCACTACACCGTATTCAACGTGGAGCAGTGCGACGGCCTCAGCTTGCCGGAGATTAAGAAGCCCACCACCGAGCCAGAGATTGACGAGGACGAGCTCTGCGAAGGCATCGTGACCGGATGGGCAAACCGCCCCGCGTTGCATCTGACCAGCCCCACGGAGTACCGGGCGTACTACCGGCCCGGCTCAGACTCCGTTCACATGCCCGCCCGCAATCGTTTCGTGGACGCACCGCACTACTACAGCACACTCTTTCATGAATTGGTGCACAGCACAGGCCACACCAGCCGACTGAATCGCGCCTTTGGCGACCACTTTGGGGATGAGCTTTACAGCAAGGAAGAGCTAGTCGCGGAGATGGGAGCGGCCTTCCTTTGCGCTATCGCGGGGATTGCCAACGAACACACCGACCGCAACACCACGGCCTACATTCACAACTGGATTTCCAAACTGGAGGCAGACAACCGCCTTGTCATTCATGCAGCCGGAAACGCACAACGCGCCGCTGACTGCATCCTTGGCGACTCTTTTGCGGAAGCCAGCGAAGCGCCATCGGCCACAGATACGGAAGAACTCGCGGGGGTGGCAGCATGAAAACCATCCTCACCATTCTCAGCAAGGCCGGAGGGTGGCATCCCGGCCTGTACCTCAAGATCGATAACCCGCCCTACATGGAGCTTGTGATTGAGGCGATGGATGAGTCCGGCCCTTGTGGTCTACCGTCCATCTCCGTCGCTCACTACGGCGAACAGAACGGTGACGCCATGCGCGACCCGGAGATGGGCCTTGAGCTTGGCCTTGCCGGAGGCCCCCACCTGAACCCGTTCTATTGGCGCAACGATTACGTGGGCATCGAGCAGTGGAGCCGCTTCATTGAAGAAGGCAATTACTGCTACCACCGGCAGCTTCACGAGCAGCACGAGGCATTCGCCAAAACGTGGGACAGGAACCTTCGTTCCCAAGGCTTCGCCGAAGTCTTCACCGACAAGTGCATTCGAGGTTAGTTCAGCACCCGTTGGAGCTGAGCACCCTCAAGCGTGCCGCTCTGTGACTCTTCACACCCAACCGCTCGAAAGGAGCAAACACCATGCAGACCGTCGCAACCAGCACCATCCCGCAGGAAGTGCCACTCTCCGCCCTTGTGCCGTCTCCCACCAATCCCCGGCAGCACTTCGACGAAGACAAACTCAATGAGCTTGCAGAGACGATTCGGAAGTCTGGCGTCTATCAGGCAATCCTCGCCCGTCCCAAGGACAACACGTTGGAGATCGTCTTCGGGGAACGGCGGTATCGCGCCTCATTGATCGCAGGGAAGGAGACAATCCCTGCTCTCATCCGCGAGATGAACGACGCCGAAGTGTTGGAGGCGCAGCTTATCGAATTATCTGTAGTGGTCAAGAGTTTTCTTTCCGCTTTTGCTATTCCGCACGTCGTGGACATCTCCACGACGTGCATGTGTCCCATCTATAAAGGTCACTCCATTCAAAAGGAAACGATT
>JBEKPD010000117.1:0-16848 GCA_049521075.1 Occallatibacter sp.
CTACTACGAACGCGAAAACGAGTACACCCTCGCGGGTTCCATTTACAACGGACGCGTAACAAGGGTTCTGCCCGGCATGCAGTCGGCATTTGTCGACCTCGGCCTGAAGCGCGATGCCTTCCTGTACGTCACCGACTTCATGGAGTTGGAGGACCCAGAAGAGACCGACGAGCTTGAAAAAGCCGCAGCCAGCGGCGCCACCCAACCGCCGCGCGAGGTGCGGCATCCTCATGGCGCGAACGGAAGTGGCGGGCGTCAGCCGGAGCGGCTTCCTGAAGAGCGTGGTTTGGGAGAGCGCGGTTCGCGTTCCGGCCAACGCAAGCCAGAGCCCCGCCAGGATCACCACGCACCGGAAGAGGCTTCGATGGAAACGGCCGCTCCGGAGCCTGCAAGTATTCCCGCACCGGCAGAGACCGCGCAAGATCAGGAAGAGGCCGGCGGACGCCGCTGGCGTGGACGCCGTCGCCGCCGTGGCGGCCGCGGACAAAATGTTGCTCCGGAAGTGGCTGCTGAGTCTGCGCCAGTCGTTGCACGCCGGATCGAACCGGCTGAAACAATTGAATTGGAAGAAGTGTCGTCGGTGCAGGAAGTTCAGTCAGCTCGGACTGCACCGCATGTGCCCCATACGCATCAGGCGCCGCCTGCTTTTGTGTTGCCCGGAGAGTCGCTTTCGAGGTACGGCGGCACGGCAGCCGCAGAAACCCCGGAGAAGACCGCCGCCCCGCGACGCAGTTCCACCTTCAAGCCCTCCACACTGATCGAGGCGCCCATCACCTGGGACGGTAGCGGCCTGTTGCCCGGAGAATCGATTTCGCGGCATCGCTCGCGCCAGCCGGAAACCGAGGAGCCCGTCGCGGAAGCGCCGACCGAAATCTCAGCCGAACCGAATGTGGATGCGGTCGCTGAGGAGACGGTTGAGGAGAAGCGCCAGGAGACTGAGGCCTCCTATTACGAAACTGAAACGGAAACGAAAGAGCCGGAACAAACGGCTCTCGTGTTCGAAGAGGAGAGCCTGGGCGCTGATGCATTCAACGCGCTCGCGGAGGAAGACGCGCAAGAGCTCGAAACCGCCGACGCGATGGCGGAAGATGACGAATTCGAGGAGACGATGGAGTCGGCTCCTGCGGAGTCTGAAGCCGTTCAAGTCGAGGCAGCAGAAGCTGAGGAAGTCACGGACGAAAAAACCGACGCGTCCGCTTCGCACCGTGTCGATCCTTCATCACCCACAGGCTTCCGCCTCTTCGGCTTTGGAAAGAAGAAGGAAGAGGAGGCAGTCCCAACGAAGGCCGCCGCTCCGGCTTCAACCTATGCGCCGGGGGTAGGTCTCGTGGAAGAGGAAACGATCGAAGGCGAGGAGTTCGAAACTGCGCCTCACGCGCGTCGCAACAAGACCGAAGCGCACGACACGGACCTTTACGAAGAGGAGACACTGCCCTCACACTTGCGCACCGATGATTTCGGCGACTTGCTGCAAGAGGCGCACCTCGACCATCGCATCCAGCAGGATCTCGACGAGCCGAACGGCGAGGAAGAGGAAGACGCGGAAGAGACAACAACGCCGGGAGTGGCAGCCGCGCCGGGTGTGCGGCCCGCGCGCAGTCGCGATCGCCACGACCGCGGCCAGCGCGGACGCGGTCCGCAGCGCGGACGCGGCCCCTCGCGCCGTTCCGCCCAAACTTCTGACCTGCCCATCATCTCCGACCTGCTGAAAACCGGCCAGGAGATCCTGGTGCAAATTGCCAAGGAACCCATCGCCAAGAAGGGCGCGCGCATCACCAGCCACATCGCGCTCCCCGGCCGCTTCCTGGTCTTCATGCCCACTGTGAGCCACGTTGGCGTAAGCCGCAAAATTGCCTCCGACGAGGAACGCCATCGTCTAAAACGGATTCTGACCCACGAGCGCGGCGAATCTTCCGGCGGATTCATCGTGAGAACCGCGGCCGAGGGCGCGTCAGAGGAAGAATTACGCGCCGACCTGCGCTTCCTGATGAACCTGTGGAACGACATCAAGCAGCGCTCCGAATCGTCCAACTCGCCGGCCCTGATATATCACGATTTGTCGCTCATCGAGCGCATCTTGCGCGACCAGGTGAGCGCTAACTTCTCCAACATCTGGGTCGATACCGAAGCCGATTACGAGCGCATCGTGCGCTTCCTTAACCGCTTCTCGCCCACGCTGGTGCGCCGCGTCAAGCTCTACACCAAAGAGATCCCGCTCTTTGAGCACTTCGGCGTCGAGGAAGAAATCTCCAAGGCCCTGCGCTCCAAGGTCTGGCTCAAGTCCGGCGGCTCCATCGTTATCAACCAGACCGAGGCCCTCGTTGCCATCGACATCAACACCGGCAAATACGTCGGCAAGTCGGCGCGGCTTGAAGACACGATTCTCAAAACCAACCTCGACGCGGTACCCGAGATCGTGCGCCAGATCCGCTTGCGCGACCTGGGCGGCATCATCGTCATCGACTTTATCGACATGGACGAGCGCAGGAACCGCTTCAAGGTTATGGCAGCGCTCGAAGAGGCGCTCAAGAACGATCGCGCGCCGACCAAGGTGCTGCAGTTCAACGATTTCGGCCTTGTGGCGATTACCCGCAAGCGCGTCAAGCAGTCGCTCGAGCGCACGCTGAGCGTTCCCTGTCCCACCTGCCAGGCCACCGGCATGGTCAAGAGCCCCACCACCGTCTGCAACGAGATTTACGTCGAGATGCGCAAGATGCGCAAGCACTTTGAGGCTGCCGACGTGATGCTGCGTGTGCATCCCGAGACGGTCAAGGTGCTCAAAAGCAACAACGCCCGCTGGCTGACTGAATTCGAGGAGCTCATCGGAAAGAATCTTCTGCTCAAGAGCGACGCCACCCTGCATCCTGAGCAGTTCGATATCCAGGGATAAAAGCAGCAAGTCAGCAAGTTGGCAAGTCAGCCAAAGGCCGGAGCGAAAAGCTCCGGCCTTTCGCGTCCAGGGACGTCGATGCGAGCGGCTGATAGACTGAATTCGGAATCTCATCAACTTAATCCTTCGACGCAACTTTTCTGAGAGGAACTGTGTCTCCTTCAAAGCCGTTTCCGTCCCTGGTCAGCTCATGCCTGTTCCTTGTTTGTTTCAGCGCGTCCTTTGCGATCGCACAATCTCCCGATAAACAGACCGGAAGCCCGGGTACTGCGAGCTCTTCGCAAGAGGAACAGACCCCGCCTCCGAATGTACCCGGAGCTCCTCAACCACCGCCGAATCCGGGCGAATTGGGTTGGCCTTTCCTAAATGAACATTGGTGGAATCACTGGGCTTTGGAGTTGGGTGGAGGCTACGTACTGGTGGTCAATAAGGGAACTGGCTATTTCGATCACGGATTCCTTGTAACCACAGGCGTATTGGACCATGTTCGGCCAAATCTGAACCTGATGGTGGAGTTCCAATTCTTTGGACTCCAGGGTTCTCAACAAATCTCGCAGTATTCAAACACAGATTTTACTGCCGACATCGCTGCATCGTACGCGCTCTTTTCGCGATTCCGGAATAGCCCCTATTTGATCGGCGGAGCCGGCTATTACTATTTGGGTCCTCTCGGCGGAGGCGGGTCGGGCACATCTTGTTCCGGAACGTTGTGCCCGCCAGATGCGAGCTACACGGCAAATAGGGCTGGCTTCCAGGTTGGATTAGGATTCCGCCATAGGCTCTTCACAGATAAGGCAACGGAACTGTTTGTCGAAGGCCGCTATCACTACATCGAGAGCGCTTCGAGCTACGGGCAGCTATCGCTGATGCCGGTCAGTGGCGGCATTCGCTGGTAGGTGCTTCTCATCTTTGGCGTCGTACCGATTTAGCATTCCCGCCAACCGCCCTCACCGGATCACATGAATCGGAACCCCCAGCTTCAGGTTTCGCCAAGCCTGTTCCGTCGTATAGACCGGCGCTTTGAGCGCAATAGCCAACGCCAGGCACGATCGGTCGCCGAGTGACAGACCATACTTCGCCGTCGTCGCAATCAATGTGCCAGCAATCTTCGCATGGCTGGCAGTGAAGGGTTCTGGCTCCGACTCGAGTAGGAGGGCGTCTGACCAGGCATCCTCGGGTGGATGGCCCATTTTTACAAGTTTGCTTTGAACTTCAGCAAGATTTACCGCGCTGATTACTGCCGACTCCATGAGTTCGTCAGTCATCTTCTCCGCGCCGCGTTCCTGAAAAAGGACCGCGAGGACGACAGAGGCATCGAGAACTGCCTTATTCATTCTTCGCAGCCTCGTGCCGCTCCGCGCTCAATTCGTCGGAAACGAGAGTCCCTGGTTGAGCCAAGTGCCGCACATTTCGCTGAGCGCGCCTAATCCTTCCCCTGATTGTCGAGATACACAACTCGTCGTCTTTAATCCGAAGAACCACCGAATCACCCACATCCATCCCGAGTGCCTCACGCATTGCCGCGGGAATGACGATCCTGCCCTTTTCGCCGATTTGACTTCGTGCCTGGAGTTCCATGTGTCCCTTTCAATCCTGGGTAAAATTTAGGTCTTGAGAATGGCATTTCCACTTCTATCGAAGCATCGAACACAACCTCATTCATGCTTCGCCGCCTCGCGCCGTTCCGCGCTCAGCTCGTCGGCCAGCGACACGCCAGGCGGGATGTTTTTCCGCGCCCACTCCTGCGCACGGCGAATTCTGGCCCGACGCGTCGAAACCCGCAATTCGTAACCTTCGAATCGCATCTCCACCGAATCTCCCACGCGAATCCCCATCGCCTTGCGAATCTCGGCAGGAATCACGATCCTGCCCTTCTCGCCCACCAGCACCCGTGCCTGTAGCTTCATGTGGCCCTCCAACCGTCTGGTGACACCATTGTAGTTTAGTGGGAAATTATGCACAAGTGTCACCATCATGAACTCGTCCCACCAAACGCCCCCTCCATGGGAGCAACCTCCGGCCCGATTTGGTGTCTAATTCAATGATCGGGGCGCGATCCCCGGATATTGAAGCAAAATCTTCCTTTTGAGGTACATCCCATGTCTTTTCTCCCTCGGATTCCGCTTCTGCGGCGTGCCAGTGTGTTGGCGGCTGCGATTTTGCTGGCAGCCACCGTAACTAAAGCGCAGTCAATCACTTCCAGCGATGCTGCCAGTTCAATCAGCTACTCCTCAAGCCAAGCGGGCCTGACCCAGACGGAGTTGGCCGAATTTGCCGCCCCCGCGCTTCCTAACGGCTCCGCTGCGTCGTCCGGTGGTGCAGCCGCTGCGGGCCAGTATGGAGGCAACGGCAGCAGCGGCGAGAAGTTCGGATTCCTTCACAATCGCAGTTGGACCTTTGAGGCCGGCGGCGGGTTCAACGGTCCCATCGGCAACGACACCAGCAACGGCGCAGGCACCACCACACCCGTTATTACTTGGGGCGGCAATTTCACCGGCGGCGGAGGCTTGCGCATTAACAAGCGGCTCTCCGTGCTCGGCGAGTACCAGTTCATGGGCAATAAGCTGCCAGGAGCATTTATTTCGTCGGTAAATAACGCCTGTTCTGCGCAGGAAGCAACAGACTGCGCTATCACGGCCGGCAACACCCACATCAATTCAATTACCGGCTCTCCGGTCGTCGACCTCTTTCCCAAGAAGTCGAATGGCGTTTATCTGGTCGGTGGCTTCGGCTGGTACCATAAGTCGACCAACTTTCAATCACCCCAGCCCACGTTCGACCAATTTGGCGACGAATTCCTCGAGAATGTCACAGTTGCCACTTTCAGCTCGAATCAGTGGGGCGGCAACGCCGGTTTCGGCCTCTACCACCGCCTGGGCAACATGTACGGTGATGTCGGCCACACCCAGCTCTTCGCCGAGGCGCGCTACAACTATATCCACACGCCACCCGCCAGCCAATCGAACGGTCTCGGCACTACGGAGCTGATTCCGGTCACGTTTGGCGTACGGTTCTAAAGCTGAATTTGCGGCAAACTCGCAGTGCCCGATCCTTCCGCAGCGCATCTGCGGCCCAACTGCGAAAGGATCGGCGCATGCGATATCACCACGGATTCTTTTCCGTCGGCGCGCCCACTTCCCCGCGTTCGATGCGCTCCAGAAACGTACGCGCCAGCTTGCGCTCGCCGGGATGGCTTTCGCCGTGCATCGTGCACAGGTCGAGGAACTCATCGCAGAGGGCGTTGCGTTCCTCCTGTTGCGCGAGAATACTCTGCAGTGCCACCGCAAGTTCGCGCAGCCGCGCCGCCTCAGGCCAGGCTTTTTCCGGTTCATCCTGATCGATTGATTCTGCGAAGAGCCCCCGACGGCCGCGCGCGCATTCGTCCAGCAGAGTGAGCAGTTGTTCGCTGAAGGCGCTGCTCAGCGTCTCGATCTCGGCGGGGTCCATGGTATCGCGCGGGTCGATATTCTCACTCACTTGGGATTCTCACTCACTTCGGTTCTCTCTCACTTTGTGGCGCCCCTGCCTGCTTGCATCACCGCTTCGATTTCATCGACGGTGTGCGGCAAACTCGCGTCCAGATCCACGAGCTTGCCGTCGGCGGTCACCAGGAAATCGCATTCGATGCGCACGCCGATTTTCTCTTCGGGAATGTAAACTCCCGGCTCGATGGTGAAGACCATGCCTGGCTTGAGCACCACCGGGTAGTTGCCCGGATCGTGCACATCGATGCCCATCATGTGGCCCAGCCCGTGCAGCCAATACTTGCCGAGCGGTTCGCCGTGCAGGTCTTTTCCGTGCGTGTTGATGTAGTTGTAGGCCACAGTGTCGAGCGAGTTCGGGTCCTTGCGCTCGCGGTCGTTGATCGAGGATTTGCTCGCTACAAAAGCGTCGATAGCCGCCTGCTGCGCGCCCAGCACGATGTTGTAAATCTCCTTCTGCCGCGCCGTGAAGTGTCCGTTCACGGGCACCGTGCGCGTGATATCGGCCGCGTACATGGAGTACTCGCAGGCCGCGTCGACGAGCAGCAGATCGCCATCCTGCATGTTGCGGTCATTGTTCGAGTAGTGCAGGATCGTCGAGTTCGGGCCCGAGCCCACGATCGGCGCGTAGCTGGGTCGCTCGCATCCGTTCTCCATCCACACCGCAGTCATGGCTCCTGCGATAACGCGCTCCGGCAGGCCGGGCTTCACCCACCACTGCATCATCACCTTTTGTGCCAGCATCGATGCTTTTGACGCCTGTTTAATCAGCGCAATTTCGCCCTCGTCTTTGATCTGACGCAGAGGCATGGTGAGCGTGGTGACATCGTGCGCCCGCGGCGCGTCTCCGCTTCCCAGCGTGGTCGCGGTAAAGCCCAACAGCGCCGTGGCGGCAGCGGCGCCCGGTTGCGTCCACAGATTATTCAAGACTGAGCGATCCGCGGAAATCAACTGGTTCAACGCCGCGGGTAATGCGGTCATCGCCTCCACGTGATCGACCCCGGCAGCCTCTTCCACTCCGGGTGTCTCGGCATCCATCTTCACGCCGGTGTAGGCTTCCATGCGCAGGTCGCGCGCGGGCAAAAACAGAACCTCCCTGTAGGTGCGCGGCGCGGCGTTCTGCGGCGCATCTCCAACGATCATTAGCGCCGCACCCGGCTCGTTCCACCCCGTCAGGTAGTAGAAGTCGGAGTCCCCGCGGTATGGCATGAAGTCCAGCACCGGCTCTTCCGCGGCAAACAGAATGGCGACGCCACCGTGCAATTTTCCGGCCAGCGCCGCACGCCGCGCGTGATAGACGCTCGCGGGTTGCTTCTCCAACGCATGAAGCTCAGGAGCGCAAAAGAGGAATAGCCCCGGCAGGGCGGCGAGCAAAGCCAGGGCAAGCAGGCAGAGCCTTCTCATTCCGCTATTGTCGCGCCTTGATCGGCGGCGCGCAAAGAAAATCGTCAGGCTGGGGCAGCAGCGGCTGGCCGATCCAGAAGCGGTTGCTCCACCGCGCCAGCAAGTTTGCGCGCCGGCCGGCGAGCCGCGCTTGCGCCTCACGCCAGGGACCGCTGAACCTCGCCGCATACGGCAGCCTTTTGTAAATCTTCGGCAAGTTCACTCTGGCGCGTGCCGCCGCACTCTGCTCTACCGCGCCATACCCCAGCATGAACTCGTGGCGAAACCGATCCGGCAGCCACTCCACGGTGAGTGCGCGATACCAAAAAGGCACCCGCAATCATGAACCCTTTCCCCGGAGCAAATTGTGCGCCATGACGCGCGCAGCACTGCTTACGCCCAGCATGTCATTATTAGCCGCGTGCATTGCCTGGTTGTAAGCCACGAAGGCCGCCCAGTCCCGCGGAAGCGCCGCGGCAGGGATCCCGAAGAGCGCGGCCAGCGTTTTGGTTTCGGCATAGTATTGCTCGCGTTCAACGGGTGTGAGCGGCCCAAGCGCGCATTCGTACGCCAGTACCGCGCTTTCGACGAGCGTAGCGTAGACCCATCCGAGCGCAGCGATCTCGTTCGCCTCATATGGCGAGCCGCGCCGCCAGCCCGCAGTATCTTCTGGAAGAATGCCGCGAATCCGCGTGTGCAGCGCATGCAAATGGCGCGCCGCCGCAAGCGCCTGCTCGAGCGACCCGAAAACCATGGTGAAGACGATGCGGAAGGTCGAGTGGAAGCGCGCAATGGGACGGTTCATCACGCGCGAGTGTTCGGCGAGCGCGGCGCTCACCCACGGATGCGCCAACTGCAAGAGCGCAGCCCGCCCCGCGCCCAGGAAAAGCGCCGACTCCCGGTTGATGCGCCAACTGAGCGACTCCGGTCCATAGATGCCGGTGATTGGATCCACCGCGCCTGCAGCAACCGCGGCAATCAAAGCGTCGCTATCGCTTCGGGAGACGGTTGTGGTCTGCGCAGCGTTTTCTTCAGGCCCCATGCCAACAGTTTATGGAATTACGCGATCATGTGCGGTTGAAGGAAGCCCATAAGCGAGCCAGTGATGGCCCTACGCCGCGTGCTATCCTCTCGCCATGAGAATCCCCTTTGTTTTGGCATTCTTATTTGCTGCTTCCCTGACGCTCGGCGCACAAAGCGATGCGAGTATCAAGCTGCCTCAAGACCCCAAAGCGATTCTGGACATGGCGGCGCCGTTTTACAATTACGACTCCGCTACGGCAAAACCTTTCCACCTGAGCTACCACTACCGCCTCCTGGACAATCAGGGAAATGTGAGTGCCGAGGGCAAGGTGGAATATTGGTGGTCGCCAAGCAAGATCAGCCGAATCTCGTGGACAAAGGGGAACAATGAACATAGCGAATGGCATACCGCTGACGGCAGGACTTTGCAATTAATCAAAGGCGATGACATTACCAGCATGGAACATCGTCTTAGTAGCGCTGTTCTATTTTCACTTCCCAAAGCACAGGACTACGAATCCGGCGAAACCAGCTTGAAATTGGTGACAATCAACAGTTCACGAGCTGTGAACCTATGCGTCGCGATGGTTCCATCAGGGGCGGCAGCAACGGGCTTATTGCCCCGCGCGAATTTTCAACCTGATGGTCTGCACGGTGTGGGTACTGCGTATTGCTTCGACAGTCAAGCTCCCGTGCTGGTTTCCACGCTGATGAATCACACCATTACAAATTCTTTCAGCCACGTTCAGAAATTTCTGGATCATGATATCGCCGGGCATATCGATATTTCTTACGTTGGGGAAAAAAGAGTGGAGGCAGATCTGGAAGAGTCTACAGAGATCAAAACAGATGATGCTGCATTTACTTTTCCGCCGGATGCCAAAGAGCCTCCTGTCAGAGCGGTTACAGTCAAAACTGTCCCCACAATGACAACTCCAAATGACAGGGTAAGTGCCGGGATAAAACCAGAACCAGGTGCGCTTCTTGCAAAAGTGCAGCCCATTTATCCGCCTGCCGCGAGCGCAGCTCACATTTCGGGCACGGTAGTGATTCAGGCGATCATTGACAAGTATGGAATGATTGAGAATGCCAAAATCATTTCCAGCCCCGACGAATCACTTTCGCAAGCAGCACTTGATGCGGTTCGCCAGTGGCACTATCAGCCCTACACATTGAACGGTGAGCCTGTTCCCGTGATGACGACAATCAATCTTGGCTTTTCCCTTAACCATTAGCTCGAGCAGGAGCGGCGGCGAAAAATGCCAATCCGACGCTGAACGCCAACGCGCCAAAAATAATTTTCGGAACTATGGCCGCAAGCATCGCAGCATCCCCAAAGCTCAGGCAATGCAGGGGGGTGGACTTATGCGAAAATCCCGATGGCCCATCGCTCCCGGTTGAATTTCCTTGCATTTCACTGTATCCTGAGAATGCAACGCGTTTGTCCGCCGGGCTTTTCCGTGTGCGCACCGGCTGGCGGAGAGATGAGTGGGCTTATCGCCCACTTTTTATTTGCGGCAAACTTAGCCCGGAAACCCTTAAAAATCAAGGGATAACGGGATTGTCGCTGGCAAAAGACAGCGGAGACGATGGCGGTTAGGTTGGACGAAATCCGGAAGGCAGCAGACAGAGTGGCTGCCTCGCATGGGCTCGATGTAGTCGACATCGAGTTTTCCGGACCAGCAAAGGATCGCATCCTGAGGGTGACGGTCGAGAAGAACGCCGCGGGCCGGGCAAGGCTGAAAGCCGCAGCCGAGGCCGGCGCGGAGGGTCTGCCGGAGAAGCTCCTAAAGGGCTCGCTCGCGGTGGAGCAGCTCTCCGGCGTAACGCACGAGGATTGTGCGGAGTTCAGCCGCGATTTTGGAGTTTTGCTCGACGTCGAGGACCTGGTGGCCAGCGAGTCGTACACGCTGGAAGCCAGTTCTCCGGGCCTGGACCGGAAGCTGATCAGGCCCGAGGACTTCGAGCGGTTCACAGGGTGTTTGGTGAAGGTGCAGACCTTCGAGCAGGTGCGCAACAACCGGCACTGGCAGGGAAGATTGGTGGCGGGAGCGGGAACCCCGTCCGAAACGAAGAAAATCACGCTCGATCTTGCGGCCATGAAGCAGAACAGCAAGAGCCGCAAGACCGGACTCGAGACGGTCGAGATCGCCATCGGCAACATCGAGAAGGCGAATCTAGTACCGGAAATCTGAAAAATCAGTCCTAAGTCCCCTGAACGAGAAACCGCGCCGCCGGGCAACCAATGACGCCCGGCACGCAGGATGTGAGAGCAAGCAGAATGGCCACCAGCGTGTTGTTTCAAAGCATCGAGCTCCTGAGCCAGGAGAAGGGCATCGACCCCGCCATTGTTGTGGGCGCGGTGGAGGAAGCCATCGCCCTGGCCACGCGCAAGTACTACAAGACCCAGGAAAATATGCGCGGGGAACTGAACAAGGAGACCGGCGAGATTACGGCCTACATCTATAAGACGGTGGTCGCCGACGAGGAGCAAATTGAGGATCCGGTCAACCAGATCACGCTGACGGAGGCCAATGAATTGGCGCCCGGCGTGGAGGTGGGCAGCGAGATTCGCATCTATCGCGACACCAGCCCGCTGGGCCGCATTGCCGCGCAGCTGGCCAAGCAGATCATCTTCCAGAAGGTGCGCGAGGCAGAGCGCGATACGGTTTTCCAGGAGTACGCGCATCGCGAGAAGGAAGTGCTGAACGCGACCGTGAAGCGCATCGAGGGTCAGGACGTGATTTTCGATTTGGGCAAGGCAGAAGCGCGTTGTCCCAAGCGCGAGCAATCGCGCCTTGAGCAATTCAGTGTGGGCGAGCGCGTGCGCGTCGTGCTGCTCAAAGTGGATCGCGCGGCCAAGGGACCGCAGGTGATTGTTTCGCGCGCCGCGCCGGAACTGGTGCAGAATCTTTTTCAATCCGAAGTGCCGGAGATCTACGACAACACGGTGGTCATTCGAGCCACCGCGCGCGAGGCCGGCGAGCGCACCAAAATTGCCGTTCAGTCCCGCGACAAGGACGTGGACCCCGTGGGTGCCTGCGTGGGCATGAAGGGAATGCGCGTGCAATCGATCATTCGTGAACTGCGCGGGGAAAAGATCGACATCATTGAATTCTCCGACGAGATCACAACCTTCGCGGAGAAGGCGCTGCAGCCAGCCAAGGTGAGCCGCGTTTCTATCTCTGACCTGACCGATAAGCAGCTCGAAGTGATTGTGGACGACACGCAATTGTCGCTGGCCATCGGTAAGAAGGGTCAGAACGTGCGGCTGGCGGCCAAGCTCCTGGGCTGGAAGATCGACATTAAGAGCGAAGAGGAGAAGCGCCAGGAGGTCGAGCAGCAGATGCAGGCGCTGGCCGGCGCGCCCACCACGCCCATCGAGCAGGTCACGGAGCTGGGCGAAACCATCATTCAGAAGTTGGTGACTGCGGGTATCACCACCGTGGAAGCACTGGCCGACATGACGCCGGAACAGCTTGAAGAGATTCCCGGCATCGGCGAAAAGACGCTCGAGAAGATCTCCGTGGCGGTGCGGCACTACTTCGGCCAATTTGAAGACGCGGCGGCGGCAGAAGGCGCGGAAGTTGCCGAAGGCGCCTCAGTCGAGGCGGCCGCACAAAAGTCCGGAGAAGCGGAAATTCAAAATGCATCAGCGGTTGAAGATGGCGCGGAAGCCGAAGCCGAAAACGCCGCTGTGGTGATGGAAGAATTGGAAGGCGTGCAGGCAGCCACGGCTGAAGATGAGAATCCTGCCGGCGCTGAAGCTGACTCTGAATCCGAGGGCATTACGGCGGCAGAAATAGCCGTCGAAGACGTTCCCGTGGCGGAGGATGCAGAAACGCTGGACACCGAAGCGAACGAAACAGAAGACGAGAAGCAGGCGGCTAAAGAGGATGGCGCATAGGATGCGCCGCATTCTCCCAAGCCAGTGGTACGTTAACGGAACCATCAAGAGCGGCCAGTGCCATGAGGTAGCTATGAGCGACTAAGGGCGAGTTGGCGGCACAGAATTGAAAAGAGGCGGATGAGCAAGGTTCGTATCAACGATCTCGCGAAGGAGCTTGAAGTCAAGTCTCGCGCGATTCTCGACATTCTTCAGGAACTCGGTGTGCCTGCGGGCAAAACGCACTCCAGCTCGCTTGAAGGCGACGAGGCGGATAAGGTCCGTGCGCATTTTACGCAGGATTCGCGATCGGGGTCGCATGGCGCCTCCGCGGCTGGCCGCTACGGTGCGCAGGCCATGGTTCCCAAGATCGATCTCTCGCATATCTCCAAGCCCGGCGATGTGATGAAGGCCATTCTGGCCAAGAAGAAGGAAGAGGAAGACGAGGCGCGTCACGCGCGCATACCGGCAAAGCCGGTCGCACCGCCTGCGCAGCCGGCCCCGCCCGTGGTGCGCACTGTGTCCGCTGCGCCCCCGGTCGCCGCCGCTCCCGCACGTCCCGAGCCGCGCAAGATCTTTCCGCAGCCCCGCCAGGCCCCACCCATCATCTCCGCTCCCACAGCCCCTCCGGCCGTTGCCAGCCGTCCGCCATCGGGCGCCGTTGTCGCTAAGCCGCCCATCGTGGTCCCCACGGACAGGTCTTCGTCCGCGGGGTGGAAGTCGCCTGCAGGCGTGGTTGCCACCACGCGCCCGGTGGTTGTAGTTGCTCCGCCTCCGGCGGCCGCCGTAAAGCCCCCAACTGCTTCGGCTGCGCCCGAAGAGAAACCAATCGCGGCCAAGCCCGGGGTCCCCACGGACAGGTCTTCGTCCGAGGGGTCGAAGCCGCAAGCACTTCCTGAGACGCCGGCGGCCGCAGTCGAACCCGTCGTGCCTACGCCGGCTAGCCCCGAGACTCCCGCGCCTCCAGTGGAGGCCGCAGAATTGGTTCCGACCATCGCCGCCGAGTCCACGATCGTTCCTGCGCAACGCCCCCAAGGCCGCGTGCAACCTGTACCTCCACCGCGCCGCATGGTCATGCCGCAAACCGGACCCCGGCCAGTATATAAGTCATCCTATGTTCCTCCTGCGCCTCCTGTAGCAGGGCCCGCTGCCGGAATTCAGCGCGGCAAGCCGATCTTCGATCGCAGGCCCGCCAGCGGTCCGGGCGGATTCGCACAACGCGGCCCCGGTGGCCCCGGTGCCCCAGGTTCATTCCCGGGAGGCCCGCGGCCCAAGCACCCCACGCGCACCCCCGTCGGCGGATTCACGCCTGGCGGACCGGCAGGTCCTGGCGCACGGCCTGGTTTTGGTGCGCGTCCCGGCATGGGCGCACGCCCCGGTTTTGGCGCGCGCCCCGGTCCTGGCGGGGCACCACCGCCGCCGGACACGCAGCGCCCGCAACGTGCCCCTTCGCGCGGTCGCGGCCGTGGCAAGCAGCAGTATCCCAAGACCAAAGAAGGCCCGATGAAGGGCTTTGTGCCGCCGCCTCGCTACGGCGGTATGCAATACAGTAACGAGCCGGTGCCCATCACCCGCGAGATCACCGTCACCGAGGGCATCAGCGTCAAGGATCTGGCCGAGAAGCTCGACGTGCGCGCCAAGGATCTCATCGCCATTCTGCTCATGGGCGGCGTCTTCGTCACGGTAAATCAGTCGCTCGATGCGGAGATGATCAAGGACGTGGCCGCCAAGTTCGGCGCGGCCGCCAATGTCATCACCTACGAAGAGGAGCTGGAAAACCAAGCCATCGAAGAAGTGCTCGACACCGAAAAGACCGAGATGGTCGAGGTCGCGCGCGCACCGGTGGTCACCGTCATGGGTCACGTAGACCACGGCAAAACCTCGTTGCTCGACGCCATTCGTGAAACCGACGTGGCGGCGGGCGAGGCGGGTGGTATCACGCAGCACATCGGCGCCTACAAGGTGAAGTTCGCCAAGGAAGGCTCGCCTGCTCACGGCCGCGAAATCGTCTTCCTCGACACGCCCGGTCACGAAGCATTTACGCGCATGCGCGCCCGCGGCGCCAAGGTCACCGACATCGTTGTCATCGTGGTGGCTGCCGACGACGGTGTGATGCCGCAGACGCTCGAAGCCATCGATCACGCCAGGGCGGCCGAAGTACCGATCATCGTGGCCGTCAATAAGATCGACAAGCCCGAAGCCAACCCCGACCGCGTGAAAAAACAACTCGCCGATCGTGGCCTCATTCCTGAAGAGTGGGCTGGAGCGGGTCAGGAAGGCACCGTGTTTGTCGAAGTGTCGGCCAAGAAGCGCATCCATCTCGACCTGCTGCTAGAAATGATCTGCCTGGTGAGCGACATCAAGGCACCCAAGGCCACGCCCGGCCGCAAGGCTGTGGGCAGTGTGCTTGAGGCCAAACTCGATCGCGGTCGCGGCGCTGTGGCCACGGTCCTGGTGCAGGATGGAACCCTGCGCCTCAACGAGAGCTACATTGTGGGCAACACCTACGGCAAAGTCCGTGCCATGTTCGACGACCGCGGGCGCCCGCTCGACGAAGCCGGCCCTTCGACGCCCGTCGAAGTGCTGGGTCTTGAGGCGATGCCCGATTCCGGCGACACCTTCCTTGCCGTCGCCGATCGCGACAAGGCCAAGGGCATCGCGCAATACCGCAAGATGAAGGAGCGCGAAGCTCAGCTCGCCAAGAGTTCGCGAATGTCGCTAGAAAACTTGTCGGAGCAGATCAAGCAATCGGGCGTCAAGGACCTGCCGCTCATCATCAAGGGCGACGTGACGGGCTCGGTCGAAGTGCTGGCCGACTCGCTCATGCGCATGTCCACGGAGAAGGTGCGCGTCAAGGTCATCCACTCCGGCGTCGGCTCCATCACCGAGAGCGACGTGCTGTTGGCCACGGCGTCAAACACCATCATCATTGGCTTCAACGTGCGCCCCGAGCGCAAGGCCGCCGAGCTGGCCGCGCAAGAGAACGTGGAAATCCGCCTGCACTCCATCATCTACGAGCTGCAGGACGAGATTCGCCTCGCCATGATGGGCCTGCTCGAACCTGCCTTCAAGGAGAACTACCTGGGCCGCGCCGAGGTCCTGAACATCTTCAGGATTCCCAAGGTGGGCACCATAGCCGGCTGCCGCGTGCAGGATGGCGTCATCCGCCGCGACTCCGAAATCCGCGTCATGCGCGACGGCGCGCAGATCTTCAAGGGCAAGATCGGCTCGCTCAAGCGTTTCAAGGACGACGCCCGCGAAGTCACCAACGGCATGGAGTGCGGCATAGGCATCACCAACTACACCGATCTGAAAGAAGGCGACTTGATCGAATCCTTCTCGACGGAAAAACTAGCTGCGGATCTGGGAGCGCTGACCTCGGCAAAGGCGTAGCTCTTGTCCAGAACAAAGAATGGCCCGCTGCTTGCGCGAGCGGCGGGCCCTATTGTTTGATCAGCGGAGGGCCGCGATATTCCCTTGTCCCAGCATCGGAACTGGGGGCACTCGGCGATCATCCTAAGTCTTTTGACTCCTGCATACGCCATTGTTCGCGTTCCTGATCAAAGGCTCTATCGGCTTTTTCCAAATAGTGAACTAACGATTTTGGTCCCCAGGGGTCCGCAGCCAACAGGGAGTGAGGAAGTCCGTGGTGGTCCTCAACCAGCGTGAGCAGATCCTGGATGGATTTCAATGCACTTTCGATGTCGTTCTGCGCTACGGGAGGCAAAGCCAAGGCGCGCCCTTTTCGATGAATGGTCAAGTCTGAGTGGGCCAAGCGCTTGTCCCGCGATTTCCGGGCAAATTCGCAGCACTTTCGCACCTGATCTGTCTTAGTTTCCAAGGAAATCGTGAGAATAGGGTCGGAAACTACCGTACTGAGGGCTAAGACCGAAAGATTCTCTTGATGGCGAGTTTTAGCCGGGTCTGAGAGACGGCATAGGCGGAGCATGGCGTCCTCGTAGATCATCCTATGGAGAAAATAGAAAAAGTTGGATGCTGCTCTATTCAATAGGTCGATGCGCCCTTGGTCCTTTTCGAACAGCTCTTGAAAATTGTCCCACTTCCTGATTTGCCTTTGTATTTCTGAGCCAGTTGAGATGTTAGTCTTCGACCAAATCTGACCCGTGAGGGAGGGAGATTTGGATGAAGAAGAAACGATTCAGTGTAGAGCAGATGATCGGAGT
>JBEKPD010000118.1:0-16808 GCA_049521075.1 Occallatibacter sp.
CGCTCTCACTGCTACCTAAACCGGTCGAAGACTAACATCGTACCTGGTACAGAAATACTGGGCCCTTCAGCGCCGCGCTACACTAACAATCTCGCTGGTACAAATTACCGGGCAGGCCAGGTTGAGCGGGAAGTCCTTGAGTTTTATCTTCGATACGGGTGCGGCACGATCATATCTATACGCTCCGATAATCGCGGCCGTGCCTGATTTGGCACGCTCCGCCAGGAGGCAGTATCAGAATGTGACCGGCGCGTCCGGCAGCACTCTTCAAGAAGTTCTCATTATGCCTTCAGTAAATCTTTTTCTTGGGAAGAGCGTCGTCCTTTCACCAGCAACGGTTCTCCTCAGAGGCAATACCGGAGACAGCAAATGGGCAGCGGGAATCCTCGGGTTTGATCTAATTTCGCAGGCGCTTCCAATCACTGTTGATTTCAGGAGAATGCAGATTTCAACAGAGTAGTCCGAAACTCGACAATCGTTCACTGGCATCTCCAGCACTTCAGGATAAGCATTGAGAAGTCGACGACCTCTTCGAGTGTCCGTCCGGCAGCCAATAGCTCAAAAAATGACCGCATCCCCGCCTTGGTCGACGGCACAAAGATGGTGATAGATTCCATCACGCTTGAATTGAGACGAATTCGCGCGCCCGGCTCCGTTTGCCAGCATAGTGGATCAACGCCTGCAACGATCCTCGACGGCTTCATAGCCCTTGCACTCGCGTGCTCATCCTCTCAGACTGCCGCTCATGAAACATTGCGATAAATCCATGGAAAGAGTAAACGCGTAGGACGTGTCTCAGGCTCGATGTGTTGGCAGGAATCATCAGCCGGTGGATTTAAGGTCCTGTTAAGGTTTCATCGACCACGATAAGAACGAGCACCCTGAGACGATGCCCGGCAGCAGTATCCTGACGTGCCGGATCAAACGTAAATCGAAAGCGAATCAAGTAACCGTAAGGAGAAGCAACGTGCGCAAAACCCGAAACTTCCTGCCGCAGATTCTGATGGCTCTTGCAGCCTGCATCCTTCCAGCCTCCGCCCAGACCAACTGGAAGGTCCTCAACACATTTCATGTTGGCGGGGACGGCGGTTGGGACTACGTCACAGTGGATGCCCCGAACCACAGGTTGTTCGTCACGCGCAGCGCACATACGCAGGCGATCGACGAAGAAACAGGCAAGGTGCTGGGCGATATTCCCGGTCAGATTCGGTCGCACGGCGTGGCTCTTGCGCCGGAATTTAACCGCGGGTTTATCACCGACGGCGGCGGCCAGGGCGCGATCATCATATTCGATCTGAAGACCTACGTTGTGCTCGGCAAGATTGCGGCCATGCCGGATGCCGACGGGATCATCTATGACGCCAGGCAGAAGGTGGTGCTGGCTGTCTCCGGCGATGGAAATTCGCTGATGACTTTGAAGCCCGATATTGACCCCAGCAGTGGCAAGATGGGCGCGCCGATCCCGCTCGGCGGCGCGCCTGAGTTCCTTGCATCAGACGGCTCGGGCAAGGTCTATATCAATCTCGAAGACAAAGACATGCTTGCGGTGGTGGATCTGAAGACGCGCAAGGTCACGTCGCGCTGGCCGGTAGCGCCGGGCGGGCATCCGGTGGGCATGGCCATGGATCCAGCCAAGCACCTGCTGTTCGTGGGCTGCCGCAACCCGCAGGAGCTGGTGATCATGAACGCCGACACAGGTGCGGTGGTCGACTCGCTGTCGATCGGTGCAGGCGTCGATGCAACTCGCTTCGACGAGGGCCAGGCATTTGCCAGCACCGGCGATGGAACCTTGACGGTGGCCGGTCAGCAGAATGGCAAATGGATTGTCGAGCAGACGGTAGCGACGGCCAAAGGCGCGCGCACGATGGGGCTGGATCCAATCACCCACCGGATCTTCCTGCCAACGGCCGAATTGGAGCCTCAGGCTACCGGCAGACCCAGACCGAAACCGGGCACATTCATGATTGTCGAAGTCGGACACTGATTCACGAGGATGGCGATTCCGTTGAAAAGACGACGCAGCTTCCTTCTTGTCGGCGGCATCCTCATGGGCTTGCTCGGCAGCGCGGTGGTGGTGCGGAGCCAGGCGTCAGCGCCCGATACGGCGACCGCTGCTCCGGCCGCCACATCGGTTGTGATCACGCTGGATGAGGCGATTCGTCGCGCGCAATCGAGCGATGCCAACTACGCCGCCGCCGTTGCCGCGGGTCGGTCAGCGGCCCTGGACCGTAACATCGCGTACGGCAATCTGTTGCCGAGCGCGGTTTATCACAATCAGGGCCTTTACACGCAGTCGAATGGGGAGAAGAATCAGGCCGGCCAGGGAGTTTCCTCGCAGGCAGCCCCGAAATTCATTGCCAATAATGCGGTGCGCGAGTATGCAAGCCAGTTGAGCGTAAACGAGACCCTGGGGCTTTCGAATATTGCAGAGGTGCGCAAAACACAGGCACTGGCGGCGCAGGCTGCGGCTGAGCAGGAGATTGCGCGTCGAGGCCTGGTAGCTGCAGTTGTGTCGCTTTTCTACGAGTCGCTAGCGGCCGATCGCAAACTGCTTGTTGCCGAGCGCGCGCGTCAGGAGGCTGTGGACTTTACCAAACTCACGCAGGAACGTGAGCAGGCGCGTGAATCAGCGCACGCCGACGTGATCAAGGCGCAGCTTGAAGAGCAGACGCGGAATCGCGATTTACAAGATGCCCAGGTTGAAGCCGAGAAAGCGCGCCTCGAATTGGGTGTGTTGCTGTTTCCCGATCCACGCACGGCATATAGGCTCAGCGCTTCAGAGGCTCCGCCGGCTCTGGCGACACGCGAAGACATTGACGCAGCAGCCACGAAGAACAGTCCCGAGCTACGGAGCGCTCTCGAAGCGTTGCGGGCCAGCAACGCCAACGTGATGACGGCTTGGGCATCTTATCTGCCCGATGTTGCCCTTAACTACACCTACGGCATCGACGCGCCGCAGTTTGCCGTGAATGGGCCAGACGGTGTGCGAAATCTTGGTTATTCGGCGATGGTGACGGTCGACATTCCTGTTTGGGATTGGTTCAATACGCAGCGACGCGTGAAGCAGAGCGAGATTGCGCGCCAGTCAACGCAGGTCGCGTTGAGTGCAACACAGCGTCAACTGATCGCCAGGCTCGATGAGGCCTATTCTGAGGCCGCAACGGAGCGCGATGAGCTCGCATCGCTCGATCTGAGCGTTTCGACGGCTGCCGAAAGCCTGCGGCTGACTAAGATGGCCTACACGGGTGGCGAGGCAACAGTGCTCGAGGTTGTCGATGCGCAAAATGCTTCTGTCACCGCGCAGTATGCTCGCGAGGATGGGCGAGTGCGGTACGAAGCTGCTCGCGCCAAGTTGCAAACTCTCACCGGAACAATGTGAACGATGAAGAACCTGATGAAGCCCACTCTGAAATCTTTCGACGTGCGCCGGCCGGCAGCGGTTTTGCTGACGGTCACTTTTGTGCTCCTGTCGGGTTGCAAGAAAGAAGCTGAGCCCGAAGCTCTGGTCACGGTTCAGGCCGAGCAGCCCGAGCACGGTTCCATCTCTGAAGCGATTTCCGCCGACGCCGTGCTCGCACCGATCGCGCAAGCGGCCATCGAACCCAAGATCAGCGCGCCGGTCAAGAAGTTCTACGTGGAACGTGGCCAGCGTGTGCACGCGGGGGAACTGCTGGCAGTGCTTGAAAACGCCGACCTCACGGCAGCAGCATTCGACACCCAGGGCACGTATGAAGCGGCGCAGGCGTCCTACGCTGTTGCAACCAAGGCGCAGGTACCCGAGGATCAGCTCAGGGCCGAGTCCGATCTGGCGCAGGCCAAGGCTAATCTCGGACTGAATCAGAGTATCGTGAAAAGCCGCAAACAGCTTTTTGCCGAAGGTGCAATTCCTGGCCGGGACCTGGACACTGCCGAAGCTGCGCTGGTGCAGGCACAGGCGGCATACGATGCCGCAGCAAAACACCTCGAGTCGGTGCGAGCTGTAACGCACGAAGCGGCTCTCAAGCAGGCGCAGGGTGATCTCACTTCAGCCGAAGGCAAGCTAAAGGGCGCGCAAGCGCAGTTGCGCTACTCGGAGATTCGCAGTCCCATCGATGGGTTCGTAACCGACCGGCCGCTCTTTGCGGGCGAGACTGCAGCGGCGGGTACCCCGCTGCTCACGGTGATGGAAACCAATACCCTGCTGGCCAAAGCGCACATTGCGCAGGCCCAGGCACTGCGGTTGAAGATCGGCAGCGCCGCCGAGGTGTACGCTCCGGGCGTGGACGACGCGATTCCGGCAAAGGTGTCGATGATCAGCCCCGCGCTCGACCCCGGCAGTACCACGGTCGAAGTCTGGTTGAAGATCGATAACCGGCCGGGCAGGCTGAAGGTGGGCGCGCCGGTGAAAGTCACCATCACCGGCAGAACCATCGAGAACGCGATGAAGGTTCCACTGGCAGCAATATTGACGGCTGACGACGGCTCCAAGTCGGTGATGGTTGTCGACGCCGCTGGCAAAGCGCAGCAGAAAAAAGTCACGCTCGGAATCAGCGATGGTGTCGACGTACAGGTGCTGAGCGGCCTAGACGCTTCAGACCAGATGATCACGGGTGGCGCATATGGCCTCGATCCCGGCACCAAGGTGAAGGTCGGGAAGGCCGGCGAAGATGAGTCGGGCGGCGGAGACGATAAGTGATGTCCAGCGACCCTCGTATCTCCGAATCTGCGCCTGCCGATGACAATTCGTTCTGGGTGGCGCGCTTCACTCGCACCATCTTTTTCTTCGCTGTCGTGCTGACGGTGGTAGGGGTCTATCTGGCGTTCAAAGTGCCGGTCTCGGTCTTTCCTGAAACCAACTTTCCACGTGTCATTATCGCGGTCGACAACGGCGTGATGCCCGTCGAGCAGATGGAAGTGACCATCACACGTCCCATCGAGGACGCTATCAACTCGGTACCCGGTCTTCAAACCGTACGCTCCACCACTAGCCGCGGCTCTGCCGAGGTCAGTTTGTTTTTCGATTGGAACGTCGACATGGTGACCGAACTGCAGCTGGTCGACGCAGCCATCGCAATGGTGCGCCAATCCCTGCCGTCGACGGTGAACATTACCACCAGGCGTCTCACGTTTGCCAGCTTCCCGATTCTTGGCTACAGCCTCACCTCGGACACCGTGCCTTTGACCGAGCTCTGGGAAATAGCCAATTACGACCTCAAGCCGCCGCTCAACCGCGTGCCCGGAGTGAGCACGGTGATTGTGCAGGGCGGCAAGGTGCCGGAATTCCATGTTGTCCCGAACCTGGCGTTGATGCAGGCTGCCGGCGTAACCATCCCCGATCTGGTCGGCGCAATCGAAGCTTCCAACATTGTGGAATCGCCGGGCCTGTATGAGGCGAACCATCAGCTCATCCTCGGCCTGGTGGGCGCCCAGACGCACAATGCCGACGACATTAGCCAGCTCGTGGTGAAGACCACGGCCGCGGGCGCGCCGGTGCGAGTGGCTGACGTTGCGACAGTGGAAGATGGCACGCAGCCTGTCTATACCACCGTCACTGCCGACGGGAAAAACGCAGTGCTTTTGAGCTTCTTGCGCCAGCCTGCCAGCAACACGGTAGCAGTTGCCGACGCGGTGGCTGCGCAGGTCACGGAACTGCGCAAAAAGCTGCCGCCGGGCGTTAAACTCGATGTGTTCTATGATCAGTCGCAACTTGTGCGCGACTCGATTTCGAGCGTGCGCGACGCCATTTTCATCGGCCTCGTGCTCGCGTGCGTCATCCTTTTCCTGTTTCTGCGCGACTGGACCTCCTCGCTCATTGCCGGCCTGGTCATTCCGGTTACGATGGCCGCCGCGATCGCCGTTCTCTGGATCATGGGAGAGAGCTTCAACCTGATGACGCTCGGCGGGCTGGCCGCCGCCATTGGTTTGGTCATTGACGATGCGATCGTTGTCGTCGAAAACATCGTGATGCATCGCGACAACGGTGAGTCGCGCGCTGAGGCCGTGCGCAAGGCTCTGCGCGAGCTGACCATACCGCTCATCGGCTCGACGATTACGCCGGTCGTCGTCTTTCTTCCTTTGGTTTCAGTCAGTGGCGTTACAGGCCTGTTCTTCCGAGCACTGGCCGTCACCATGACTGCCGCCCTGCTTACTTCCCTGGCCCTTGCTTTGACCTGGACGCCGGGCCTGAGCTACCTGCTGCTTCGCACCAGCCGCAATCGCGCAGGCCATGAGCACACCTCCGGCAAGCTGCTCGCAGGCGTGCTACGCGTTCATCGTCGCGTGCTCGAATGGGCGCTTGCCAAACCACTCTGGGTGGGCACTATCTGCCTGCTGCTGGTGTTCGGCACCTGGGCTGGTTACCAAGCCCTCGGCTCCGATCTTCTGCCGCTCATGGATGAGGGAGGATTCATTCTCGACTACATCATGCCCGCCGGCAGTTCGCTGGCTGAGACAAATCGCGTGCTCGATCATGTGGAGCACATTCTTCACTCGATTCCCGAGGTCGCAAACACCTCGCGGCGGACCGGACTGCAACTCGGCTACGCTGCTGTTACGGAGGCCAATACCGGCGATTTCACCATCAAGCTCAAGGCCAGTCGCAGTCGATCGGTCTGGGAGGTGATGGATGAGGCCCGCCGCCGCATTAAGACCACCGAACCTGAGCTTGACATCGAGTTGACTCAGATCCTGCAGGACAACATCAACGACCTCTCCAACGCGCCTGAGCCTATCCAGGTGAAGATCTTCTCGAACGATGAGCAGCTCCTGACACAAATAGGACCGCGAGTTGGCGACGCCATCGCAAAGATTCCCGGGGTGGTCGACGTCGAGAACGGCATTGAAAACACCATCAGCGGCCCGGCCACGAATTTTCAAATCGATCCTTCCGTGGCTTCTCGCCTGGGCTTCACGCCGCAGGAAGTTGGCGAAGATGCAACCTCGATCCTCGATGGCATCCCAATCAGCGCACCGCTCATAGCAAACGGTCGGCAATATACGATTCGGGTGCGCCTGGGCGACGAAACCCGCACTTCACTCGATACGATTCGCAATACCGTTTTCAACAGCGCCTCAGGCCACACGGCAACGCTCGGCTCGCTGGCCGACGTTCAGCAGTTCCCGCCACAAAACGAGATTCGCCGTGAGAATCTGCAGCGCCACATCGTTGTCACCGCCAACCTCGAAGGATCCGACCTCGGCACGGCAATTGCGAAGGTGAAGCAAACGGTCGCCGCGCAGCACCTGCCATCGTCAATACGCGTCGAGTACGGCGGCACCTATGAAGAACAGCAAAAGTCTTTCCACGATCTGCTGCAGGTCCTGCTCCTGGCCCTGGCGCTGGTCTTTGGGGTGCTGCTCGCCGAGTTCCGCAACTTCGAAGCGCCGATCGCTATTCTTACCTCTTCGGTGCTGTCCATTGCGGGAGTGATCCTGGCGCTGCTCATCACAGGAACAACATTCAACGTGGCTTCGTTCATGGGGCTCATCATGGTGATCGGCATCGTAGCCAAGAACGGCATCCTGCTGCTCGACGCCGATGAGAAGTACCGCGCCGAGGGCGCCTCGGCCAGAGACGCCATGCTTCATGCCGCGCAGCGCCGGTTGCGTCCCATCGTAATGACCGCGCTTGCCGCGGTTTGCGGCATGTTGCCATTGGCCTTTGCGCTCGGCTCCGGATCGCAAATGCTTCAGCCTCTCGCCATCTCAGTTATTGGCGGACTTTCGATCAGCATGATTCTCAGTCTCGTCGTTACTCCTCTGGTCTACTATCTCCTCACGCGTAACCACACACAGGTCCAGGAAGAAGTGGCATGATCATATGTAAGTCGCTTGTGTCAACGGATCGCCGGCATGACCGATGGTCTTGCCCCCGAGGTCAGGCATGCGGCATCGGGAAGGAAGCGAATCGGGAACATGCGAGTGCTGGTTGTGGAAGACGAAGAACGGCTGGCCGAGAACGTCGCCGGCATTCTGCGCGACCATGCGCTTTGTGCAGTGGATATCGCGCCCGATGGCGAAGAGGGGTTGTTTCAGGCGTGCTCAGCCTCTTATGACCTACTGGTGCTCGACCTGATGCTCCCCAAACTGACGGGCTTGGAACTGCTCAAAAGATTCCGCAGCCAGGGCAGAAACTCGCCGGTGCTTGTTCTCACTGCTCGCGACGAGAAGGAGACCGTCGTCGAACTGTTGAATGCGGGCGCGGACGACTACCTCACGAAGCCGTTCGACCTGGGCGAGTTCGTCGCCCGCTCGAAAGCGCTGCTGCGGCGCGGCAAGGGCGAACATTCACCGGCGATTCAGTTTGGACCACTTGAGGTCGATACCGTCATGCGCACGGCGAGAGTCGGCGGGAAGCGGATTGCCCTCACCGCCATGGAATATCGCGTGCTCGAGTACCTGGCCCTCCGCCGCGGTGCGCTGGTTTCGAAAGAGGAGTTGCTCGAACATCTTTACGACTTCAACTGGGAACGGTTTGGCAATGTGATTGAAGTCTATATCTCGGGCCTGCGGCGAAAGCTGGAAGGTGTGGCAGGCGAACGGATCATCCGGACGGTCCGTGGACTGGGCTATTCGTTAAGCAAGGAGCGCGCACTCCCTGCAGCAAAAGCTCAGGGCGACAGCCTCTAGCTTCGGTTTGATTTCCCTGTGGCAGGAAAGCGATGAAGAAGTTTTCACTCAGAAACCGCCTGATTTTCGCCGTCGTTTTGTCGCAGATTCTGCTGGCGAGCGGGCTGGTTTTTGTAGGCACTTCGCTTTCCCGTCATTCCATCCAGGGGGCGTTCGACATTTACCTCGAGGGCCGCGCTCAAAGCATCGCCGCGATCGTCTACTACCCCGATAACGGCAAGCCCGGATTACTGTTCAACGACGCCAGGGTGCCTCCGTCATCCCAACACGGGCATCCGGAGGTGTTTTTGGTCAAAAGCGACCATGGGGACTTCGAGAAACACACGCCCGGTTTCGATCCGCATGTCTTTGACGGAATCCCGCTGGGAATGCGCTTTTGGGATTTCACAATGCACGGAGACCGGTTCCGAGCCATCGTGTTGCGCGATGTCGCTGTTCAAGACACAGAGGAAGGCGTGCCCCTGCCGTTGCCCCGATTGACGGTTATCTATGCCGCCTCCACTGGAGGAATTGAGCATCAGATTACCCGCTTGGGAGTGGCGATCGGCGTAGTGAGCCTGCTCGTTCTGGTTCCTACGCTTCTACTGGTCTTGTGGTATATACGCAAAGCGCTTGTGCCTCTTCACGATCTGGCCACGGCGGCGGGAGCCATTTCGGTTGAAAGCTGGAGGTTCGAGCCCTCGCAGGCTACCACATCGACAAAAGAACTGGAACCGCTGATTGGCGCCATTACAACGGTACTCGCCGGGCTCGAATCAGCATTCACGCGACAGCGCGAATTCCTGGGCGATGCAGCTCATGAGCTAAAGACTTCCCTCGCGATCCTCAAATCGACGTTGCAGACACTTCTAAACAAGCCAAGGCAAATCGCCGAGTACGACGACGGCCTGATGGCGATGAGCCGTGACTGCGAGCGGTTGGAGCGCCTTCTGAACCGGATGCTGCAGACGGCGCGCGCCGAACAACGCATTGCCGACGGACACGAGCGCCGGCCAGACCCTGTCGACCTAGTGTCATCCTGCGAATCAGCGATCGCTCAGTTGGCACAATGCGCCGCAGACAAGAAGATTCGCATCGATTTCAGCGCGCCGGGAGAGGCTATTATGCGCGCCGAATTCGCGGATCTCGAGTTGATTTGGCTTAACCTTCTGGAAAATGCAATTCAATACAGTTCTCACGGATCAGTCGTTGAAGTGACATGTCGTGTTGATTCCGGCTTGACAACCGTTACAGTGGCCGACCACGGATGCGGGATTGAGCCGGCCCACCTGGCACGCATTTTCGAACGTTTCTATCGCGTCGATTCTTCACGCGCGCGAGCGACTGGAGGATTCGGGCTGGGTTTGGCAATTGCAAAATCGCTGGTCACATTCTATGGAGGGCAAATCCGCGCGGAGAGCTGGCCGGGAAAAGGTACCCGCATCTCGGTGAGTCTTCCGCGTGATCGGGAACGATCGAGCTTAGTGGGGCAGGAGTGACCGCGGCGGCCAAATCTCTTCACCACACGTCAAAACAGATCCCTTCTCTCTGCAGCGAACTGAATCGGCGCGCAGGGCGAAGCACTCGCGAGTAACCTGAGCGACCACGGTCAGAACGCGGATGCAGCAACCAACTGGCGACCGCTGCGCAACCAAGTCCATGCTCCATTTTTTGTTCATGAGCGCGTTCTGGCCCAGCGGACGGTCGCTGGCGTTGCGTTGGACCTGGTCCCCGACCTACGCTTTCAGCCGAAACGGTTTTCGGATAGATTTTGTAAAGGATAGGCGGCCAGTGTTGACAAATCCAATGCACCTGGCCGTAAAACCGCCAAGTGTCCATGTTGGCGACTTTTTGGCCAGGTGGAAAGTCACCCACTGGAAATCGGTAAACACGACGGCGTTTTTATTAGTAATCAGCTCTTTTGCGAGTAAATCAGTGTCAATGAGCTCGTTGGCCTGTTAACCGGCCGATTGAGAAAAGCCGTGCCGCACCGACTAAATTTGAACCGGGACCAAGTATTCTTCCTCTGGAGTGAATGGGGATGTCACATCCCTCCCTAAACGGAGGCCCTTTACTCCCGACGGCTCTCCGGTGTTCACACGCGATACCGGTACTCAAGAGAACTACGCGCTGTCAGTCGAGTGGCCGTGACATGACTTTGAGGGGCGGGCATCTCGCCATGACGCTTTCTCAACGGGGTAGAAGGAGCACACTTCCGTCTAGATGGCAGAAGGAGGAACCGTAGGATTTCCCACCGAGTCACGAGGCGCCCGGAGGAGTTGGCAACTATCGTCGCAAGGCTTAAGCATCGCTGGATAATCCCGTTCAGGGCATTCGATTGGCTTTTGGAGTTGGTTGCTTACGCGCTCAGCCACTGGAGCTTGCTGGAAGTCCTCGAATATCTCGGAAGCTTCTCGGTGCTGATCGCGGTTATTTTCTACTTCAGCGAGTCGGGCGATCGCATCAAGCAACGGCACTACCAGGCCTGGCAGGTCATCAACACCGCGCACGGAAGGGCGGGAGCGGCGGACGCATCGAAGCTTTGCAGGAACTGAACGAAGACAAGATTCAGCTCGTCGGTGTCGATGTCTCCTCGGCTTTCCTTCAGGGCATTCATCTTGAGCACGCCAATCTTTTGCGCGCCGATCTGAGCGCCTACGACCTGCGGGGGAGCGATTTTCGTTTTTACGGACCTCACCTCCGCAGATCTGCATGCGGCCAATTTTCGCGGCGGTGACCTTGAAAACGCGTCCTTCTTAAACGCCGATTTGAAAGACGTGGATCTTGTCGGAGCAAATCTGGCCGGAGCGAACCTCGATGGAGCCGGCCTCACCGCGGCGGACTTGCGTTCGGCCAATTTGAAAGATGTTCAGTGGAAGCAGATTCGCAGCATCGAAGCGGCAAACATCGAAGGCGTTAAGGCCGCACTGGATGGCTTCATACAATGGGCTCTGCAAAATGGCGCTGTCGAGTCCCCATCCGCGGACGAATAGACTTATCGATACCTAGCATTAAGTGGCTGTCACGAAGGTTCCGAGCGCACGATTCCCATATCAGCCAGATTCCCCAATCGCAATTTTTGAAACGATGAGAACGCGGAGGTCAGGCTTTGTATTTGCGCGCGAACCAGCGGCCGATGATCCGATCCACCGAGAAGATGCCCGGTCCAAGAATCAGAATCAACAGAGCCGCAAACCAATAAGTGTACGGAGTGGCGCCATAGAAGTCCTCGGGCTTGGAGAGAATGTGAAAGAAGTTGGTGCGGTCGTCGGGCACGCTCAGGTAGGCCATGGTCATGTTTACGAACAGAACCAGCGAGGTCAGCCGCGACGCGATGCCAAAGGCGAAGAGAATGCCGCCGAGTAACTCGACGAGTGCAACCATCAGCGCGGTCGACGCTGGAGCGGGGAGGTTCAGGCTCGTAAAAAACTGCGCAACGCGGTCGAGATGGGTGAGTTTTCCCCAGCCGTCCTGGGCGAACTGCCAGCCCCAATACAGCCGAATGGCCAGCAGCAGCGGACTCTGTGCCGGGTTCAGCAGCGCAACGAATTTGCCATAAGCGTTGCTTCCGAGATCGAAGATTTTTGCCATTCTCATGCTTCCTGTTCTTCCAGCAACGAGTCCAATTCGGGTGCGCAGATCCAGCCCAGTTCACCCCAGCGACCGAACCATGAGCGCACCAGCGCAGGACGCCGCGCGTCCGGCTTGGGTGAGTCAAGAAAACCCGCTTCGAGTGCTTCAAGCAGCGATCGTCCTTCGCGGAGAGCTGCCAGCGTGTAAAACTCCTCCCGTTCGAGCCTTCGGTAATAAACCGCGTTGTCCAGCCGGTGCGCCGCAACCCAGGTGGGGTGACGACGCAGCCGTGGGAGTTTTGCCGGTGGCTCCGCGCCGCTCTCATGCTTCACGCCGGCCTCGCTGGCGTTACGCTTTTGTTCCCTGTGGAGGGCGAGCACAATGTCGTCGGCGGCGTAGTCGAGCGCCAGCAGTTGCAGGTGGGGTTGCAGTCCCAGCCGCGAGGCGCCGTCCAGCGTGGCAATCTGATCGAGCGTGAGTGGGGTGCGTTCCGCATTGTCAAAGGCCTCTACAAAGGCCCACTCGATGCGCACTACATCGAGCGCCAGCCGCTGTCGGCGCCCCGCCCATTTGGGATAATGTGCAAGCCACTCGGGTAGCCTCGACCCGAGGTTGCGCAGCGTGAACGACCGGCTGGGATGTGCGGTGAGATACTCGACCGACAGACCATGGAAGGCGCGGCTGCCGACCACGGCCCGCAACACGGAAAAGTCCTCAGCCAGCGCGTCGAGCACGCGAAACCAGTACTGCCGGTTGTAGATCTCCAGACGCTCGAAGGGGCTTAGCTGGCGATTGGGCGCAATAAAGCTTGCGGCTACCGCAGTCATGGGACGGCCGTCGGGAGCCTGCGCGCGCATGTCCTCATCCGGGGTGAGCGGCATCATGATGGCCGCGGCCATGCGGCGCTGCAACTCGGCCAGGTTCATGGTCTCCGAACGCATTGAGTCCGTGCTCATCGCGCCGCCTCCGCGAATGCGCCCGCGTGACGATGCAAATAGCGATTGGCCTTCTTCGCCTCGTTATGAACCTCGTCGAAGCTGGGTATGCGGTCGTCCCACTCGAGCAGAGTCGGCGTAGGCCCGCAGCGCTCGATTGCGCGCGCGTACAATTCCCACACCGGATCGATCACCGGATGGTCGTGCGTGTCGAGAATGTACTTCTCGTACTTCGAGTGTCCGGCAATGTGAATCTGCGCCACGCGCTCGGCAGGCACGGCGTTCACATACTCCATGGGATCGAACTCGTGATTTACCGACGAAACGTAAACGTTGTTGACGTCGAGCAGAATGCCGCAGTCGGCCCGCTCGACCACTTCATTCAAAAACTCCCACTCCGTCATCTGTGAGCCGGTAAAGGCGGCATAGCTGCTCACGTTCTCTACCGCCAAAGGAATCTCAAGAAAATCCTGCACCATGCGGACGCGCTCCACGGTGCGCTCGACGGCTTCCCATGTGTAGGGCAGCGGGAGGAGGTCGTGCGTATAGGTGCCGTCAACGCTGCCCCAGCAGAGGTGATCGCTGAGCCAGGGGGTTCTGGTTCGGTGTACCAGTTGCTTCAGCCGCCTCAGGTGCTCGGGATCGGGAGCAGTCACGGAGCCGAAGTACATCGAGACCCCGTGCTGCACCACCCGGTACTGCTCCAAGATCTGATCGAGCATGGTCATCGGACGACCGCCATCGCACATGAAGTTTTCCGATATGATCTCGAACCAGTCCACCACCGGCTTGCGCGAGAAGATGTGGTTGTAGTGCGGAATGCGGAGGCCAATTCCAACGCCGTGATCCTGAAACGCGTTGAAGCGATTGCCGGGCATAATTGTCCTTCGTAGTGGGTAGCGGTGAGTTGTCAGCCATCCATCGACAATGGTCGGCTGCAGCGGATCGGCGAATTTCCGACAGGTACGGCATTGATGAAGATTGGTTTCGATGGCGCCGCAAGAAGGGCGGGATTAACCTTCCTGCCGCGCCATGCGTAAAATTGGGTTTAAACTTACGAAGCTGAGGGTGGCTTGGAACCGTCGGTGGCGCAGCCGCCCTTGCCCTTGCAGGTGTTCTTGCCTTTGCAGCCCTGGTCGCCAGTGGAGCAGCCACCTGTGCCCTTGCAATCATTCTTTCCCTTACAGGAGTGTTTGGCAGGAGGGGTCTTGTCCTGGCTGGCGAGCAGCACGCCCGCAGTTACACCGGAAACCCTCGGCGAGCCGTTCGTGGCCGCCTTGGCCGCAACGGAGGTTCCACCGACCAGGCCGGAGAGCGCCGCCGTCAGAAGCAATGCGTTGATTTGATTCTTTGTCATGATCTATTGACCTCGTTTGGGGGTTGGGGCGGATACTCTCCGCCGGTTGTTCATTTGCGGGCCCGCAGTCGGCCGGTCCCGCGTGTTCTTTGTCACGCCCTATAGGAGTGAACGCCAGGGGAAAAGGTTACAGTGAAACTCGATTTGCCGGAAATGAGAATCTACCCGGTTCGTTCACCTGATTGACATACGCGCCAAGTTGCCGTTTGGATTGCCTGGCCTGCGGGACAGTGGGCCGTGGGCCCTGAGCTTTGATTGGCAATCATTCGCCGCATGCGTTACCCTGAGTCTGCCCACGCGCCGTCTGTCCTGCAGCTCCCAGGCCCGGGGTAGGTCCCGAGATGGAGCAGGATTCTGCAGAAATTCCGAAGCCTCTGCGCACACTGGGCAGCACGAGCTTGGTGTTTGCCCTGCTGCAAAGCTTATGCACCGCCGTCTTCGCTATCAGCGGCGTTCGCGTGGCCATCGGCCTCAGCGCCCTGGCCGCGGTCAGCGGCACCTACGCACCGGCGCGCGGCTTTCACCAGGACGCGATTCGCATCCCCATGCTAATTTTTGCTGCTGTCGGAGCACTGGTGAACCTCGCGGTCCTGGCCTGGATCTGGCGACTGCGCGCGCAAGGCTCGGCGCAATGGCGCAGGCGCGAACTTACTCCCGGACAAAAGCGCTCCGAGCGGCTGCAGGTGATGCTGGCCGTAGTGACGCTGATCCTTGTGGGCCTCGAAACCTGGACCCATTCAAAAATTCACCGCACCGGCTCGCCGCCGGCTCGGCAATCCAGTGCCCTGACGGCCGCTACGAAGACTCTCCCAGCTCGATTCCTTTTGTCAGGCGCGCGTGGAGCCGGTGGCTGAAGCCGGCAGGCAACTCGAAGACCCGGTCGTCGCCTATAAGAACCACCACGTTCCGCGTCGAATCCAGAACCGCCGAGCAGATCTCGCAGGTTTCCAGATGCATATCGATTTCGGCGCGCAGCACGGCGTCCACTTCGCCGTCGATGTAGGCCGAAATGTGCTCCCAGACGTGTTTGCAGTCGATCCTCATCTGAGCCATCCAAACAGCTGTTTGCGCTTGGGCGCGAACCCCTCCAACTGCGGAGCCAGGTCCCGCTGCAGCAGAGCCCGCGCCCGGTGCAGCCTCACCTTGACCGCCCCCTCGGTAACGCCCAGCGCGGCAGCCGTCTCGCGCACATCCATCTCTTCGATGTCTCGCAGCAGTATTACGTTACGGTAAATCCCCGGCAGCCCCTCGATGGCTTTTCGCAGCAGCGCGCCCAACTCCTTCCGCTCCAGCGCCTCGGAGGGCACCTCGCGCCAACAGGTGAGCATCGCGGGCGTATAGTCCCCCGTTTGCTCGTCGATCTGCGCGTCCAGTGAGTCCTCCGCCCGCGCTCCCGTCTTGCGCAGACGCCCCAGCCCCTCGTTCCGCGCAATTGATAGCACCCAGGTGCGAAACTGCGCGTCGCCGCGAAATTTTTGAAGATTGAGATAGACCTTGATCGCCGTTTCCTGCGCCGCATCCTCCGCTTCCGCTTCGTTGCCCAGCAGCGACAGCAGCAGAAAGTAGATAGCGCGCTCGCAGGGACGGATAAGGTCGTGGAACAGACTCCTCTCGCCCGCCAGGATGCGGCGTATACATTCTGTCTCGAATTCTGGATTCGTCGCTGTCATCCATGCCTTTCGCCAAAGTCCGGGTCTGCATGGGCCAGGTCGTCTCGCGTGGGGAAATGCCGCCCCACGATCACTCCTGGTTAGATCAAAGCCCTAAGCGCGCACCGGGACGCACTAAGAACACCAGCCGCAGAGAAATGATTTTCAGCTCATTCCCGGCACTCCTTCCAGCATCTCTGAGCTCGATCCGAGCTTCCGCTCCTTGCATTTTAAGCGCTGCGTAAGTGGCCTCGGCAGTCACGGATTCCACATCGCGGTCTGATCGATCTATCTAGACCAGAGCTGGGATCATTGATTACGAATATATTACCGATTGGTGGTGGCTTCATCGTGAACCTATGGAAAGGCCGCTGATGTTACTGCGATATCCGGACGGCATGGAGACCTCAATCAATCACCCGTTTCGGGGTGAGAATCGCAGAGTGGGCAATTCGTTATCTCGCGCCACATGATCTCCGGAGATCATGCGCGCGGCTCTGCCATGATTCCGGGGGCGAGCTCGAACAGATTCAGTTTCTCCTCGGGCATGTCTCCGTGCAAACCACTGAACGCTATATTGGCTGCGGACAGCGTTTGAGAGTAGCGGTCAACGACAGACTCGGCATCGAATCCGGGTAAGTCGTCGATGTAGCACCTGGGCGTACAGCCGACTATTCGTCCATGTGGAATGCGCCTCGTCGATGAGTG
>JBEKPD010000119.1:0-16507 GCA_049521075.1 Occallatibacter sp.
CTTACGAAACATGCACGACCTTTAAATCAATCTCAGCGGCCCTGTCCTGCAGCCGAAGATGGACCATATTTTTTCTCGCTTGCAGACCAGTTCCAGGGCGCAAGTCCACATCCGGCAGCCACCGCTACGCACAGACTGATCGGCAAAAAGTTCCAATTAACCGGCTGGTGCTGAAAAAACACCCTTGCCAAATTCGTACCGGCCACAAACAAAACACCCCAGGCGGTCCCGGCGATCAGAACGTACCTACTCTTGCCGTGAGCCCTCGTTATTAGCCACGCATCGCGCCGTGACTTTTCTCTTTCTAGTTTGCTCATTTTGAAGAAACCGCTCCTGGCGGAGGTTATACCGCCGGCTTGTTCACTCACCGACCGGCTGACTCGCTTTTTCCATTCGCCCAGCTAAGCTAGCCGAATGGCGAACAGCGGCTGGCCAAACTCAATCGCCTGCCCGTTCGATACCAGGCACCGGACAATCTCCCCGGAGGCGTCCGACTCGATCTCGTTCATCAGTTTCATGGCCTCGACGATGCAGATCACCTGGCCCTTCTCCACATGATCTCCGGGAGAAACGAAGGCGGCGGCGCCGGGAGAAGGCGAACCATAGAACGTGCCCACGATGGGCGACTTCATCAGGTGCAGTCCGGCATCGGGATCGGCAGCCGGCTCTGCAGCAGTTTGAGCGGCTCCCGCTGGAGTGTTGGCTGCCGCAGCCTGCGCCACGCCCGGCGGCGCTGACTTGAGAAGCCGCGCCAGGTCGCTCAGTGACCCTGCCCCGCTCTCCGGCGGATTGAACTTCAACCGCAGCTTTAGATCCCCGCGGTCGATGTCGAACTCCGACACCTGGTGCTGCTTCAAAAACTCAATCAACTGCCGTAAATCTTCAATGTCCTGTTGTTTCATTCGTCCCTTTGACTCTCCACGCACGGGTGTCAACCTTCTCAGTCTGCGCGTTGCAAAGCCCCGCGTTTCACAATTCGATCAGCGCCTTGGGCGCCGGCGTCAGCACCTGGCTGCCGGTGCGCGTCACTGCCACCATATCCTCGATGCGGATGCCGAACTGGCCCGCGAGATAGATGCCGGGCTCGATCGTCACCACATTGCCAGGCACAAGACGCATGGATTGTCCCACGCCCACGCGCGGCGGCTCGTGAATCTCCAAGCCGACGCCGTGGCCGGTGGAGTGTATAAATACCTCGCCGAAACCCTCCCTGCGCAGGATGCTGCGCGCGGCTTCATCCACCTCCGCGCAGCTTACCCCCGGAGTTACCGCGTTCACCGCGTTCTCCTGGGCTTCCAGCACAGCCTCGTATGCCTTCCGCTCTCCGGGCTTTGGTTTACCCAGAAAAACGGTCCGCGTCATATCCGAACAGTAACCATTGAGGATTATACCGAAGTCGAGGGTCACGAAGCCGCGCTTCGGCAGCCGTGCGGCCGTAGCGCGCCCGTGAGGCAGGGCCGACCGCGCACCACTCGCGACGATGGTTTCGAATGACATGCCTTCCGCACCCAGCATCCGCGCCTTATGTTCCAACTCCGCGGCCACATCGATTTCGGCGATGCCGGGCCGCAAGAACTCCAGAATCCCCTCGAACAGCCGGCATCCGGCAAGCGCCGCTTTGGCCATTACCTCGAGCTCGCCCTCATCCTTCACCATGCGCAATTGTTCGACGAATGGCGCCGGCGCCTCTTGGAGAAAACTGCGCCGTAGCCGGCTCGGCAGCTCCGACTTCCATCGCTTGAGTTCCGCCACCGTGGAGCGCGCAGCGTCGAATCCCGCCATGGTCACGCCCGGCTGCGCGGCCAGCCACTGCACGGCCGCCACCGACGACGCTCCCGACACAATCTGCACCTGCGCTGCCTTCACCTCTTCACCGGCCTGCGTCGTGTAGCGGCTATCGGTAAAGAGACGTGCCGTCCGCCGCGTCACTGCCAGCGCAGCGCTCGATCCGGTGAATCCGCAAAGGTAGCGTAAATCGGGTAGAAATGTGACAACTAGCCCGGAGAGCCCGGCGCGAGTCAGCTTGCGGCGCAACGCGCCCATGCGGCGGAAGTGGTCCATCCGCTTAGTTTTATCACAGGGATCAAGCAAACGTGGTCAGTGATCTGGATTCCCGCGTCAGTTGTTTTGCATGCGCCTTCCAGTATTCGGATTTGAGACGACTTTCCTCGGCCATGTTATACAGGACCTCACAATCGCAACAAGCTCCTCTGAATCTCAACACTCCAAGCACATCTTCCACATCATCCACATCATCCAAATTCATGTCCAGATCGCGGAGAATGCTGACAGATTTGTCAAAAGAGTGGCCGCACTTGGCGCGATCGATTGATGGATCGACCGGACAAAACAAATCGTCAAGGCGCGTGAAAAAGCTTCTTTTCTCAAGAACTCCAAGCACATTCGAGGCAATGTTCTTCAGGAATTCCTCATCGGAAGTGAGATCGTATTCCATCAGCTAGTCCGCGTGCCAATAATGGTGCAGTTATGCTGACCACTGACAACTGCTTTTCACATTGCCGACTGCACGGGCTTCTTCTTGCTCGCATCGATCTCGCCGTGCGCATGCAGTTCGCTCTGGCGGTCCATCCACTCGTCCAGGCGCGACCTTTTGAAGCGCCAGCGATTGCCAAGCTTGAACGCCGGAACAAAGCCTTCGGAGGCGTACTTGTAGAGGGTATCGGGCGAGATACCAAGGTAACCCGAGGCCTGGCGAATATCCATCACCTCGCGGAGTTCAGGAACCAGCAGGTTCGAGCGGGCTGCGGCATTGCGCATAGTTGCCTCCCGGAAATTGTCGTTGTTGAAGCGCGGATTCCGGCAAAACCTACCGGTAATTCTGTATTTAACCCGACTTCATCAGGACATTCAAGGAATTTCCGGAAGTTATACGAAACTCATAGGCTTTCGCCCTAGCCGCTTTTCTGGAAAGCCTGTGGAAAACCCCATAGCCTTGTGCGGCAGCCCGAAACCCACCCCAATATCTGGGGCTCTTGGCGCAGATGGTCCGTACAGTGAGGTTGATCTTGATTGACCAGCGAGCGCCGTCCCTGCGGGATTCCCGGTTGGGCTCGGCCAGCTTCCCCACGCTTCCACCCCAAGGAACAGAGATCATTTCTTGGAAACCCCGGTGAAGCGCGAGGCAAACAACCTCTGCGCCTAGGGCGCGATAGCCAGCAATGATGAAGCCGGCAGTCAAGAAACGATAGGACACTGGAAGCATTCAAGGGGGGCAGAAATCGAGTCCTTCCCTGCTTTCTCAGTTCTGGTTGTCGTCGCGGCGATGCAGCGTTGGCGGTCCGTCACCCGAGTTCGTGGAACCGTCGCCGGCCTGGGTGGTCGAACCCGAGCCCGAACCCGATCCTGAGCCGGACCCCGACCCATCCGTGCTTGCGCGGCGCAGCGACGGCCGGGTCACGCCCTTGGTGTCGGTCAGGCGGCGCTTGTTTTCGATGCGCGCCAGACGAGCCTTCACGTCGTCAAATTCAGAAGTGGTGACGAGGTAGTCTTCCCTCGCCGGCAGAATGCGCGCGATCTCCTCCTGCGAGTGCAGGATGCGGTCCGGCGTCTGCGGATGGTCGCTGAACGCCTTGGCCACCAGGCCGGGCTTGCGTTTCTCCAGAGCCTGAATCTTCTCAAAGAAGGTGATGAACGCCTGCGGATCGTAGCCGGAGCGGTACATATATTGCACGCCCAGATAGTCGGCCTGCGCCTCAAAGTCGCGCGAGAACTGCAGGAACGTGATGGGAATCGCCAGCTGCGCTGCCTCGTAGATGCCGTACCCCGTCCAGTCGTAGGGCAGCATGATCATCAGCGGCACCATGCCGATCTGCGCGTAATTCAGCCGCGTCATCTCGCGCGCGGCGTGGTGCGCGCACACGTGCGCCGTCTCGTGCGCCATTACGCCGGCCAGTTCCGCTTCCTCGTCCGCCGCCAAAATCAGTCCCGAGTTCACGTAGAAGAACCCGCCAGGCAGCGCCATGGCGTTGATCTCGTCGGAGTCGATCACCTTGATGGTGAACGGCACCTTGCAATCGGAGTTCTTTACGATGTTCTGGCCGATGCGGTTCACATACTCCACCACCACCGGATCGGTGATAAACTTTGTGCTCTTCTCTATCTCGTCGGCGTACTGCTTACCCATCTTGATCTCGGAGTCGGTCGAGTACCAGTTGCCCATGCCGCGGCCGCCGATATTGCGGTTCCCCACCGCGCCCACATCCTCAATAGTGCCTGGCTTCACCTTCTGCATCTCGCTGCCGGGATCGACCACCTTGTCGGGATCGACCTTCACATTGCAGTCGCCCCCCACAGGCGTTCCCGGCTCTGGGTTCTTGTCCTTATCCTTCTTCTTCTTGTCCTTGGAGTCATCTGCCGGAGCCGAGCAGGGAGCCGTCTGCATGCTGCTGTCGCCCGAGGCCGTGGTGGTGCCACCGGCTGGTTTTGCCGGCAACGGCGCATCTCCGCCCACGGGGCTTCCCGGAGCCGGCTGCGCAGCCGATGTGGTTTGCGGAGTGGTCTGCGTCCCGCTGCCCGTCGCCGCTCCCTGATTCGTCTGACTCGGAGCTTGCGTCGCACTGCCGGAATCCGTGCTCGACGGAGCCTGCGCCGCAGGCGTGTTGGCCGGCGTAGTGCTCGATGCCGATCCGCTCGACTGGGCCCAGGCGCTCACAGCCAATGCCAGCGCCAATCCTGACAGAACCGCTAACCTTAAACCGATGCGATCCGTTGCCTTCATCACCTGACCTCCGCCGCGGCGGTACCCGCGCACGACCCCGCTTCGCTCACTCTCTTAGACGCCAGTATCTGCTCTTTTGGCAACAATGGAAAGCCGGAATTCCGCATCCAACGCTCAACGATCCCGGCTTTCTCCAGGAACTTGGCAAGTTTCCCTCTTGAGAATCATCCCTTTGCGCATCCCAAAAGAGCCCGCTCGTTCACCCAATTTGCATTTCGTGCAGTAAGATTCTTTCGCGAGGTCCCATGAGCACGAATTTGCCAGCTCCCGCCGCCAACCCCTCCCCATTCGCCACACTCACCCTCGAAGCCGCGGCCTTCCTCGCGCTTCTCCTCGGTATCGTCTACCTCCTCGCCACCAACTCCGCCACTGCGCACTGGTCGCAAGGCTACAACCCCGCCGGCTTCTGGCCGCTATCTACGCTCATCGCGGCGCTTCCCATCGCAGTGCTGCTCGGCGCCATGGCCGTCCTGCGTCTCAAGGCTCACGTTGCCGCCATCGCGGGTCTTGTCACTGCGCTCCTGGCCGCTATCGCCGTCTTTCACATGCCCGCGCGACTGGTCTTCACCGCCGGTGCCTACGGCGCGGGCTACGGCCTCTTCCCTATCTGCTGGATCATTCTTCCCGTCATCTTCCTCTACGACCTCACCGTCCAGACCGGCCGCTTCGTCACTCTTCAACAGAGCCTCACCGGCATCACTGCCGACAGTCGTCTGCAACTGCTCCTGATTGCCTTCGGTCTCGGTGCGTTCTTTGAGGGAACATCCGGCTTCGGCACGCCGGTCGCCGTCTGCTCCGCCATCCTTATTAGTCTCGGCTTCCGCCCATTGCAAGCCGCAGGGCTCTCCCTGCTCGCCAATACTGCGCCGGTCGCCTTTGGAGGTATGGGCATTCCCGTCGTTGCCCTCCAAGGCGTCACTGGCCTCGATCTCTTCGCCCTCACACGCACCATCGCCATGATTCTCCTGCCATTCGATCTCCTCATTCCCTTCTGGCTCATCTGGGCCTACGCAGGCTTCACCGGCATGATCGAAGTATGGCCCGCGATCCTCGCCGCCGGCGTCACCTTTGCCTTCGCTCAACTCTTCATGTCCTTCTGGAGCGGCCCTTGGCTGGTCGCCATCGCCGCCGCCGCCTCCACCATCGTCGTGCTCGTCATATTTCTCCGCTTCTGGCAGCCCAGGCGCACACTCAACGTAAATAGGCAAGACATCACCGGCCGCGCGCCTGAGTCCCGCGCACACACCGCCGCCACCATCTTCAAAGCCTGGCTTCCCTGGTTGGTGTTGAGCCTCGTGGTCTTCTTCTGGGGCCTGCCGCGCTTCTCCGCCTCGATCGACGCCCCCACTACCATCAAGATCCCCGTGGCCGGCCTGCACAACGTCGTCCTCCGCGTTCCGCCCGTCGTTGCCGCACCGGCCCCCGAGCCCGCAGTCTTCAATCTCAACTGGCTCTCCGCCACAGGCACCGGCATTTTTCTAGCAGCTCTGCTCGCCGGCCTCCTCATGGGCCTCAGCCCCGTCGAACTCGCCCGCGCCTTGGTCCGCACGGTCTACAAAATCCGTTACACGCTGGTCACGATTGCCGCCATGGTGGCCCTCGGATACGTCACGCGCTACTGCGGCCTTGATGCCACGCTTGGTTTGGCGTTTGCCCGTACCGGCCCGCTCTATCCCTTCTTCGGCACGCTCATCGGCTGGCTCGGCACCGCCTCAACCGGCTCCGACACCTCGTCCAATGTTCTTTTTGGCAGCCTGCAAACCATGACCGCCCGCCAGATCGGCGTCTCCCCCATCCTCATGGCCTCGGCCAACTCCGCCGGCGGCGTCATGGGCAAGATGATCGCCGCCCCCAGTGTCGTCGTGGCCAGCACCGCCACCCAGACCTACGGACAGGAGGGCATCATTCTCCGTTTCGTCTTCCTCCACAGTCTCGCCCTCGCCGCTCTGGCCGGAATCTGCGTCTCCCTGCTCGCGTACGCGCCCCTCCTTGCCGGTTTGGTGGCGCGCTAGGTATGGACGTGCGGTTTCGCACCCTTGGCTATGTGCCGTGCCACCCTTTCACCCAAAGGCTCGGCATAGGGCGGGGCACGGACGAGTTCGTCGTCAAGCGATCAGACGCCTGGCTCGGATCTGATGGGGTCTAGACCCTGCCAAAGCTGATTCCGACGAAAGTCCTGCATAGTAATCAGCGCCATAACGGTATTTTAGTCATTGCTTTACCTGCCTCGGGAATTCATCTATATACCAAACCAAAACGCTGATGTGCGATGCTGATGCCTGATGCGAATTCTTTCCGCCATCTTGTACTTTTTTTCTCGTTACCCGTTCCTATCGTTTCCGGTGATCATTCTGCTATTTTTATTTATCGCCGCTGCGATTGCGCAATGGCGGAAGCAGCCACTGTGGTATTTGCTGGCGATCGCCGGTCTGCTTTTGGCTCCGGTGAATGCCTTTTTCGGCCACTTCATGAATTCTCTATTTCTGAATGCCGTAGGCGTGGAAGGGACCGGCTATATTGTTCAAGCAAGGCAAACCAACGACATGCTCAACAACCAGTATGTCTGGGCATACGATGTTGTGCTCAAGACGCAGGATGGGCGCGACGTACCGGCCAAATTCAATACGTGGACTGCGTGTATCTACCCCCTCCGCAACCAAATCCTGATTCCGCCCCAAGGAGAGCCGTTCGTTGTTAAGTACGTGCCCGGCTTCGAGCGCAATTTTGTCATCATGAGCGACGAGTCGGAGTACGGCAGACAGCGCCTGATCGAGCGCGACCTTGAGCCGGTCGAAAAAGCTGCCGCGCAACTCAAAGTCAGCCCAGACAATCCCGCTTTTATCGACGAGTATCGCAAGGCGCTTCAAACGTTTCTGGCCGCCCACCGCAACGATGCCGACCCGGATATGGTTCGCGGCTTTGAAGAAGAGCTCAACGAATCAGGCCCTTCGGCAGATAAATAACTGTACCCCTAATAGGACACAGCTTCTCAGGATTTGCTCAGAGCCGCCACAATTCCCATGCCCGCGCAGACCGATGCGTAGACCGACTAACGGTGTCGTCTCCTCCTACCCCACAGACTAAAGACCTATCTCGAAGGACCCTGCAGTAAGGCCATTAGAAATCGCTGTAGCGCCCGCCTCTGTCCGCGTTGCAGCGCTTCCAAATCCCTTCCCGCAACAGCACTCCGCAGGTCTTTTTGGGGCCACAATCTGCCCCAGTATTACTATGGAATTTTTTTCTTGCACCCCCACTCATAGGTGGTGCTACGATGGTTGGTCAACGGATTTGAAATTGTTTCTTATGCGAAAAGGAAGACATGCGCGCCTGTTTCCTGCTTAAAGTCCGCCCGGAAAAGCTAAAAGAGTACAAAGCTCGCCACGCCCGCGTGTGGCCTGAGATGCTCGACGCCCTCCGTCAGACCGGCTGGCATAATTATTCCCTCTTCTTGCAGCCCGACGGCGTGGTCGTGGGTTACGTTGAGGCCGACGACTTCGAACAATGCCGCGCTGCCATGAAAGACCATCCTGTGAACGCGCGCTGGCAGGCGGAAATGGTGCCCTTCTTCGAGTCCACCAACGGCCACGGCCCCGACGATCTTATGTTCCCTCTCGAAGAGGTCTTTCACCTCGACTAATTCCCCTTGCTGCCCCCGCGCTCTAAATCGGATAATGCTGTTTCTCCGTGAAATCCGGGTTTCGCACACGCGAATCCGCACGTACCGCATGACCCAACTAGCAGCTGGAAGCTAGCAGCCAGGAGCTAAAGAACAAAATGAACCCATTCAATTCCGCCCGCCGCGATCTTCTCCGGGTCGGCAGTCTTGGCATGGCCGGAGCGGCCCTGCCCGCCCTCGCCTCCGCCGCATCCAAAGCCCCAGCGAGCATCTCTTCGCCCGCGCGCTTCGACGTCCGCCAGTTCGGCGCCACCGGCGACGGCAAAACCCTCGACACCCCCGCCGTCAACAGCGCCATCGAGGCAGCCGCGGCCGCCGGCGGTGGCACAGTCCACTTTCCTGCCGGAACCTATCTCTGTTTCTCCATCCGTCTCAAAAGCTACGTCCATCTCTATCTCGATCAGGGCGCAACCATCCTCGCCGCCGACTCACCCAAGCCCGGCGAAACCACCGGTTATAACGGCGGCACATACGACGCAGCCGAGCCCAAAACCGACTGGGACGCCTACCAGGACTACGGGCACAACCATTGGCACAACTCACTCCTCTGGGGCGAGGAGATTCACGATCTCTCCATCACCGGCCCGGGTCTTATCTGGGGAAAAGGCCTCAGCTTCGGTGCCGGTCCCGGTCGTCCACCTGGGGCCGAACTCCGCGGTTTCGGTCCCGAACGTCCCGCCGGAACACCCGACCCCAACCGCCCCGCGCCCAATCCTGCCCGCAGGCCCCGCGGCGACTATCCCATGTTTCAAGCCGAGCAACCCGGCGTTGGCAACAAGGCCATCGCCCTCAAGAACTGCCACAACGTTCAATTCCGTGACTTCTCCATCCTCAAGGGCGGCCACTTCGGTCTGCTCCTCACCGGCGTCGACAACCTCACCATCGACAACCTCACCATCGACACCGACCGCGATGGCATGGACATCGACTGCTGCCAGAATGTGCGCGTGTCGAATTGCACGGTGAATTCACCCTGGGACGACGGCATCTGTCCCAAATCCAGCTTCGCCCTGGGCTACGCGCGGGCCACGCGCAACGTCACTATTGCAAATTGTTTTGTCACCGGCTGCTACCAGCTCGGAACGGTTCTGGATGGCACGTGGAAGAAGTTCCCTGAGGGCGCGCACGCCTACGGCACGGGCCGCATCAAGTGCGGCACCGAATCGAACGGCGGCTTCATCAACATCACCATCACTGGGTGTGTCTTTGAAGGCTGCCAGGGCTACGCGCTGGAATCCGTCGACGGCGCTCTCATCGAAGACATCGCCATCACCAACACCACCATGCGCGATCTCATCTCTCCGCCGCTCTTTATGCGTCTGGGCGCGCGCTTGCGCGGACCCAAAGACACGACCAAGGTCGGCACTCTCAAGCGCATTCTTGTGAGCAACCTCGTCTGCCACAACGCGCCCATGCGCGTCACGTCTATCCTCAGCGGCATTCCCGGCTACGCTATCGAAGATGTCAAGCTCTCGAACATCTACATTGAGAATTTGGGAGGAGCCACGCCCGACGCCGCGCAGATTCAGCCGCCCGAGAAAGAGGACTCCTATCCCGAGCCCGGTATGTTCGGCCAGATGCCGTCTTTAGGATTTTTTCTGCGCCACATGCGCAACGTCGAAATGAGTCACGTCGAGCTCGCCACCGTTGCGCCCGACGCGCGCCCCGCCTTTTACTTACAAGACGTCTCCCGCGCCGACTTCTTCTCGATCACCGCGCCGCACGCCACAGATGGCAACTTCGCGCTCCACGATGTGAAGGATCTACGCATCGGCTGGAGTCGCGCCGCCGCCGACACGGTGCTCGCCGCCGCAGATTCGAAAATGCTCTAAGCCGGTCTCGCGGGTTCGCGCGTAATTGCGATTTGGCGCGAACTCGCAAGTTCTGTGAGTAAACGGAGTGCGCCGCAATCTCACCGGCGCACACGTTCTTACACATTTCCAATTCGGTTGCTGCAGGAAATAAAAAGATGAACGAAGCAATGGCTCCGCGCTTAAACAGCCGCTGGAATCCGCAGGCTCCTCAGGCCACCAGAGCAGTCATTTGCGCCAGTTCCTGCTCCGCTTCCTCTTTCGGTTCGCGATTGAGCACACCCGCCAAACCGATCAATGCGCGCGATGCACATGCCGGACACTGTTCCGCGCAGTTTCCAATGCAGTTGCAATCTTCGCAAAGATAAGCCCGCATCAACGGCATATGTTGCATCAAGAAAAGTGTCTCCTGCTCACCTCGAACATGCAGCGTTTCATGCAGCATTCACAGGCCCCCTTTAATTTCTGTATTCATTGGCGCACACTCAACCTGACGACCAACAGTAAGATTAATTGCTACGTTGCCCCCGTCAGACTTATGCCGACCTCTATAGAAAGGGATGCGACTGTCCGCCCGGAAGTTGCTTTTTCCACACGTTAGGCAGGCCATCGCTAGATGCTTTCAATCCCACAATCACTCCGTCAAACAGGCACGTTAAACTGTTGATTGAGGTTATTCGTGTCTCGTTGTAGCGATTTCGCTTGCTTTTTCGCCCTAATCTTTTTTGCGTCAGTTGCAACACCCGCGCAGAATTCTTCATCGTCGCCGAGCTCAGCCGCTACAACCACGCGGCCACCCATTTCTGCCGAAGTTGCATCTGCAGAATCCGCCATCGCCAGCTCCGACTGGAAGACCGCTGCCACCAAGCTCGACGCGTATCTCACTGTTCATCCCCGTGATGCACGCGCTCTCTTCGATGCCGGCTACGTTGCCGACGCTCAGAATCGTCTTGATGACGCAGCCGCACTCTATCGCCGCGCCATCGCAGCCGAAGCAACATCGTTTGAAGCGCACCTCTCGCTGGGCCTGCTCCTTGCCCGTCAGAACAAGCTCGACGAGGCCCGTCCGGAACTTGTCGCAGCTACCACGCTCGATCCTGGCGAGGCCGGCCCCGCACTCAAGGCACGCGCCTGGCGCGCACTGGCGCGCATCGATCGCGCTACAGATCCGGCCGCAGCCTCAAACGATCTTCTTGAAGCCCTTAAGCTTTCTCCGGAGACTCCGGAAGACACCCTGCTTGCCGCCGAGTTGGCCGAACAAACCGGCCAGACCGGGGCCGCAGAAGCCGCGTATCGACGCATCCTCACGACAGATTCTCATTCCATCCCCGCCAGTGCCGGTCTCGCGCATCTCCTCATCCTGCGCAAGCAGTATTCCGATGCTGAAACCCTGCTCCACACCGCGCTCACGAGCGCTCCGGACGATCCCACGCTGAACGCGCAACTGGCCATGGTGTTGGTTGCCCAGGACGATGCCGACGCCCTGCCGCTCCTTAAGAAGCTGCACGCTGCGCACCCCGCCGACCCGGCCATCACGCGTATGCTGGCCCAGACCCTGTCCGTCGCTGGAGACTATGCGGGCTCCGACCAGCTTTACCTTCACCTCCTCGCCTCCGAGCCCCAGGACGCTGGTCTGCTCACCGCTCACGGCCAGAACCTCGTCCGCCAAGCCCAGATGGAAGCGGCGATGAATGCCTTCGACAAAGCCACACAGCTTGACACCACCAATGCCGACGCCTGGAGCGGCCTGGCCTTTGCGGCTTCGCGCACCGCGCATCCCGATATCGCTTTGCACGCGCTCACCATGCGCTCCCGCTTGCTGCCGGAAAACGCTTCAACCCTTTTCCTGTGGGCAACTTCCTACGATTCACTTCATCAAAAGCAACAAGCCGCCGCCTACTATCACCGCTTCCTCGAGGTCGCGCGCGGCAAAATGCCCGATCAGGAGTGGCAGGCCCGCCAGCGCCTGCAGATCCTTGAGAAATAAGAATCGAGAAATAGAAATCTGCCACAGCGAAAGTCAACCCCTGCAAGTCCGAGTTCCTACTCCGAAGTTCCATTTCGATCCATGTATTGTCATTTCTATGTCATCTTGTCCTTTCTGGTGAGATCCCGCATCTTAGCTGTTGCAGGTGTTGTGGAATGGGACTACTATGATCACAATTTCGGGGGCATCACCGCGCAACAGGAGGTTCCCGATGCGGACCCTAGCTCGAATCGCCGCGTTAGTCGTAATCAGTTTGGCCTCCATCCCTCTATGCGCCTCATCAGGCGACAACAATCTTCCCGATCCCGATGCCATCGCCGCCCTCGAAGCGCGCGCCAACCAGGCCCAACCGCGCGAACAATGCTTCCTCTACGCACAGCTTGTCCATCAGATGACCGAGCTCAGCATCCGCCAATACGCGGCCGGTGACATCGCCAAAGCCACTAACCTGCTCAAGCGAGTGCAGAGCATCACGCAGAAAATTCATTTGTCGGTGTCTGAGAACGACAAGCGCCTCAAGAATGCGGAGATTCTTTTGAGCCACAGCGCCTTCCGCCTTAGCGAGATGGTCCACGCGACCAGTCTGGAAGACCGCCCACTCGTGGAGGAGACCCTTGCCCAGGTGACCCAGGCCAAAGATGCCGCATTGATGAGGGTCCTGCAAAAATAGCCTCCGCGGTCATTCGTGCGGTTTACGGTTCGCCACCCCTGTTCACGGTCCACGGTTCACGGTTCATGCTTTAATAGAGTCGCCATGCGTAGGTATCTGACTGCTCTCACCTGCCTTCTGCTCGTCGCCCCTCTCGGCGCGCAAAAAGAGAAGCGCGAACCCCTGACGGAAAAGCAGCAGGACCAAATCGCCGAAGCCGGCATCGATCCTGTCGCCCGTGTCGACTTGTACGTCAAGTTCGTCAACGACTACTGCGACACCATCAAGGGACTCATCCCACGCGCCAAATCATCGGCCCGCGCCCGCCGCATTGATGACGAGTTGCAGGACTTCACCGCCCTCATGGACGAACTCGGCGATAACCTCGATCTCTACTCGCAGCGTAAAGCCGATTTGCGCAAGTCGCTCAAAGGCCTCAACGAGTCCATTGAGCGCTGGCAGAAGCTGCTGCACGATCTGCCGAGTGAGCCCGGCTTTGAACTGTCGCTCAAAGATGCGAACGCCAGCGCCAACGATCTCACCGGCCAGGCCAAGGAACTCACCGCCGATCAGGAAGCCTACTTCAAGGCCCATCCCGACGAAAAAGGGCAGGACCGGTACGAGCCGAAGTAATATGAATGTGAATAAATGTGTTTAGGAATTCAAATATTGTTTCGCGTAGCATCTTTCGGCGCTATAATTTCGGCACTAAGTGAAGCAAGCGCGTCTCCTAGGTGACGCGTCTCTCAGGCCCAATTACCCTAGCGCATCCAATCGCAAGCTGGCCTGTTTCCCCTTTTCCATAACTAATCCGCGAAGAGGTGTGTCATGTCTATCGTGCTAGCTGCCCGCCTAGCGGGCAACCTCAACTTCTCAAATCTTGGTTCGGCCATAACTAGCCGGGCGCGTCTTTGTGGCTTTACGATGGCCGTTGCGCTGGTTCTTTTGCTGACGGCTCCAATCGCATGTGCTGACACAATCGAAACATTTGACCTCACCACCAATTATTCCGCCAACTTCGGGCCGGACGGAACGGCTTCCGGGACCGTCATAATTGACATTACAACTGGAACCATTGACGCGATTGACCTGAGTATTGGAGTGCCGGCCTCGGTGTATCCACTCGGTACTGAGTGGGACGTGTATGGCAGTGGACCGAACGCGTTTGTCGAGATCGCCGAGGGATGGGACGATGCAGCGAACGATGACTACTTTGGCATCTTGATTACCCTGCCCGTCAACACGCTGGTCGGCTATAACGGTGGTCTTATCTGCTCAACGGATGATCCTTGCAACGGCGGCGTCGAAAGCGGCTTTCAATATGGCATCACCCAACTTATGCCCTACACTGATGGGCAACTGACGCACGCCCCCGAGCCCCCCTATCTGGCTCTCTTCGGTGCAGGCGTCCTGTGTTTGCTTGAGATTTTCCGCCGCAGTTTCTTTCGCGGTGCAAAGCAAGCTGCGAGGGTTTCAGCACGCTGAATCTCCATAGCCAGAACACACAGGTGTTGCTGTTTTCGGATCAGCATTGTTTTTTCTGGGTAGAACCAGTGGTCAGCGGAAGCAATTGATTCTGCCCGCGCGCGCCCTTGCGCCCTACTCCCTCGCTCCCTGCTATTCTGCTTTCGGTGCCTCTCGACGTCGTTCCCATCTTTCAGGAAGAGTATCGCGCCCTTCGTCCGCGCGCTCCCATGCCGCCGATTCAGGTGCGCTTCCGGCGTTTTACCTCGCTTAACACCACCATTCGCCTGCGCGAAGGCAAAATCTTCGCCAGTCTCTCCGACCTGCTTGAAGGCGCGCCGGAATCCGTCCATCACTCCATCGCGCACATCCTTCTCGCCAAGCTCTACCGCAAACCCATTGACCGCGCGCACAACCTGCGCTACAAGCGTTTCGCCGCCTCGGCCGCGGTGACGCGCCAAACCGAGCTGATTCGTACCGCGCGCGGCGTCAAGCGCTTCTTCGGCCCCGAGGGGCGCTACTTTCATCTCGAACAGGTTTTCGACACACTCAACCTGCGCTTCTTCGACGGCCTGCTTGGCCGTCCAGAGCTCACCTGGAGCGAGCACCATGCCAAGCGCTTGCTCGGCCACTACGACGCCGCGCACAATACCATCGTGGTCAGCCGCGTCTTCGACCGCCCCTCCAGCCCGCGCTACGCGCTCGAGTACCTGCTCTACCACGAGATGCTGCACCTCAAGCACCCTGTCCGCATGCGCGGCCTGCGCCGCTGTGTTCACTCGCACGAGTTCAAGGCCGAAGAAGCGCGCTTTCCCCAACTCGCCGAAGCTCTCGCCTACATCAAGCGACTTTCCTAAGGTCCGTCCGATCCGGTTCAGGCACTGACGGAAGTTTGCCCATCGCGCAAGTTTTTTGTGCCGTTCACTTTGGCGCCGCTGTGAAATTTCAAAGTTTCGCATCCCTAAGCGGGCGACTTTGCGGAATGAGAAATAAGAGGGCACACGGTCTCAGATTGCGGCCTAGTTCGTTTCGCCGTAACCCGGAACTTTCTGCGATTTTGCTGCGTACCCCTTGTGAACACTTTGGGGCGCCGATACGTCTTAGGTGTAGTAGTCGTCGCTCTCATTTGTAAGAAATCCTGGTCTAAACCCAGCAGGCCCCACTTTCTTTTTTTTAAAACAGGAGAACATGATTTTTCAGTTGAGAATCCCTGCGCTTGTGTTGTTTCTTGTTGCCCTGGTCGGGCCCGCCGCCGTCGCACAAACCGCTACGTTACACGGTCAGGTGCAGGACCCCAGCGGTGCGGTCGTGCCCGGCGCAACCGTCTCGCTCACTGGCGGCGCACAACCTCTCGCAACCAAATCCGGCGCCGACGGCCAATATTCCTTCCGTTCCGTCGCGCCCGGCACCTACTCGATCACTGCCAGCGCTAAAGGATTCTCTTCCCTCACGATCCCAAATGTCGCTGTCGCAGCCGGCCAGGCAAAGGAACTGAATCTGCCGCTCGCCATCGCTGTCGAGGAGCAGGAAGTCACGGTCAGCGGACAGAATCAGGGCGTGAGCATCGAATCCGAGCACAACGCAGCCGCGGTGGTTCTTAAAGGAAGCGATCTCGACGCGCTCTCCGACGATCCCACAGAACTGCAAAACGAGTTGCAGGCGCTGGCCGGCCCCGCGGCCGGTCCCAACGGCGGACAGATTTACATTGACGGCTTCGAAGGCGGACAGATTCCGCCCAAATCCGCGATCCTTGAAATCCGCGTCAATCAGAATCCGTTCTCTGCCGAGTACGACCGCATCGGCTACGGGCGCATCGAAATCATCACCAAGCCCGGCTCGCAAAAACTCCAAGGCAGCATCAACAGTTTCGGCAACAGCTCCGGCCTGAACACCGGCAATCCGATTCTCAATAGGGGCAACCCGATCGTGGTTGTTCAGCAGCCGAGCTACTACCTTTACTCCTACTCGGGCAATATCAGCGGTCCCATCACCAAAACGTCGACCTACTTCTTCAACGGCTTTACCATCACGCGCCAGAATTCGAACATCGTCGATGCGCTGGATCCTGGAACCCTCACCAGCAACATTACCCAGGCCTTCCCTGCCCCGATGAACTTTTTCAATGTCAATCCGCGCGTCGATTTCCAGCTGACCAAAAACAACTTCATCAGCATCCGCGATT
>JBEKPD010000120.1:0-17799 GCA_049521075.1 Occallatibacter sp.
CTAGCCGCCTTTTCTCACACAGATCGCTTTGCCGACCAAGTTCAGGGCTGAGGCGTAGGAAAAGCCTTGATTCGGGCAGGAGCAGTGTTCGGGAGGGTTTCGGCACTTGCGCGGGAGGGCTTTTTCAGCAACGAGGCGGGATTTTCTCGATAGCTTCGCCAGACCGGTTGCCCGGTTTGTGTGGAAAAATCCTGTTGGGACGTAGGCGCGAACGTCAACAGCGCAGCGCGTCGAAAACTCTTGCGTAGATATGCTGCCACGGATAGTGGGAGTTGAGTTCCAGCCACACGCGCCTGGCGCTGATGTGCACCAGTGCGCCGATCTTGAACAGCCTGAGCCGGATCCTATCCACCTGCGCCTCGGCCCACTCGGTGCCTTTGAGCGCCAGCCGCCTGAGCGCCTCGACCAGCGTGTAGGCCAGCGCCGACAAGTACAGCCGGAGCTGATTGCCCTTCATTTCTTCGATGGATAGGCGACAGGCGAACAGGCTCATCTGCTCTTTAATGCGATTCTCCATCTCGCCGCGCTGGCAGTAGAACTGCTCGTACAGCTGGCGCGCTTCCCACTCGTCGGCAGCGAGTGAAGTGACGACGAAGCGCGGGTTCTCGCCCTTGTCCAGATACTCGGCCTTGGCAATCACGCGCCGCTCGCGCGCCCAGCTTTTGCGGGTCTGGTACTGAAACTCGGTAAACAGGCGCGCCGCCTTGGCTGTCTCGGCGTGCAGGAGTTTGGCCTCGTGCATCTGCCTGCCGATGATCTTCTGCAGCCGGCTGTTACGCGCCAGGCCGAACAGATAATCGACCCGATTCTCTTCGCCCTCGCACCAGGCCATCAGCCCCTCGCGGCAGAAGCCCGAGTCGCCGCGCAGTACGATGCGCACCTTTGGCCACTTGCCGCGCAACTGGGCCACGATGCGCTTCACCTCGTCGAGCGCGCCAAAGGCTCCGTCCACGTTCGACGGCCTGAGCCGCGCGCACAACAGTTGGTCGCCGGCGAAGATATAAAGCGGCAGATAACAGTAGCTGTCATAGTAGCCGTGAAAGAAGCGCTCCGGCTGATGGCCGTAGAGCGGGATGTCGGTTGCATCCAGGTCGAGCACGATCTGGTCCGGCGCCTGGGCGTGCGACTCGATAAATAGATCGCACAGCAGCGCGTCGATCTTTTCCGCCGCATAGTCGATCTTGTGATAGCGCGCGCTGCCACCCGTCAACTCCAGGCGGTTCAGCGTGCTCTTCCACCCCACGGACGAAGACCTGTCCGTGGGGGCCCCGGTTTGCCGGCCAGGGGCTCTTCCAACCGGCGGCGGCCAGCCAGCACCGCCATCAGCGGATCGCGCCGCAGCTGCTCGTGATCGTTCAGATCCTCGTAGCCCAGTGCCAGCCCGTAGATGCGTTGCGAGAGCATCTCCCTAAGCCGGTGCGTAACCAGTAGCGGCGACCGCCGGTCGGTGAAGCACGCTGCCACCCGGCCAAGAAGGTCGATCTTGCCATCGGCCTGGCGCAGCAGCAGCGCTCCGCCATCGCTCGATACCTGCCCGGCCGTGAAACTGGCCTCCACGCGCCGTGAAAAATGTGCTGTAAACGAGAAGACTTCTTGATTACACTCTGTCATCAGAAAGGCCGCCCTTTCCTCGGCCACAACCACGCGTAGACAACGTAGTTATGACACAGAAAAAGCGGCCTTTCCAGAAATAGTTATCCCGTCAGACTCACTCAATCAACAATCGGCGTGTGAGATATCGCGGCTAGGCGGCTAGAGGCTGTGAACTACGAACTGTTCCCCTGCAACTGTTATTCTTGCCATGCACTGAGTTTGGAGGTGGTGTATGGCCAAGGTGACGATTGTTTTTGGCATTTTGCTCATCATTTTGGGTTTGGTGGGATACTTCGGCACAGGCAGCAAAGCACCCACTGCGCTGATCCCAACCTGGTTCGGTCTGACGCTCGGCGTCGGCGGCGCTCTTGCCATTAGCCCCAACCCCACGCGCCGCAAAATCTTCATGCACGTCAATGTCACTATCGGCCTCATCGGTTGCGTTGGCGCGTTCATCGTCGCCATTCAGGGATACAGCCACGCCCGCTCTCTCGGCCAAGAGCCGGATTACATCGCGCTTGCGGCTAAGCTGGCAATGGGCTTACTGCTGCTGATCTACGTGAATCTTTGCGTGCGCTCGTTCATCCAAACACGTAGAGCGCGTCAGGAATAATTTATGGGAACAATGCGCGGGGGCATGGGCATGGGGATGCGCGCCGAGCGCTCACCGCACGGGCGGAGCACCCGTGCCGGCCAGGCCGAAGCGCCGAAGAAAAAGACAGATTACCGGAAGGCGTTGCCGGAAATCTGGCGTCTCGTGCGACCTCGCAAATGGCTCCTCCTGCTGGGCCTGGCGCTGGTGGCCATTAATCGTGTCGCGGGCCTGACGCTGCCATATGTATCCAGGCCGTATGTCAATCTGGTGCTCAGAAACCATCAGAGCGGCAAGCTGATGCCGTTCGTGATCGCGGTGTTTGTTGCCACCCTAATCCAGGCGATCACGTCGTTCTCGAACACACAGTTATTGTCGAAAGCTGCGCAGCGCATGATTGCCGACTTGCGCCAGCAGGTACAGCAGCATGTCGGGCGTCTAGCGGTGAGTTTTTACGACGCGAACCGCACCGGCGTCCTGGTATCGCGCATCATGAGCGATGTGGAAGGTGTGCGCAACCTTGTGGGCACGGGCTTGGTGGAATTTGTCGGTGGCCTGCTGACTGCGGCGATGGCGTTTGTTTTCCTGATGCATCGCAGCCCCCGGATGACCCTGATCGTCTTCGCGGTAGTTGGGGTATTTGTCTTCATCCTGCAATATGCCTTCAAAACCATTCGCCCGATTTTCCGAGAGCGGTCAAAGATCAACGCCGATGTGACTGGGCGGCTAACAGAATCGCTCGGTGGCGTGCGTGTGGTCAAGGGCTACCATGCCGAGGGACGCGAGGCGAGCGTGTTTCGCGCCGGTGTGCTTCGCCTTCTGGACAATGTGATGAAGTCGCTGACTGCGACAAGCTTGATGTCGATGGCAGCGACTACGGTGCTGGGCACTGTGGGTGCGCTGGTGATGCTGCTGAGCGGACGCTTGGCTTTGCAGAATCAGATGGACGACGGTACCTACATCCAATACACCATGTTCTTGGCCTTCATGATTGCGCCGGTCATCCAGGTGGTGAATATTGGCACGCAGTTGACCGAGGCGGTGGCGGGAATCGATCGCACCATGGAGATCCTCTCCGAGAAGGACGAATTCGCCGATCCGGGGCGGTCGATCAAGATGGGCAAAATCGTCGGCGAGGTGGAATTCGACAATGTTGAGTTTTCGTATGACCCCGGTAAACCGGTCCTGCACGGCATCAGCTTTGCGTCCCGGCCAGGCACCGTCACGGCTTTAGTTGGTTCGTCGGGCTCGGGCAAGTCTACCATCATCAGTTTGCTCTGCGCCTTTCACACGCCCACGGAGGGCCGCGTGCTGGTGGACGGAATCGACTTGTCGAAAGTTGACCTGGACACCTATCGCTCGCAGTTGGGCGTGGTCCTGCAGGAGTCGTTTCTATTCGACGGCACCATCCGCGAGAACATCATGTTCTCGCGTCCTGACGCGACCGACGAGCAGTTTCTCTTTGCCTGCCGCACGGCGAATGTGAACGAGTTCGCCGAGCGCTTCCCCCAGGGCTACGACACTGTCGTAGGTGAGCGCGGCGTCAAGCTTTCCGGCGGCCAGCGGCAACGGCTGTCGATCGCGCGGGCACTGCTGGCCGCACCGCGCATTCTGATTCTCGACGAGGCCACCAGCTCGCTCGACTCGGAATCGGAGGCCCTGATCCAAAGTGGCTTAGCCGAGCTGATGCAGGGCCGGACGACCTTCGTCATCGCGCACCGCCTGTCGACCATTCGTCGCGCCGACCAGATTCTTGTGGTCGAGCAGGGCCGCATTGTCGAGCGTGGCAACCATGCTCAGCTGTTTGCCCTCGGCGGACGCTATTACGACCTCTACACACGCCAGCACGGCCTCGCAGCCAACCTTTTCCTCGCGCCTGGCGAGGGCGACAAGATCGAAGAGAGCAGAGAAGGGGACAAGTAGCTACACCAACGGTCGCCGGGGCTTCGGTTTGGGCGCAAGGTTAAGCGCCACGGCAGCGCGAAGCAGGGCCTTCAACGCCTTCTCATTGATCTTCTCGCTTTCGTGAAAGTCGATGGCGCGACGAGTGTTCCCATTAAGGCTCGAGTTGAAGAGGCGCGCAGGATCATCGAGCGTCGCGCCTCGTGCGAAAGTCATCTTGACCACGTTCTTGTAGGTCTCGCCGGTGCAGATGATGCCATCGTGGGACCAGACGGGAGTCCCGGGTGACGCGGGCTTGGCCCACTTCCACTCCTCGACAACTTCTGGATCGGCTTCTTTGACCAGGGCGCGCAACCGGCTGAGCATTTCGCTACGCCAGTCGCCAAGTTTCGCGATTTTCGCGTCGATGTGTCGCGAGGGAGATTGGCGCATCTCTGCTCCGATCGTTTTCATGTCCGCACCTCCGAGAAAATCGTAATGAATTTCGCTACTGCCCGATGGCCGGGAACCACCGCACGCGCTCTATTCCAATCCCGCAACCACCTTTTCCAGGGCCCCGATGAAATTCTGCCACCCATACTTCGCGCCCTTGTAAGCGTGTTCCTGATCCGGACCGAAGCCTGAATGTTCCATGCGCAGATGCGTGCCGCCTTCCGCCGGAGTCAGCGTCCACTCGACCGCGCTTTCGAGGCCCAGTGTGCCCCAGCTATACGAAAGCCGCTTCAAAGGCTCGACGACGACAACCTGGCAGTCGATTACACCATTCCAGTTCGGCACGGGTTGGGACCGGAATTGAAACTTGCGTCCTACCACCGGTTCGAAGTCATTGTTCATCAGCCACTGTGCAATCAGCGGGCTCTCGGTGAGCGCTCGCCACAGTTTCTCCGGCGGGTGAGGGAAGACCCTCTCAATCACAAGGGTGCGGGAAGTCTCTACTGGGTTACTCATGATTCCATCCTTTCCAAAAGGGATTCAAGTCGGTCGAACCGTTCGCGCCAGAAGGCGCCGTATTCATCGAGCCATTTCACCATCGGCACCAGCGCATCGGGATGTGCGCGATAGTGGGTCTCGCGTCCTTCGCGGCGATGCCGTACCAGCCTGGCTCGTGTTAACACAGTCAGGTGTTTCGAGACCGCAGGCTGGGAGATACGCGCATGTTGAGTTAACGCGTGGACGGTCTGCTCGCCATGCCGCGTCAACTTCTCGAAGATGGCCCTGCGGGTGGGGTCGGCAAGGGCCCGGAAAACGTGATTGGCAGCTGCATGCGTCACGAACAAACCATAACCAATTGGTTATGGTTTGTCAATACGGCGGAGCAATAAATCGTTGTTTCACAGCTTGACGCGCGTCCCATCATATGAGAATCTAGAGTGGCATCAGCAGACGGAACAAAGGACCAAAATGCGAGACGCAATTCCCCAAGGCACCTACAAAGTTCAGGCTCTAGACCGCGCCTTTGCCGTATTGGATCTGCTGGGTGAGAGCGAAACCCCGCTGGGTCTGGCGCAGGTGTCCGCTTCACTGCAGTTACACAAGAGCACGGCACACCGCTTCCTGATGGTCCTGGAGCGGCACCGCATGGTGGAGCGCACCGTGAATGGCAAGTTCCGTCTAGGCCTGCGATTGTTCGATTTCGGCAACCGGGCAATCGAACAATACGATTTGCGTGATCGCGCGCAGCCGCACTTGCGGCGCCTGGTGGCTGAGACCGAGGAGACTGCGCACCTGGCTCTGCTCGAAGCGGCGCGCGTCATCTACATTGACAAGATCGAGCCCTCGCGCTCCGTGCGTATGATTACGCGCATCGGCGCCAGCAATCCCGTGCATTGCACCTCGGTGGGCAAGGCCATTCTCGCCTTTCTGCCGCCGGAGCGTGCGGCAGAGATCCTGCGTCGCGTGCGCTTTGAACGCATGACCACGCGCACTATCGCCACGTCCGAGGCCTTGCGCGCCGAACTCGAAAAGACGCGCCGCCGCGGCTACGCGGTCGACGACGAGGAGCTTGAAGAGGGATTGCGCTGCATTGCCGTGCCGGTTTTGGACGCGCAACGGCTCCCCGTTGCGGCAGTGAGCGTTTCCGGACCGTCGTTCCGCGTCACCGCGCAGAAGCTGCCTGCGATCGCCAATCATTTACTGCAGTGTGTGCGCGGGATTTCGATGGACATGGGCTACGTGCCCACCAGCCGTGCCGCGCGAGCGGCGCTTTCGGCCTAGACGCAGAGTTGAGTGTCATCGGCTTTTCTTAAGCGCTCTTTCACCGCTCCAGGCTCGCGCTGTGGAGCTGCCATCTTGCTATCGATTAGCAGTCAGTGCCCAAACTCGAAATGGAAACCTCAGGCCCCGCTCATCTGATAAACTAAATTTCGTCGTTGGGTTGCCAAATTTGGTGTTCAGTTGGTGTCCACCGAAACCAGAAATTGAGTCCAAACCAGCGAAATGTAGAACAGCGCGAAGCGAATTCCGCGAAGACGCTTATTCTATGTGACATAGACCCAAGTTGCTGAAAATGCAATCCGGGGACGTAGCTCAGTTGGTCAGAGCGCTGCCCTGTCACGGCAGAGGTCGCGGGTTCGAGCCCCGTCGTCCCCGCCACTAAACCTAAGAAAAACAAGGGTTTGTGGCATTAGACCAAAGTGACAGTCACGAAAAAGGGTGCTGGCGAGGGTGCTGAGCATTAGCTTGCCTCCTCCAGATGCCTTTCAGCGGTACTTCCTGCCCCTACATTTTCCGCCTCAAGAAGCTTCGAAGAAGTGCGCGAGGGTGCTGGCGAGGGTGCTGAAATCGTCTTCTTTCCCGCATCCAGAAACATCTGCATCACTCGGTCGTTGGCTTCTCGTTTGGTCGAAGAGATGGCCCTCGTGTACACCTCCAGCGTGATCCGCGAGTTGGCGTGACGAAGCAGTTCTTGAGCCGTCTTCAAATCGACCCCGGCCGCACGAAGGTTGGTCGCAAGCGAATGGCGGAAGCTGTGCCAGCCGATGACCTTCTCCGTAATGCCGGCTCTTTCGAGCGCGGGCCGAATCACCTTCTTCAACACCATGTCAGGCGTCACAGGCTTTTTCCCGTGCAGCCGCCATGACGCGAACACGAAGTCATCGTCCGCTGGATATGGAGTCTCCTCCCTCCAGGCGGCCAGAGTCTTCGCAACCGAAGGATGCAGCGGAACCGGCTTGCGGCTCGCTTCGGTCTTGGTGTCTCCGAAATGATTGCGTACGCAGGAGCGCCGCACGTTGACCTGCATCAGTTCAAGATCGATGTCGCTCCACGTGAGCGCCACCAACTCGGACCGGCGGAGGCCAGTGCTGCCGGCCAGAACGACCATCGTTCTCTCGCGAAGCTTCAACTCGGGAAGCAGAGCTGCGAACTCAGCGGGAGTGAGTACATCGGTTTCGCGAAGCCGCTTGGCCGACGTGCGTACCTTGGTGATGGGGTTCCGGTCCATCCATTCATGACGCATCGCATGATTGAACAATGCGGACATGATGTTGCGGATTTTGCTGCGTGTTCCAGGGGCGTAATTCAGGGAATGCAGCCACTTCTCTACATCGACTGTCCGGATTTCCAGGAGACGCTTCGAACCAAACTTGGTCTCGATATGGCGCTTCAAGTAGTGGCCGGTCGATTCAATGGTCGCAAAAGCCTTCCGTTCCGGGACAAGCTCATGCTTTCGATAGTGGGCGATGAGCTCGGAGACCGTTTCCGGTGCTCTCTGCTCTGAGTTGATGTTGCGCCGAAGCGACAGGATCGCCCCTTCCGCATCGTGCCGCGTCGGCAACCGGTCAACGGTTCCGATGACGGACTTGCGGTACTTGCGTTCTCCGCTGATCTCCTCGTACCAACGGAAAACCCAGGCATCCGGGCCGGTTTTGCGCTTCAGCCTCAATAGACTTCCTTCTTGGAATCGGCTCATGCAGATCTCCTTGCACGAGCGCCGATGGCTGAATCTATGCTACGCGCCGGGGGCCGTTTTTGGACCTGGGTACGTTGCTCAAACCAGTCAAGAATTTCCTCTTCAATAAACCGCCACAGGCGGCGCTTCCCCTCGCCGAGCGGATGCGCCGGAATATGGCCCAGCCGGGCCCAGCAGATGAGCGTCCGGCTGTCCATACGGAGGATGGCAGCGGCCTCGCTGGCGTCGAGGATCTTCATGCGGCGACTGTTTGATGGAACGGTGTCAGTCGATTCTTTCGGGATATTAAAATTGATCTCGGAATTTCGCACACGGACCCCCGTTTTTTTGGTTTTCAATACAACCAATGCGGCCAGTGTGGCTAACCAGTTTGGTTCCAGTCCAATCAAATGTCATAGCGGAGTTATTCCTGGCGGTTATAGCGCCGGGGTAGGCCTGGCTTGATTTGTCTCGTGACGGTCCTCTAGCGGCAGAAGGACGGCCCCAATGATCGAGATTGATCTACGGCTTTTGCGAGCAGCAGTTGTCGTCGCGGAGGAGTTGAACATCTCCCGCGCAGCCTCGCGGCTGCGGATTTCTCAACCGGCGCTCACGAAGCAGATTCAGGAACTTGAGGATCGGATCGGGATACGGTTGTTCGACCGGGATACCCAGAAAGTGGAGCTTACCGAGGCCGGGCGTGCGTTTGTTGCAGAAGCGGCAAAATCTCTCTTCCATCGCGATCGGGCGGTCGAGGTGGCGCGGTCCGTCGCCCGCGGAGCCGAAGTCGTTCTGAATATCGGCGCGTCCCAATACCTCGATCCGTTCTTGAGTTCCGTGCTCACCGCAGTTCATCTCCCCATGCATTCTCACTTGCACGTCCACATCGTGAGCGGATACTCGCCCGAACTCACCCATCGCGTGGCGGTTGGAGAACTGGATTTAGCGGTTGTCGCCGCCGGTACTGATTCGAAGCAGATCACAGCAACTCCTCTCGCGAGTTCGTCCCTTTACGTCCTGGTCGAACGCAACACGGAGTTGGCGGGCCGCAAACAATTGACGCTTAAGGATCTTGGAGGCATTCCCTGGATTCTGTTCGACCCAAAAGTGCATCCCGAAATATATGACACGATTCTTCAGAGGGCAGCAGATTCAGGAACGGTCCCGAGCGAGAAGCACCATGTCACTTCGGCAGAACTGGCTGCACAACTTGTCGGTACGACGGGGGGAGTTGCCTTCCTCACGCGGTGGGGCGCGTGGAAGGTCGCTGTGGATGGACTCACGATGAGGCCGCTTGCGGAACCCGGAATTGAGGTTCGTATTGTCATTGCGGCTGCGGCCGATGCCAGCCGACTGGTCGGGCAATTTATACGCGCTGTGGTCAAGAAAGTGGAAGGGGTCTCGATACCCCGCCAGAGAAAACTGCCGCTGACTGGATAGGCATCATTTATTGCTTGAGGGTCTTGTCTCGGGCCGGCGGACGCTTTTCGCCTGTCCCGCGAATCTCAAGATTGAGAGGGCTCTCGACTCCGCAATGAGGACAGGCAATCAGTCCACTGATCAGGCTTTCCGGATTGACTTGCTTCCGTTCTATGGCAGTGCTACAGCCCCGACAGACATGGACAGCCTCGAATTGTCCTTGCGCGGTTTCAGTCATAAGATTACCGGCCCAACTAACTTTTAGAGTTGGATGCGAGCCTTGGCGATGAAGGTCGAGCGGGGAGGCAGTCATTCCCTCCACGGCTGCCTTCCACGCTCAATGACGTGCGATTGGTCGCTCCAAATCACGAGCACGTCGCCAAATAAGGGGCGTCGGCGCTACTCTCAAGACGACAGCCAAGTGATCAGTGATGAGGAAGGGGAATCCCCGTGATGCAAGAAAAGGACCGTAACAATTCATCAGAGGACCTTTCGCCGGACCTCACTCCGGAGCAAAAAGCAAAGGTGCTTCGGTTTCGCGAGAGAATCTACCCCGTTTTCTCACAGGAGGAAAAGGACCATATCAGCGGGGAAATGAAGACCTGGTTCGAAGAGGGCTGCTGCCAGCCAAAGATGGAGCCCTCCCTTCTCGGCCTTGATTGGTCTTCATTTGTGACGCGCAAATTCCCGGAACACGACCGGCAGATCAGCTTTTTGAACCCACCGGAGTTTGTGTCGTATGGGTTCTCAGCATTAGATGCCTATGCCACGGCAATGCTTGCTGCAAACTTTTCTTCGGAGAGCCATGGATTGCTGACCTTCACATGCAAGCTCAAGCAATTCGATTCCGAGTGTAAATTGTCTCTTGATTTCATGACTACATCAGAACAGGGCCGCATTGACTCAGGGCGGATCATGCTCGAATTGCTGAGTTCGTTCCCAGTGTTGCTACACGCCAAGAATATCGAGGGCGGGGCTGTGCTGTTTCTTGAAGGCGACGGATGTCCGATGAAATGCAACTATCCAGGGCGCATGATATCCAGCGTTTCACCGTTCCTCAGAAACCGTCCCGTTGATCTTTGGCCCCAAGCGATACTGGTTCTTATGCCAACGGTTGAGTTGAGAAAGCGAGCGCTGGACATTCTGAGTTTTCTGCGAAGTGCCGATCCGATTGAGGAGAATCCAAATTGAACAGGATTGCGAAGAATAATAGAGTTAACAAACAGCTTCATCTGACACGCAAGTTTACTGATGCCATCGACTATGCACGGCACCTCCACATTGAACGGCGTAAGGGGGCTGACATTCCCTACATGGCCCATCTTTTGGGTGTTGCCGCACTAGTAATGGCTGAGGCGGGACACGCCGCAATCCCCGTCACAGAAGACATGGTTATCGCCGCGCTTCTTCATGACACGGTCGAAGACCATGGGGGATATACACGTCTAGAAGATCTTGAACAAAACTTCGGCGCGAATGTGGCACGGATGGTGAAAGGGCTGACAGACAGCTTTTCGGAAGACTCTGGCGACAAGGAGCCGTGGCGAAAGCGCAAAGAAGCCTACATCAGCCGACTTCGGAAGGAGCCCGCGGATATTCAACTCATTTCCGCAGCCGACAAGCTATACAACGCGCGAGCAATCCTGGAGGACTACCGGGACAAACGCATTGGACCCAAAATCTGGGAACGATTCAAGCGCGGCCGCGTAGACCAGCTCTGGTATTTCAATTCGCTCCTCGAAGTCTTCAGAGAGGCTGGCAAAGGGCGCACCGTGGAAGAGTTTGGGCGTGTTGTTGCCGAACTCGCACGAATTTCTGCACATGAGCCGAACTAAAGCGCTTTTGAGCTTTTGCACATCGACATTCGCCTTGTATTCGCCTATGCTTGATTCGTCATGGGATTTCTGGCGCCGAGTCGAAAACAGTTTGTAGTCACTTGTAAGCGCTGCCGGCGCGACGTACCCACGGGCGTCGGAGAATTCCCCTTCCAGTCGATTACGGTAGCCTGCCCTTTTTGCGGAGAACAACGACGGTACCTGCCTTCCGAGGTTTTCCTCGGCATCCAAAATCATCTCGTCACGAAACAGGCTCTGGCTGGGGGAGACTGAGATGTTCGATCCCGACGCCGCCATCCCTCGCCCGAATCGTTCCCTGATTTACTACGGGGCGTGCATCATCGCCGGCCTTCGGCTGGCACGGGAGAAACAGGTCAACGTCCGCGTAATCCCGACAAGTCAAGCGATAGATGAATCGGTAGACCTCGCGCACGAGATATTCAATCGGGTGTTTAGGAAAACAAGACAGTGAATCACTTAGCTGTGATCTCCTGGTTGTCGCACCGTGTACCTACACCCGCGTGTACGCGTCTTTCAGGCTAAATGTGACTTCCTTGTCGTTTTGAAGCGATTCCAGAATCCCTACCTGATACTCGACGCGCAGCGGAGGATAGAACGACGCGATCACCTCCCCCGGCGTGTTATAGATTCCAGGCTCGGTCCACATATGCGGAGGAAACCCATCCACACTAAGCCTGTAACGGATTGATACGCCATCCGTGTCATGAATCGGTGAGATCGTGATTTGCTGAAACGTGCTCTCTTCCACCTCTATCTCCGGCTACTACAGAATGATTTTCGTGAACGTTTGTCTTTCCACGGGATCGCAAAGAAACATTTGCCACATCCGCAGATGACCAGGCACTAGCTGTTGTTCAGCCCGAGTAATGGAGACGTTAGGCATGAATCGTGATTCGAGGAACGTTGAGAGTAGTTCAGCAATAGTTCTCCACACTGCAATGAACACCACGTCGGCCCACTTCGGATCGTAGAACCTGCTCACCGTCGCCGCCACCTCCGCGTTCCGATGTTCCAGGAAGTCATTGCGAAACGTGGCTAGGTCCTGTTGCCACGTGATTCGCTGCCGGTTTAGGAATTCACGAACATCGAGCAGAAGCTGACTTTGATTCTGCGCGACGAACGCATCCAGGCCCTGATTGAAATTCGCCCCCCCCTGAAACACGAAGCCGATGTTATAACCGAGCAGTCCTGCGATTTTCGGCCAGAGGTCCTTGTAACTGTGCCACAGCACTCTGGCGAAGTTCTCGTAGTGCTTCTTGCGGTTCAGTATCGGAAGAGGTTTGTCTTTGTAAAGGCGAATCGACCGCAGTTCGTCGAAGGCCGGCAGTAATCCCTCCAAGACCATGACCATGATGGCATCTGTGAGGTCCTGCCTGTCCTGACCGTGGATATTGGTGATGTTAACCATCTCGTGGACCTCGTCGAAGTAGAACGCCTGAAACCCCTCAAGGCCCTCATTTGCGTCGGAGAACTGTTCCGATGTCCAATCTCTAGGTTCTTTCCCGTTGTCCTGCACCGTGTAGATTCCCGACTCTCTGCGCAAGAACAGCTTTCCATCGTGTGCAAACGCCCCTTTGATTGCATTGCTCATGCTGTACCTCTACGCGTTCTCTTCAGGCGCTACACGGCGGTCTTCCCACAGCTGCTTCATCTCGCGTCCAAGGCCGTCGAGGTCAGGGTAGATTACCGACTCGGTGATACCGCAGTCTCTGAGGTCTTGGCGAAGCTGCGCACGCGCGGCGGCAGCAACGGTGATGAGTTGGATAGTTGAGTCGGTTTTCCTGAACTCATCTTGCATCCAGTTCGGCTCTGTGCCCAAGACGATAAATCGGCTACGCTGTGCGGCGATGCGGCGCGTGATGTGCGGGAACTCAAGCACCATTGGCGGACGTGGAACAGGAACCTCTGCGAAGTCTTCTTCCGACACCGGCAGGTAGGAGTCTTCCCACGCACCGGGATCATAGCCTTCATTGGGATGCTTTTCGACATAGGCCCTCCATGCGTCTTCGGCCAGCTTCTTATCCGGCAGGGCTTTGAGCTGTTCGTTCAGGCGGTACGATTCGAGCACGTATACGCGCGCATCATGTTTGTCATTACTCTTATTACGCAGCGCGAAGTGAAGGGCTATCAATGCTCCATCCGACCAGTCAAGGAGGCGCGTGGGACCTTCGTGATGCTGCATCAGGAAGTAAGAATCCCAATCCCAATCTTCGCTGGACTCTTTCTCGTGCTCAACGGCGTTGCGCATGAACTCATCGTGCAGGTTATCTTCGATCGCCAGGAGCTTGCTGATAGGTTTCAACGGGAGGGGCCTCCCGTTGTCGTCTCTTGCGGGACGGTACAACTCCGGACGCAGGATCGTGTCCTCGAAGTTCTTGCTCTCACCGCGAAACCAGAGTTCTCTGTGCTTCGGTAGTCCCCATGCTTTGCGCATCTCGCTTACGCAATGGATGAAGTCTCCGAGTGTCGTTACAGGACCCGCGCAGCCGATCGCCATTACATCTCTCCTTATGAGGGTGGCTCGCCTGGCTGCGACCTGCTTCTGCAGCCATTTCGCCTATTATTCGCCCCTCGGCATCCGAACGTCAATCCAAAGGCCCTCGCAGCATCCTGCAGGGACATCACATAAAGCGGCAGAGCACGCTCACCTTGAATCTTCCGACTCTGCCATGCCTGAGAGAATTAAAAATGGCTTTTGCGCTGGTTTTGACTAAACTTCCTTACGACGTCGTATTCGTCACTGAATCTTGAAGGCCGCTGAATACCCGCAATCCGGATTCATCTTCACTCTCCTGCGGCCGTAAGAAGTCATCTTTCTCCAAGGCATCTTTGGCAATTCCTTTCTTGCCCTCCATCAATTCATCGAGGAGCTGATCAAATGTCCGCGCGACTCTTCCCGACTTGTCTTCCAAAATCGGCAAATACACATGAACTTCTCTCTGTTGGCCAAGTCGGTATGCGCGATCGGTCGCTTGAGCCTCGACTGCGGGGTTCCACCAACGACCGTAGTGGATCACGTGGCACGCTTCGACAATCGTTAATCCCACACCAGCTACAAAGGGCGAGAGGATCAGCACGTCGAATCCAGGTGCCTCACGAAATTTATTGAGAATCCCGCTCCTCGTTTCAAATCCGCTTTTGCGGAGAGAGGTAGCCCTTGGGGTGTCGCCGTTCACAATCCTTACTGGTTTTCCAAATTCACTACTGAGAACCCTGGCCAATAGGCGCTGCATGTCTTTATGCCGCGCAAATACAATGACCTTCTCACCCGTCAATCGAATCCTGTGCAGAAGCGATAGAACCTCGCGGAGTTTTGATGACTGAGCTTTCAATTCCGCAATGGAACAATCATCACCGTCCCCATCGAGAAGCCGCGGGTGTTGATAGAGTCTGGCGAACTTATGCAACAACTCCAGTTTGCCCTTGGTCGCCCTCATGCCACTCAAGCCGTCTACTAAAGCCATATGCTTACCGACTTCGGATTCCGACATAGCACACTTGAGTTTGTGTTCGTGTTTCATGGGCAGTTCCAAGACTTCAGCCTTGCTACGCCGTAACAGGAATGCATTCGGCTTTTGATAAAGAAGACGGGCCTTAAGGCTCGTATAGGTGTTGCTTTCTTCTTGCTCGTATGCTTGAGAAAACTGCTTGGCCGAACCCAATAGCCCTGGCTGCACAGTGTCGATAATGTTCCACATGTCAAGAAGTCGGTTCTCGACTGGAGTACCAGTACAGGCAATGCGGAAGTCGGGCTGAAGTGCTTTCATTGCATGAGATATTTTCGAATTAGGGGTCTTGAACTCGTGCGCCTCGTCCGTCACCACAACTGACCAGAGCGACTTTCCATTTTGACAGTACGCGAAGCTGAACTCGTAGTCGCGAACGGCTTCATAATTCGTAATTACAACCTGATTACGTTGAATTCGTTCGAGATTGAGGATTGGCTTAGCGACAATGTTCTCTCGCCCCTCGGCATCTTTGCGGCGATAGCCTTGCAGTTCCGGGCCATACAAAGGGAGGACGTTGCCAAAGACGGCTCCCTGGTCCGCAAAGAATTTCTTCATCTCCTTTTCCCACGTTTCCGTCTCAAGGAGAATCAGAGGTGCAACGATCAAAATCGGGCGAAAGGGAGGCTTCGACCTAGAAAGGTCAGGAAACCGACCAGATTCGATGCACCAGGCCAAGAATGAAAGAATCTGGAGAGTCTTACCGACGCCCATATCGTCAGCCAGCAGAACACCCCTGCGGTCCTCGATTCGTGTGCAGGTTTGAAGCCATTGGACTCCTTGCTGCTGATGATGCTTTAGGTCGAAGTCGTTGCGAAGAGCAGCCGGACGTTCAAACGATTGCGCGGCCACCTCGCGTCGCGCTAGCTCAGATCTCCGCAGAAAGTCCTGCCGCACGAATTGATCGTGCGTTTCGATAAGCAGGGTCTTCTTCGTCGAACTTTCCTCATCGAGTTGTTTGGCACTTGTCCCTTCAGTTTCCCCTGCGCGCCCGGATGATCCGTCACCAAACAGACCGGACATTGACCCTTCCTCTGTATTCACTTTTGGAACCGGCACAAACTCGAAAGTGCCTATTCCAGTGACTCTTTCTCCATAAGGTAGATCTACGTCCCCCACAATCCCGTCGAAAACTGGGCGCGGGTCTTCTCTCAGCCGTTGCTTAGCATCTCCGACGACACGTTGGACGGTCTTCATCCTTCGCAATACTTGTTGTTGCTTCTCATTCAGTACAATTCGAAGCCGGCCCATTCCAGGCTGATCCAATGAATAGAATCCTTCGACTGCACTATTTCGATCAAAGACCGTGCGGAAATCTTCTTTATCCAACTCCGGGCAAGTCGGAACAAAACTGAGCGCCCCGTCTCCCTCTTCATATAGATCCAGGCCTATCGAGGAAGGGAGGACGACATCGTTCTTCATTAGAGTTGCATCTAGTTGGGCATCTACTTCTCGCGACCAGCGCTTTATGTTGGCGAAATCCAGCCAGCTCCTTTGCGGCCCTTTCTCTTCCGGTGGTAGACAATTGAACTTATCCATCGCTTCAACAAGCGCGTACATTCGCTCATCTAGTCGAAAGATCTCGCGAGTAGCGCTCCTTCTGACATAAAAGCCAACCCGTTCTAACGGAACTTGGGTAGCGCCTAGCAGGTACTGGTATCGGTATTTGAAGTCTGGACGGCCGACATCGCTTGAGCGATCAATCTTTAAAAGGAAAGGACTCGGATTGGTGAAGGCGGTCGTGATCCGGAATTCTTCTGCTTCTACTTCAGGAAAGCTGTCGTACGGGATCGAAACCCCGTCATTAGCAATGTTGGCGAGGCCCATTTCCAGCAAGGAGGCGACTTCGAACGCGGTCCGCCGACCGGCGCTTAAGTCGCGCGCGTCGGGCGGCCATGTCTCCGGTTGGCTCCAATTAATTGGAACTGCACTCGCTACCGATAGGCCATTCAACCTCGCGACAATCTGTATAGTCTTCCCAAATTCGTGCAGAACAAAGTTCATGGGCGAATCCCCAGCTCGGAGAGCATTCTCTTAGCCTTTACCTCCCAGCGCTGGCGAGTCTCCGTAAGGTGGAGTATGCGTTCATGCGCGTCGTCCATCCTCTTGAGATCGTCTCTGAGATTGAAGGTCTGCGACCGAAGTTTCACTCCTCCCGATTCGAACGCTTTTCTTGAATAGATATAAGCAGCGTTGCCAGTCTCACTGAATTCGATCACGACATACTCAGTTCCATATCCTTCAAAGACCATGAGGAACGCGCTTGTCTTCCCCATCGTAACTCGTGAGTAAGAAGGTATTGTCTTTGTGCGACTAGCCAAGACTTTGGGTCTGTCCTCATCTGACACGGCCACCTGGAAATCCTTTATCTTGCCATGTTGCTTCGCGTATTCAAGCCAGAAGTTTGCTCTACGTCTGTTCTCGTCATTTCGCGGAACGAGAGTTTCAAAGAAGAACTGAAGCGTTTCCTTCGCAAGCCATGCCAAAAACCTTTCCTTCGCCTCTTTCGAGACGCTCCGCCAGTTCGGTGCGCAATGTGCCAATCGTGGATCACCCATTCGCTCGTCTGCATGAACAAGGTCAACGATCGCCGATTGAAAAAGGGGCAAGCTCTCTGCAAGACGGCTCACAATGAGCTTGCCCATAGCGAGTCGATAGGCATCGCCGCTCAGGGCCTTAGTCAGTAAGGTCGAGGAAATCCACTGTAGTTCTTTCAACGCACTCTCTTGACCTATCCGCACATCCCTTTGAATCAGCTCTCCCACGGCCTGAGAGGTCGCTTGCTCGTGTGCATCCATCGCAACGGGAGCTGAACCATCGATAAAAAAGTCAGCACAAACATGCTTGACGGCTCTTCGGTCACGAATCACTACCTGCCCGATACGCTTTGAAGCTTCCGCCGAGAAGAGATACAGAGAGCGGCGCCAAACCTCAAGCACTCTGCTCTTTCTCGGAATGCGACCTTGTTCTAGCATTCTCTGGATAAGCTTTTCAGCCGATTCAGGATCCGCCATGGTCCGCCATTGACCAAAGTACGCTTGG
>JBEKPD010000121.1:0-15924 GCA_049521075.1 Occallatibacter sp.
GGGCTACGCTCCGGCCCTGCCGGCAACAACGCTATCTCAGCAAGAAAAGGAGAGAAGCAAGTTCCAACAACCATCGGGAATTATGGTTGTCGTTGACCGGAAAGAGTGGTTGACGCCAGACAGCGCGGTAACGATCAGGGCAAGAAGGAGGAGACGTACGATTGTTTTCCGGGGCATTCTTCTTAATTCTAGGTGAATCCATTCGGATCAACCCAAGATATGAGTCGAACAATCCTTGCGATGGCGGATCTTTCTTTTGCTTGGCGCGCCTGGATGGCCTTTCGCGCTTGGGTTGGTCTTCCGGAATCGGCTCAATCAGCTCCGCCCAGTTGTTGCGTGTATTGCCCACCTTGTCGCTCACGCGCCAGGATTTCATGTCCTCTTCGGGATAGGGCCTGAGCAGATCGAAGGGCAGGCTGTGCACCTCTCCCGGCTCTAGCCACCGCTGGTAATTCTTCGGTTCAACAATAACGCCCATTCGGTCGTGGTATTTCGTTATGTGGAATTAGAACTCGATGTCAAACACAATGAGAGACCGACGACGTTTTTCTGTCGAAGTCAACCTCCGACACCGGGAATAGGTGATTCTGACGCTCGTCTCGGAGCGTAGCGGAGAGACGAGCGTCAGAGCTTGCGTAGACCGTTAGGGCCGCCACACCAAATGGCGAAATGTATATGCCACAGCTTGTCGCTGTTTCTGGATGGCCAAGCGTGCCGTTAACGAGTAACTTCCCACTGAAACCGCCAATTGCGCCGTTTTCGCCGTCAAGAATTTCGACGCCAGCCTGAACAGCCAGAGCTAAGAGTCTGTGCCTAGATCCGTCCGAGTTCCAAGAGTCTTTCCCGGCCTGCTTTGCTCATTTTGAGAACCTGGCCATCAACTAAGCGAACGGAACCTTGCGCCGTACCTTCACGATAGATCTCCCCAATTCGGTCAAGGTTTACAACGGCGGATCGATGAATGCGAACGAACCGCCTGGGGTCCATTCTATCGCTCAGGTCAGAGATGGTTTCACGCAACATGTAACTGCGCCCGCTGGAATGTAGGCAGCAATAGTACTCGGCGGCCTCCACCCAATCGATCTTCTCCACAGGAAGAAGTATTTCCTTCTCACCATCCTTCACCAGGAACCGCGCTACGTAGGATTTTGCCTCTTCGCCCGATCTGAGCCCATTAATCACTGCAGCAAATTGCTCGTGTGTCAGAAGAGCAGCCTTGGCCGCAAGCTTCTCCCGGACACGCTCAAGCGCTCTTGCAAGCCTCTCTGCATCAACCGGCTTTGTAAGGTAGTCCACGGCATGAATATCGAACGCTCGGACTGCATATTTTTGATAAGCCGTCACGAAGACCGTAGGCGGAAGATGCTCTAAGCCGACCTGCTCCACAACGTCAAAGCCGTCAATCTTAGGCATCTGTACATCGAGGAACAGCAGGTCTACCGGCTTTGATTGAATGTAAGAGATCGCCTCCCTTCCGTTGAGACACTTGGCAACAACCTGAATATCCGCGTGATCGGCCAGAAGCAGACCGAGCAGGTCACGAGCCAGCGGCTCATCATCGACAATCACGCTTCGCAGCATCATGCTATCGCCCGCTCATAAGGAATTTGAATTGTGACCTCATATCCGCCGCCCAGGGGAGCCACGGCGTCAAAATGGTATGCGTCAGGATAGAAATACGCCAGGCGCTCCCTGATGTTCTGCATGCCTATGCCATGTCCCTTTGTATTCGAATCAGTCGGGCCGCGGCCATTGTCTTTTACCTCCATCCAGAGCTTGTCTCCCACTCGTTTGACGTTGGTTTCTATGAGACCACCTTCTTCCAGAGGAGCGATCCCATGCTGAATAGCATTCTCCACAATCGGCTGCAGAAGGAAGCAAGGAACAAGCCCGTCCAGTGCCTCGGGAGTCGCATGAATCTTCACTTCCAATCGGCCCGCGAATCGAACCTGCTGAATGGCAAGGTAGTTTTCAATGATGCGCAGTTCCTCGGCAAACGGTACCTTCTCAGGGGCTTTGCGCTGGAGTGTTGCTCGCAAGATGTTGCTGAGGTGCGTCATTGTCCTGATTGCTTCCTTGTTCCTGCCTTGCACCATCAGGCTCGTAATCGCGTTCAGCGTATTGAACAGAAAGTGAGGCTCCATCTGCATCTGGAGTGCCGTTAGCTGGGCGTGGGTGAGCTGGCGCTCTACCTCCAGCTTTTGAACCAAGGCTTGCTGTGTCTGCATGCGAGAGTGGAGGAATGCACATACACCGACAATAAATCCGTAAATGATAAGTTCCACGCCGAAGCGTTCCGAGTTCTCCACCCAGAGCGTGGCATATCGACGGCCCCATGCAGGCCAAAACCGCGAGGCGAACCAGATAGTGTGCTGAATGAGTGCTAAATGCGCGGTGGCAAGGACATACGACGCCCCAAGATGAGCCATGACTGTCCGTGCTGAAGGCTTGAACGCGGCGGCCCATCGGTCCGCTAGGGTCCACAGAACCAACGTCACGACAATCCACCATGTCCAGTACACACAGCCATAGAGGAGAGAAGGAGCGACGGGGGCTTGCATATGGTGAACCGCCAGATTGCCCTCGCACTCTCTTGCGCACCAAACCGCCAGAATTCCGCCAATCAGTGAGACCGCGGCGAATCCGACACCTGGCCGTATTGGAAGGATTCTTGCGTTGGCCACTCCTTCACTCATCGCAGTTCCTTTCCGACCATGGTGAGATTTTAGTCTCGCTTTGCGCTTAGTGTATTCAGAACTCAAAGCGTACTCCCAATTCAACACGCCGCGCTGCCTCAGCAGCAAGAGGCTGACCTATCGCTGAAGAAGACAAAACTGTATTTACGGCAGTGACATTGGTATGGTTCAGCAGGTTCGAGCTACGCGCATTGAAGGTTAGCTTGCGTGGATGATCCTTGCCATTCAGAGGCAGCGGGAAAACCCGGCTCAGATTCATATCGAGGTGAACCAGGCCCAGCATAGTTCCAAGATTGGCCGGAACGTTCCCGTTGACTGTGTTCGTTGTCAGCAGACCGAAGCGCGTGCTATAGACGCCAGGACCCGGCGCCGACGCGTACGCTGGGCGATCCGTGAAATTTCCGTCGCCATTGTTGTCTGTGCCCGTAGAGATGTCATATGGAAGCCCGCCGAACATATCAAATTGGGTTGTCGCTTCAATTTTGTAAGGAAGGTTGAGGTTTCCAAAAAGAGTGAAGTTGTTTTTACTGTCCCAATTAATTCGCGCAGACTCACCTTTGTTGGAATAACTCGACTGTGGAGTCAAATTACTCAGCACATCGGACTTTAGATTCATGTGCGTGTATCTCGCGGAGAGACCAAACCGCTTGTGACTGTGCTGATCGAGGCTGAACGAATCCACATAGCCTGCGCCATGGCCGGAATTTTGATACTCAATCAAGTTCTCGTCCGGGGCAATCGGACGCGGTGCAAGCAGAGCCGCCGTGGGATCTGGAGCAACACCGACACTGCTGGCGACAAGCGGAGCGTTGATGTTCACCGTGCGGACGAGGCTCCAGTACGAGGCCCAGTAAAAGTTGCCCCTGGCACGCCAGTGATGAGCGAAGTCATGTTCAGCGTTGACGAGGATCCTGAATGTCATGTCTTGAACCGGCCGTGGCGCAAACAGGTTGGTCGTAGCTACCTGAACGGACCCCGGAACCGGCGTAAGGGGATCGCTAAACCCGGGTGAATACACGGTGGTTGTCCGCTGCAAGATTCCATTCAGCCGATGAACGTCCATTACGTAGCTTTGATCAAAAGCGCCGTTGAAGAATCCTGCGCGGGCGTGAAATGCCCACGTTTGCTTTCTGCCGGGCGACCAAGCAAGACCCATTCTCGGGTTGAAGTTGGCAAAGATTCCAGGCATTGTCTGTAGCTGATAGCGAAATCCAGTAGTGAGAGACAACTGCCCAGTGAGTTTGAAGGCATCATCCGCCCATAGACCGACTAGCCACATCGTCAATGGAACCACCGGCGTTCCCGTGGTGACCTGATAGGTTGTCGGCGACCCTCCGGGGAGACTAAGCAGAGCGCGTCGATATTGCTGAAGGGCGCTGACGGTCGTTGTCTGGCCGGTTGGATTGTTGTTCGCATCGAGCACAGGAGCGCTCCCACCGCCAAAAACGTATGCACCGTTGAATGTCTCTGGGTCGTAGTCATGTACAAAGATACCGAGTGACTGTGCGCCAAACGCGACCGTGTTTTTCCCATGAACCGCGGTCATTTCGTCGTCAACTTCGAGATCACGTTCGCGGTCGTTCAGGTTTTGGCTGGTTGCGCCTCCGCCTAGGAAGTATCCGGCAACCTGCACGGAAGGAGCATTCGACAGCGGTGTTTGCTCTGTTCGTTTCCAGCTATATCCGATGCGGGATTCGTGCAGGATATTCGGACCGATCGTCTGTGTGTTGTGGAAGCGCAGGTCGTATTCGCTGACTAAGCTCGCATGCCCGGCATCGGCGAGTGTGAGGCCACCAACGCCTTGATTGCCTTCATTGTTGACATTCGCGGAGAACGAGAGGCCGGCTATGTTATTCGGGTTTAACTGCCAGTCTTCACGAGACGACGCAATCCAGAGCTGCTGTGGAGCCGAAACCGTCTGCTGGTCCGGAACGCCGTTTCCATTCGGCCCCAGGCCGCCGTTTCTGTCGAGCGTGACTGCATTCACCACATTGAATTCGTCGATGTCGCGTTTTTCGAGTGCCAGCGCAAAGCCGCTTTTCTTCGAGAGGATCGGGCCACTCAGTTCGAAGCCGTATCGCTGCTTGCTGGCAGGTGTGGCGATAACGGAAAACGGGTCAGTGGCATTGAAGATGCCATCGCTATCCGTGAAGAAGGCTGCACCGTGGAATGCGTCGGCCCCCGGCTTTGTTGTAATTTCGATGACCCCACCGGAAAAAGGAGGCCGCCGATATCTGGCCGAGAATAGATCAGGATTGATGCGAATCGATGCGATCGAACTCTTAGGCGGGAGAGCGCTCGGGTTCTGAAAACCATCTACCATAATGATCGCCTGAGTTGGATCGCCGCCGACGTCTGCAGCCAGCACCTGAAGTTCGCGCAGAAAATCATCAGGGTCATCGGCAAGCCCCTGCACAGCCTTCGTGTTCAGGGTCGTTGTGTCACCGCCGCTATCACTGTCTAGCCCAGAGTCGTCGGTGCTTACTTGTACGTTCGTCTGTGTCGATGCGATCTTCAATTGCACATTTATATGGACCGTTTCTCCAAAATGGCCGCGGGCTTGCGCTGTGCCAGTTGCAAAGCCCTGAGCCTGAGCGACAATCGTGGCAGAGCTTCCTGAAACGCACGGCAGGGTGTAGTTTCCTGTCGCGTCCGATGTCGTCTTTTCCCCGCTTGCAGCATGTACCTGCGCCCCGGGGATCATGGCGCCGGTGGGGTCGGTGATCGTGCCTTCGACACGAATTCCAGCGGTGCAAGTCGGTTGCGCCGAGGCGGGCAATCCCATCGATACTCCCGCCAGGATGAGCCGCTTTATACAGCTTCGGTACATGGACGGCTCAACCTCCTGGTCCCAAAATCCCAGAGGTGGCGGATGTTATCCAAGGTTTTGCAAGGAATGCCCAATTCGAGACGGCGAACAATCATAGGCCGCAGGGAAACGAATCTATGCGAATCCCCGAATAGTCGGACAACTCCGTCAGGTCAAGTGGTGCATAATCGCCATAAGCTCACCGAGAAGCCGCAGAACATGCTCATGGGCGTTCGGTTTGTAGCGTTGCTGGCCCAATCAGTTTCTGCAGGGCTTTTCGATCCCCTTCAAGGGCCTGGCGCTCTGTCTCGGTCACCGGGATCTGTTCCAAGAATTTCAGGTTGTGAGCATTCGCCTCAAGCGCCTGAACCTTTGCCGAATCACCTGGCATATAGAACTCGCAACGCTGACAGGCCATACGATGGACGCACTGTGCCCAATATGGATTCGCGCAATAGCCGTGTCCAAGATGAATGTACTTGTAGGTCTCGCCCTTCGCCGCGGCGCCGCCCTCAATCGCCGCCCGATCCAGTAGAACCTGGACGACCGCGACGTTGCGCTCAAAGTAGCGGGCATCAAGATATGCCTCTGTTAGTTTGTCCGGCGTCACCTTGGCGTACCACTGCATCGATTCGAGCCGCCGATGCCCGAGCCATTCTTTCAGTGCGAAGAGCGACAGCGGCTGTTTGGCGTTGTAGAGTTGAGTGGCTATCGTGGACCGTGCTCTATGACTCGTAATTGAGCCTCGTGCATCCTGTTCAGGCACACCGGCCTTCCGGCAGAGAGCCGGAATAACTGTGTGGTTGACAATGTACCTTCCGAGAGGACGCCCGCGATTCACGAACAACAGGTCGGCAAGCTCGCCCGTCTTTTCATCGGAGATCGCTTTTGTCACGGGTCTGATTTTTTGCCATTCCTCGATGCCTTCTCCTACCGCGCGATGGACAGGTTTGGTGTATGGGCCGCCTGTTTTGTTTGCTGGGACTTCGAGCAGGCATACACTCTGCTCTTCAGGCTTGCTCTGCTTGGCGAAATTCCATCGGACACAGCCGACTCTCAAGCGGCGGATTTCGTCGCTTCTCAATCCCGCGAACAACCAGACCAGGGAAAGGGCGCGAAACAGCTCCAACGGGTGGCGCTTGGTTTTCTGATCCTTGGGCTGGGGCATATCCTCATAGGTCAAATTCAGCCCCGCCCATAACAGCTTTGCCCAGATGTCTTCGGCAATGATGCGCGGTTTAGGCGCTCGCAGAGCTGAGATTGCACGAGGACACTGAAAGGTGCGTCGGGGATCAAACCGAGGTGTCATCCACTCCCAGGTCATCAGATCTGAAAAGAAACCTCGCAATGCCTGGATATGTGAAACCTTGGACGACGCCGAGAGAGGGCGATTTATGAAGGACTGGCGTGGGTCGTCGATAAACTGTCCCGCTTTCATCTGGCTGATAGTCGCTATGTATTCGGCCGCCAACTGACGGCTCCATTGATCTGGGCGACGGACGGACGGATGCTTCGCGTGAAGCCAGCGCCCGGCAACTAGCAGGCGATAAAAATGGCTGCGCCGAGTGGACAGACGAAGTGTGGAGGTCTCAAACCAACGCTTGCACCATGAGAACCATTCGTCACTCAGCGAATGATACTCGTCCAACAGTCTCTTCCGCGGTTTCTTTGCATACGGGCTTAGAGGGGTGGACATCACTCCCAGACTCACCAAGGCATGGGAGATCATGTAGGTTGCTTGTTTTAGGCAGTCGGGCACGGGCCGCGTCCGTAATGTTTCCAGACACTCGGCCGTGAGATTCCGCGCATACGGAGTTCTGTTGAATAGAAACAGTTCGCATAAAGTGAAGCGAACCTCTTGGTGGAAGTACCCGGAATATCCCATGCGCTTCAGTTCGTTCATCACTAGGTGGAGAGATTCATCGACAAGTTCCCGCCCAAACACCTTCACAGAAAGCGCGTAACGCCGCAGGATTTTGCGGTCACGATTCCGCAGGTCGGCAAGGTCGATGTCACAGAGAATCGCCGCCATCGCCATGATGTGCTGCAACGTATTCGCTGTCGAAGTGCTGATGCAACGGTTGTAGACAGCTACCCACGCATCTTCTTCCCACGCCCAGAATGCCGTTTGACGCTGGTTCATCTCCACAACAACCTCGCGGAGAAACGAGTGCTGTGATTCCTGTGCGCCTGTCAGCTTGAGACAATCTTTCAGCGGCTTCAGCAATCTTAACAATGGGTCGTTGAGCCTGATATGCAACGTGTCGCCGTTCGAGGCTACACCGGCTATACGCGCGCGCTCTGCGTGGTCAAACGATGTGCGCCGGTCGTATTGTCTGAAGTCGAGGCGAAGCGGAGGTTCAATCCGCACCTTGGATTTCATGCCGGATCGCTCCAATGACGGCAGAGCGTCGTCATGCTTCTTTCCACGGCCTGCATTAGATCGCGGGCACTCAGATGGATATAGATGTGGGTCGATTGAAGGACACGATGGCCGGCAATAGTGGCAATCTCATGAATGTCGAGTCCAACGCGCGCAAGGTCGGTCAGACGGAGATGCCGGATAGTGTGCGTCGTCAGTTTGGGTAATTCGCTGCGTTCGGCGATGCCTTCGACAACCTTCGTCCAGGTGTAAGGTGTGATAGGAACAGCTCTATTCCGCGACGATTCCGACAAAAACAGAGCGTCGGGCTCCACACGCATCGACCGCCGGTGATTCAGGTATCGGCAGAGCAATGCAGAGGTCGCGGGCGAATAAGGCACAACTCTTCCGCACTTTGTCTTGGTAGTTTCAGCGCGGATGGTTAGCAACCGCCTAGAAAAGTCCAGGTCAGGCACTTCCGCAGAGCAGAGTTCTTCACGGCGCAAGGCACCGTCATACGCAAGGGCCAGCATGGTCCGATCGCGTAAAGAGTCTGCCGCTGTGACATCGAGGATTCGCTGCCATTCCTCGTCGGTTGGAATCCACGGGAGTTTACGCAGTCGGCGAATGGGGCCGGGGGAACGGAACACAACCGATCCATAAGCGCGCATTGCACCCCCGCGGAAAACAGGGTTGTTCGGCCGCTCGTTTTCTTCAACCAGATAGTCGAAAAAGAGGCGCAATGCTGTGAGTCGAAGAATGAGCGTAGCATTGGCTATCCCGCGTTCCCGTTCCTCGTTGATCCACTTGGCAACGTCGGCACGGCTCGACAGCTCGGGCGTGATGCTTTCCTTCTCGGAGAAGGAAAAGTAGGAGCTGAGTGCTCGGGCGTAGGCGTCGATTGTGTTGATCGCCAAGCCAAACTGCGCACGCATGACCAGCCACTCAAGCGCACGTTGGTGCTCGCGTACAAACGGGTACTTCGCAAAACTGATGGCCAGAGATCCCATTCTGTCCCCCCACAGCTTTTCGGGGAAGAGCGCCGCCGCGCGGCGGCGCTCTTCCCCGAAACCTCCATCATTCTCATTCTGTGAGGTTAAACAATCATTACCCAGAACTGGTTGAGTTAAGCATTCCACTTAACTCATACCATCCATTCGCTCGGATCGGCAGTTACGATGGCGAAGGATTCAAGCACATCTCCGGTTTCCTTGTCTTTCCAGTGGTCCCATATTCCCGCGAAGGCAAACGGGCTATCGTCTTTGAGTCTGAAGGCACGGGCCTGCTTCTCGTTATCAACGACCGCCCACTCCAGGAATAAATCGGCAGGCACCAGACAGCGACGATGCCTGAAGGGCTCGCGCCACACGCCGCTCGTGGTCAACTTGTCGGCATCGGCATTGATGGTGCTGTATTTGAGCTTGACCGTTTTCGACCAGTAGGGATACCGTTGGCGAATTCGGTCACATTGCACACTGTCCCAGACGTGCAAATGCAGTGGTGCGTGTCTGAGCGGGTGCAACGTCCGTCCAGTAGTCCGTCAATCGTTGCAAGTTGATCGCGCACGCAATTGCGACATTCTGGAGATGGGTTTTGGACAATCCTCGATACCGTGACCTCCGCAGTCCCACGGACCGCACTCCTTGTGAGAAGGTACCTTCGATTCCCGCTCGCTTGTTGTACAGTTGTTTCCATTGCGGGGTCTGTTGTTCAGTTCTACCGGCTACCAGCCATTCATGTTCTTCCCGAGGAAGAAGGCCTAACTTCCGTGGGTTCCGCGCCGCGTTTTTTGTGCATACCTTGCCGGCGCTGCAGGCCGCGCAATCTCCTCGCGAGAACTTGGTGTGAAATGTCAATCGGCCAGTATGACTCGTGTGGGACCACCATCCGATGCTTGTTTTGCCCTGAGGGCAAATCACGGTTTGCCGATCCCAATCGATTTTGAACGCGGTTAGATCGTAGCCACTCTTGATCTGCACGTAGTGGTGGTTCTGTTTCACGGGTCCGACCAGCTCAATGCCATGCTTTTTCCTGCACTCAAGTGCGATCTGGCTGCCAACATAGGAGCCGTCAACGAACTGCCGGCCAGGAAGGAAGTCCAGCTCTGCCAGTTGGTCGTGTCCGACCGCAGCGTGGCCTGCGTCGGACACATATGCGGCAGTCGTATCGACATTTGTAATTAGATGTGGCGTCTCAGCCGCACAAGTCTCCGTGAGATGCACCTTGTAGCCGATCCATTCCGTCGTACGCTTGACGCCGTAATGAGCCTCCAGATCGTAAGGGGAATCGACTCTTGCTGACGAGGGTGGAAGATTGCCGGCGCGCCGCCAGCGTAGCGTGCCATTATCAGTCCAAAATTCCGCCAACCAACACCTGCGCAAGGTTTCCATAGCGGGCAGCTTGCGAAGATACTGCGGAGACGCGTGGAGCCAGAGTCTTTCAAGCAAGGCGGCGCCATCGCGGCCAATTCCCTCTGCCTCCGCAATGATCTCCTCTTCGGAGCGCATCTTTCGGTCCGATTCGAACCGTCTCGCATACTTTAAATACCACGCAGCTCCTACGTTGGCCGCGAGCCATCCGGGATTGACGGTTGCCAGCACGTTTAGGGCTGCTCGCAGAGTTTCGCCGGTCACTTCGAATCGATTCATATTGCGAACCCATGCAACCACGTGCGTGGCGTCGGTGCGCATGTCGCTGCGTTTGCGGATCACTTCCTGATCCCGGCACTTTTCCAACATCGTCTGTAACAACAGCATCTCAGCATGGCCTTTGACCAATCGGTCCCGGAACCGGGACAGGATGGAATAGTCGAAGCCGGGATCGGTGAGTTCAAGGCCCAGGAGATACTTCCAGTCGATGCGCGCGCACTGCATCGGTGGCCTCTCTGTCTGACAACCCCTCAGCAAACTGCAGGATCGTCACGAACGCCAGCCTCCACGGCGTAGCGGCGGGCTGTCCTCGCGTAGGAAACAGCGCCACGAATGCCAGGTCGTCGAACATAGTTCCGAATTGCTCTCTGAGCTTTACATGACAGTTGTTTCATCTAGCGCGGCGCACACAACGCGCACGGTCTCAAGGGGAATCGACTCGTGCAGGTTTGATCGAAGCATACTGAAATGGCAGGAACAGCGCCAGAGCACCTCCAGTATGGATCAGAGATTGGTTTAGATTCCACGGTTGCGCCGAGCGCGAACATGCTCTTGTAACAGGTTGCTTCTCCCAATGCGCCCCAATGCAACTCAACCCGCCACCGCCGCGCTGTTGTGCGCCAACGCCAGCGGCGTTCCGAACCAAAGTGCCTGCGAAGGAGGCTGCCCGCCATTCTATCGAATCCACTCTCTCTCACTTTGCCCAGCCTCTGCACACCCGGCGCGGCCTGTGCGAGATCCACCGTCAACAACTACGCCTCCGCGATCCGCCGGTGGACCACCTAGTTGGACTCCACTCCAGGCCCAGAGTCATCGAATAGTGCATGGAACGGATGCATAAGTCGGGAGCGTCGCACTCCAACATCGTTAACATGTCGACCGCTCTCGAAGCATATTGCGCCTTTGTTGGGTGCTCGCATCAAGTTCGGCCGCCAGCAGAAGCCCTGCCACTAAGTGAGCGTCACCTCTCCGAGACGGAGATCGCTCTGCTGATTCCGGTCGCGCGCAGTTTACGTGAGCGCGCGATGATTGCAACGCTCGCCTATGCCGGCCTGCGAAACCGCGAACTGTGCCGGCTGCGGACACGCGGTGTCGATCTGGACAGCCAGACGGCTCGAAGAGCTGTCTTTGGTTCTCCGCGGCTAGCAAACTCGAAACGATCTCGTTTTCTTCAAAGCTAATGTCGCCCTCCCGCGCAATCGGCTTAAGTGGTGATTTTTCAACAGAACGTAACCTTGACACGGTGGCGCGATCGGGCATACTCACGGCCAGAATCAGTATCAGTCTTATTCCACACTGCAACACTTTCTCTGCGTTGAAAATGAGCCGCCTTCTGCCGACAACTTGCGTTGTCGGCGGAAATGGTGATGTCGTGTCTCACGTCTTCTCACGAGGAGATGCGGCGTGGGGGGATCCATGTGTGGTCTAAGCAAGAGCGAACTAACTGTCTACAGAAAGGATGGGGCGATGAGCAAGCGCGTACTTGTGGGATGGACGGCTTTGGTCATAATGGCAGCCAGCGCGGTGGCGCAGACGAATGTGACTACAACAAATGGAGGCACGGCAGGGACTTTTCCCGTGTTCACAAGCGGGACGAATGTGGAGAACTCCGTCATCACTCAGTCGAACGGCAATGTGGGGATCGGTACGACGAGCACGGGAGCAAAACTGGATGTTCAGAGTGGATCTGGTGGATATGGACTGCAATTGGGTTTTGGCTCTGGTGGTGCATCTGACTTTTTGATGTCGAATAGTTTCTATAGTGGCTGGGGGCAATCACCATATGCCATGACTCTTGGAGCTTTGGATTCATCTACAGGGCAGGACTTATTCCTCATCACTAAGAATACCAACATCATGACCGGGATGGTTATCAAAGCTTCCGGCAGCGTGGGCATCGGGACGCCAAGTCCGCAGCAAGCATTAGATGTGGACGGGAATGTCAACGTGGACTCGATAGATAACTCTACCATTGCAAGTTTGGAATTTGAAGGGAACGTACACTATACATTGGGGAGTTACTACGGCAGTAGGGTATCAATTTCAATATAATCCATCTACATCCTCATTTAATTTACTACAGAGAAATATTGGCAACGCTTTGGATAGTCTGGATCAGGGCACCGGAGTGATCGAGGTGGGCGTTACTTTGCAATAGGCAGATATTGAGTCGGGAATGAGGCTCATCGTTTTCATCGTTAAACGCAATGAAGGCTTTGAGGAGAAAGGATTTAATGGTCATGCTAAGAAACGCGAACGGAATATGGATCTATCTTGTGCTTTGTGCCGCCGGCGCGACGGCGCAGACGAATGTAACTACAACAAATGGCGGCACGGCAGGGACGGTCCCCGTGTTCACAAGCGGGACCAATGTGGAGAACTCCGTCATCACTCAGTCGAACGGTAATGTGGGGATTGGCACGACGGCTCCGGGCTTGAAATTGGATGTGGTAGGAACAGCGGGCTATCCCGCCAATTCAGGTACAACCGACAATGGCGCAGCGCGATTCGAGGTGAGTGCTGCTTCGACGACCGTCCTGGATATTGGTCAAGGCAATAGCGGCGCATACCCGATGTGGCTTCAGTCGGTATACAGCAACAACCTTGCACTGACTGCTCCTTTATTATTCAACCCAAATGGCGGCAATGTTGGCATCGGCACGACGACACCTGGGGCGACTTTGGAAGTAAATGGGGCCATCAAGCTCTCGGCCGGCAGCAGCGGGTCCATCACTTTTCAGGATGGAACCACGCAGACCACGGCGTTCAACCCGGCTAATTGCGGCGCAGATTTTGCCGAATCGGTCGGCGTAGGCAGCGACCGCGCCAGATATGAGCCGGGCGATCTGCTGGTGATCAACCCGAATCAGCCCGGCAAGTTCCTCAAATCCGGCGAAGCGTATTCGACCATGGTGGCGGGCATTTATTCCACCAAGCCCGGCTTCGTCGGCCGCTTGCAGCCCGCCAGCGACCCGGCCAGCGCCGGCGAGATTCCCATGGCCATGGTAGGCCGCGTTCCCACCAAAGTCAGCGCAGAGAACGGCCCCATCAAGCCCGGAGACCTCCTCGTCACCGCATCGCTTCCCGGCTACGCCATGAAAGGCACCGACCGCGGCAAGATGCTCGGCGCGGTGGTCGGCAAAGCCTTGGGCCCGCTCGATTCCGGAACCGGTGTGATCGAGGTGTTGGTCACGCTGCAGTAGCAGCACAGTGCTCATTCGGCAGAAGAGGTGGCGCAATAGCGACCGCTCTTCTGCGTTGGACCCGCGCGTCACCGCGATCCGCAATGGAAAAATTTCGATGAAGGCTAGGATTGGGCATCGATCGTTCATTTTGTACTGCTGCATAGCCGTGTTCATGTTGATTGCATTCAAAGCTCAGGCGCAGCGTAAGCGTTCGAAGCTCCCCTCTTGACGGGAGGAGAGTGTTCAACAAGTGTCCACTTAAAATAATTGGACACTTGTTGAGAGTGTTCAGGCTGCTTGGGAAGCGTCGGTTTTGAGAAAGGCAGCGATACTCCAGGGCAGGAGCTCTTCGATGCGGTTGATCGGATGGTCGGCGATCGTTGCCAGGACAGTACGCAGATAGAAGGCCGGATCGAGCCCATTGAGTTTGGCTGTGCCGATGAGACTATAGAGCGATGCGGCGCGTTGGCCGCCGGAGTCAGCTCCCATGAATAAATAATTCTTGCGTCCGATCGCCACGGCACGGAGCGCCCTTTCCGCCGAGTTGTTGTCGATTTCGAGCTTCCCATCATCGACATAACGTGTCAGAGCACGCCAGTGTGAGAGCGCATAGCGGATCGCGCCGGCGGTCTCGCTCTTGGTTGACAGCGAGCGAAGCGTATTGTCCATCCACTGGCGCAACTCATCGAGCAGCGGCCTAGAACGGGTCTGGCGGACCGAGCAGCGAACGTCGGCGGGCTTGCCGCGGATCTGCTCCTCGATGCCGTACAGGGCTCCGATACGGGCGAGGGCTTCGGTAATGGTTGGCGATGCGTGGGCCACATGGATGTCATGGAACTTGCGGTGGGTGTGAGCCCAGCATGCGACTTCGTAGATGGCGCCGTCCCCATAGAGATGATGGAAGCCGGAGTAGGCGTCAGCCTGCAGCGCACCCTTGAAATCCTTCAGGTGCCGCTTGGGGTGTTCGCCCTTGCGATCTTCCGAGTACGCAAACCAGACGGCTGGAGCAGTTGAATAACCTGCCGGCCGTTCATCGCGCACATAGGTCCACAGCCTGCCTGTCCTGGTCTTGCCGTTGCCGGGAGCAAGCACTGGAACAGGCGTGTCATCTGCGTGGATCTTCGTTGCTGCCAGAACATGCTTGCGAATCTGTTCAACTAGCGGAGCCAGCAGTTCGCTGGCCGCGCCCACCCAACCAGCCAGGGTTGAACGATCGAGATCGACACCTTCGCGGGCATAAATCTGAGACTGGCGATAAAACGGAAGATGGTCGGCGTACTTGGAAACCAGCACATGAGCCAGCAGTCCCGGACCAGGCAGTCCGCGGTCGATCGGCCTGGCAGGAGCGGGCGCCTCGATGACGCTCTGGCAACCCGCGCAGGCAAACTTCGGCCGCACATGACGGATCACCTTGAAGGTGGCCGGGATACGTTCCAGTTGCTCGGAGACATCTTCACCGAACTGCCGCAGCGCACCGCCGCAATCGGGGCAGTTGCTGTGCGCCGGAAGATGGGTGATTACTTCACGCGGTAGATCCTCGGGAAGTGGCTTGCGGACAGGGCGAGAGCGACGCTTCGAACCAGTCTGAGTCGAGGAAACTTGCGTCGCTTCGGTTGCAGCATGCGCGGCTTCTTCGGCAGCTTGTGCGGTCTCCAGTTCTTCGAGCCGGAACTCAAGCTGTTCCAGTTCTCCAGTGAGCTTTTCGCTCTTGCGGCCGAAGATCATCCGCCGGTACTTCGCGATGACCAGCTTCAGATGTTCGATCTCATGTGTGTTCGAAGTAAGCTGCTTAGGTTGCTCCATCGACTCCGAGTGCTTGGCAAGAACCAGCGCCTTCAGCGCTTCAGGATCGAGCCCGTCGAGGTCAGGCAAGGAAGCAGGAATCATGACCGCAGTATGCCATGAAACAGGATGTAAATCATCCACAAAACCCTTATGAATAAAGGGGAATCACAGGAATCAATCAGACCGCGATCTGCGGCGTGAATGTCCTCTCAGGCCTTCTCCAGTCAATCCCTTCCAGAAGCATCGACAGCTGAGCTCGACTCACAGAGACGGTTCCGCTGTCCGCCTTCGGCCAGATGAATCGGCCTCGCTCCAAACGCTTGTAACTTGCCCAAGAATGCACAGTCTCCGATCACAGGTACACGTCTAGTGCGGGTGACACATCCTTTTCATCCACTCCGAGGACAGCAACTGCCCTGCGTGGGCGAGCGGTACAACC
>JBEKPD010000122.1:0-15569 GCA_049521075.1 Occallatibacter sp.
TTGATCGCCCCACTGGGCCGGTTCTTCGTTACAGTCCGATTACAGCCGCAGATGAAAAAATACCGCTGTCCGTGGTACATGTCAATACCAAACCACAATATCTTGTATTTTGTTGGCATTTCCCGCACCAGCCCCCTAAACACCGCCCTTTGCCTGTGGAAACCTGCAAAAGGCCTTGCCTGGCGCGGTTTTACGCGATTGGTTTTGCACTGAAACGGGGGCAAAACTAACAGCCTCCCGCCCGATCCCCGTACCACAATGTAAGGGTAGCCCTTTCAAGCCCCCCTAACAAGACGCAGAACCGGTGCAGAATAGCGCAAAACCTGTCCGAGTTGTGGAGATCGGAGGCTGGACTTGGCGCTCACGTCGCTCAATGCGCCGAATGGGGATGCCGACGACGAGGATCGCGGCGTCCGCACCCGGGAACCTCACCCAACCGCAATCTGGGGTGCCCCGGGTCTCGATTTTGAAACCCGGGATAGCACGAACCCCAACACAATCGCACCCGTCCCGCCAAACGCCGCTACGACCCGTCGAGACTTTCCTCAAGCCAGGAGCCCGTGACGTCGGCCCCAAGACCGGCAGGCGCAAGCCGCCGCCCGTGACAATGATTGGATAGGCAATGGCAGCGACAAGAACGGAGACGAGCAGAATGCGGGGAAGTCGCATTTTGGAAGCAGGCTGCGGAAGATCGGTGGGGCGACGGAAAACAGGTTTTAGCTCTCGGCGATTGGATTTTAGATTGAGACCTTTGGGTTCTGATTTGTGGTCTTCCACCCTCGCCGCAAGCAACACGGCAAGGATGGGCACCACAGCTTCGTATCCATAGCCCGGGCCCTTCGATCTACTGGTCAGTTCGTAGATGGATAAGTATCGAATCCGTCTAGGACGACTTCTTCGGCGGAGAAAAGGTTACGACCACATGCAAACCCCCTATGTGCGTTGTGGTCGGCGTCGAGGTTCCAGAGGGCGAACTGAGGGTATACACCTGGCTCGGCCCCAAAAAATACTGGAACCCTAGCTGGAAGCTGTTTGAAAACTCGATCCCTGCGGAAAACTGTCCTAGAAAGAAGTCGTTGTTCTTGAGCCCGATGGTCTTTGCGAACGTAGGCGAGACGATTTCATAACCCGGCTTCGCGTCAAAGTAGATAGACGCAACATTGTCATACGACGCGGTCTGCCATTGGAGTTCAAAAGGAATATTGAAATACGACTGGTTGGCCTCAGTAACTGCTGATTGTGTAGCCGAACTGCCTGAGCCCGAGGTCGTGGAATTGACCGAACTCAAGGTAAATGCCACTGAAGGAGACGCAAAACCTTGCAACGAGTAGCCGCCAGTGATATTTGACAAAAGGGGAACCATAAATCTCACATTGAAGTCGCCGCCGGATTCTAACTTGGCGACTGCGGCTGCGACTGGATCAGTCTGGCTGCTCGTCGTTGTTGTACTTCCGCTCGTCGCGCTCACCGTTGTCTGGGGAGTTCCTGTCGTGGCGGTGCCCTCGACGATCGCCTGAAAACCCAGGGGAAAGGTCGCAGTTACTAAGTCAGAAGATGCCTGGCCGGTCGTCTGGTTGGGGTTATAGAGGAACCTGCCGGTGTTCACAAACGTAGCACCGCTCTCAACACTGAAGAAATTCTTTATTGCGTCTTCGGTACACGTCGGACCCCATACGGGGAAATACCACCGATAGCTAAATGTCTTGTTGGTCGTGTCGACGACGCATGCGGGCGGCAGACCCTTTTTCGACGCAAGACTTAAAGCTGCGATGCCCGAAGAAGTCAGGTGGTGTGCAATTTGGTGCGCAGCGACGCCCGGTGCTATGGACTGTGAGTGGGCGCAGAGCACGGGCGAAAAACCAAGGATGAGTACGACTGTGCTTAGAGCTTTCTGTCTCATGGTGAACCTCCTTAAAGGTCCCATTGATCGGTTCTGTGCGAGAGCACGAGCGGACACACGGCCGGGCCAGCCCGAAACGGCAAGCCCGGTGCATGGAAACGAGGAGGAGGGGAAGCCCGTAGCCCTTGATAGACAGCAAAAATCAGCGTGCCCGATAAACTGGGGATGGCAGGAGGATACCGCAGATCACGGTTACGTCAAGCAAAGAATCTCTAAAGCAGGCCTTACGACGGGCCATTGTCCCTAAGTAAGCAATCGCCAGTTACTAACGAAAAGATAAATAGTTACTAACTATAAGATAACTAGTCCCGACACGCAAAATCGGAGCGATCCGATCCACGTTCCGCTAAACATGCAGACCTTAACCCGGTGGCCAGCACGAAAGATTCGCAGCGGCTCCGGGCCATCCCCACCGCCCCAACCCCCGAAAATCCCCCCGCGCCGCTTTGCCGATAATTTCCCCCTTCAGGCGCACAATGAAACCAGAGATCAGAGGTCAACCCTTAGTCCCTAGTCCCGAGTCCCTTAGTCCCTAGTTCATGAGTCTCCGGTTCAGTCTGTCCGCCATGTTCCGTGTTTATACCTTAGTCACCCCCCACCCCCTCCCCCCTCCCCTACCCACCTACCCCCACCCCCTGTGCAAGCTGGGAGCAAGAGGCTGGAAGCTGGCGGCTCCTACGCCCCCCTATAAAAACGCAAAAAAATGGGCTGTGAAACTGTGAGGCCTGGAAGCTGCAGAAAATTAAACCATTTACCAGCAAAAACTCCCATGTCCACAGTTTCTGTGAAACTGTGAGCCTACGAAGCGCAGCCCGAAGCTCTACTTGCGACCATAAAAACGCCGCCCGCTGCAGGATGCGCAGCGGGCGGCGTTTTAGTCGACTTACAAGAGAGAAATCATTTGCTCAGCTTGGTTTCAATCCTCATGCCATAGAACGATTTGTGCACGAAGAACACCGACACCAGGAAGAATGCTACGGCCAGCGAGGTAGCGAGCACCGGGTTCTGCGCCGTGAGCGTTACGGCAAGCTCGACAGCCAGCAATCCGAACAACGTGGTGAACTTGATCACCGGATTCAGAGCCACCGACGAGGTGTCTTTGAACGGATCGCCAACGGTGTCGCCGATTACTGTGGCATCGTGCAGAGGCGTTCCCTTTTGTTTCAGGTCGACTTCGACCACCTTCTTCGCGTTGTCCCATGCGCCGCCGGCGTTGGCCATGAAGATGGCCTGGTACAAGCCGAAGATCGCAATCGAGATCAGATAGCCGATAAAGAAGAACGGCTCAATAAACGCAAACGCAAGTGTAGCGAAGAAGACGGCCATGAAGATGTTGAACATGCCCTTCTGCGCGTACTTGGTGCAGATCTCGACCACCTTCTTACTGTCGGCGACCGAAGCTTTTTCCGCGCCATCGAGCTTGATGTTGGCCTTGATGAACTCGACCGCGCGGTAAGCGCCGGTGGTGACGGCCTGCGTGGAAGCGCCGGTGAACCAGTAGATCATGGCGCCGCCAGTGATCAAGCCGAGCAGGAAGGGCGCGTGCAGCAGAGAGAGGTTTTCTTTGCCGACCGTGAGCCCATGCGTGAGGGCCATGATGATCGAGAAAATCATCGTGGTTGCGCCCACCACAGCGGTACCGATCAGCACCGGCTTGGCCGAAGCCTTGAAAGTGTTGCCGGCTCCATCGTTGGCTTCGAGCAGGTATTTTGCGCGTTCGAACTGCACGTCGAATTTGAAGTCTTTCTTCAACTCCGCTTCGATGCCGGGCACGTTCTCGATGAGCGACAACTCGAAGACGGATTGCGCATTGTCGGTGACCGGGCCGTAGGAGTCTACCGCGATGGTGACCGGGCCCATGCCCAGGAAACCAAAGGCGACGAGGCCGAACGCGAAGACGGCCGGAGCCAGCATCAGTGCCGCCATGGACTCGCCGGTCGAGAAGAAATAGCCCAGGCTCATGAGGGCGACCATGCTAAGTCCCAGCCAGTAGGCTGAAAAATTGCCGGCCACAAATCCCGACAGGATGCCGAGCGACGCTCCGCCTTCCTGCGCCGACTTGACCACTTCCTGCACGTGCGCCGACTTGGTGGAAGTGAAGACCTTCACGAGTTCGGGAATGATGGCGCCAGCGAGCGTTCCGCACGAAATGATAGAAGACAGTTTCCACCAGAGCGTTCCGTCGCCGAGCGTAGGGATCATCAGGTACGAGACGATGAACGTCAGGCCGATGGAGAGGATGGAGGTGACCCACACCAGCGAGGTGAGCGGCGTCTCAAAGTCCATTTCGTCGGCGTTAGCGTACTTGGCCTTGGCGACGGCGCCATTGAGAAAGTACGCAACGGAACTCGAGACCAGCATGGCCACGCGCATCACGAAGATCCACACCAGCAATTGCACCTGCGTGGTGGGACTGGGAACCGCCAGCAGAATGAAGGTAATCAGAGCCACGCCGGTAACGCCGTAGGTTTCAAAGCCGTCGGCCGAGGGGCCAACCGAGTCGCCTGCGTTGTCGCCCGTGCAGTCGGCAATGACGCCCGGGTTGCGCGCATCGTCTTCCTTGATCTTGAAGACGATCTTCATCAGGTCCGAGCCGATGTCGGCGATCTTGGTGAAGATGCCGCCGGCAATACGCAGGGCCGCGGCGCCAAGCGATTCGCCAATTGCGAAACCGATGAAGCAGGGGCCCGCGTACTCGCGCGGCACAAAGAGCAGAATGAACAGCATGATCAGCAGCTCAACCGAGATCAGCAACATGCCGATGCTCATGCCTGCCTTGAGCGGAATGGCAAAACATGGATACGGCTTGCCGCGCAGTCCCGCGAATGCCGTCCGCGAGTTCGCGAAGGTGTTGACGCGGATGCCGAACCACGCCACGCCGTAGCTGCCCGCGATGCCGACGAGCGAAAACAGCAGGATGATGGGGAGCGTCACCGCAACATTACCCACCGGCGCAAGCCAGCCGAAGTACATGGAGATGATGACCGCGATGAAAACCCAGAGCAGAAGAATGAACTTGCCCTGCGTAATCAGATACGTTTTGCAGGTCTCATAGATCAGCTCGGAGATTTCGCGCATCGAGCGATGCACCGGCAGGTTTTTCAACTGCACATAGATAATCAGCCCGAACAACAGGCCGGCGGCGCAGAAGAGCAATCCGATGCTCAGCAGGGCATGTCCGCTCATGCCGAAAAAACTCACGTCAGGCGTTCTCAAATCCGGTAGCCTCAAACTGGCTTCCCCGCCAGCTTGATCCTGCGCCGTGGCCAATGCGGGAACGAGCAGGCCGCAAACCGCAACCGTGGCAGCCAACGCCCTCCTGTACTGCCGCTTCATGAAGGCTCCCGCGCCTTGCGTGATGGCTGAAAAACTCCTCAACAGCACGGCCGTAAGCAGCGCAAGCATACTTACGCCGAGAAAGACATACACCCAACCCAGTACCGTCACATACCCTCCAAGCTTAAGGTTTTGAAGCCGCAAAAATGCGGCCCCGGATCGACCTCACTAACACCACGGGGAATCGCCACGGGAAGGCTATCATCCAGATACAGCGCTGTCGAGTGATGACTGTCACCGGCCCTTTTCCGGTGTACCGCTTTCAATGCAGCTTTCCCGCGCCGAGGTTAAGGTATCGATATAGGGAAGGATTTAAGGTTATGACCGCTCCGAATCTCCTCACTCCGCGCCAGGCCGCTGAAAAACTCGGCATGACTTATCCGGCGCTCAAGCACTGGATTCTCGCCGGGCGCTGAGGTTGGAGCCAATTCGACTGTCAGTCCACAAGAACAGGCCTGAAGAATTGAGGCAAACGGTGTCTCTCCGACCTGCCGTCCTCTTGCCTCCTTGCTCCCTGCCTTTACTCGACCGGAATGTCGATCTTGTCGCCGGGCAGCGCCATCTGCAGATTCTGCTGGCTTGGGTCGCGCATCTCTCCGTTCGGCAGGGGATGCAGCTTGAACAGCACCAGAAGATCGCGGTCAGTACTGTCGAACGCCGGAAAAGTGGCCACCTGTTCGAGCGAATAGGAGGTATGCAGGTCTTCAAGCGTGCCGTGGTCGAGATCGTTCCAGCTCGCGTACCATCCTGGCTGATATGCGGCCAGCTTGGGCACCAGGCCCTCGGGGCCGAAGTCGTCGCATAAACTCGGCAGGTGCGTGAGCAGCGTGATCTCATCGCCGCTGGTCGCGATCAGCAGTCGCTTGCCGTTGGGGTGCGTATCTATATAGAGGGCGAGTTGCGAAGCTGCATTCACCCAGGTGTATTGGGGATGAGCCGCGTAGCCGATGATTTGCGCGCCATTAACGCCGGCTGCCGCAATGGTCGCGCACACCACGGCCCAGCCCAGTCGGCGCGCCCAGCCCGACGGGTGCGATAGGCCCGACTGGCCCGGCTGCGTCAGGAGCGCCGCCGCACCCAGCACCACCACAAAGAAGCAGAAAAACGCCGGGACCGCGAAGTAGCGCGGCTGGGGATGGTTCTGTAGCGTCATAAACAGGACATAGCCCGCGACGGCCCACAACGACGCGCCAAACAACGGATCCCGCCACAGTTTTCGCGCCCACGCGCCGCGCCATGCAAGCGCTGCGGCCAGCACAACGAACCCTGCCAGAGCCATCAGACCGCGATTCACCCACAAAAGACCGTGAAACGACCACCAAAAGGCCACCAGCGGCCAATAGAATTCCGGCGGTTTGGGGTACGTATTCACAAAGAAGTAGTATTTGTACTCGCCGAGCAGCCCGGCCCCGGCAATGACCGCCATCCACGCGCCATACACGGCGCCGGCACTGCCCAGCACCGCTAATGCACAGCGTAGCGCCACTCTTCGCTGGTCCCACAAGGGCACTACCACGGCCCAAAGCAGCGCTGGCAAAAGGAACAGGCCTGTTGTCTTCGTCAAAACGATGAGCGCAAACAATAGTCCGACCCACGCAGCCGCCTGAACCGGATGCCGTCGATTCTTAAGCCGCACCGCCAAATTCAGCGCGGCAAGGGTCAGCGCGGTCTGCAAAGGCTCCAGAATCGCCAAACGGCTGAAGCAGTAAAGAAACGGGCTGGTCACCAGCAAGGTGACGCCCAGCAGCGCCATCCAGCGCGGGCCACGGTTACGCAAAAGCAAATAGCTAAGCCCCAGGTTGAGGAAGAAGCAGGCCGCGGTCAGTCCCCGCGCTGCCTCGATGGTCACACCTGTGAAGAAGAACAGCACCCACTCCAGAAAAGGCCACACCGGAAGCGCGACCGCCGGATTGAAGTCGCCTGCCATGTACCAGTTACCAAACAGGTGGGCGCGGATGGCAGCATTCCCATACCAGCCTTCGTCGGTGTACTTGGCCCAGTCGAAGGTCCACGGCGAGCCATTGGGGAAATCCGCGCGCAAATTGACCGCATGCAGCAAGGCAAAACCGGCGATCGCGGCAATCCACAACGCGGGCCACACCGGGTAGCCCCGGCGCCGCAGTTGAACTGGCAGATATTTTACGTTCTTCTCTTGCAGCATTCGTTTCCAGGGCTCCCGCGCCATTCTCGGTCCCGCCTCAAGTCATAATGTGAGAGCTAGGAAACATCGCTGGCCGGCTCTCGCATTATGAGAGAAACTTCATGCTGCGCTTGAAATCGTCGCGGCGGGATGTAGTTGAGTATATAAGGCCAACCTGGCGTAGTTTTCGCATGCGGCCCTTTTCGGTACCGCTCCCATCCCCTTCCGCCGATGCTTAACTTCCTGCCTCTATCCCGTAATCAACAGCCTCCCTGTTCATGTTTTCCCCCGTATCGCCGATGAAGCGTGTGTCGGATCAGAACATCATCCTGGCTCAGAGGCGAGGCAGTTGAGATCCATGCAAAGCTCGGCCCAGTTTCAAACGCAGCCCGCAGTCTCCGGCCTTACGCTGGTGGAGTTAGACTCGTCTGCCGCCGTCGTGCAAATGGTCGGCGTCAGCGCAGTCTGGCGTAAGCTGCTGATGCAAGCGGAGATGGCAGCGCCGCATCTGCAGGTTGCGGCCATCGAGGGTGAGCACGGAATCGGGAAGTACACCCTTGCCCGCTATCTGTTTAGTCGCTCGCCGCTTAACTCTACCAGCTTCCAGCGCCGCGATGCCCGCGAGTGGCTGGCCACCGACGCCGATCCCTCAACACTTGCCGGTTTCACTTATCTCGACCGCGTCGACCTGCTCGCCCCTCCCGGACAAGGGCTGCTCCTTGGTGTCCTCAAAACCCTGCAGGACCGTCCGCCGGGCCGCGCCGTTCTGCTTGCCTCTTCGCAAACTCCGCTGCGCCAGATGGCCGGCCAGGGACTACTGCTCCCCGACCTCGCTTTCCGGCTCACCGCCATCCGTTTCGGGATTCCACCGCTGCGCCAGCGCCGCGAAGACATCACCCCGCTTGCCCAGTACCTGCTCGACCGCCTTTGCACGCGCTATCAGCAGCGTCCTGTCTCGCTGGGGTCCGGCACGCTTGCCCGTCTTCTGCAGCACGCGTGGCCGGGCAACGTGCGCGAACTTCTCAGTGTCCTTGAGAACGCCCTGCTCGAAGCCGATAACGGCGTCATCCGGCCTCTCGATCTGGCTTTGCCCGATAACCCGCAGCCTTTCACCCAGCCCCTTTTCGACTTGCCCGCCGGAGGGCATTTGCCTCTGAACCATGTCATGGGGTCTGGTGCAAATTTTGAAGCGGGCCTCGATCCGCAAGGCCCCGCTCAAGCCGCCAACCTGTCCCTGGACGCCATCATCCGCCGTCATGTGCAATACGTACTCGACGTCAACCACGGCAACAAGCTGCGCGCTGCCCGCCAGCTCCAGATCAGCCGCTCCACGCTCTACCGCATCCTCGGCAACGACAAATTCCTCGCCTATTGAGCGCGAGAAGACGAGCGGAGACACGACGGACGGCGCCAGAATCACCCTTTCACTTCTCCACTTGTTGGCTTGGGAGTTTTCGCTGTAGCTCGTTCGCGAACGCGTCACAGCCCTTGCACAGCAGCTACGCCGGGGGATTCGGCAGCTTTATGGCGTCGCAACCCCTTGCTTCCGCTCCGGTCCTGCGTAGCTGGGCGCGGCGCGAGCGGCACGTAGCTCTTGTACACGGTGATGTGGAAACAGGTCTGCCGGAACTCCTCTTCCACGTCGATCATGCCCGCCGTTTCGAGCGCCAACAGGCGCTGGCGCATCCAGGCGATCTCCGCCCGGCTTAGGTTGTCCTTGGCAATGTCGATAGTGGCGCCCGTCAGGTGTGGGCTCACAACGTCGCCCTCTGCTGGAGCCGCGTTGCCGTTCCTCTCCATCAGCCGCTTCTGATATTCCGCCGTGCGCACCGCCGAGCTCACCTCAAGCGGTCGATGGAAAGCCGCCTCGTGCGCCTGCGCCAGATCGGCCAGAAAACTCGCGGTCCATGGCCGGCAATAGCGGTGCGCTGGGGGTAGTTCCGCATTCACTGCAAGCGCGCTCGAGGCCGGAATCGGCACCAGCAACTTATGCGCGATGCGATCGACGAGATCCGCCTCATCCTCAATCCTCTCCAGACCTTCGGCATCGAGGCGCGCGTTCTGCCGCTCCAGGGATTCGAGGGAACCGCGCAACGGCGCCGGCATGGCGCTCCGCGGAACGCGCAGCGACGCCTCTTCCGTTTCTGCACCTGGCTCCGCAGGCTCCTGCGACACGGTTCGATCTGTCGCCGTTTCCGCGGCTTCGTCCTCGCCCCTCGCAGGTAGATTCCTCTTTGCCGTCGGCGAAGGTTTGCGCAGCGTTTCGCGTTCTGCTGAATCCATCTCTTCGTTGGTGACTCCGCTCTCGTTCCGTGTGCCACTGTTTCGCGTGCTGTCGGCGCGAGCGCTCTGGTTACGGATTTCGACCGGCGCATTGCTTTCTCCACCTCGCTTGGCCGGCTCCACTGCTCGCGGACGCTCTATCTCTTCCTCCGCCGCACCTAGCAATGGTAGAACCGGAAAAACCGAGGCAACCTCCATCGCCGAATCCTCGCGAGTTTCACTTTTCGAATGGAACGAGCGTGCGCTCTCCGGCTGGTTCGTCGATCGAGAATGCTCGCCGTGAAGCGCAACCTTACGCCCGGCAGTGTGTTTCTGCGCACGGCGCCGACGGATGGCGAGTCCCGTTGTGCGTCCCGCCTCGTTAGGCGCCGGTTTGCGCGTAGTACTTGTCTGACTTTTCGTGGGTGTATGCGCTAACGCGGCGGAACGCCGGGCGCGTGTCGATGTCGCGTGGCGCGTGCGAAGTGCGCTGGCTGTGGCCGAGGTCTTGCGGTGCGCTTTAGCTGGCGCGGAGCCCTGAGCGGCATAAGCGCCGCCTGCAGTCAGCGTCGAGAGCACAAGACCTAGGATTGCAGTCCGGCACATGAGGAAGAGTGCGGACAATCGAGAGCTCCTTTAGTGTACGTCGATCCGCATTGTCGCGAGAGTGCCTTTGCGGATGCGGATTCGTCTGATAATTGGTTGCTTCTGGCGAAGTTGTCGCCGCCCGGCCAGACATGCACGCTCACACGCCCGGCGCCGGCGCGCCCAGCCCTTCTAGCGGCGCAATCGGTTTGGCAGGCGGCTTCAGCACAAAGCCCTTTCGCACCAGCGCAAATCCCTCTTGCGGCAATTCCGCCTGCAATAGCTGGTTCTCTGGCCCTGAAAAAAGGTCGGTATTGGCGCCGGCAATGGTAGCCACAAGATGATGCACTACGATCGGCTTGCCGTCGAGCGTTCCCTGTTGATCGGCGTATGTCGCCAGTTGCACTGGTTCAATGGAACCTGTGTTTTTCGGCAGAATCGCCCAGAGATCGCGGTTATTGCGCTCGGCTGCGAGCGCCAGCAGCGTCTCCAGCGCGCCGGGATCGAAATCAGCCAGGAACACGGCGCCCGGATGCTCTGCCAGCCGCGTGGTCGAGCTCTTTCCGCTAGCCGAAATGTTCACGAGCATCTGTGCCGCATCGGGCGCGGCTACTACGTTCACCGCTTCGCCGTTGACAATCGCGCTCAATTGCACGTGCTCGAGTTGGTTGGCCAGCGAGAGCCGCTCGGTCTTCGAGAGCGCATAGTCCAGGCCCTCCATGGACACCTTCACCAGCGAGGTCGAATCGTACCCCTCCTGAGTTGCCGCGAAATGAAAACTGGCCGTGCCCACCGTGTGACCATGCTGCGCGATCTCAAAGCTTCCGGACTCGAGCCCGGGCTGCGCTGGCGCGGCCGCCGGCAAAACCGCCAACATCAAGGCAAGAAATCCCGCACCTGGGGAAAAACCGGACGAAAACACTTCCAATGTCTACTCCCTACTCAAATTAGACACCGGTTGGGCCAAAGAGTTACTGATGCCGAAGATCGGCCGCGTGAAAGATGGGCGTTGGTCACACCCGGCATGGGACACTTCGAAAAGTGCCACAATCCCCGATGCATCCGGCCACGAGAACTCTTAAAACAATGGAGTGAGCGAAAGCGGCGATTGCTCGACCATACGTCATCCCTCTGAAAGTCACTTTCGCTCACGGGAGCGTGTCTCATGAAGTGGCAGGCAAAAGCTGTTTTGGTTCTTCTATCCATCGCCACCATGGTCGCCAGGGCTCAGTTCTCGAGAGCGACTCCCGGCTTGGTGCCGGAGACTCAGTCGCGTGGGTATTGGGTCGATCCCTCCACAGGACTCATGTGGGCCGCGAAGGACAACGGCAAAGACCTGAACTGGCACAAAGCGATGGATTATTGCAGCGACCTACGGCTTGCCGGATATTCCGATTGGAGGCTGCCGGCAATCGATGAGCTAGAGGTAATCTACGAGAAAAACGCCAAAGCGTCCGGAGAAATTCCGGGAACCCGCAAGCGCGAAGCCTTTTCGTACACCTTCGATATAAAAGGAAACATCTTTCTGACTGGCAATCCGTGGAGCAGCAGCCGCATCGACGATAGTCCCGGCCATCCACCCGAATACGGTTGGTTCGTTTACTTCAACCAGGGCAGCAGGATCTACGAACGACTCAGCGACTCCCACAGCAAGCGCGCGTTATGTGTGCGCCGCTCCAATGTTGCTCTGGCTGCTCCATCGGCCGTCGGTGCTCAAACTTTGACAGAAACTCAAAAGCTGGCGCATGAGACTCAGACGCGTGGGTATTGGGTCGATCCATCCACCGGACTCATGTGGGCCTGGAGGGATAACGGCGCTGACATCAACTGGCACAAGGCCACGAAGTACTGCGACGATCTGCGATTGGCCGGATTCTCGAACTGGAGGCTGGCGACGCTCGACGAGTTGCAGGGGATCTACGACAAGAGTGCTGAATCTCCTGGAGAGAATCCGCGGTCCCGCTGGCACGAGGCCGAAGCGATGGACTTCCATGTGAAAGGGAACCTGTTTCTGACAGGTTTTGCATGGAGCAGCCCTCAGATCGCTGATGATCGCGGGAAACCCTCAGGGTACGCAACTCGCTTCGACTTCAACGAAGGTCAGCCGTTCAATGGCGATGAAGTTTGGTTCACTACCAACGAGCGTGCGCTATGTGTGCGCGGCTCCGGAGAATGATCTGAGTGATTCGGTTTATGACGATACAATTGACAAATCTTCATCTATAGATATTAATTATATCGTTAGTTAATTATGAAGATAACCCGCAAAACGAAACGTAGCCCCGGCCGCCCCACAGGCGCGGACGGCGAAGCGCGGGAACTGCTGCTGACCACAGCCACGGAGCTCTTTGCCGCGGAGGGCGTGGCCGCTACCACCTTCGCAGCGATTGCCAAGCGAGCGGGCCTCACTCCCGCCATGATGCACTACTACTTCAAAAACCGTGAGCATCTGCTCGATTGCGTAGTGAAAGAGAAGATCGCGCCGCTCATCGCGTCGGTCTGGACTCCTGTCGAACCTGGCCTGGCGCCCGAAGAGTTGATTCGCGGCATCGTGGCGCGGCTTGTAGCCGGCATCGAACACAACCCGTGGGTTCCCTCCACGTGGATGCGCGAGGTGCTGAACGAAGGGGGCCTCTTGCGCAGCCGCGTGCTGCGCAAACTGCCGTTCGACAAGGTGCGCATCCTGAGCGGGGCAGTCGCTCAGGCCCAAGACAGAGACGCGATTGAGAGTGATCTCGATCCCGTGCTGATTGTGTTTTCCATGCTCGGCCTGGTGATGCTGCATCACGCCACGGCGCCGTTCTTCGCCGAGGTCTTTCACCGCAAAGAGCCGAGCCCGCAGGCGATCGGCCGCCACATTACCGCCCTGTTGCTGCATGGACTGAAACCCCCAGGGGAAAAGCTTCGTAAGAGGAAGTGAGATCGGAGGAAATTGTGCCGAAGCACCGCCCGCCAAGCCGCTTTATTCTCGTCGGTTCAGCCCTCGTCGCGGCGCTCGCTGCCGTGGGATGTTCGCATCAACCCGCGAACACCTATCAGGGTTATATTGAGGGCAAGTTCGTCTACGTGTCATCGCCCGAAAGCGGTCGGCTCGACCATCTTGCCGTGGCGCGCGGAGAAACGGTCGCCGTGGGCAGGCCGCTCTTTGCTTTCGATCGCGAGCCGGAAGCCTCGGCAGTGCGCAACGCGCAACGCTTGCTCGAAAGCTCGCAGTCGCGGCTCGCCGATCTTGAAGCAGGCAAGCGGCCGCAGGAGATCGATGTGACGCGGGCGCAGCTGATGCAGGCGCTCGCACAAAAGAAGCAGGCCGACCAGATCCTGGAGAGCAACAAGAAGCAGTACCAGGCCGGCGGCATTGCGCAGACCGAGCTAATCACGGCGCAGGAGGCAGTCGATACGAGCGCCGCGCGGGTGCGGGAACTCGAAGCCGATCTCGCCGTGGATGCGCTACCCGCGCGCGAGCAGCAGATCAAGGCGCAGCAGAACCAGGCTGCGGCTGATCGCGCTGCGCTGGCCGAGGCCGAGTGGAGACTGGACCAGAAGAGCATCGCCGCGCCGCGCCATGGCCTCGTCTTCGACACGCTCTATCGCGAGGGCGAGTGGGTCGCGGCAGGCAATCCGGTGGTCGAACTTTTGCCACCTGAAAACATGGAAGTTCGCTTCTTCGTGCCCGAAACCATCGTCGGCAAATTGAAAGTGGGTGCGAATGTCGAGGTGCAATGCGACGGCTGCGCTTCCACCGTCGCCGCGACGATCACCTTCATCTCGCCGCAGTGCGAATACACGCCGCCCGTGATCTACAGCAACGAGAACCGAGCAAAACTGGTGTTCATGGTTATCGCCAAGCCGCCTGATGAAAAGGCGATGCTGCTCCACCCCGGCCAGCCCGTGGAAGTGACGGTCGAATGACGACGGCCGCCAATCTCGAATACGCTATCGACGTCGTGGGCCTGAACAAGCACTACGGCGAAAAGCACGTGGTGCGCGATGTTTCGCTGCGCGTGCGCCGCGGCGAGATCTTCGGCTTTCTAGGACCGAACGGCAGCGGCAAGACGACCACCATCCGCATGGTGTGCGGCCTGCTCAAGCCCGACTCCGGCAGCGGCACCTGCCTCGGCTACGATATTGTGCGCGAACGCGCGGAGATCAAGCGCAAGGTCGGCTACATGACGCAGAGATTTTCCTTCTGGGACGATCTCACGATTGCCGAAAATCTGGATTTTGTCGCGCGCATGTACGAGATCCCCGGGCGGAAGGAGGCCGTGCACCGCGCGATTGACACGCTCGGCCTCGCGTCACGCACCCGCCAACTTGCGGGCACGTTAAGCGGCGGGTGGAAACAGAGGATGGCGCTTGCGGCCTGCATGCTGCACGAGCCCAGTCTGCTTTTGCTCGACGAACCCACGGCCGGTGTCGATCCCCGCGCGCGACGCGACTTCTGGGACGAGTTGCAGAGCCTGGCGGCAAACGGAATCTCGGTGCTGGTGAGCACGCACTATATGGATGAAGCGGTACGCTGCCACAAGTTGGCCTACATCGCATACGGAAAACTGCTGGCGCAAGGAACGGCGGCCGAAGTGGTGGCAAGCCAGCGCTTGAGCACGTGGGCAATTCACGGCGACCGGCTCTCGGAGTTGCAGGACGATCTGCGCCGCCAACCTGGCGTAGAGCAGACGGTGACCTTCGGGGATGTGCTGCACGTGAGCGGAAGCGATGCGCAGCTTTTACAGCGCACTGTCGCGGCGGCAGCCCGCGCAGGCAACCGCCGCGCCGAGCCCGTCGAGACAAGCCTCGAAGACGTCTTTATTTATTTGATGGGCAAGACACAGGACAACGCAGGAGACGCAGCATGAAGCGATTGGGCGGATTCTCGCGAATGCGCTGGTGGAGCATGGTGCTCAAGGAGTTCACGCAGCTCAAGCGCGACCGGATCACCTTCGCCATGATCGTGGGCATTCCGATCATGCAGACGGCGCTGTTCGGCTATGCCATCAATACCAACCCCAAGCATCTCGATACCGCGATCATCAGCGCGGACGATACCGACATCACGCGCAGTTTTATTGCAGCATTGCAGAACTCGTCGTACTTCAAGGTTGTGGCCACATTGCCCAACGAAGCCGCAGGCCGCGAGGCGCTGGCACAAGGCAAGGTGCTTTTTGTCATCAACATTCCCGCGGGATTCACGCGGCAACTGCTGCGCCGCGAGCGGCCGTCACTGCTGATTGAAGCCGACGCTACTGATCCCTCGGCCACCGGGAGCGCATTGGCCGCGGTCGGCGGTATTGCGCAATCGGTTATTCAGCGGGAGATCACCGGACCACTCGCCCCTCTCGCTGGCGGTCC
>JBEKPD010000123.1:0-15420 GCA_049521075.1 Occallatibacter sp.
GCCTTCCATCCGAGCGATGCGTCCTGGACGACAGAATCTCGATGAGTGCCGGAATCTCCGCAGCACTCATCGACTCCCTGCTCTGGTTTGAGATTGGACCCTCAGTCGCCGATTACGAGCCCAAGGATTCGCAGGGCTTCGAGCAAGTCCGGATCGTCTTCACCCACTTTTCGTGAGTTCGGCTGGCGAATAGGGAACCGATCTGACAGGGTCCAGTCTTCGAAGACTGCCCAGTTCTCAATCGAGTGGCCATAACGGGAGTGGTAGAAGACTCCTTCATATCCGCGCTCGAATGCGATCCGGCCAGCCCGCTGTGTCAATAGGCGGGACTCAGCCCGTTCAAGCGAACTCAGGTCGATGTCCTCCATCCGAAGTTTCACCGCGGTCCTGGCCAACGCCAATCTGAGATGACTGACCCATGCAAGGGCATAGATGGCCGCATATTCGCCTTCGACATTTGCGCCGCCAATGCAGCGACCTTTGATCCATGCTTTGCGAACTGGGCCGAATGCAGTAAAGTCCTCCTCGCCGTTCTCCATGAGTGCCAGATCTGCGACGAAAGATACGTCTACGCGGAAAGGGGCCAGGGTTTCAATGAAGCATCCCAGCCGTTGCGAAGACGCATACAGAACCCTGTGCACACCCGCCGGATCGTCGAAACGGTTGCCGAAGGTCCGGTCCTCCTTGGCATAGGCCCAATCAGGAACCGCCCACGCATCGTCATCTCGGCCGACGCGGAAAAGCGGCTTCGGGGCCGCTTCGATTCGAGATTCACGAATTCGCTCCTAGCCGCCAACGAGGAAAGCTCGTGCGGCTCCCATGATCTCCGGCGCGACGGTCTCCAGATCGTTTTCCCTCATGAGCCGAAGTGGGACGCGATCACCGAGTTCAGGGTTCAGGCTGGTGAGCCAGGATTGGATCACAGTCGGATCTTCTCTTTCGGCGAGCATCCGGACCATTTGGAAGGCAAACCTCAGACGCTGCTCGGCATCACCATAAAGCTCGCTTCCGTTCATCCACCGATCGACGGCGCGCACGTCCCGGACGCCGCCAACGTAGGCGGTGAGCTTGCGGCCGATGAGGCCGACGAGCTGCTTGACAATCTCCGGGATGGGGACGCGAAGCGCTTCACGATGCGCCGCAAGATCGGGACGAGATGCTGGAACGGTTGCCATTCGAACCTCCTGCAAATCTAAATCTAGGCCATTTTACACATAAAAAGCAATTAAATTACACATGAATGCCCAAGTGTGGCGCTTAAGCTCGGTCGTGCAACGAGAGGGTACTCGTCGCTTGACGTGCAGGGGCCACTTCTCAAATAAGCTATGTGTTTGAAAAATAGTCGGTTAAGTTTTTCAGACGTGGGTTCTTCAGGTTTTAACGTCAATGAAGCTATCTAGCTGATCGGAAAAGGCTTAGCGATGGCAATGTTCTTCGCTTTTCTTATGCTTTTCGTCTGTAAACTATTGAAAATAAACATGTTAGTGGTGGAGGCGGCGGGAGTCGAACCCGCGTCCGAAATCGCTGTCAGCCGGGAGAGTCCATGCTGTGTCCGATTCGATTGGTTTCGCTTCCGGCGCTTAAGAACGGACAAGATGCGCCGGAAACTAGTCCGATGATCTTATGGCTGCAACACGGACCGAGCCGCAACCACCAGCCTGCTGTGCGACGCCCGCTCGCAGCCCACAGGCAAAGCCGCGGAGGACGGCTGCTTATTTAATTAAGCAGCAAGTGCCAGTTCTTGGTTGGCAACTTTAGTTTTGCAGGCGATTACGGGTGCCCACACCCCGACATGTCTCCCATGCCGCAATCAATCCCGTCGAAACCGTGACGCCCCCACGTAATGCGGCACTCCCTTTTGGTGTTTCTGGAGCGCCAGCGGGTGCGAGCTCGGGCCGAATGGCTCGTGCTGCATCTCCTATTCTACGCTGAATCGGGTTCTTGTTCACTGCTTGCTCAGATCGATGGACTCGTATTCGTGGCGCGCGATGCCGGCACGGATCTGCTCGGGCTTCCAGCCGGCCTTGGTTTTGTAATAGGCGTAGAAACCTTCGGCGGCGCAGACGTCGCACTCGGTCGAATGCGTGTTTTCGTAGCAACTGTGCAGGCTGGTGTGGCCTAGGGCGCGGTCGCAGCGGCAGTTGCAGGGCAATTGATAGATGACACTAGGAATCTCCGCGGCTATCTGGTAGACGCGCACCTGCCAGTGATAGCGGAAGTTCGGCCCCGTCAACTCTTTGCCTGAGAGGATGTGGGGCAGGGAATGAACATTGAGCGGCGCCGAGGGGTGGTAGGCCGGAACGTCTTCGGCTGGATTGGACCATTGCGCATAACTGGCGGCGGTGAGGGTGAAAACGGCCAAGGCCATCGCGCAACGCATTGCCATGGGATGCTTCATGAATTGCCTCATCTTTATAGTAAGGGAAACCCGGCTGCTGTACGATTCTGCTCTTTTTGACGCAGGACAACGCGCGCCGACAGCCCCTGGGCGGGGCAAAAAGCCGCCTTGGCGCAATTCAATTGCATTAAGTTTGGTGCAATATGCCTCATTTTGCACCAAAACCAGTGCATTTCTCAGCTTCGGCTTGCGGGTATGCGGCGTGATTTATATCACTGTCAAAGTATCGGACTTAATTTGTCGTATATTTAAGATGTAAATACCGACTTAATCAGTCGCATATTGCGCGGACCATTGGGAACCTAGCATCAAGCAGCTCGGTTCTGAGCCGCAAGTCGATCGGAGGAAACTGCACTCGCCGTGAGAGTCAGATACGTCATTACCGGTTTTATTCTTTGCTTTCAGTCATGGGTTGGGTACTGCCAAGGGCCTCAGTTTGCAATCGGCGGCACGGTTCACGATGCATCGGGCAGCTTGCTGCCGGGCGCAACGGTTTCTCTTATGCTGCCCGGGGCGGCCCCGGTTCCTTCTGCGCTGACGGATGCGAATGGTGAGTTCAAGCTGGTGCTTCCGGGACCGGGCAGCTATCAAATCAGAGTCCAGGACGAGGGGTTCGCACCTTACACCGGTTCGGCGACCGTTAACGACGCCGCGGCGGTGGCGACGTTAACGGTCGTACTCAAGGTGGCGGCGACTACGCAAACGGTGGAGGTGACGGCTGACACTCTCGCAGCCGAGACCACGAGCACCCAACTCGGCGAAAATCTGGACACGAAAAAGATCGAAAGTGTCCCGCTGAACGGACGCAATTTCACGGACCTCATGGCGGTGCAACCGGGAATCGTTCCCGAGAATACTGCGCAGCCCGGCGCCGTTGTCATGACCGGTGTTGCGACGACGCCGCCGTCGGGCGATGCGAACCCTGGCAATCTTTCGATCAGCGGCCAGCGCGAATCCTCCAACGGTTTTCGAGTCAATGGCAGCGATGTGGAGGAGGACGTCAACATGGGTACGTCGATTGTCCCTAATCTGGACGCGATCGACAGCTTTCGCGTGCTTACGTCGAACTTTGACGCTGAATATGGGAACTCGAGCGGGGGCCAGATTCTGGTGACTACAAAGAGTGGCAGTTCGCAGATGCATGGCAGCGTTTTTGAGTTCCTGCGCAACACGGCGCTTGACGCGCGGAACTATTTTTCGCAGGAGCGCGCGGCATATCGCCAGAATCAGGTTGGAGGCGCGTTAGGCGGCGAGCCATTTCACAGGGGCTTGGCACTCTTCGGCGACTACCAGGGAACGCGCTTGACCGAGGGCATCGACACGGGGAATATAGCGGTGCCGTCGCTGGCGGAGCGCGGCGGGGATCTTTCGGAGGCGGCGCCGTCGTTGACGACTAGCATTACTGTGAACGGTATGAGCTACACAGTTCCTACGACTGTTAGCGGCAGCTACCTGGCGGGCCTTCTGGGTTCGAATGTTTATGCCGGAGAACCGTATTACTTTGTCGCAGGCGAGAATTACGTCGCAGGCAATTCTGTGGGAACCTATTCGCACAACTGCGTCTCTGGCAACGAATGCGTCCTTCCTAATGCTCAGATACCGCAGGCCATCTGGTCAGCGCCGGCTCAGTCTCTGCTTCAGTACATTCCCAAACCCAACGCCGGCGCATCGCTTTTTGCTACTGCTGCTGGAATCGAAACCTTGCAGGACGACAAAGGAGCGTTGCGCGCCGACTGGACACTGAGCAAGGGAACGCTGACGGCGTATTATTTTCTCGACAACTACTCTTTGGATAACCCCTATCCGGCGGGGACGGGCGGAGCCAATGTGCCCGGATTCGACGCGACATCGAGCGGCCGCGCGCAACTGGCCAGCTTGGCACACACGGCCACGTTTGGTGCGGACACGCTGAATGAGTTCCACCTGAGCTACATGCGCAACGACAACGCCGTGGGTCAGCCGGGGGGCGGCGTTGGTCCAACTCTGGCGTCGCAAGGTTTCACTGGAATCGTCGCTCTCAAGCCGGCAACGGAAGGCGTCGAGAACATCGCGTTTAACGATTTCACCATGGGCGTCGATACCACGGCGCTGGTGCAAACGGAAAACATCTACGAAATCAGCGACGCTTTTTCGCGGATCTTCGGCAAGCACGGGCTGAAGGTTGGCGGCGAGGTTCACTCGAATCAGATCAATACGCATCCGGATGTAGTGTTCAACGGAAGCTTTGCCTTCAACGGCTCGGAAACCGGCCTGGACTTTGCCGATTTCCTGCTGGGCGCGCCTTCGAGCTACACGCAGGGCCAGGCAAACAGCTTTTACAACCGCAATCTGTATATGGCGGCATTTGCGCAGGACAGTTGGAAGGCAACGCAACAGTTCACGCTGAACTATGGAGTGCGGTGGGATCGCATCCGCCCCTGGGAGGAAAAGTTCAACCAGTTGCAGACGCTGGTGAAAGGCGAGCAGTCGCAAGTGTATCCGGGCGCGCCACAGAGTTTGGTTTTCCCGGGAGATCCTGGAGTGCCGCGCTCGCTCGCAGCCGCACGCAACAACCTTGCTCCCCGCATCGGCCTAGCCTGGTCGCCCCCTGCGGGGGGCAGACTTTTGGACAAGATTTTAGGAAAGGCGGGGGCCACCAGCATCCGCCTTGGCTACGGCATGTTTTACACGGCCTATGAAGGACTCTCTGCCGGCATCATGAGTGCCAATCCGCCTTACGGCTACACGTACACCTCTGCCGCGCCGCCGCTCTTCGAGAATCCGTTCACCGTCGCGGCCACGGGTGCAAATGCAGGGCAACGGTTCCCGCTGCAGGGGGTTGCTTACGGCGCCAGCCGAAGCCATCCCAACAGCACGGTCGATTGGGCGCAGTTTGAACCGCTTGTTGGTATTCCTGCGGTCGATCCTAATGACGTGACACCTTACGCCGAACACTGGATGGCCAGCTTCGAGCGACAGTTCGGCGCCACGCTCGCAACGCTCAGTTATGTCGGCGCTTCGGCGCATCATCTGCTCGTGCTTGAGGAGGCAAATCCAGCTGACCCGGCTCTGTGCCTGAGCCTTGGAGCAGCTTGTGGACCGTTCAATGAGCAGGCGGCACGCACCGCGTTCGGTCCGGAATTTGGCAGCGTCGAGCTGCAGCGAACGATTGCCAACTCCAGTTACAACGCGCTTGAGGCTACGCTCAACCACCACTCGCACGGGCTCGAACTGCTCGTCAGCTATACCTATTCGAAGTCCATCGATCAATCGACCGGCCTGCCCGAGCCTGTGAATCCAGTCGACCCATCGCTGAGCCGCGGACTTTCTTCGTTCGATATGCGGCACAACTTCGTCGGGACGTTTCGCTATGAGATTCCTGCAACCTCCACCAAAAGCCCGCTCCATGCAATGGCAAGCGGATGGGCCGTCGCAGGGATTGCGCGTTTCACCTCAGGGCTGCCGGTCACGCTGCTCAACAACAATGACACATCGCTGCTTGGCACTATTCCCAACGGCATCAACAATAACGGCGTCGATACACCTGACTGGTCTGGCTCTCCTTTGCACATCAACACGAATCCGCGCAGCAACCCGTTCGTCTTCGATGCGGCAGAGTTTAGCTTGCCCACTCCCGGTTCCATGGGGAACGCGCGCAGGCGCTTCTTCTCCGGTCCTGGAATGGAGAGCCTTGATGCCACGCTCTCACGCAGTTTCTTCGTCAGGGAAAATCGGGCGCTCGAGCTTCGCGCGGAGGCCTTCAACGTCTTCAACCACGCGCAGTTCTTCGGAGCCTCATCCGTTGAGGGAAATCTCTCCAGTTCGAGCTTTGGACAGGCGGTGAGCGCAATGCCACCCCGGCTATTGCAGTTCGCACTCCGCTACCGTTTTTAGCTTTTGCGAAACTATTGCTCTTCAGTTTGTGTAAAGCCGTTCAGTTCTTACTGGGACTCGTCCAGAACTTCGATGCCGGAGACCGTGGCATTGTTGGAGATGGGTTCGAAGGTCAAGTTGAGTTTGCCCTGGGCAGATGGCTTGAGATGGGAGAAAGTCTTGGTGAGGACGTGCAGGCTCCCGGCCTCTTTATAGATATCGAAATTGTCGAGCAATGTTTCGCCGTTGCACATCACCTTGAAGACTCTGTTTCCCACGCCGCCCCCGCCGGCAGACTGGGTACCGAAGTAAAACTCCACGAAATGCAGAATCAAGGTGTACCGATCGCGCGTGTCGACGGGGATGGCGTAGTTGAAATGGCCGAAGCGCTCTACTGCAAACAGATCCGGATCGGATGAATTGGTGACTTCCTGCCGCTGGTCGGAGAGGCGGCCATTCATATAGTAGTTGTCAGGCTGCCAAATTTGGCCGTTATGGTCTGTGAACGAAGTGCGCTGCATGACCAAGCGGACGGGGAGCTGCTTGTGCGGAATCCCTGGCTGGACTTCGATGGCGTTGATCTTGGGCGCGCCGCGTTCGCTGGCAAAATCGATGTGGAGCATGCCATCGGCGGCCGGAGAGACGTCGCGGAAGATGCGCTCGTCGGCAATGTTTTCTCCCATGGCATCGGAGTTGATGTCGAATCCTGTCAGGACCAGATTCCCGTTGATGCGGACGGTGAACGTGGAAAGGCTCTCACTGGATTTTTCCGAGGTCACGAAATAGAGGTGCAATTCATAGTTGCCGGGGCGCAGCGGAATATTGTATGCGGTGTCGCCGGTCCGCCAGTACTGGAACATGAAGGGATCGCGGGTCCTGGCGATGGAGGAATCGGGACGGCGCCAAGCACCTCCGCCGTGAAAGAAGTTGTCGCCGTCCCATACTTGCCCGGCACTGTCAGTTTGCGGGGCTCCGGAATTGCCTGCCAGCAGCCGCACGGACGTCAGAGCCGGCACTGGCTTGGCGCCTTGCGAAGCCAACGGCAGACCCGCAGCGTCGTGCGTCCCGGTGCGCGCGCGGGAGAAGATGACGAGGGCGAACACAACGATGCACAGCGAGACGCCAGCCAGAGCCACAATCCGCGCTGTTTTTGGCAACCGGGTTTGGGAAGCGAATGCGGGGGACGCTTTGCCGGGGACAGGCTTGCGTGACCCGGCGTGGTGCGCTGCGGCCAGTTCGCTGTTCCAGGCAGAGTGTTTGGGGGATTCGATGGAAGCGGGCGCTTGCGGCGCCGTGGCTTTGCGCGTAAAGGTGAGAACGTAGGATCCGGGAGGAATGGTCAGCTGAAGGGTATGGTTCTTGCCGGATCCGTCATAGAATTCCTTCAGTCTCTTTCGCAGCCGATGCGCCTCAACGCGCGCGATGGCGTCTTCACTGGCGTCGAATGTGGTTTTGGAGCGGCCGAAGACCTCGGTGGCGATGGTGTACTCACTGAGTTGATCACTCTGGCCGACAAAATGCTTTTCGCCGATGTAGTGGAGCAGCTGCGCTAGCCGGGAGGAACGGCCGAGCGCTTCGACGGCCGCTTCCAGTTCGGCGCGTTCTTCATCGATCGACACGAGTCCGAAAATATCCGGCATGAGAGCGCTCCTGAAGCGGCGAGCCCGGCAGTAACGCATGATACAGCGACCCGTTACAGGTTTGCAACGTTGTTACAAGATGTCTGTAACATGCGCCAGATCACCAGTGGATTCAGCACGTTACAGCGTGTTGCAGGCGGGATCGAACAATTTCGTACAACATTAACCTTCCCATTCGATTTCTGCATCGCATAGATTTTTGCGGTCACTCGAACGAGGCGCGAGAGCAGCTGCAGTGGTGGACTGCCTTTGATTCGCGGGACGCGATATGCAGGCAGAGTCGATTGCATTCATCCTGAAGCTCTTTGCCTGAGAGATGGAACACGTTAACAAGCTCAGCCAACTTCTAATGGAGGACGAATCCAATGATGCAGGTAGTTCAGCAAGTTGCGCAGTCGATCTTCAAGGCGCGCAGGACGGGATGGGGCGCGGCGGTGCTGGCGATGTTCCTTCTGTTAGTGGCGCCAGCGGCATTTGCCCAGATCATTACGGGAAACCTTTCGGGCACGGTGCGCGACGGCACGGGTGCCGTGGTTCCGAACGCAAGTGTCACGCTCACGAACGAAGCCACGGGCGATAGCCGCGAAACCGTGGACAACGGCTCGGGCTACTTTACGTTTGCCGCGGTTCAGGCTGGGAGCTACACGGTTGTCATTAAGACGACCGGTTTTGCAACCTGGCAACAAACCGGCATCGTGATGAACGCGGGCGATGTCCGCGAAGTTGCCGGTATCGCACTCAAGGTGGGCGCTGCCTCGCAAACGGTTACCGTTTTGGCCTCGCCCGCACAGATGGTGCCCACCGATACGGGCGTGCGGTCCGACGTTATATCGTCGAAAGACCTGCAAACACTCTCTCTGGAAAGCCGGAACGTCTCCGAACTGTTGAAGGTGCTGCCAGGTGTTACCTACGTTCCGAATGGAACCAATGGCGGCGGATCGGTGGATTTCTCGGCGGAGTCTCCGACGGGCAGCACCGATGGCGTGGGGTACTCACCCAGCGGCTCACCGTACCGCGGTGGAACATCGTATCTGCTCGACGGCGCCAACATCATTGATCCCGGCTGCAATTGCTATTCGATTGCGGTTCCTAACCCGGACATGACGGAAGAGGTGAAGGTGCAACAGTCCTTTGGAGCCGACGCTCCGAATGGTCCTGTGGTCATCAACACCACCAGCAAGAGCGGCGGAAAGCAGTTTCACGGCCAGGGCTATTTTTATGCTCGCAACCAGGCGCTGAACTCCAACACCTGGCTCAATAACAATTCCAAGTCCCCGAAGCAACCCGGCCAGTACTACTATCCTGGCGGAAATATTGGCGGACCGATCCTGATCCCGCACACCACATTCCAGAAAGCCGGCAAACTGTTCTTCTGGGCTGGCTACGAATACTACAAGCAAACGCTGCCGGCGTCCGCGCCTCTTGAGTCCTACATTCCCAGCGCGGGCATGATGGCGGGCAACTTTACCTTGAGCGGTTCAGGCAACTCGGCGCTGTGTCCGAGTGGATTTAGTTCGGGCGCGACAAACTGGTGTGGCGACCCAACCGGCTATCTCGACTCCAACGGCAACGCGATCAACGCCGCCGCCGTTCCTGTCGATCCTGGCGCCAAAGCAATAATGAAGATGTTTCCGGCGGCCAATGCCAACCCGTTAACCACTCCGGGCGGATTCAACTACGTGCTGCCGTATTCCAGCGCGCAGAACGGTTACGTGTGGCGAGGGAGAGTGGACTACGACATCAACGAAAACCATAAGTTGTTTGTCACCTACCAGCAAGGCGCTACGACTTATATTTCCGTCGCGCATGTCTATTACAACCCCCAGTACAACGTGGCCTATCCCGGCGGCGACCTCGATCAACCCGCCACTTCGCGCGTGATGACCGTGAACTTCGTCAGCGTGCTCCGTCCCACGCTCACCAACGAGTTTGTTTTTGGCTGGGGTTGGCTCAATGCGCCTTTCTCGCCTACCGATCTGAGTGCTATCTATAAAACCACTCTGGGTTATCCTTACCAGACGGTCTATAACACTGGTTCGCTGGTGGTGCCTTCCCTCAATGTACCGACAAATGCTGCGGGTCAAGCCATCGCACAGACATTTCCCGATATCTCCCAGCCGGCCTTTTATAACTCGGCGGGTGTCTATCCTACGCTGAAGGCTGTTCCCTCATTCGCTGACAACGTGACCAAGGTCTGGCGCACGCACACCTTCAAGTTCGGCGGCTTTACGGATCTAGTGGGCAACGAGCAGGGCTACTACGACTTTCCCAACGGTCAATTGTCATTCGGGACCCAGCCTTACCCGAACAACTTACCTACTGGATCCAAGCTCGCTTCGACTACGGAAATCGGTTCCACCAACCCCACTGCCAATCTCGTGATGGGCATCGCCAAATCGTTCAGCCAAAATAGTTACTCGCCCACCCAGGACCAGGCCTATCGCACCATTTCAGGCTACCTGATGGACGACTGGCATGTGCGGCCGCGACTGACCGTGAACGTAGGCATGCGCTGGGATCATGTGGGCCGCTGGTATGATCGCCAGGGCGTGGGCTTGGCAGTGTGGATGCCGTCGCTATATCCCCAGGACGTTGCCGAAAATCAGGCCGCCGGGAAAATGGTGGTCGAGTATCCCGGCGTCCGCTGGCGCGGCATCGATCCCGGCATTCCCAACGGCGGCTCGCCCACGCGTCTTGCCTGGGCCACGCCGCGCGTTGGGTTTGCCTACGATCTCAAAGGCGACGGGCAAACCGTGATCCGCGGCGGTTGGGGCGAATATGTGTGGAACGATCAATGGAACGACTACAGCAGCCAGTTGAGCACCTCGCAGAACATAATGACCTACAGCTCTCCAGGCAGTACGGCCATTACACTCTCGCAAATCCCGCTGCAGACGCCTACAGGCAACAATGAGCCGGCGGGCAACATTACCGCCGCCGACTACAACGACTCTGCAGATCCGCTCACCTACGCATGGAACCTGACCGTGGATCGGCAGTTACCCTGGAAGAGCATGCTGGAAGTGGCCTACGTGGGCAACAGCACGCACCACCTGTTGATGGGCGGAGAAAGCTCCGGTACGAACATCGGCGGCCAGGAATTTACCAACGTCAACAAGATCCCACTAGGAGGCTTGTTCGGTCTTGACCCGGTCACCGGAGCCAAGGCGCCCTCCGATCCCGACAACACAGGATCCTACACGCTGCAGGATTACTACCCCTACGGTGGCTGCGTAGCGAGTGGATCGTGTTACGGATACGGTACCAACCAAGTTTACGTATACGAGCACACCGGCAACGCCAACTACAACGGATTGCAGGTGGCTTGGATGAAGCAGAGCGGTCATGCCACCTGGGACTTCAATTACACTTGGTCAAAGTCGCTCGGCATGCTCAACAGCACGCTCGATGCCTTCCATGTGCACGGCAACTATGGCATCCTGTCCATCGACCGCCCGCAGGTCTTTAACGCTTCTTATTCTTACAGCATCGGAAATGTATACAAGAGTAGAGAAAAGCTCGTAAGCGGCCTAGCCAATGGCTGGACCATCTCCGGCATTACTACCTTCCAGTCCGGCGGCAACCTGCAGTCTGACTCATCGCAAAACCTGGGCCTCAGCCTGCAACAGCCGAAACCCGGCAACCCGTCGAAAAATGAAAGTCTGACAACAAAGACCTACTTCGGAACCGACGCGGATGCAATTCTGCCTATCACTACCTGCAATCCGAAGAGCGGGTTGGGGTCGCACCAGTTGCTCAATCTGAGTTGCTTCAGCGCGCCCACTTTGGGCACCCAGGGCGACAGGGTGATTCATCCCTATCTCGGCGGGCCGATTTACACCGACAGCGATCTTACCGTCTTCAAGAGGTTCAACGTTACCGAACGGCAGAACGTGGAATTCCGTGCTTCGGCCTTCGACTTCATGAATCACTCGTTGTGGGGTTTCAGCGGGAACAACCTGCTTACCCTGACATATCAAAGCAACGATGGCGGTCACACCTTCTTCACCAACAGCGGCATTCTGGGCGTGAACACAAGCGCTTGGGGTGTTATGAACCAGAAGAGTCCGTATTCCGGCGCGGGATACGCCCGAATCGTGGAACTTTCGATGAAGTATAACTTCTGATTCATTCATATGTGGCCGTGGGGTCGAAACTCTCCACCTCACGGCCATATTTTTGGGAAACCCAATTTGCGTATAGGAGAACGGCAGTATTGCGCAGCCGAAAGGCACAGCACGCAGGATGCGCAGAGGAATGCCCGTGTGCGAGCGGCGGCTTGAGAAACGGTAGCCTGTAGTTTCGGAGATGCAAGAGACCAATGTCATTTCGGGGCGCAAATTGTAGAGCTTTTTTGTGGGTTTTTCCGGTCATCCGGCTTATTCATTATCTGATCCTGGTCATCTGCTTCGGCCTTGCTGGCGCGCTGGTTTCTCTGGCGCAGCCTCCGCAACAACAGGCCTACGACTGGAAAGATGTTCAGATCGTCGGTGGAGGATTTGTCGACGGAGTTGTATTTCATCCCACGGTGCCGGGCGTTCGCTACGCGCGCACCGACATCGGCGGCGCATACCGCTGGGACAAGCGCAGTGATCGCTGGCAGCCGCTTCTCGATTGGGTATCGTATCGTGATCGCAATCTGATGGGAGTTGAATCCATTGCGGTGGACCCGGCGGACTCCGACCGTGTTTATCTAGCATGCGGAACTTACACCGACGCGCGTACGCCCAACGGAGCCATTCTCCGCTCTCGCGATGGCGGCCGGACGTTCGAACGAACCGACGTGCCATTCAAATTCGGCGGCAACGAAGATGGCCGCGGCAATGGCGAGCGGCTGGCTGTCGATCCGCGCGATGGACGGGTACTTTATCTGGGCACGCGCCACGACGGCTTGTGGCGTTCGCAAGACCGCGGCGTCTCCTGGGAGCGGGTTGTGAGTTTTCCCGAGGTGACCGAAACGGCTCAGCCGGAGGCGTCTAGGGCGGCTGTCGAGGTATCCGCGAGCCCCGCGACGATCCGGGGTCACAAACCAGTGCGCGGCGACGGCGTTGTCTTCATTAAATTTGCACCGTCGTCCGGAGAGCAAAAAGCGCCTTCGCCGACCGAGTCCATCTACGCCGGTGTTTCATTGATGAACCGGTCGAATCTGTTCGTGACGCACGACGGCGGCGTGACGTGGAGCGCCATCTCTGGCGAGCCGACGCAATACAGGCCGACTCGCGCCGCGTTTTCAAGCGAAGGGTTCCTCTATGTCGCGTACGGCACTGCGCCCGGCCCATCGCGTATGACGGATGGCGCTATCTGGAAACTCGACACTCACACCGGTGCGTGGACCGACATCACCCCGGATCGCCCGGTTGCGGGGAGCCGGGAATTCGGGTACGCCGCCGTTTCAGTGGATGCCCAGCATCCGCGCACCGTGATCGTAAGCAGCTTCGGCCGCCCGCGCTCCGCTGGCGGCGACGACATCTTCCGCTCCACGGACGGGGGTGCGAGCTGGAAGCCCGTCTTCGGCAGCGGCGGCATTCTCGATGACCGGCTGGCGCCTTACGTGAAGGACACGCCCATCCATTGGCTGTTCGATATCGAGATCGATCCCACCAATCCGGATCACGCGGTCTTCACCACAGGCTATGGTGGCTGGGAAACATTCGATCTCACTGCCGCTGATCGCGGTCGTCCGACTCATTGGAGCATTCTTGCCTCAGGCATCGAAGAAACCGTGGCGCTTGCGCTAGACAGTCCCTCCCAGGGAGCGCATCTCATCACTGCCATCGGTGACTATGGCGGCTTTATCCACTGGAATCTGGATCAGTCCCCGAGCGATGGATCTTCTGCGCCGCCACGCATGGGTAACACCACGGGAATAGCGGCCGCGGCACTCAGGCCCGAGATCATTGTTCGCGTGGGGATCGATGCAGACGGCGGGAATGGCGGCAGCATCAGCTACTCAACGGATGCGGGACGAACTTGGCATGCGAGCTCCGCCACGCCCGAGGAGGGAAGTTGCGCCGGTTCCGTTGCGGTTTCTGCCGATGGCAGCACCTGGATTTGGACCCCGGAGCACGAGCCGGCCTATGTGACCCGCGACCACGGCGCAACATGGACCGCTGTGCTCGGGCTTCCGGTCGGCGTGCCTGCGGTTGCGGACCCGGTGGACTCCCGAGCCTTCTACGCCATCTCGCTTGTCCACGGGACGCTGTACGCGAGTAGCGACGAGGCGGCTACGTTCACCGCGCAGCCGGTTGAGCTGCCTTTCGATCCGCCCGTATCCAGTCTGAATGATCGCGGCGATATACGTGGCGGCCAAGACCGAATCTATGCAACGCCGGGACATTCCAGCGATCTCTGGCTGGCTGCTTACGACGGTTTGTACCGCGCTCGGCCACTTGCATTCGGCACGAAGGGGAGCCGATTCAGTTTCGACCGGCTCGCGGCGGTTACCGAAATTCAGGCCTTTGGATTTGGCAAAGCTGCTGCTGGCCGGAACTATCCAAGCCTCTACCTCGCCGGAATCATCGATGGACAGCCGGGCGTTTTCCGCTCGACCGACGAGGCGCGCTCCTGGGTCCGCATCAATGACGATCGCCACCAATGGGGACTTATCCTGCAGATTGCGGGAGATCCGCGGATCTTCGGGCGAGTTTACGTCGGCACCCACGGCCGGGGCATCTTGTATGGCGGACCTGCGGCAAAACCGCAGTAGACGCGCGAAAACGCAGCGAGACTGCCGTCAAGCCGCGTGAATTGCGAGACTTCGAGAGGCGCTCTTCGACGGCGAGGCCAAATCGTTACGAGGCAAAATCGGCATTGACAGCGGCGGATGAGCGCGCTTAGCATTCTGTGCAACTGGTCCGACCACCTGGATTCCAGCGAAACTATCGAGCGCACGAGTGCTGACCAGGGGCCGCAAGGGACACGCTGGAACACAGTCCAACTGACCTCTGCTTTTCCCTGTCTGCCAAGGTCAAGTTGCGCGCAGGCCGGCAAGCGCAACTTCCTGTGTCTGCAATCCACTCAAAACATTTCAGCAAGGAGATTGAAAATGCCGATTTCTGGGAAAACAGTTTTACTGGCGGCCGCTATGGCCGCTTTGACAACATTTACAGTTGCCCTTCACGCCACAACAGTCTATGTGGGCGGATCCGGGAGCGGGCACTATTCCACCATTCAAGCGGCTGTGAATGCGCTGCCTTCGGGGGGCGGTACGGTTGAGGTTGCGGCGGGAACCTACAAACAGCAGGTCACGGTTTCCACGGCGAACGTGAAGATCGTCGGCGAAGGTTCCAGCGCGTCCTCCACGGTTCTCTACGACGATCTGTCCAGTTCTGGCTCCTCCGATGAAGCCTCCTCGACGCTGATCGTCAAGAATACCGCAACCAATTTCATCCTCGAAGACATGGAGGTGGAAAACACCAACACCATCGAGGGCAACAGCCGCGTTCCCGCTCTTGCCGTGTACATCGTGGCCGACCGCGTGGTGATGCGCAATGTCCGCCTGATTGGCCGCCAGGACACGGTCTATCTCGG
>JBEKPD010000124.1:0-15248 GCA_049521075.1 Occallatibacter sp.
GCTAGGCTGCATCCAGCCGGTTGGACAGGAGCCGGGAGCCTACGCTCCGTCTGCGAGTTACGTCTTTGGGACTGGAGCCTTTCTTCTTGCCGGCTCAGAAGTGGCATCGCTGCGACAGCGATGAGTTCTCGATCGCTTCGATCGCATTAGACGAAGACAAGTTTGATGCGGTTGGCCCTGGTCCTCACCAGGTGTAAACATCGAGGATGAATGGCGCGCCGGTTTCGCCTTTGATGACGTTGATTCTCAGAACCGCTTCCACATTTCTCGTTCCGAAACTCGATCCGAGATGCTGGCGCAACTCCTCGAGGTAGTGTGGACTGGTGGCGAATTGTGCGGCGGCCTCGGTGCCATTGCGACCCAGACCTGCCATGACCACAATCCATCCGTCGATGCGCGGGTCACGGAAGCGGGCCACGATCGCGTAGTCGTCCGCGCTTGCGTAGGGCTTCGACGTATCGCGCTGCCATTCGGTCTGCGGCTGCGTACCATCGACGATGCGCTCAGTCGATTTCTGCGGCGTAACGCCATCGAAAACGAAGTGGTAGCGGAGCGGCTCGATTAGCCGCAGCGTCCACTGATTATTGTAGGCGCCGATCAGAGCTACCGAATGCTCGCGCAGTCCGGTGAGCGAGGTCGAGGGAGCGGAAAGCAGCTGCACGCCCGCGCCGGAACGCTCCAGCAGGCCAGCCACGGCAGTAATGGCCGAAGTGGTCTGCATGGAAAAGAACGGGTAATCGGTGTTGTCGTCGGCCGTGATCACGCCAGAATAGTTGTTCTGCGCGAACACCACGCTGCCGGCGCAAACCACCACGGTGTGCTGATCGCGCACCACAGGCGACCAGAAATCGTCGACGGCGGAAGCAGGGCTTGGTGCTCGGGTTTCTCGCCAGATGACAGCGGCCGACATCAGCAGCAACCCGGCAGCCAGCACCGGCCAGGCCAGCCGCCCCCAGCGGAGTTTTTTCCTGGTCTCCGTGGAAGGTGCGAGCTGGGCAGGCACCGTTGCCACGGAGAGGCCTGCCGGCGGGGAAACCTCACCCTCGCGATGCGCGGCAGATTCCAGTTCGAGAACAGGGGAACGGCCCTCGAGCGACAGGATGCCTTCTTCGCCCTGGGGCGATCCATAGAAGAACTCCGGCACATAAGAGCCAGCGGGCAGCGAGATCCGAATTACGGGAGCGTGGCCAAGTTCGGAGTAGTAGAGCAGGAGCCGCTTGCGGACTTCGCCCGCCGTGTAGCGAACTACCGTATCGGTATTGGTGTCGTATGTCGGAGGGCGATCGAAGACCTCCACGCCCAGGGTCCGCTCTTTGAGCAGGTCGGCTCGGCCGGCAAGCGAGTTCCCGACGATGTATTTGAGCAGTGCAGGGTATCGCTTGCTGTTGCAGAAATGCGCGCTTGCCAGGATGTCGTCCAGCGCATACAGCACCGCCTCCCGCTCTTCACTTGATTGCGGGTGCCAGGTTTCGTGGCTGGCGTGGGCGCGGCTCACTCGGCTGACGGCCATCATACGCGCGCGCGATTACCCTGCGCAAGAACGTTTGACACAAAGCATGACGTCTGGGAATGTGCTGATTACAAGTGGCTTCTGCGTTGCGTCCCGAGACAAACCGTGAGTCACTTGTCAGTGCACGAAGCGCGAGTGCTAGAGTCCGTGAGCGTTAAGAAATTCACTTTCTTGTAACGACAGGCACCGGGCCAACCGGTGCGCAAGGGGGGGCGTTTGTCAGCTTTTTCTCGCCGGCGATTTGTGCAGGGAGCCGCGTTCACCGCCGCCGGAACACTACTGGCAGCGCGCTTGCGAATTGCAGCCGCGGAAGGCGCACCGGCGCAAGAGGTGACCCGGATCGACACCGGCTGGGAGTTCTTCCGGGGCGCGCTTAAGGATGCCGGCGAGGCGTGGCGCACCGGGCGTCAGTGGCAGCCGATCGGATTGCCGCACTGCTTCAACGCCATGGACTCTTGCGACCCGGATATCTCGTATTACCGCGGGCAGGGCTGGTACAGGACGCGGCTGGCGCTCGAAAATCCCTTCCCCGGCGGACGGACGATTCTGCACTTCCAGGGCGCAGGGCAAACCTGCACAGCCTGGTCCGGGTCCGCGCCACTGGGAGAACACAAAGGCGGATACAACGAATTCTGCTTCGACATCAGCGAGACTGCTCGCAAGCTGACGCCGGCAGAACGCCGTAGCGTCCCCATCGCGGTGTGCTGCGACAACTCGCCTGACTGCGATCGGCTGCCCTCGGAACTAAGCGACTTCTGCCTTTACGGCGGGCTCTATCGACGCGTGAATCTGATTTACCTGCCCGCGGTGGCGCTCGACGCAGTCCACGTGCTCCCCATCGTTGCCGCCGACGGTAGCGCACAGATCCAGGTAAATGCCCGCCTCTACAATCCCGGCAGGCAAAACTGCGCTTGCCAGATTGTGCTTGAGGTGCTGGACCCCGGTGGTCGCGTGATTTACCAATCGCGACTGAAGATACTCGCCTGGAATGGATTCGCACCGGTGGCTGAGTTCCGGGTAGACGCGCCGGAGCTTTGGTCGCCCGATTCGCCGCACCTCTACTTATGCCGTCTCACGCTTTCCACGGCCGGCGGCGAGATGCAATTGGAGGAACGTTTTGGAATCCGGCATTTCGAGTTTGTGGAGCACGGAGCCTTCCGGCTGAACGGCCAGCGCCTGCTGTTGCGCGGCACGCAGCGGCACGCGGACCATGCCGGGTTGGCCGCGGCGATGCCCGACGAATTGGTGCGAGAAGAAATGCGGATGATTCGCGAAATGGGCGCGAATTTCATCCGTCTGGCTCACTACCAGCAGGACCGGCTAGTGCTGGATTTGTGCGACGAGTTAGGCCTGATCGTGTGGGAGGAGCTGCCATGGTGCCGCTCGGGCGTAGGCGGCCCCGCGTTCAGGGAGAACGCGCGCCAGCAGTTGACGCAAATGATCGAACAACACTTCGATCATCCTTCCATCGTGTTCTGGGGACTGGGCAACGAAGATGACTGGCCGGAAGAGCTGCCGTCGATGGACAAGCCAGCCATTCGCGCATTCATGGATGAGATGAACGCGCTCGCGCACCAGCTCGACAACTCACGGCTGACGGCGCTGCGCCGCTGCGAATTCGCGCGCGACATACCCGACGTGTATTCGCCTTCGATCTGGGCAGGTTGGTACCACGGCCAGTACCGCGAGTACGAGCAGAGCCTGGTGAGGGGCCGCGAAAGCGTGAAGCGCTTCATGCACGTCGAGTGGGGCGCCGACAGCCATGCCGGACGGCACGCGGAGGACCCCGAGGCGGGTCTAGGTGACGTGCCTGCCGGCGGAGGAACCGACGAACGCGATCGCGATGCGTGGAAAGAGGGTGGGCCGCCGCGCGTCTCCAGCCAAGGCGACTGGTCGGAGACTTACGCGTGCAATCTTTTCGAGTGGCACCTGATGACCCAGGAGAAGCTCGACTGGCTCTCGGGCGCGGCGCAATGGATCTTCAAGGATTTCGCGTCCCCGTTGCGCGGCGATAACTGCATTCCACGCGTAAACCAGAAAGGCGTGGTGGAGCGGGACCTCCGGAAAAAAGAGTCGTACTACGTATTCCAATCCTGGTGGGCGCAGAAACCCATGGTTCACATCTACGGCCATAGCTGGCCGATGCGCTGGGGCGCGCCGGGTCAGGCACGGCAGGTGCGCGTGTATTCGAACTGCGAAAGGGTGGAGCTGTTCCTCAACGGTGTTTCCGCGGGAACGAAGATGCGCGACGGCCGCGACTTTCCGGCGGCGGGACGGCGGTGGGACCTGAAGTTCGTGCCCGGGCCGAATCGTCTGCGTGCCGTAGCTTCGCAGGGTAACGTCGTCATCCACGATGACATTGAGTTCCTCTATGAGACCCGAAGCTGGGGTAAGCCGACCGTACTGCGGCTAGCGCAGATCGCGCGCGACGACGGTCGAGTGACGGTGGAGGCGAAGCTATTCGACGCCAACGGCGTGGTTTGCCTCAACGCCGCGAATGTGGTCCGTTTCTCGCTGTACGGCGAGGGGCGACTGATCGACAACCTTGGCGCCACTCGCGGTTCGCGCGAGCTGCAGCTGGCCAACGGACGGGCGGAGATTTCGCTCGCGACCCGTGCGGAATGTGTGTTTGAAGCGACAGTGGAGGGGGTGCCGGTGGCCAAGCTCAGTATTCGTGGCCGCGCTGCGCAGAAAGAGATTTGAAGAACCGGAGAAGAAACGGACAGGGACGTTTGACACAAATAGTCAAGTTGCCTCCCTTAATGAACTTAGAAATCGGTTTGGGGTGCAAACGGTGAGTCACTTGTCAGCCCATGATTGGGTTCTGATACAAACCTACCGGCCTGTATTGAGTGCCTCGAGCCGCAGTCTGCACGGGGCGGAGAGAACACCGGATTCCAGATAACCGGTTACTGCCTGCGGAAAGGTTTAGAGAAACGGCCTTCAAACAGACGGAGCCAATTTTTAGGAGGAGATATGACAAAACGCAAACTGGCGGGATGGCGAATTGAATTCATCGCCGCCCTCACGCTCGTGCTAGGCGGAGGGTTATCCGTAGTCGGACAGCAGATCACCGGTTCCATTGTGGGCACGGTGAAGGATCAGCAAGGTGCTGTAGTGAACACAGCTGCCGTGAAGGCGACCAATACCGATACCGGGTTTTCACGTTCCGTGCCCACAAATGGATACGGTGAATTCCGTATCGATTATCTGCCCGTTGGCAACTACACGGTGGAAGTGGAGGCGGCAAACTTCAAGACGTTCGTGCAGAAAAACGTTGTCCTCACCGTCGACCAGACACAGACGCTGGGAGTTTCGCTCGAAATAGGCGCCGAAACCCAGACCGTCACGGTCACTGAGGCTCCACCCCTCGTCAATACCAGCACTGCCGAGTTAGGCAGAACAATTTCGCCGGCCGAGATCATCGGACTGCCACTGGTAAACCGCAACGCCTATGCGGAACTGTCGCTGACGCCGGGCGTCATGGCGAATAGCAGCAGCCAGCAAAGCAACCCCAGCGGTACGCCGAATTTCGTCATCGGCCTGCCTTCCACCGACGTTCAGGTCAATGGTTCCATCGATGGCGGCAATCCAGAAGTGAGTTTTTATCTAGATGGCGGCCTGAACATAAATGGCATCCGCAACTATGGCAACCAGCTCCCGAACCCGGACGCGCTCGAAGAGTTTCGCGTTGAGACCAGCGACTTCTCTGCACAATACGGCCACATGTCTGCCGCGGTGGTCACGGCCGTCACCAAGTCGGGAACGAACCAGTTCCATGGCGCGCTATATGAATTCAACCGCAACACCGACTTCAACGCCTACAACTGGAACGCCCCGAAGGACATCAATGGCAAATTCATCAAAGCGCCCTATCACCGTAACCAGTTTGGCGGCACGATCGGCGGCCCGATAAAAAGAGACAACGCCTTCTTCTTCTTCAGCTATGGCAGCCTGCGCCAGGTAGTTGGCCAATATGTGAGTGGCGCCCGCGTGCCTACGGCGGCCGAGCGGCTCGGCGACTTCACGCAGGACCTTCCCAATCCCAGCAACAGCAATGGGAAGTACTCCTACTACGGGTCAACTCCGTTCACGGTTTATCAACCCGGCACCAAGACTACTTATACCGGGAATACCAACGCCAGTTCCGGTTGCCCAGCCGGCGGATCTGCAACCAATTTGACCAACCTGAACTGCCTGCCGGCCACCGCAGCCGATGCCATGGCAGCCACGATTATGGGAGGCAAAAATTCCAATGCGTCGCTTCCCCTGCCTAATGCGCCTCTGAGCGGATCGACCGCAAACCTGCAGTGGATCGGTTACTTCACCGGGCCGACAGAGGAGAACGAGTATCTCGCGAAGTATGACCAGACGGTCGGCGGCAAAGATCACGTAGCCGCGACTTATTTCTTCGTCCGCACCACGCAAAATGCATTTGGCGGCGGTAACATCGCTCCCTGGACGATTAACCAGTCCTACACCAACCAGACCAACGCCAACGTCAGCGATGTGCACGCCTTCAGCGCCACCACCGGAAACCAGGCTTGGCTTTCGTTCATGCGAGCCGCTGGCGGACGCGTCAACTTGCCTACAGCCAACGCGGGCCAGCTCGGCTCCAACTACACCATCCAGGGGCCGTCGACGCTGCCGGATATCAATGTCTCCGGCTACTTCCATGCCCAGGATTCGTTGGCAGGGCCGGTCACCACTTCGGATTTTTATTCGCTCCGCGATATGGTAACCATCACCAAGGGTAAGCATAGCGTCTTTGTCGGCGGCGAGCTTGCACTCGACAAAGGCATGTTCGTAGGCAATCTCTATAACTACGGTAACTTCTCTTACTCCAGTTCCGCTCCCACAACCACGGGCAATGCATTGTCGGATTTCTACACCGGCATGCTTTCGTCGATGGAGCAGGACACCCCGTACCACACTCTCACAAGCGCGTGGCACATGGCCACGTTCATCCAGGACAACTACCGCATCACGCCGCGCTTCACAGCCAATCTGGGCGTCCGCTGGGATATCGACACGCCTCCCGTCGAATCGTCGAATCTGACGGCAGCTTTTATTCCCAGCAAGGCGGCTCTCAACGGCGTCGCCGGTTCTACCGGAACACAATCCACAGTGATCCCCAGCGCGCCGGCAGGCATGTTCTTCCCGGGTGACACGGGTGTGGGCCGCGGCATCGTCTCGACCAAGTATCACCATGTCGCGCCGCGCATCGGCTTTGCCTGGGATCCTTTTGGCGATGGCAAAACTGCGATTCGCATGGGTGCCGGCATCTTCTACGGCACTACCAGCGGCAACGAATGGAACCAGCCCGGCAATGCAAATCCCTACGCTGTCCGCCAGACCTTCAGCTCGGTGCGGTCGGCGAGCGATCCTTACAACCCCACCATGGTGAATGGCACGGCATCTGCGTTCCCCACCGGAGACCCGTTCCCATATACCTTCAATCCCAAGAACCCTCGCTTCCTGCTTCCCGCATCCATTGAGACCATTGGAACCAATGTGCAGTGGCCCTACATTTATCAATTCAACCTCGCCGTCCAGCGGCAACTGCCCTGGCAGGTTTCCCTTACTGCGGCATATGTGGGCACGCTCTCGCACGATGTACCCACCATGGTCGATGGCAATTACGCTCCCTATGTTCCGGGGATCGCTGGCGAGAACTCCGGCCAAACTGGAACAGGCGGCACCAACGCGCGCCGTCCCTACGATCAGAACTCGACGGGCACAGGCACTCTGGGAGCGAACACCTTCCTGATCACAAACCAAACGGCCAACTACCATTCATTGCAAATTGCTGCGGGACGGCCGCTCTCGCGTAACGTGTTGGTGAATGGCTTCTATGTCTGGAGTCATGCCATCCAAAGCAGCAACGAGTCGGCGATCGGACAGATGACCGCCCAGGATTTCGCCAACCTATGGGAGGAGAAAGGCCCCATGGACGCCGACCGGCGTAGCTTGGCGTCCATCTCCGGGATGTGGAAGATCGACTACTACCAGGGAAAGAACTTCTTCCTGAAGCAGGTGGTAAACGGCTGGACCATCTCTCCGTTGTGGACGATGCAGAGCGGACAACCATTGGAACTAACTACCGGCTCGACGAAAAACGATGATAGCGCAGGCCACAATCGCCCCGACTTTGACACCGTGAATCCGGTAAGCGCGTTCCTTAACCCGCACCGCTGCCGCGTATGCGCCAATGGACAAGTTGGCGTGTCCCAGGAATGGTTCAATACCGCGGCGTTCGTTAACAACGGTCCCGGCGTTGCAGGTGGCATCGGGCCGGGCGGGGCTGACGGCAGCGTCTCCCGCGACTACATACGCGCTCCAGGCTACCGTGACGTGGATCTGGGACTATTCCGCGACATCCAAATCCAAGAGAAGATCACCTTCCAGCTTCGCGGCGAAGCCACCAACGCGTTCAACCTCGTGAGCTTGTCTACACCGGGGCTGAGCGGTCCGCCTCCGGTCGATGGACAGGCCCCCTCGTCTTCCGGATTCGGCGGCATCACCGGCGCCTCAAGCCCGCGCATCATCCAGGTTGGTGCACGGCTAACCTTCTGACTTAGATTGGCGCGGCGCAGTTTGCGCTGCGAAAACCTTAACCAAACCTCCGGCGGGATGCGGTTCGGTTCCGCCGGAGTTATATCTTGAGCGATAAGTAAGCTTGCCGTCACCAAGCCTGGTGAATAACGATGAGCCACCTTGCAGACAATGGAATATTGAACCGGCGCGAATTCCTGCGCATCTCTGCAGCAGCGGGCGCCGCGCTTGGCGCCGGCGCAACTTTCCTTCAACCAGCCTCTGCTGCTTCATCTCTAGTAGATACCTCAGCGCGCCCTAACCCATCCATCCAACTTTATGCCGACCTGTTGCATTCCTGGTGTGATGGATTGCTCAGTCATCAAGTCACGGAGATAGGCGCGTCCGCGCTCGCCGGAGGCTTTCTTTGTCCTTCGTGCGTGTTCATCCACGGGCGCTGCGGCGATGCCATTTATCCGCTGCTGCATATGGCCCACTCCACCGGCGATGGTAAATATCTCAAGGCCGCTTTACTCGTCTACGACTGGTCCGAGACCCAGGTGAGCCGGCCCGATGGAAGCTGGATCAACGATGTGGTCTTGAGTCCATGGCAGGGAATCACCGTGTTCCGCACTATCGCGTTGGCTGAAGCTCTTCACCACCATGGCAGCATCCTCGATGCCGCCACGCGCCGGCGCTGGACCGATCGTTTGTCTCGAGCCGCGCAGTTCCTCGACATTTTTATCACCTTTCAAACCGGCAATATCAACTATCCTGTCACGTCCGCATACGCGTTTGCGTTGTGCGGCCAGGTGCTCGGCGACGATCGTTACACCCGCCGCGCTCACGCCCTTGCGCAAACCGCAATGGAGCACTTCACGCCCAATCATTTGCTCTTCGGCGAAGGCCATCCGCAAACTGCCGTCTCGCGCAAGGGATGCCGCCCGGTCGACCTTGGTTACAATGTCGAGGAGTCATTGCCTGCTCTTGCGCTCTACTCCTTGCTCGCCAACGACGCACCTGTTCGCGATATGGTGATCGAAGCGCTTCGTGCCCACCTCGAATTCATGCTGCCCGATGGCGCTTGGGACAACAGTTGGGGCACGCGCAATTACAAGTGGACTTGGTGGGGAAGCCGCACCAGCGATGGCTGCCACCCTGCCTATGTCGCCTTGTCCGCGTACGATGCTCGTTTTGCTGAGGCTGCGCGTCGCAACCTTCAGTTGATGGCCGCCTGCACCAAAGACAATTTGCTTTACGGCGGTCCCCATTACGCCCTTCACGGCGATTTCCCCTGTATCCATCACACTTTCACGCACGCCAAATCCCTGGCCACCGTGCTCGACCGCGCCTCTGCCGAACTCGAGCCTGCCGCAGAGGCTAAGCTGCCGCGCGATCTGCCCTATGGCCTCCGCTCATTTCCTGAGATCGGAACCTACCTGGCCTCCATCGGCGATTGGCGTGCCACCATCACTGAAAATGATTTTGAATATATCGAGACGGTGCAGTCTGGCGGCAGTGTCGGAACCGGCGGACACGCCACCGGCGGCGCTCTTTCCCTGCTCTATCACCAGACCCTTGGCCCAGTCTGCGTAGCCAGCATGACGAAGTACCAGGCCATCGAAATCGCAAATCAACAGCCGATTAGAGACGCCGACGCCATGACTTTGACGCCGCGCATCGAGTGCGCTGCGGCCACTCCGCCTACCAGCTTGAACGATCTCGAAGCAAAGCTCACGACGGCGCACGCGCCACAGAGTATTTTGATCTCCGCCAGTGGCCGTCTGATGACAACCTCCCATGCAACTCCGCCGGCTGGCGACATTCACTATCGGTTCGAATACGTTTTCGAAGAGGACGGAATCGAAATTCGTGCTCAAGTCTTGGCCGATACTCCGCCCGCGTCGCCCATCCGTTTCGTGCTTCCCGTAGTTTCCCGTCCGGACGAGCTCATCGAGCGTCCCAGTCAACAGGAAGTGCGAATCCAAAAACCCAAGGGCCGCCTGACAATCGCAACAGACGCTGCCAACGCTTTCGAAGCCATCCCCGTCAATCGCGTCTTCAACCTCGTGCCAGGATTCCTATGCCTGCCACTCACGATTCCCATGATCCCTGGCCGCAGCGTGAGCATTAAGATCCGAGCTGCGTAGCCCGCGGGCACTCCCAGCGGACGCGATGCCGGTAAGTGGAAGTCTTGGCACAATCCTGGCGCATTTTTGGCACAGACGATTTGCCCGTTTTCTAAGCGGTTGATTTTAAATAGAATTAAACATGGTGCCGGGAGGGGGGGTCGAACCCCCATGCCCCGAAGGGCGGCGGATTTTGAGTCCGCTGCGTCTGCCAGTAAATCGCTCTGTATAAACAGGATAGCTGCGGAACGCTGGAAACTGTGTAAGAAAATGTGTAAATTCCGACTTTTTAAAAAAATCAGCCTCGGCCCCCACTGATCACCCTGGGGAATCTTTTGCATTGATTTTTGGGGAAGACGCCAGATGGTGGCGGGTATCGGAATCGAACCGATATGAGATTGCTCTCGGAGGTTTTTGAGACCTCTGCGTCTGCCAGTTCCGCCAACCCGCCAATATTTCTATTAGATCATACAAAAGGCTGAATCGAAGGCCAGCCCTTTCCATTGCAATTCCGGGAATCAGCTCACCTTCGATCAATCCGCTAAAAGGCAGACGACATTTGTGAGTCCAAATCCTCTGAGAGCGGATAATCCGAATTGGAATTCGAATCGACGATCAAAAGAAGGAAGTGCTATGTTTCCCTTGGGGGCACGCCCTGGTTCGTTTTCGGCTTTGAGAATCTGCGCAAGGAGGCTTGGCAATGTTGGAGCAACCGAAGGACAAGCACTACGAGCTGATACGCGAGCGGGTAGAACAGAACTTCTCCGCCTGCACCGGTCGCTACACCGTTCAGGATGCGTACACGATTTCCGAACTCACTAGATCGTATGATCGGGAGGATAGCCGAGGACGAATTCGCCTCTTGCACCGCGTGTATGCGCAAGCATCTCGTCTGCCATACGACCTCGCTAATAGAGCCGTCACAGACAGTGATCCATTCGTGCGTGAATGGATGGCCCGCAAGGGGCAGAATCTGGATTACCGGGAAACTCTACACGAGAGTGCCGACGCTCTGCTCGACCTCACTCATCCGGCCAGGGATCTTGCCTTGCGCCTTCGGCAGGATTCGGAGCTATACGTTCGCGCGGCGCTGTTCGAGAATCCCGAACTTTTCAACCCGTTGCGGCTTAGCGAGTGGATCACCGAGTTCAAGGGATGCTCCCCGCTTGAACGCTTGGCAATGATGCGAAATCAGGCTCTAGACCTTGACCTTGTGAAACTCATTCTCGATCCGGACGACATGAAGTTCGGCCCCATCGAGATGGGCGAGAGATACCAACTGGCCAAGGCCTGCCTTGCGAACAAGCGCGTGGTGGAAAATGGTCGGCGAACGAGAAGGGACTACATTCCCAGAAGGGATCAGTGGTCTGGTTGGTTTCAGTCCAGTGACTACTCTCAGGCGATATGGGAGCTTGCGATGAAATGGCCGGATGAAGCTGGCATTCCGTTTCGCACCTTCCACACCATTCAGACATACGACAGAGTGAAGGCTAAAATTTACCCGAAATGTAAGGAAGTTCCCCTTAGGGCAGCAATCGTCGAGAGTTGCCTGCCGGAGGATGAGGAAACGTTGAGGCTTGCACGCGCTGATACTGACCAAGGACTACGCTCTATGGCCTATTGGAGATCTCGCGGGATGGATAAGCGAGAGATTGAGGCTGCGCTGCTGCGGGAAAAAGCTGAAAAGGATAATGGCGCTATGGACGGTCTATTCACAAATCCCTGGCTGGAACCAATCGCCCGCGAAATCCTGGAGTCAATGGCAGAGGGCGCGGTCATGCACAATGCGGCGGCACCCGTAGTCTAGCTCGCTTCGAGCTTCTTTAGAGCATCGGTGATATCGGCTTAGAAGACGATGGCGGATCGCCCAAAGACGCTGAACGTCGATGCGCGGCTCAAAAACCGTGGAACCAAATCGGCCAACCAACTCATCCAATCCTTTTCCGTCAAACCGCTAGAAATGTAGACGGCCCTTCCCTAGCCCACGCTCAAGCCTTGCGCGGCTTGTATGCCCACCGATTGCGGCTCGATTTTCTGTGTTGCCGCTGGCTCCTGCTGGATCGCGGTCGGATGCGACACGTCGCGGCTCAACTCGTATCCCAGCGCCTTCGCGTCGTTCGTGTACATCCGCACGTCAAACTGAGCGCGCGACACCGACACATAAGCCATGCGGCTGTTGACGAGCTCGCCGGGAGCCTGTTCCGTGTCCACGTGGATCAGCACTCGCTCTGCTGTCTGGCCCTGGCTGCTGTGGCTCGTCACCGCATAGCCGTAATCGAGATGCGGATGCTGCCTCGCGTTGAACTCTACTTCGCGCCCCGAGTCCGTGCGGAGCTTCAGATTGCCGTCGCCATCGATCTGCTCGATGGTCGCCAGTTCGCGGTTAGCGAGTTTCTGTTCATGGTACGGGGCCGTGAGTTGCACGCGGTCGCCCTGCGCGAACTTGCGCTCGCTATCGCGGTAGACCGTCACACCCTGCAAGCGGCGCGGATCGTAGCTCAGCTCTTCACCGCCGTTCCGCTTCACTGTGAGCGTGTTGCTTTCGCGGTCTATGTGCGACACTCGCGCGTATTCTCCCGGCTTGATCCCGAGCGGCTTCGAGCCTTTCGAGTAGCGCAGTACGTCGCCGCGCTCGTAGTTCTGCGCATGCTGCCGGTCCGCGCCGGTCACATCCTGCCGTGCGTAGAGCACATGCACGCGCTGCTCGTTATTACTGACCTTGCCTTCGTTTTGCATTCTGCGATGGATGGCCTCGTTGATCTCACGGCGTGAGGCATTGTCCGGCGACACAACCAACGTTCGCTCCGGCGAGCGGACGTACTCACGGGCGATTTCGCCGATGCGTTCCTGCCGGTCGCCGATCTCACGCACGCGGCCCTGGCTGTTCAGATTGCCGATGGCCTCGCGCACTTCGCCGCGCGCAAGCTGCTCCACGGCCTCTTTGAGCGCCGGGTCTTTCTGTCGGATGATCTCATTCAGTCTAGCCGTGCGCATTCCCGCCTCCTGCAACTGCGCATAGGGCCGTCCTGCTTCGACCGCCTCATGCTGCCGCACGTCGCCCACGAATAGCACGCGGTCGTTTTCTCTCAGCCGCTCAATAAACGTGTGTATCTGCTTCGTGCTTGCCATGCTCGATTCATCGACCACATAGAGCCGCCTGTGTCCGTCGTCTTGCTGTTCGCCGCGTGCAAGATGCCTTTGCAGCGTCTGAGTCTCGATGCCCGCTTCGGCGAGCTTCTGTGCGGCCCGCGATGTCGGCGCGAGTCCTTCGACTTGATAGCCTGCGCGCTCGGCTCCTTCACGGACAGCCGCTAAGGAAGTAGTTTTTCCTCCCCCCGCAACACCTTCAAGCGCCATCATGCGGTCGCGGCCTGTTAACACATCTTCTACCGCGTGCCCTTGGCTCGCGCTCAAGTGTGCGTTCTCCCGCATCACGTGCTCGCGCACATTCCCGTCTGCCAGAACCTCGCGTGTTCCCTGGCCCAGCTTCATTCGCTCGATGAGTTCACGCTCGTAACCCAGCATTTCGCCTGTCGTGAACGTGCGGCCTGGGAGACCTGGCTTGCGCTCCACTTCGATCAGATCATGCGACTGCACACGCCGCTCGAACTCGGCGCGCATCTCCGGCAAGCGCGCCTCACCCATCGTGTGCTTAAGGGCATCGCGCATCAGGGTTCTTTCATCGGCTACGGCCTCGCGCTCCATGCCGCGCTCGCGCGCATAGCTCATGCCCTCGTGCGCGGCGATTCCCGACTGCTCCGGCTTCAGTTCCACACCGGGCCGCTGCGCCGCATCTCTGACAACGTGCTGCGGCTGATGACCGTGTTGAGCAGCGAGTCTCTGATGCTGCTCGCGCACTTCTCCGTGCGAGAGCGGCTGCTTCGCATCCCGAGTCTGGTGCGCCGCGATCTGCGCAGCGCCAGCCCCGCGCACACCCGCCGTCTCCATGTGTTCTTCGATCTGTTGCCGCCGCGGACTCGACGCCTCCAGATATTCGCGCGTGTAACCCTTGATCTCCGGCTGTCCATGCTCGCCGCGCTCGATCTCGTAGCCGATTTGCTGCAACTTGGCCGCAAGCTCCGAGCGGTACACCGCCGTCGCGTACTGCTGCGTCTTGTAAAGCTCCTGAGGTTGAAGAGCGCGCGTCTGGCCGTCCGCCGTTTCGGTCACATTGAAGATCACCGCGTGCGTGTGCAACTGCGGCGCGGCGTAGCCATTGACGGGCCTGCTGCTGTCGTGCTCGAACTTGGCGACAGCCCACTGGCCCGTCGTCTGCGCCGGGACGTTGCCGCCGATGCGCGCCTGCGCGTATTTCTCCATCTCATCGAGCGCCGTGCGCACACTCTCTCTGTGGGCCTCACGCACGCGGTCGTCGCCGCCAACAAGCGCAGTCAGAGATACAGACTTCGGCGCGCTGAACGTCGCATCCCATCCCGCCCGGTGCTCCATCGTGCGCACGGTCTCGCCCTGCGCGTTCACGTATTCCCGCGCTGTCTGATGGCGTATCAACTGCTCGCCCGTCTCCGGGTGTTGACCCTCGGCCAGCCGCGCGAACTGGCGCTCTTGAACTTCACCCTCCAAACCCCATCGCGCTGCAAGCTGGCCCTGCCACTCGCCGCGCACACGCTCACCCTGTGTGTAATAGTTCTCCCGCGCATTGGCGAACTCTTCTTTGTGGTACGCCTGCGCCTGGCCGGAGCTGATCGGTTTCGATAGCGTAATCATCGCTTCACTCGAAGAACGGCGTCTGCTCGTTCACCGCCGCTGGCTGCTGCGCTTGCTCCTGCTTCTTTTGGACGGAACGCACCGGCTTTCGTGCCGGCGCTGCGACCGGCTCCGGCTCTGTCGTCGGCATCGCCGGCGCTGTCATCTTCCGCTCGATGAACTTCTCCGCTGGCTCCTCCAGCTTGAGATACGGTATCCGCATCCGCACAATCAGGTTGCCGTGCTTCAAGTATCCATGCAGCGGTTCAAGCCCTCCGATCTCCGACGCCATAACCAATGGCTCGCGCGTAATCTCCCGTTGTTCGTTCTCGCGCTGATGGGGGAACACGCCCCGCGTCCTGCTCTCCCGG
>JBEKPD010000125.1:0-15048 GCA_049521075.1 Occallatibacter sp.
AAAGGGCCACCGGCGTCAGATCGGTTTCAACGAGCATGATAGTCCGATTGTCTCTGTTGTCGGCAATCCGGAAATAAGTTTGGACGCTTCCTATCGGTGAGTGCTAAACCGACACGCTCGTCTGGAACATCTGCTGGTTGATTAGGACTCATGGCGAGGTTTGATCGCGGTTTTGCCGCGGACTTGATTTCTCGAAAATGGTTGGGCGGTTTCGTGGGGCTGAAGCTCCACGCTCCCTCCGTCTCGGTCCAGACCTTGGGGAGTCGGCAGGGGGCGCTCGGAATTCAGTGGACAGTGGTCAGTGATCAGGCCGAGTGTGAGTGCTAGTGTGGGTGGGCGGTAGAAACGAAAAAGCGATGTGGGTCAGTTTTCGAGAAAACGGACAAGGGATTGGGGCGTGATGGGGGCTAGAGCGAAACCGAGTAGGTGTGTACTGTTGATCATTGTGCAGGGTCGCCGCTCCTTGGGATCCCACCCCAACGAGCAAGACCTATCGTTACCACCCCAAGAAGAAATGAGCGCTTCTTGGGGCCCCGGTTGTTCGGGACCCCGGGGATCGCGTCGACTAGAGCGCTGCGGGTTCGGGGTACGGTGACCCTGGTTTTGCGACACGCGATTTCTGTGGGCTTTATTTGCGCTTTCTAGGGCATTAGTGAGGCTATGGCTCGAAAAGAAGGGTTTTGCATGTTATTGATAGAAAGCTATTTATGTAGGTTGATGCGGGTTGTTTATGGCTGTGGGCCGGCAAATCTATGGGATTTTTTAGATTTTCGTTGACAGTGCTCACTGATTGGGGCTTGAATCATCGGCGTCTGTCAGTACGCCTCCAAATCGACTCACAAACTTTCCGTCACCCAAAACAGCGCACGTCGTGAGAACGAGTGTGAGGGCTCGGACTAGCGTGAGTTGTTTTGCGGTGTGCGGTGTGTGCAATGGCTGCTGCCGGGTTAACGCGTGCTTCGATGACAAGCAGCTCATCGAAAGCGGAGCTTCTTCGACCAGACATTAAACATGCGGCGCCAGTTTCTTCTCCGGGGACTGCGGGCGCCGAGAAGGAAATGGTTATGAAAATCTCGAAGGCCAGGAACTGGATGTTATCGCTTTCACTTGCGCTCGTGGGAATCTGCCTGATGGCGCCGGTTGTTCGCGTAATGGCTCAGGACACGCGAAGCGTTACCGAGCCGACGATCCCGGCGGTTTGCCAGGAACTCAGCGCACAATTTACGCAGACTTATAACGTCGCGATTGCGGGTACCGACGGGATCAGCAATGTGATGGATGGTGTGGATGGGCTCGATGTTTCCTCAACGGTAGATGCAAGGGTGACTAATCCCGACGGGGCACGCATCCAGGCGGCGCTAACTGCCTGCGCTGGTACCGGCGAGGCTGTTGAACTGTCGATGGACAGCACCAGCACTTTCAACGCGTTCATCAGCGGTCCGCTCGCCATGCCTGCGGGCGTGACGCTGCTGGTCGATCCCGGCGTGACTCTGTTCTTCTCGCGCAACGCGCAGGATTACGACTCAACCCCGAATACAAATAGCTGTGGCACCTATGGGGGCAGTGGCAGTTGCAAAGCGCTGATCTCGATGGCTTCGAACGACGCCCTGATGGGCTACGGCAAGATCAGCGGCCGCGGCGGGGACATCGTGATTAACGGGTATCAGGCATCGAGCAGCTTTCCGGCGCCCACAACCATAACATGGTGGAGTTTGGCCAAGCAGGCCGATATCACCGGGGGCAGCCAGGTGAATCCGGTGATGATTGTGCCCGCAAAGAACAGCAGCAATGTCACGCTGTACAAGATCACGCTGCTCAATTCGCCGATGTTCCACGTGAAGCCCGGCGGCGTCGTCAATGGCTTCACGGCCTGGGATATGAAGATCATTACGCCCACGTGGGCGCGCAACACCGACGGCATCGATCCGCAGCCGGTGAACAATGGCACGATTATCAATTCGTGGATCTCCGACGGAGACGACAATGTGGCGCTGGGCGCGAGCGGCACTCCGGGGCCGACCGTGACGGCGCAGAATCTCTCCATTACTAATAACCATTTCTACGCCGGCCATGGCGAGTCGATCGGCAGCTTCACCTCCGGGACTGTGCAAAATGCAGTGTGGAGCGGCAATATGTCGGCGGGCAACGGATACTCGGGAAAGGCAAGCGCTATTAATTCCTTTCCGTACACCGTGCAAACGAATTCGATTTCGCCCTCCAAAGGCCCCACGGTTTATCCAGTTCACTTCGCCGATTCGGTTGGGCCCTCGACCGGCATTCGTATCAAGTCCGCGCAGAATTCCGGCGGCCTCGTTACGAACATCACGTACGATAATGAATGCCTGCTGGATCACCTGGAGGACATTCAGTTCACACCGCTCTATAGCACCAGTGCGGGAAGCCTCACGCCCGACTTTACGGGCATCACGTTTGAGAACCTAGCATTCCTGAACGATGCCGGCAGCTTTGGAACGGTGCAGTTCACGGGGACGCATACTACCGTCAGCGGTACTGTTATCACTAATCCGCTTGGGCTTACGATGAGTAATGTGTCGTTCCCCAGCACGCTCTCTCTCTCTGACTTTGTTACCACGGGAAGTAAAGGGACGGAGCAGTACGCCAACATCACTTACGGCCCGGGCAATGTATCAAGTAACTTTATCAACGACTGGGCGACCTTTGTTGCCGTTCCAGCAAACAATGACACAGCAACCAACAACATCACAGTGCCCAGCCTAAATCCGCCGCAGTGCAACTTTACCTATATTGCGCCGGAGTTGACGGGCCCGAAGAACGTGCCGCAGACCATCACCTATGGCCAAACCGCGACGGCGGTAGTTATCCTGACGCCGGTCGTGGGAGGCGCTCCATGGCCTACCGGCGCCGTCATATTGACCGACGAACTTACCGGCAATACAACCAATGCCACAATGCCGGGAAACTTCGACACGCTCTTTGTCCCGTTGACCGGCCTGGTGGCGGGCACGCATACCTTCAACGTCGCATACGCAGGTGACTCCAACTACGCTCCTTCGATTGCGGGTCAGCCCTACACGACAGCGGGACCATACACCATCACTGTGGATCCGGCAGCGGCGACGGTGTCGCTAAGCAATCTGGTACAGACCTATACCGGCTTTTCTATATCGGCCACGGCTACGACGAATCCGTTTGGACTGCCGGTGACTTTAACTTACAACGGCCTTACGGCAGCGCCGACAGCGGCGGGAATCTACGCCGTCAATGCGACCATCCCGAACTACACTGGCACCGCAACTGGAACGCTGACGATCAACCCAGCACCGCTGACGGTAACCGCAAACAATGCGAGCATGCCGGTAGGCGGACCGCTGCCCGCATTCACCGCGAGTTACAGCGGGTTCTTGAATGAAGATTCAGTGGCGGTATTGAGCGGAGGTCCTTCGTTGACGACCACGGCGACGACCTTCAGCGGGGCCGGCTTGTATCCCATTACTGCCGCGGCGGGCACGCTGGCGGCGGCGAATTATGCCTTCAACTTTGTGAATGGAACGCTGTCGGTGGTTCAGGCGCCCGCGGTGACGCTTGTAACCACTTCCTCGGTGTCTGGATCGCATAGCGCCGGGTACATCGCGACCATCACCGTGAAAAACACCGGCGGCTCACCTGCATCGAACGTGGTTCTGAGTGCTGCTATGCTGGGCACAACCTCGGGAACGTCGTTGCCGCAGACAGGGGGAACCATTGCTCCGGGCGGAACAGCCACATTCATGGTTGCATTTCCTGGGAGTGCAGGTCTGGACGGCGCGGGAGTGGCGGAGAAGCTCTCCGGCACGTATACAGGAGGCACATTTGCGGGCAATATCCGCTCGGTGACACTGCCGTAGGCGGGAAAGAATCTCAAGACTGACGAAGAAAAGCGAATTGGGAAAAAATAATAGGGTTACCGATCCGGCATCAGCATCTTCGAAAGGCTCTTTGGGGATCAATCCGGATTAGGTTCAAGCTCTTGCCTGGTTGTCGTCGAGCACGGTGGGCCGCGGAATGTGCGGCGCGTTTAATGCGTCGTGAATGATTTTCCCTTCCGGGTGCTGGCAGACCATGGCGTTTCTTACGTCACCGTGGCCCATGGCGTTCACTGTGCCTCTAAGCCATATCGCTGTTTTTGAGTTACGGCGACCGATCGTTTGCTGTGTTGGAGGTACGGTGAGGCAAGATGAGTTGAGTGAAAATGAGGCAGGAACAGATCGAAGACATTTGAACTGGGTATCAAGAAGATGTGGGCCGCAATACACCCGATATTCATTATTCCTTCACCAGCAGTTGCGTTTTTAGCTGCGCAGATGGGCAGCGTGAAATGATACTTCGATCACCATGGACGCAACGACGTGCGCTTGCGCACCGTAGGCGACTCATAGACGGGCAACTGTATTGATAAGGTATGACTAAAGTGTTGCGAGTAAGCTTTCGGGTACACCAAAGCGCTATAAAATATCTCCAGCCATTACCTTAGGTTCACTGCCTTTCTCGGTAGCGGAACAGAGTTCCACTACCGCTCTCGCCTTGGTCATCCTTCAACGCCAAAAACTAGTTTCAAATTCGGCATTTTCCCCAGGCCATCCACACCTTTGCACCCCTTCGTTCATGAGAGAGAAACCTATGCATCCGTCATGCACACAGGTAGAACGCTCTGCCGCCTCATGCAGCCCGAAAGCGGCCAGACTCCGTATCTCGCCTAGGCCGCAAAATCATTCCAAAGACTACAAACGGCAATGCGGCTACAAGCCAAGGACGTTTCTTGCGTTGTTACTTCTCATAGTTGCAACAATCCTTTCGATTGGAGCGGGTGCACAACAATCTGAGCCCGCGCCGCCAATCTCGCAGCGGCAGACGATCAATTTGGCGGCTGGGGTGCCGGAGTATGTGGCGAATGCGTCGTCGACTTCAAATGCGCCGCAGAGTCAATGGTGGTTCGAGAACACGAACAACTCGACGGCCTATTCGACGCGCAGCTTTGTGGAGAGCAACGATACCAATGCTTCCTGGAAGCAGGTGGGCCTGCCCTACGATGCGAATATTCCTCGGACCTTTATCAACCAGACCTCAGGCGGCGGGGCTGGGTCAGATACTGGCCAGGAGAATTGGTATCGGCTGCACTTCAAGGTCGATCCGAAGTATGCTGGCCAGAAGTTCCTGCTGGACGTCGAGGGCGCGCACACTGGAGTCCAGGTTTTTATTAACGGCACGCTGCTGCCCGGCATCAGCGCTGTTACAGCCGATGCGCAGGCCACGCACGTGGTCGGCTTCATACCGGTGATCTGCGACCTGACACCCTATGTGACCGCCGACGGCACAACGGACAATGTGATCGCGATTGACGTTTCGCGCGGTGATAGTTGGTTTGAGACGCCCGGGTTTTCCAACGCCTTTCGTTTCGGCCAAGACATGGCCGGCTTGTTCCGCAACGTCTACTTGTATATCACCAATCCGGTTCATATCCCGCTGAATGTCTACTCGAATCAGAAGACGTGGGGCACCTATGTTGGAACGGTGTCTGAGGTTCCGGCCGCTGAAGGGACCGCGACTGCGGCGTCCGCGGTAGTTGAAGTGCAGACGAACGTTCTGAACGAGACGACAACTGCGCAGCAGGTGACATTGACCACGCAGATCGTGGATGCCAGCGGCAATGTGGTTGTGATCGCGCCGCCAATTACGCAGACAGTACCTGCGATGACGCCCGCGACGTTTCCGTCGGGCGCGACGCCAACGTTCGATCAGCAAATTACCGTTCTCAACCCGACCTTGTGGTACCCGAACAACTCGAAGTGCGGGACGCCACCGGTCTCCTGCGGCACACCGTATCTGTACAAGGTCTACCACATCGTTAGCGTCAATGGCGTGGTGGTCGATTCGGCGCAGACCACGCTGGGCATTCGCACCATCACCTGGGACGTGAACTTTCCTTATTTCAACGGCCATGCGCAGTATCTGTGGGGAGGAGCCAGTCGATACGACTATCCGGCGCTTGGTTCGTCGGTGCCCGACGAGCAGTGGTGGCGCGATATGGCGCAGATCGCGGCGCAAGGCGGCAATGTGTGGCGGCCGGGCCACTCTACCAGCAGCGAGGAGATGGTGGAAGCGGCCGATGCCTATGGCATCATGATTGACCAGCCCAGCGGCGACGGTGAGGGCCACTGGAATGCCGGTAATTACTCTGCAGACGATGCACAGTTGAAGCAGGAACTGCATCGCGACATGATTATCCGCGACCGCAATCACCCGTCGATTCTCGACTGGGAGCGCGACAACGGAGGAATGAATACGGCCCTTGCCGATGAACTGGGAACCATCGAGACTACCTGGGACAACATCAATCCACGCGTGGGCGCCGACCGCGGTTACAACCCGGATTGGGGCTTCATGGCCGAGTGCGACGGGGCGGGCTGTGAGGCAGGCGTCAAGAACCAGAACCCCAATAACCCGTCGTTCGGCGCCGAGTATTGGGACGATATAGGTACGGGCCGCGGTACTTCTACCGGTACAGGGGCCAATACGATTTACGCGTATGATTACGAACTCGCGTTCGCCGCACCCTATCTGAACGATTGGCGCCAGGGCCGGGAGGCCAATGCTTTCGGCATGGCACAGTGGTACTTTGCCGAATCACCGGGCGAGATAAGTTGCTGGGCGGAGTTTCAATCGACTCTACCTGCCTGCCCGATGCAGAACATGGTCCGGTCTCTGGGTTATTCCTCGACCGATGCGAATCGTTTTCCCAGGTTACTCTATTACATTTATCAAGCCAACTGGATCCCTTACTCGGTTCAGCCAGTGGTTCACTTAGCCCATCACTGGAACCGCGCGTACGAGTACACCGCTGGAACTCCGATTCAGGAGAACGCATTCAGCAACTGCCCCGCAGTTCGCTTGCTCATCAACGGTGTCGCGAAGGACCCAGTTACCAACGCTGCACTGGCCGATCAGACACCCAATCCGTGGAACATCAACTCGAGCGCCAATCTGACCCAGAGCACGACGGTAATGCCGGGCCAGGTGCACTGGATGGTGAATTGGGCATCGGGTACAGTCGCCGCGGAGTGTCTGGATTCGAACGGCAATCCAGTTCCCGGCGTGAGCGATACACGCACTACAGCGGGAGCTGAGAACAGAATCGTTCTGGGCGTGGTTCCTGAGGTGACCAAGCCGGATGGTACGAGCTTCCAATGGACCGCCAACGGCTCCGACGCAGCCTTTGTCGTCGCCCAGGTGGAGGATGCCAGTGGCAATCTGGTGCCTACGGCTGCGGATAATGTGACCTTCTCCGTCAGCGGTCCGGCCACTTATATGGGCGGAACGCAACAACTGGTCGCCGATCCGTCATGGACGAGTTATTACCAGGACGCATTCTCTCAAGCAAACAGCACGGTAATTGGCGGATTGCCCTATGCGTTCTTTCACTCGCCCGGCGACCCGGAGCTGAACTTCGAGGGCGGATTGCAGAAGATTGCTCTGCGTAGCACGTTCACTCCTGGATCCGTCACGGTAACCGCAAGCGCGCCCGGGCTGACCGGCAGCAGCGTAACGCTGACCTCGGTTGCGCCACCCGCTCCTTCACAAACGCAAGGGCCGGTCATCATTGTTCCGCCGATAAACACAGCGACTACTGCGGGCTATTCAGCCACCTTTACGGTGACAGCCTCCGGCTCCGGAACTCTTGCGGATCAGTGGTACGAAAATGGCAGTGCGATCTCGGGAGCGACGAGCAACACATACACGACGCCCTCTACAACTACGGCAGATAACGGTGAAACCTTCACGGTTACGGTCACCAGCACCTTCGGATCGGTTACATCGACCGCGGTCACTCTTACCGTTGATGCCTCCGCCAACGTTGCCATCACCACCCAACCCGCTTCGCAGACCGTAGTTGTTGCGCAGTCAGCAACGCTAACGGTCGTTGCAACCGGCTCGCCCACGCTCACGTATCAGTGGTATCAAGTTGGCTCCGGTGCAATTGCGGGCGCAACGCAATCGTCGTATACCACGCCGGTGTTCACGGCGACGGGGACTGAAAGCTTCTATGTTGTGGTCGGCAATCCGCTCGGAACAGTGCAGTCTTCGACCGCTGTCGTCACCATCAACGCACCCACGCCGGTAACCATTACCACGCAACCAGTTAGTCAGATCATTGGGGCGAACCTGCCCGCACAACTAACGGCAGTGGTGGCGGGCTCCGCGCCATACACGTATCAATGGCAATTCACTCCAACTGGTGGCTCGGCCAGCATTCTTGTAAGTAACACGCAAAGCTCCAGCACTATTACTTACACCATTCCAGCCATGAGTTCCGCCAATGTTGGCGCCTACACTGTGACCGTCAACAATGCAGCCAACGCTCCTGTCACCAGCGCCGCGGCTAACCTTACTCTTGCCCCTCCCGGCGTCAATCTGGCCTTGGATATGACCGCCACATCCAGTAGCACACAGAACGCATGTACAGACGGAACCACAAGCCCTCCATTCACAGGTACGGGCTGCCTGGGTCCGGAGAATGCCGTCGATGGCCTGCTCACTACACGTTGGGGGTCGGCGACGGCGGGCGCGCCGCCTACCCCTCCTGTTACGGGAGTCGATCCTTCGTGGTTGGAGGTGGACCTCAGTTCGGTGAAGTCCTTCAATACGGTGTACATCTACTGGGAAAATGCATACGCCGTGAATTACACGATTCAATACTCCACCGACAATGTGAACTGGAGCAATGCCCTGGTCGTTACCGGCAACGTCGGCGGGGACGGCATGGTTGATGAAAGAAACTTTCCAACCGTGCAGGGGCGCTATATCCGTATCTATTGCACCTTGCGCGGTGGTCAGTACGGTTACTCGATATGGGAGTTGCAGGTCTACAACGTTCCGCAATGCGGCGGTTCCACGGAGCGTTACACGATTAGTTCCTCCAATCCCTCGCTGGTGACCGATAACCAGAGCGGCCTGACGTGGACCCGCACAGTCAAAACCGATAGCGCCGCCGGTTCGCAGTTCACCGGAGTGGACGCGCAGGCGTACTGTTCGAGCCAGAATATGCGTCTGCCCACCGAGTCAGAGGCGCTTGGCATTGGTGGAAACAACAACGCGACGTGCGCTTTTCCGGGAACCTGGAGCACGTGGACATCAACCGGTGACCCGGATGACGCTACGAAGTCCGCGATCGTCAATTTTGACGGGACAATGGCCTACCAGGTCACGAACAATTATCCGGGCGCGACCCTCTGCGATATGTCCGCTGGAACGACGCCATCGGCACCGACGATTACCACACAGCCTGCCAACCAAACCGTGGCTGCCGGGCAGACGGCGACCTTTAGTGTGGTCGCCACAGGCGCGGGAACCCTGACCTATCAGTGGTCCATGAACGGCACGGCGATAACTGGCGCGACCTCGGCGACTTACACCACACCGGCAACCACGGCCAGCAACAATGGCGAACAGTTCGCTGTCACGGTCACGAATTCAGCGGGATCGGTGACGAGCAATGCTGCCGTGCTAACAGTGACCAGTACTCAGTCTTCTGCGCCCACCATCACTACACAGCCTGCCAACCAAACAGTGGCTGCCGGGCAGACGGCGACCTTTAGTGTGGTCGCCACAGGGACGGGAACCTTGACTTATCAGTGGTCCATGAACGGCACGGCGATCACTGGCGCGACCTCGGCGACGTACACCACGCCGGCAACCGCGGCGAGCACCAATGGCGAACAGTTCGCTGTCACGGTCACCAATTCAGCGGGATCGGTGACGAGCAATGCTGCCGTGCTCACGGTGACGACCGGTACCACCCCTACACCGGACTTCACGCTGGCGGTTTCAGCGCCGTCTCTCACCATCACAGCCGGAAGCAACGGCGCGGAAACTGTTACTGTAACACCGCAAAACGGATTCAGCACCACATCTGCAATTGCCTTCGCTTGCTCCGGCCTTCCGACTGGCGCAACATGCAGCTTTTCTCCAACCACAATCATCGCGTCAGGTAATATCGTCTCCACGCTCACAGTCACCACAACTACGCAATCCGCAGGCCTTCATAAGGGGGTCGGTTTCTGGTTCCCTGGATCGGTGTTAGCAGCAGGACTGTGTCTGTTCAGCAGAAAGAAGTGGCGCAATATGGCAACTCTCCTTTTGATGGTCTGCGGATTGGGTATCGCCGTACTGACTGGTTGCACGCAACCTGCATCCAGCCCATCCTCCAAGTCGACGGTCACAGTCACGGCCACGTCAAGTTCGCTGCAGCATAACGCGACTTTCTCACTTACGGTGCAAGGGCCAAATGCCACGTCCGCGTCCGTGACAGATCGATCCAAGCCTGGTCCGTGGTTTCCACCTGTGACGCTTGCAGGAGCGCTTTGGATCTTTGTCCGAAGGAGCAGGCGCCGTCTGCAACTTTCCCTGCTGCTGGCGTGCGCAATCAGCACCGGCGTGCTCACGGGTTGTGGTGGGGCCTCGGTTAATGCGGCTTCAGTGCCCACTATTACCACGCAGCCTGTGTCTCAGACGGTGACGGCCGGGCAGACGGCAACTTTCAGCGTGATGGCCACTGGCAGCGGAACCTTGACCTATCAGTGGTACATGAACGGCACAGCGATCTCAGGCGCAACTGCCGCGACATATACCACGCCGGTAACCACGGCGAACAACAATGGCGAACAGTTCACCGTCACCGTCAGCAATTCGGCAGGCTCAATTACAAGCAATGCAGCCGTGCTGACGGTAACCAGCAGCGTGAGTTGCAGTGCTGTTCCATCCGCGCCCACTGGCCTGACGGCAACAGCGTCATCATCCAGTGCCATCGCGCTAACTTGGACAGCGGTGACTCCTCCCGCGAATTGCACGATCGGCTCATACAGCATTTACGGCAGCACCACCAAGGGATTCACACCCTCATCAGGCACGCTGGTCGCGACTGGAGTGACAGGGACCTCTTACTCCAATACAGGCCTTACGGCTTCGACTACATACTATTACTCAGTAGAGGCGGTTGATGCCGCGGGGACGTCGGCAGCTTCGACTCAGGCCAGTTCGGAGACTTTGGCAGCTCTGTCCGCGCCAACCGGTCTGACGGCTACAGCGGTTTCATCCAGTGAGATCGATCTAAGTTGGACGGCGAGTACCACTGCCGGTGTAAGTTACCTGGTGTTTCAGAATGGAACCCAGATCGCCACGGTTACCGGTACTACATATGCGAGCACGGGGCTGACAGCCTCGACAACCTATAGCTACACCGTTGAAGCCAGCGACAGCGCGGGAACTTCGACGCCAGACGGGCCGGTTTCCGCCACAACGCTGGCCGCCACCGGTACGGGCTCTTGCTCAGGAGTTTCAAACATCACGGTGAACGGAGCCACTTTCACCCCACAGTGGTGCCAGGAGTTCAACGATACGACTCCGGGTCCGCCTGACACGACCGTGTGGGGCTTCGACCTGGGCAACAACAACGGCTGGGGCAACGGCGAAGCCGAAGTGTACTGCGGACCTCCGGGATATGCGGGCAATCCCTCGCAGTGCCCGACAACCTTCAGCACTTCGACGGCGCCGGTTTATGTCGACGGCCAAGGCCACCTGGTGATCCAGCCGATCTATGAGAATAACGCGTGGCTCTCAGGCCGCATGCAAACCTACAACGGGCTGCAGTTCAGTTACGGTATTCTCGAAGCCGGCATCGAACTTCCCAACACCACCAATCAAGGCCTGTGGCCAGCATTCTGGACTTTGGGCAGCGATCTCAGGACCGGCACTCCGTGGCCCAGCAGCGGTGAAGCCGACATCATGGAGAACTGGTCTCCGCAGGTCAACAACGGAGCAGGTACAACCGGGAATAACTCCACGATTCATACCATGGACACCGGAGGAGAGGGTGTTGGAGCCAGGTACACATTCCCGAGCGGAGAGGCCACTAATACGGCCTTCCACACGTATGGCATGATCTGGACGGAAAACCAGATGCAGTTCTTCGTGGATAATCCATCCGCGCCGTTCTACACCGCGACGCCCGGCAGTCTACCCTCGGGCGACGTCTGGCCATTCAACCAAACTATGTTCACGATCCTGAACGTGGCCGTGGGCGGCACGCTCGGCGGCTCCGATGCCAACCTCACGAACCCGGGACCGATGCTCGTGGACTATGTTCGCTGGTACACGAGCAGCGGATCTGGCGGGGGCACGACGAGCGAAGCTCCGTACGGTGGCACGCCGGCAGCGATACCAGGCACGGTGATGGCCGAGAACTACGATACCGGCGGTCAGGGCTTGGCCTATGACGTGACCTCGGTCAACGGAACGGACAACGGGTATCGATCCGACGGGGTGGATTTGGAGCTGGCATCGTCTCCCGCCACCGGCAACGATCTTGGCTGGACGGCGGCAGGGCAGTGGTTCAACTACACGGTTAACGTAGCCGCGGCTGGAACGTACACCGTCACCTTCCTGGTGACGGCGCCCACTGCGGTGACCGATGCTTTTCACATTGCCAACTCGTCGGGAACCAATCTGACCGGTTCCGTGAACGTTCCCGCCACGGGAGGCTACCAAACCTGGACAACGGTGACGGCCGCAGTGACGCTGCCGGCGGGCAAGCAGATCTTGACGCTCGACCAGGATAATATCGGCTGGAACATTGATTCCATGGCGTTCGCATCGAGCACCCCTCCGGCGCCGCCGACCGCTCTGAACGCGACCGTGGCTTCCACCAGCGAAATCAATCTAAGCTGGACCGCCAGCACCACTGCCGGTGTAACCTACATCGTCTTCCAGAACGGAACCCAGATCGCGAGTGGTATTACCGGTACGACGTATGCGAATACCGGTCTGACGGCCTCGACTACCTATAGCTACACGGTTGAAGCTTCCGACAGTGGAGGAACTTCGACGGCAGACGGACCGGTCTCCGCCACAACCTTGGCTGGAACTTCAGGTTCGGTGGCGCCTCCGACATCCGTAACCGCGGTGGGATCTGCTTATAACCAGATCGATCTGCGCTGGGTTGCGAGCACGACTCCGGCTCCCAACACCGCTCCTGTGAATTACCAGATTTACCGAAGCACGACGCCGAGCTTCACGCCGTCCTCGTCGAATCTGATCGGCACCACAATCGGGATCACGAATTACGTGGACAACAACTATCCCGCGACGACTTCGCCGGCGACATCCTCTGGAGTCCAGGCTTCAACGACCTATTACTACCAGGTTGTGGCCGCCACTTCGTCGGGGACTTCGTCGGCGGTTGCGACCTCGGCGGCATCGCTGCCGGCGACGGCATCAACCGCTGCTCCCGGCGCGCTGACCGGATTGACCGCGATGGCAGAGAACGCCAACGAAATCGATCTGATCTGGAACTCGACCAATTCGGACGTCGGAACGAGTGCGACCACCTATTCCATTTACCGAAGCACAACAGCAAACTTCACACCGTCGGCGAGCACCAAGATAGGCAGCACCAAGAGCAACTGGTTCCAGGATGCTTTGTGCACGGCATCGACCTTGTATTACTACCAGGTGCTGGCCAGCAACTCGATTGGTACTTCTTCTTCGAGCACAACTGTCTCCGCGACCACGCCCGCTCTCAACCCGAATCTTTGGGGAGGCGCGCCGTTTTGGGATTCCAGCAACATACCCGCGACGCCAGCCGGCGATACCTTGACGTTCAAGTTTCTGAACCGCACGAATGGTCAATACACCGACGATCAGATTACTTATACGGCAACTATCAACGGCACAACAGTAGATACTTCGATCGCGGCGAATCCGATCTACGCGATGGGCGCGAACTCGTCGGGACGTATGTATTTCTTCCTGAACGACCCGTCGGGAACCAAAGATAACATCCACTATTGGGACTTCATCGAGTTCACGGTTGGTTCCAATTCAATCAACATGGACACAACGCGGGTCGATGCATTCGGGGTCAAGATTGCATTCAATTTGACATGTGGCGACGGAACTAACGTGGCGCTTGGAGAAAACGAAGAGACCTTCATGGAAGACCGGTCTGTCACTCTCCAACGCTATGCGAATGCAACTCCGTCGACCGCGGGTGGCGACTTCCAGGCTGATCTCGTATACGCTCCGTATCGCATCATCGAGCCGGGCGCGGCTGGCTTCAATGCTGGCGGCGCAGATCAGAACTACTACGCCAATTACATTTCGGACATTTGGTCCTTCAACGGAATCACTGGCCTTGCCGAGGCGGGATCGAATGGTTCCGGCTTAGGGTCCAACCCGGATCTTTCCGCCGCGATCTTCCGGCATACCGCGCCGATTTCGGGCACACCCGAATTCAACGCGGCCGGAGATCTAACCAATCAAGGCATGTGGGGAAACCCTGCAAGCTTCTATCAGTTGGAACCCTACGACCATTACGCACAATGGATCGAAGCACAGGCCATCAACATGCAGCAGTATGCCTTCCCGTACAACGACGCGGGCGGCTACTCGAGCGATATTGGCTGCGCTAACCCGAAAACGGTGCTGGTCGCGATTGGATGGTAGACAGTGTGCTAAGGAAGGATGTGGTGAGATTGTCTCAGTACGCAGTTTGCCACAGAATAACTGCGGGTCATTGCACCAGTATCGTGGAACATGCTTACCACGGCGCTTTAGGTAACAGTGTCAGGCGTTGATTGTCGTAAGCGTGACGTTCCGGCCGTCTGATCGACCGGGTGCCGAGAGGAAAGAATGGGCCAGCACCCGATGCGCTCGTGTAGCACTATCGATCGCTTCCTTCGATGGCATCGAAATGCTGCACGAGATCAAACCTGTAGATCAGCCGCCCAACGCGACATGGGAATCCGCGAAGGTCGTTTAAGGCATGAGTCAGGTGTGCCGTAGACTGCGCCATGCCACGCGTGCTCAAATTCGCCGAATTCGCAGTCAAGTACTTGAAAAAGGCCGTAGGTGAAAGGTATCCGTCTCGCCAAGTACACGGTTGACGGCGGCAGTTCGGAGATGAGAAGAATCTTCAGGCGTGTGTCTTTGTCGCCCAAGCCCTGGGTGTGAGTCCGGCCGCGCTCTGAATCGGCGTGT
>JBEKPD010000126.1:0-15028 GCA_049521075.1 Occallatibacter sp.
ACCCGAGCAGGATACGGGAAATTCAACGAAACGGAGATCACCACCATGTACCAGAACAAAGCAATCCTTATGGGCTTCCTCGGCAGCGACGCGGAAGTACGCACCGGCAAGAACGACCAGAACTTCACCACGTTTTCCATCGCCACCAAGTCCTCGTACAAGCACAAAGAAACCGGCGAGTACGTCTCGCACACCGAATGGCATCGCTGCATCGTCTTCGGCAAGTTCAGCGAGTTTGCCGCAACGCTCAAGAAGGGCGCACACATCCAGGTCGAGGGTGAGATTCGCCATCTTGAATACACGCCGAAGAAGGCGAAGAAGCCGGTGCGCACCGACAGCGTTCGGGTGACTTCGATCCTCAAGCTGGACCGGGCCGAGAAGGCTACCCCGGAAGAGCTTGAGACGGAGCCGGTGGCGACCGATGAGGACATCCCGTTCTAGGGGTGTTCTCACAGCTTTGGGAGTCCGGCAAGGGCCGGACTTCTTCGGCTGCTAAACCCTTGGTATCGCGTCCGCAATGAAGAACCGAACGGAGATTCGATGAACGAAATTGCCAAAGACTTTCTCGCCCGGTGCTTCGCTCCGGGCTCGACGATTGCTCTCCTGCTCCGCACGGAGATCCCAGCCAAGACGCAGCAGCGTGTGATCATGCTGGAACAGGCGCTCGCGCCTCGTTACCTCGGCTGGCTGGCGCACCAAAATCACCACGGGGCGAACGTCTATGTGGCTGCCAATCCACTTCGTTCCGGCAGCCGGAAGCGGACGAAGGAGTCCATCGCTTCCGTACGTCATGTCTACCTCGACATCGACGCTGACGGCGACACCCGGCTCGCTATGCTCCGTGCATCGACTGCAGTACCTCCGGCCTCTGCGGTCCTTTCGACTTCGCCCGGCAAGTACCAGGTCTTCTGGCGTGTGGAAGGATTCGGCTTCGAGCAGCAAGAAATTACCCTCAAACGGCTTGCAATCGCCTTCGGCGGCGATCCTGCTTGCACCGACTGTAACCGGGTGCTCCGCTCCTACATCTGTGGCAAAGCCACAGCGGTGCTTCGCACCGGAAGAATCTTGACACTCCACCCCTACTAGGGAGCTGTTTAGCTCCCTGCGGGAGCTAATGGGTTCCCACTGAATTGCGGGCACTTAGAAAACAGGCAGGAGCTTATTAGCTCCCTCAGTTTTCAAGAACCGAGGCCGATAGCGATGCCAATTTTGGATACAGAACGTCCGGCGAAACGCGGCGCACTCCGCGGCCGCGAGAGCCGGAATCAGACCCTCAGCACGAAGCTCACTGAGACGGAATACCGCGCCGTCGAGAAGGCATCATCTGCCGATGGCAAGACGACTGGCGAGTGGCTCCGCGACCTCACGCTCCGCAGCCTTCGCAGCGGCGCTAACGATGCCGAGTTCATTGTGCTCTCGGAAACTGTGGGTGTTCGCCTACTGCTGGTTAATGCCCTTCGCTCGCTCGGGACAGGACAGCGTATGAGCGCCGAGGGGTTCGACAAGCTGCTCGATGAGATCGGGGCGACCAAGCACGACCTTGCCGCCAAGCTAATAGCCGAAAGGCGGAGGTGACGAATGCCGAAGACTGTTTGGGGACGCAGAGAGACGATCATCTGGCCTCGTCACATGCCTATCTATACCTACGCGTTGGCTCTCGGGGTCGCGTTCCTAGCTTTCGTTTCCATCTGCGTTCGAATCCATCTGGCGACGCCTCTGGAACGCTACTGCCTACCTGCCTACGAACGGTCGTCGGCGTTCGGCGCAATAATGAAGACCCACAAAAGCAGCTACCGTCTCCTATTTGTCGCCGGTCTGCATAGCACTCCCAGACCCGCCATGAATGATGACGTTGTTCTCGGAAAGACCGCTGATGCGAGCGGCCAGATCATTCCACTCGCACTCTCCAATGACGCACGCGAGCGTGGCCTTTCACTCCTCTTTCGTGCACCCGAGCGGAACTATGTTGATGCCCGATTTAGTGTCTATCTAAGGGGGATGGTCTACAGGGGAACAACGCTCTTTGGGTTCTTTCAGCCGCCCGTTATTGGAGGTGCGATCCTCCTTCTGATACTTTTACCGATCGCTGTATTCAAGGATGTCCAGCGTCAGAAGCAGCTGAAATATGGCCGTCGGCTGAAAGGTCCGGAGATGCTGACGCCGCAACAGTTCAACAAGACCGTCAAGGGCGATGGCGTCGGGTTCAAGACGAACGACATGAAGCCTATGCTGCGCATCCCGCTGCGTGCTGAAGCACAGCACATGCAGATCATCGGAGACACGGGCGCTGGCAAGTCCGCCCTCATGTTTCAGGTGCTCCGCCAAGTACAGAGTCGAGGTGATGCGGCTATTGTTTACGACCCAGCCCGCGAGTTTGTGAAACGCTTCTATGACCCTTCGCGTGGCGATGTCATCCTGAATCCCCTCGACAAGCGTTGCCCCTATTGGGGACCAGCCGATGAGTTGCGCAGCCGCTCCGAAGCCAAGGCCCTCGCCGCTTCGCTCTTCCAGCCACCCCAGGACAAGAAGGGCGAGTTCTTTATCGAATCGCCGCAGAAGATTTTTGCCTTCCTGATGGCCTATGGGCCGACGCCGGATGAGTTGGTCGCGTGGATGTCCAACCCGGAAGAGATAGACCGTAGGCTCAAGGGCACGGAACACGCCCACCTTATCGACCCGCGCGCACACCAGCAGCGAGCAGGTGTACTAGCATCCCTCGGTTTAGTCGCAGACAGCCTGCGTCTCTTGCCCAAAGCAGACGATGAAAACGGATCATGGACGGCCACTGAATGGGCCGAGAAGCGGCAAGGTTGGATCTTCCTCACGTCACTTCCGGCGGAGCGTGAAGCGCTCCGACCACTGCAAAGTCTCTGGATTGACTGGCTGGTGTTGCGCCTCCTGAATGAGCCCAAAGAAGCGCAGCGGCGGGTGTGGTTCGTCATTGACGAGTTGGCCAGCTTGCAGAAGCTACCGCAGCTCCATACGGCCATCACCGAAGCCCGCAAGAGCCGCAATCCGGTTGTGCTGGGATTCCAAGGAAAGGCCCAGCTCGAATACCTATACGGCCACCTTGCCGAGGTCATGCTGTCGCAGCCGGCGACCAGTGTTTGGCTCACGACGAAGGAGCCGAAGGCCGGCCAGTGGGTGAGCGAATTCATTGGCAAAGTTGAGGTTGAACGGCTTCGGGAGACTCACTTCGACGGTACGCGCGCAGGACGGAATTTTCAGCTTGACCGCCAAGTGGAACCGCTCGTATTGGAGTCCGAAATCTCCGGCCTTGCCGACCTACACGCTTTTATGAAGTACCAGAATTACGTGACGCGGTTCTCTTTCCCCTACTTCGACATGCCTGTTGTGGCGAACGGCTTCGAGCCACGCGAACGTCCCGACGACAGGTTGCCGTACCAGCCGAAAAGGACATGTAGTGCTGATCCTGTCCCCGTGGAGCTGAAGCAAGAGCCAGAATCGTCCGCGCCAGTAACGCCTGACGGGATTTCCGAGGTCGAGGAGATCGAGCCGGAGTTCGCGCTGTCTCCCGATGACGACGTCCAGAATCTCATCACGCGCGGGTAGGAGTGGGCCATGCTGACGATATCCAAACCGCTTTCCTCCACGCAGGCGCAGACCTATCACGCTAAGGAATTCACCGCCGCGGAACAAAACTACTGGAAGCAGCAAGACTCTATCCAGGGAGAATGGCGTGGCAAACTGGCCGAGGAGTTTGGCCTCTCTGGCGCGGTAGGCGCGTTAGAGTTCTCCCGTCTCGCTGAGGGGCAGCACCCGGCGACTGGCGAACAACTCGTTCGTCACCGCGCCGCCCATGAATACAAAACCGAAGACGGTCGGACTGTCACGCCGGTTGAGCATCGCGCAGGTTGGGATGCCACCTTTTCAACTCCGAAATCCGTCTCGCTGACGGCCCTCGTTGGCGGTGATGACGAGGTTCGGCACGCCCACCGGCAAGCCGTCGCTTTTGCCCTCAATGAGCTTGAGCACTATACTCAGGCGCGCATTGGCGGCAACTACGCGCCGGAAACGACGGCACGATTTGTCGCCGCCACCTTCGAGCACGACACCTCCCGGCCGGTTGATGGATACGCCGCACCGCAGCTTCATACGCATTCAGTGATTTTCAATATGACCCAGCGCGACGACGGGACGATGCGCGCTTTGCAACCGCGCAGTCTCTTCGAGACACAGCAGTTTGCGACCGCCGTCTATCAGTCCCATCTGACCTATGAGCTTCGTTCACTTGGTTATGAGATCGAGCCCGGACGGAGCGGCGCCCCAGAGATCAAAGGCTACTCCCAGGAATACCTTGATGCTTCCAGTCCGCGTAGGCAACAGATCATGGAGGCCGTCGCGCGTAGTGGCTTCTCAGGGCCAGAGGCGGCCCAGATCGCAGCCCACAATACGCGCGATGGAAAACAGATTCTCTCTCCGGCTGAGGTCGTTGCGGCTCACCGCCAGATCGCCGCCGAATACGGTAACCAAGCCCAGGCCGTGGTTGCCGAGGCGCAGGCGCGTCGACAAAGCAGGGCTCACCAAAACTCCCTTCACGAAAGAAATCAGCGAGCCAATTCCGCGGTGACCTTTGCCCGCGACAAGGGCTTCGAGCGCGAAGCCGTCCTCGACGAACGGGCAATCTTCGTAGACGCCATGCGTCGAGGCATGGGAGAGATGACCTACCCAGAAGTTCGAGCCAGTTTTGAGTCGCGTATTGCTTCCGGTGAGTTTCGCGAGGTGTCGGGAAGCAAGCACTCCGCAGGTCGTCACTTCACTACAGCGGGGACAATTCAGGCTGAGAAAGAGATCATCCGCTCAGTTAGGGATGGACAGGGGCAAGTTTCTCAACTCATGTCTATTCAGGAAGCTATCCCTCTCACGGAAGCTCACCAACATCTGAACCAAACGCAGCGGAGAGCTGCCGAGCAGATCCTCACATCGCGGGATCAGATTCAGGGCCTTCAGGGGAGCGCGGGTTCGGGAAAAACCAGCACCTTAGCCGTCATACGCCAAGGCGCAGAGCAGAATGGCTATGCGGTGGAGGGATTCGCGCCGACCTCACGTGCAGCGCACCAACTCCGGGAAGCAGGGATTACCGCCGATACCTTGCAAGGCTTTCTCGCACGCGCCCGGAGTCAGACCGATCCCTCTCAAAAGCACCTGTACATGGTCGACGAATCGTCTCTGGCATCGACCGGACAGATGCGTGATTTCCTAGCCAGGATTCGTGCTGATGATAAGGTGCTTTTGATCGGTGACGTGCGACAACATCAAGGCGTAGATGCAGGCAAGCCGTTCGAACAGTTGCAGCAGTCAGGAATGAGGAGCGCGCTCCTTGATCGCATCGTCAGACAGAAAGACCCCGAGCTTTTGAAAGTTGTCGAACATCTGTCCAAAGGTGAAATCGAGGTTGGAGTACGAATGCTCCAGCAGCAGGGCCGGGTCGCCGAGATAGCGGACCCCGAGCAACGTATTTCGGCAATAGCAAAGACATATGCTGCCCGCCCTGAAGCCACCATCATAGTCTCGCCGGACAATGCTTCCAGACGCGCGATCAATCAAGCGGTGCGGCAAGAACTGCAGGAGACTGGGGCCTTGGACACAGAAGATCGTTCTCTTCGAGTGCTCGCTCCTCGCTCTGAAATGACGGGTGCAGATCGCGCGTGGGCTGCTCGCTATCAGCCAGGAGATGTTCTTCACTACATCCGCGGCAGCAAGGAACATGGCATTGAAGGTGGAAGCTACTCGCAAGTCGTTACGGTCAATCCCATTGATAACCTTGTGACCGTACGCAGAGCAGATGGTGAAATGGTCACCTACGATCCGTCACGCCTGAGAGGTATTTCTGCCTATCAGGAAATCGAGCGCGCGTTCGCGGTTGGTGATCGAGTTCAGCTAACAGCCCCAAATAGAGATCTCCAAATTGCGAATCGTGACCTTGGGACCCTGCAAAGTTTTGACGACCAAGGACGCATAGAGCTGCTTATGGACAGCGGCAAGAAAGTATCGTTCGACCCACGGGAGATGCGTCACTTCGACCACGGATACGCCGTTACTTCCCATAGCTCTCAAGGGCTTACTTCGGAACGCGTGTTGGTCAACATGGACACCGAGGCCCATCCGGAATTGATTAATGGGAGATTAGCCTATGTATCGATCTCTCGCGCGTCCCACGACGCACAGATTTTCACCAATGACGCTGCGAATCTTGGACAAAGCTTGAGCCGGGAAGTGTCTAAGACCTCAGCAATCGAGCTCGGCAAAATCAATTTCCCCATAGTGCCACTGGTCGCAGAGCAGAGTGCTGCAACAAAGGTTGGTCCGTCCGGGGGGCTTGGGCTGGCTCTGTAATGCAACTATGCAGCGAGTTCTAGTTAAGGGAAATCCAGAGATGGCGAAGCTCGATGGGCTGCAGCCCGTGATCTCTCAGATGAACGGACTTCAGTGTCGATAAATTTGCGAGCCCGTCATCGCTTACGAGCTCCAACAGATCATCGGTTGTCCAACCTGGAATTCCCGCGACCACAAGGTCATCAATCCACTCTTTCGTCTTGTTGACCTTCCGGCTTCCCGGCACGTTCGACTTGCCAAAGTGCGTCGCGGCGGTGCTCCACACCATCGAGTGTGTTGAGTGCACCGATGTTGGCAAGGAGAGTCAGTTCTTTGTGGTTGAGTTGCGGCACGCGCAGAATCAGGCCATCGACCGACGAAAACCGTCCCATCGCTCTACTTCTGGCAATCGCTTCTGCACACTGACCACGAAGCCCTCTCACGTAGCCGAGACCAAGACGCAGAGACAGGGATTGATCCTCCTCGTGTTCAACAGTGCAAGGCCAGTCGGACACTTGAATGTCGATGGGCTTCACACGCAAGCCATGCCGACGCGCATCTTCGATGAGAACCGCAGGGCTGTAGAAGCCCATCGGCTGGTTGTTCAACAAAGCGCACGTAAAGGCAGCCAAGTATTTGACCTTGATGTAGGCCGAGGCATACGCGATGAGCGCAAAGCTCGCGGCATGACTCTCAGGAAATCCATAAAGCGCGAACGAGCTGATGTTCTGGATGATCGTCTCCTGCGTCGCTGTATCCAGACCGTTCGCTGTCATGCCGGTACGCAGCCGGCCTTCGAGATTCTTCATGCGTTCCCAGGAACGCCGCATCCCCACGGCACGACGCAGTTCCTCTGCTTCCGAACCTGAGAAGTTAGCAACTACCATCGCCATCCGCAATAGTTGCTCTTGAAAGAGCGGAACACCTAATGTCCGCTTGAGCGTCGACTCCAGTGAGGGGTGAGGATACGTTACCTCTTCCTGCTTCTGACGACGGCGCATGTACGGGTGCATCATCTTGCCGACGATGGGGCCGGGCCGAATGATGGCGACCTGCACGACAAGGTCGTAGAACTTCTCGGGTCGATTCTTTGGTAAAGACGATTTTTGTGCCTGGCTTTCGACTTGGAACATGCCGATGGTATCGGCACGTTGCAGTGTCCGATAGACCTCTTCATCCTCAGGCAGTTGTGCGAGATCAAGGGGTTCGCCATAGTGCTCAGGAACAAGGGTCAGGCAATCCTTGAGAACGGCCATCATGCCAAGCCCCAAAAGATCCACTTTAATGATGCCCATATTCGCGCAGTCCTCTTTATCCCACTGCACAACGGTTCGACCTGGCATCGACGCCCGCTCCAAAGGGACGACTCTGTCGAGCTGGCCTTGGCAGATCACCATGCCACCTGAGTGCTGTCCGAGATGTCGAGGAAAATCCTGGATTCGCATACAGAGTTCGAGATACTTCGCAATGCGCGGATGTTGCACATCGAATCCGGCATTCTGAAAGGAACGCGCCATCGTGTCATTCGGTCCCTTCCACTCGTAATTTGCGACAAGGCCCGATAGGCGCTGCAGCGATTCAGGATCGAAGCCCAGAGCTTTACCGACCTCACGCGCCGCCGACTTCCCGCGATAGGTAATGACGTTCGCAGTCATCGCCGCGCCAAGCTGACCGTAGCGTTGATAAACGTACTGAATGGCTTGCTCACGCTTTTCTTCAGAGGGCAGATCGAGATCAATGTCCGGCCATTCACCGCGGCTCTCAGATAGAAACCGTTCGAAGAGCAGCTCCATTCCAACCGGATCTATGGCGGTGATCTCAAGCGCATAGCAGACGGCAGAATTAGCCGCGCTCCCGCGCCCCTGGATCAAAATGCCGTGCTTCTTGCAGTATTCAACGATGTCCCAAACGATGAGGAAGTATCCGGCGAAGCCGAGCTTTTCGATCAATTTGAGTTCATGTGCGACCTGCTTCCTGGCGCGTTCCAAAAGCCCGGCGTCCCGCTTTGGGCCATATCGCTTGATGACGCCTTCGGATACACGCTTGGCGAGAAAGGAATCCATCGTCTCGCCATCAGGCACGGGATAGCGAGGGAACTCATAGCCAAGGTCCGACAACTGGAATCCCAAACGCGAGGAGAGTTCGACCGTGTTTTCGACGGCGCCCGGAATACTGCGGAACAGCGGCACCATCTTATCAGCGGCACGCAGATGTCTTTGATTGTTGAGGGCGAGGAGGCGGCCCGCCCGATCAAGCCGCGTGTGATTGCGTATGACGGTGAAGAGGTCAGCGATCTCACGGTCGTAGCGAATTGCGTAGCGTACACCGTTGGTTGCGAGGACCGGCAAACGAAGGGATTCCGCGATGCGCAGTGCCGCCTGATTCCTCCACTCCTGCGTTCTCTCACGATGACGCTGGACTTCCACGTAGACATGGTCCCTTCCAAAGATCCGCACGAGCCTTTCCACTAACGCACGGCCAGCGGTTTCACCGCCGATCATCAACGTGGCAGCGAGTGGCCCCTCCTCACCGCCCGTCAAACAGACAAGGCCACCGCTGTACTCTTCGAGATCGCCGAGCCTTGCGGAACCTTCCTGCTTGGTCGTCTCCCGCATCTTGAAACTCGTAATCAGTTGGCAAAGATTCTGATATCCTTCGCGCGTTTCGCAAAGCAGGGGAAGACGTGCCGGTTCGGCAAGATGCTGATGCGGCAACCACACCGGAGGCGTGAGTCGGTTGCCCAGACCGGTCACCGCCACCTCTGCGCCGACGTGTGCCTTGATTCCGTTTTCGGATGCTGCCTTGTGAAATCGTGCCGAGCCGTAGAAGCCGTTACGATCCATCATCGCGAGCGCTGGCATTCCAAGCTCAAACGCTCGTTCGGCGAGTTTTTCAGGCTGGGAGCCGCCCTCCAGAAACGAGAAGGCACTGTTTGCATGGAGTTCGACATAGCGGTCAGTCATAGAGCCCCGCCACACTCCAGTCTTTCAGGATGAAGTCATGCGACAGGCGGCAGACTAGGGTCGCACCATCCGATGTCTTACCGACAACGTCCCATTGCTCATTGCCCCAGATCGACTCGTTCCACCAATCGCCCCCCTTAAGCCACGGCCCATAGAGCCTTTCAACGACGTAGCACCGTGATCGGAAATAAATTTCGCAAGGCTGACCTTGGCGCATCTCGACTTTCGTTCGCTCTGCCGGGCGCAGCAAACGTAAACACAGTGGCGATGTCGTGACTGTAGAAGTTGGCTCTGCTGTCGTGATCGAGAAAGGCTCGATATGAAAATCACCCGCCTGTCGTGTGTCATCGAGCACAGCCATTCCAACATTGCCTTCGCCGACAATCGCCGTGATCTTCGCAAGCGTCACATCGAGCCTTCCCGGCTCTGGGAGCTGTGGCGAGAAGAGACCAAGTTGCACCTTGCTGGTCGCGCCTGGCTCCGCATGGAGATGAACTCCCAGAATTGAAGCGTTCTGCGGATGGCCTTGAAGATCGAGTTGCAAGAGTTTGAGCCACAGTTTCTTTTCATTCGTCGGTACACGCGGATTCACCGTGCGTTCGTGCGAACCGCCTCCATCCAGCCGAAGCGTGATGGTGACGGACGCCAGCGCAACTACACGCGAGCGTGCCCGAACAATGAGTTGTTCCAACATCGTCGAGAGGCCGAACAGTAGAGATTCGAGATCATCGAGCGGCGAATCAAGCTCGGCTTGCTCTTCGAGTACAAAAGGAATGTTGATAGGTTGCAGCAAATGCGGATGTCTGCCTTGTGCAAGTTGCAGCAGCCTCTTTGCGTCTTGCCCTAATCGCGCGATCAAGGATTGTTCCGGCAATGCTGCGACCGCCGCAACAGACCGGATGCCCCACGCAAGAAACATCTCAGTCTGAGTCGCTGTGGTATCCAAGACCTTGACTGGTAATGGCGCGAGGGCTTTCGCTTCTTCGCCGTGCGGAACCACACGCAGCGAAACACCACTGCTCAGTCCCCTCGCAAGACACACCGCTGCATAGAGGTTGGCGCTGATCGTGATCGCGGCCACGATGCCAATAGACCGGATACGCTGACGCATTTGCTTAGCAAGCATCAATGGAGGCCCGAACAAGGCCTCCGTTCCGGCTATGTCCACAACGCAGACGAATAGCCCATCGACGCTCTGATCTTCGATACGAGGAGAGAATGCCCCCGCGCATTCCAAAAGAATCGTGCGAACGGCAGCTTCCGTCTTCGGCGACCGTTCCAGCACCATCACGTTCTCGAAAGTCTCCACTTCTACCTTCGTCATACCGCGACGAAGGCCGAGGAGACGCGCTCGCGTATTCAATGCACAAACCGTTTGCGCAGGCGGTTCGCCTTCCAGCACGATGCAGGGTTTGTTGTGTATCTCTGGCCGCAAGCGCAGTAATGCTTGTGCCGGAAGCTCCCGGACGTAAATGCAGGCATAGAGTTCCGGTGGGCGGCTCATCTTGGCCCCACCCAACTTGTACGGTGAGTCCAGCGAGCTTCTCGTACGCTCTGCGGGGGCTTTCGCATCGGGACGACATTGTTAGGCGTTTGCGTGAAACGCTGGCGCATCACTTCGACATGAGCATTGAGTCCGGTGAAGACCGTACGCTCTTCGTGCGTGTCTTCCAACGCTGATAGGCGCAGTTGTAGCTCCGAGCTACTTTTTGCGCAGGCGTATTGCGATAGCAGAACGATGCTTGCTTGAGTCTGCTCCGCAGCCAGTCGATAGCGATGCCAGGTCGAGAGATCAATGCGAGAGACGACCTCACTTGCGATGTCTCCGAAATCGAGAACAATAGCGCTGAATCCGCCCGTTTGAATGAGCAAGTCCGTTGTCTTTAATGCTTGTTCTATGGCGTCGTACACGCGGGCGCGCTTCGGCGCGCGGACTGCAACCGTGCTCCGTTTCAGGCTGGACTCAAAAGTCTGCGGGATGGGTCGAGACTTCGAGATCGGTTCAGCACAGCGAGCTTTCACCACCTCATCACACAAAAAACGATCTACCGCGGCGGAGAGGCCCTTGACTTCGTTCCGAGGGTGCGTGCCATGACCGCCGCCATGCAGTCCCTTAGTTACAGGTTTGGGCTTAAAACACTCCGAGGGCAGAGCAAACCTGCAGGGCTCCTGCTCCGTGACCGTTTCGCTTACGCCGCATCGCGCCCACAATAAACGCCGGAGATCGATGCCCACCGCTGCCGCTGCGGCCGGGTTGAAGGTATTCGAGGCGTCGATCCAGGCGCAGACCTTTTCTGCTGCCGTGACCTGCGCCAGGAAGGACAACGCAAGCGACATACGCCCAGAGCACGTTTCGCCTACAAGTTCCGTCAAAGCCCCTACCGGTAGACCGCCTTGAACAAGTTCGTCTAGTGGGCCGATTCCCGTCGAGACGACCGGACGCACCATCCGTGCGGGTGGAGTGAGCGCGGATGGAAATTTGTGCGCAAGGGTCGATTCGACCTGGACCCGAATTATGGCGCTAGATGACATAAGCGTATTCGCCTTATATTCGCCTAAGGGATAGGAGGACAGTCAAGCGCGACTTGCACTGGAAGTGGTGCGAATCTCTCCATGTCTCTCATTTTGAGCGGCTTACGCGACAATAATCTTTGATGCCACTCAGTAAACCTATAATGGTTTGCCTATGTGTTACTCCGCCCGAGTACGCCAGAATCTCAAACACCTCTCCCGCCGATATAAGGCCGAGGTCGATTGGGCTGCGTTCGAGGAGCTGTAGCAATCCGGTCCTTCAAGCGCGACGAACCTCTGGAAAGGAGTCAGAAACACCAAATTGAATCTGTAACGAAACCAAGCCACTCTTCCCGCATAGGTCAGGTGTCGCAGACCATCTTGATCTCTGCCTGGAAAGCCGGAAAATCGCATCTCTTCGATCACAACCATGCCGTGTCAATCCTCCATTCCCGTTTGTGTCCGGGCTTTTCGCGCCAATAGAGTCCCAACCTTCGAGCCAGAAAGCACGTCGCGTATTACTTAAGTCGTGGGCTTGGTCCAGTCACCATTAGAAAAAGACGATTTTCTCGCCATCAAGCCATTCGGGGGCCGTGTAGCCATTCGCACGCGGATGTGAAGTCAGCGCCCAACGGATCATTGTCAGACCCTGTTTGGTTTCCCCAAGGATCTCATCTTGCAACCCAGGCAGGCTTGGATCGTAGACGTTCTCCTGGACCGCGTGGGCCGCAGGCTGCCTCGCTTTTCGAACAGAGCGCAAGCTCGCCACAATTTGCTTGGACACATCCTCGCCATCCGACGTGCGGTATCGCTTGTTGAACCATCGCTCCAACAATGTGATCGTATTCAGTGGACGGACCTCGATCCTTCCATCCTTACGTTTTACGTCTTCTTCCAAAGGAATGTCGTTACGAAAGAACTCACGGTTTATGTTGTCCGAAAGCATCTTGTCGAGCAGATGCATAAACTCCTGGTACTCCTTCTCGGTGGGACGAAGCATCGGATTGAAGCCCATCGGTCGATCATGGTCTTCAAAAGTCTGCTTGAAGAGTGACGGCTTACCGATCCGTTCGCAGAGCTTGTTGATCTCGATCTGTTCCTGAATGAATGCGTGGTACACCGACTCGTACTCGCCCCACAACCCCCATATCGCCGCGCGCTCATAGTCGCTATTCATGACGCATGGTTCTCTCACTTCGAGGGCTCTGAACGCCTGCTGATGCTCTGGAGAAAGGGATGCAAGTTCGTAAAGGAACACGGCGACAACGCGCGTTCTTTTGGGGTCGTATCCGATCCCAAACTTGAAAGAAACCTTATCTCTTTCCGGGGTTTCTTCCGACAGATACGCTTTATCACCGATCGTGATGTTGCCGCTGCTGTCACCAAACCAACACTCGAATCTGGGATCGCGGAAATACCGCTCCAGAACGACCAGATCGAAGAAAAGAGGAACGAGCTGCGCTTCAACGAGCGCGAGACGTTTGGTATACGGCCTATCGTCGTACGTTTGTCCGATGACAGCCTGCATCGTTGTCGGACTCGGATAGACGCAAATGCCGCTTTTATCTTCGGTTGCCAACAACTCTCGCTGTATTCCGACTGTCTCCGCCGCCAACCGCTTTATATGAGGATTACCGGTCTTACTGGCGAAAGAGATTTCCACCGTGCCATTTGTTAGCGCGGCTTGCAGCATTTGGCTCATCTCATCGACTGACACGCATAGCTGATGTTGTAGTGCGGAAAATGCGACACCATTGAAGTCTCCGGATTCAAGAAAAAATGTTGCTACTGCCGAATGCAGTCGTGAGAGGGCTTCAGGATCATTCACCAGGCGTAACTCCTCTCAGTCGATCTTGTTCCTCGATCAGCTCAATCGCTTCTCGAAAGTTTTGTTTCACATCTTCAGGGAGTTGTTCAAAATCGCCCGTGGGTCCGTAAATCGCATCAGTTCGCGGTTTCAGAAACTTTGAGTGCAAGCGAGCAATCACCGAGGTTTCAGATGTGAAAGCTTCCGTATAGCCTTTCCAAGGCTGCCCAGCCTCTCGCGCATCGCGCGCCGTCTTGCGAGCAGCGATATATCGTTTCAAGTCCTCTTTCAAATCCGATCCCCACACAAATTCTGCCGCCGTCGTAGCGGCCGGCCATAGCTGTTGGTGGAGTTTGTCATGAGAGACGAATACGATGCCGAATGGTGCGTAGAACAAATATTGAAGATCGAGGACGTTCGTCGGCCTCCAGGTGATGAAACGCAACGTCAAGCAGCAGCAAAACACCATGCCCAACCTTGCGATGGAGGCTGCATACGGAGCCCAAGAGCGCACATCTGTCAGGCCGCCCGTCGCAATCAATAAACTGCTCATGAGTTGCGCCGCTGGCGGCGCTTCCAAGAAGTGATAGACCATCCCGAGAAAGTTAAGCTGCTGATCCGGCCTTGCAATGAGAGCATCCACTCGGTTGATGACCTCTTCGATGGACCGGACTCCCTGCATGTGTTCATCACAAAATGCCTTCCATTCGGCCGTGATTCCGTCGAGGTCGATCGTTGAAGCTTGCTCTCGCCAATGTGCCGCCAAGATTTCGTCGGCCTCAGTGAAGTTTCCATCAGCCCACGCCTTCCACATCGCCCAGTCTTGCCGACCGTCGTAGATGATCCCTTGTCCGTCTTTTGAGCGCAAGACGTTCGGTGCTGAAGCGTCCAAAATGACTTGTCCGTCCATCGCGACCGGCATTGCTAGCTGACGAGTGATCTCGCCAAGCCCCAGAGCACGAAAGTGCATCTGCATCCACCCGTGATTGCTGACCAACTTTCTTGCCAGCGTTTTCACCAGATCTTCAGGCAGTCTCCCTCCCCGGGGAGCCGGGTGCTTCAAGTCCGCTTGAATCTCCGATACCAAAATCGGCGTCATGAAGAGGTTGAATTGCAGGTCGAGTTCATCAACCTCGTCGTGGGACAACATCTCCAAGAACGATTTGTCGAACGAAAGAATCGGTCCCATGGTAGCGCCTCTTCTTCCATTCTTTCGCAAACGGGATTGTTCTGTCCTCTTGAGGGAGGAGCGACGCTCCTCACCTGTCTACAGCCGCTGCGCGTCTTCCGCCAAAGGTGAAAAGGAGGACAGGAATGTCCAAGTGGATATTCTCGCTACGCGGCAAGGCATCCGGAAACTTTGCTAGCAGCAGACGCACTCCCAATACTGCGAAGATCAAGCCGAGCAAGC
>JBEKPD010000127.1:0-14573 GCA_049521075.1 Occallatibacter sp.
CGCATTTTTCTGTCCTGTGTGACGAGCGTATGGAACCCGTTGCTCGCCTTGCGAAGCCAGCAAGCCCGCAATACTCAACTTCTGCCCGCCTGAGAATCACTTTTTCAGAATCGACTAACCTACCGAGCCCTCTTCCTAATCTCAGTTGGATTGCTGGAGGAGGTAATCGATGAAGACGGTGAGCGGATCTACCGAGTCAGCGATAAAGTAAATCGCGCAGTGCAATCGATGCGTTTGCGGGCACGTGACGAGACCGTTGCTCGCAAGAGGGCGCCCGCAAGGAATGCGGTGCGCCAATAGTTGATCGCGATCTACGCGATCGGCAGTTCTACGAGAAGAAGAAGCATTTGCGCAAGGCCGAGGCAGCGCCGTTTATCCCTGTCAAGAGGACATCATCCGCAGCACCAGGTCGTCGATGCCGGTAAGTAACTTCCTTGAACTGGAAATGCTGAACTCTCAGTTTTCAGGTCTAAATAGGCCAGGAGCCGGATAGCGTAAGACTCTACGCTATCCGGCTCCTGGAATTAGAGAACAAATGAAAAACTAGAAGGTGAATCTCCCGGAGAACTGGAAGTCACGGTTGCCGCTGGCAGTCGTCACTGTACCGAAGGCACTCGACGAGGAGTTTACGTTGATTCCACCAAATAACACCTTGTTGGTCACATTGCTGCAGTCTGCCTGGAAGATGAATTTGACGCGTTCTGGAGTGATGTTGAAGCTGCGTTGTACCCCAGCGTTCAGGTTGTAGTGGCTTGGAGACCACAGGTTTAGACCGGTGCGTGGAGAATCTCCGATCATGGTAGTAGCCACACTTGTGGCTTTGGCATTTGCGGGCAATGGAAATGAGTTTGGCAATTTGAACGCGGCCGAATTTAGATAAGAGACGGCACCAACATTTGCGCCGGTGACCCCGTTGCCCCAGCTCCCGTTCTGGCGAATCTTATTCTTCATGCCCGGGACCAGGTCAGGCATGCAAGTACCCGAAGAGGGCGTCGTGCAGCCTGAAGCAGTAACCAGCAGCGGATTGCCGGAGAGATAGCTGAAGACTCCGGACAAAGACCAACCACTCACGATATTCCGGACGATGAAGTTATCGCCGCCAAGGTGGCCTTTGCCGAACGGCAGTTTGTCCAAGCCGTAGACATTGAGGATCTGCGGCGTGTCGATGGTGGTCAAGTCGCGGTCTGCGCGGTTATTGCCTGGGATCGCCTGGCCGTTGGAGGATGCACCTGCCGGAACAGCAAATGCGCTACGAGTTGTACCGTCGTCGCCGATACCCTTCGAGTAGGTGTAATTGAGCGTATAGCTCAACCCATTCCACTCGCGCTGAGCAAGGCTAATTTGGAGTGCGTGGTAATTCGCGTTCGCAATATCGTCCCACTCCGGGCTTGACGGGCTGGAGTACTGCGGAAAAGGTCGCAGCGCGCGGCCAATGGTCGGCACGGTGCTGATTGCACCCGCGGCAGCAAAGAAGGGCGGAATGACGATGCTTGGATCAGCCGCTTGCGCAATGGCGATGTTTGCGGCGGTGGCTGGCGCGTTGAGAATGTTGGTTGCATTGTCTGTCGCAAGGACCGAACCGGTCAATGCCACGTGCGCGGGATCGATCTGGCCCGACCAGAATCCGGGGACGCCGGCTCCGGCAATGAAATGCGATTCACTTCCGGAGTAGTTGGCCATTAAGGTTAAATTGCCGGTGATCGCCCTTTGAATACCGAAGTTGAAGAATTCAAACTCCGGTGCGCGGCCGGAGAGATAAGGATCCGCGTAGCCCGGTGCGCCTGAGGCCGTCACAAAGGCTCCGTTATTTACATAGTTGCCTGTGCCGGTCGTCAGAGCCGCGACGCTCGGGGTTGCTGGGGCAGGAATCGTATATCCAGGGCCGCCAAAATTTGTATTGGCTGCGCCCGCAGTTTGAAATGCTGTGCTGTTATTCAAGTAGTAGGACGGGCCCGAACCCACGCCGGTAGAAATGGCTGTTGGCAAAATGATATTCGACCCGAAACCAGCCTGGCCAGCTCCGGTGGAGTCACCTGCGCGTCCGCCAACGCCGCCCGCGCGCGAATAGGCTACCGCAAAGCCCGCCCGCACGACCGTCTTGTCGTTCACAGACCATGCCAATCCGACACGCGGCCCCCAGTTTTTCCAGTAGGTCTGTACCGGTGTTCTGCATTGACAGCTGATGGCGGCGCCACGATTGCCGGCATACTCCAACAGTCCAGGCGTGTTGGTGAGCGGGTTGATCGCAGTCGGGTTGAGGAAACTCCAGCGATCCTGCACCTCCTCGTAAGGAGGAAGGTAATCCCACCGCAGTCCAAGGCTGATGGTGAGGTTGGGGCGGAACTTCCAATCGTCCTGAACATACGGCGAGATCGGATGGAATCGACCGCCGGTTACGATGAAGAGTGGAACAGAGGTAGCTCCGGTTTTCAATGCGCCGAGCATGAAATCGGCATAGGAGTAACCAGAGGCGGTGCTGCTCAATGAGGTGCCGACGAAGTTCGCCGTCGAGGCGCCAGACCATGTCTGCGTGTAGATTCCCGAAGGGCTGCTTTGGGAGGACGTGTTGTCCTCCAGCCACTGCGCTTGTATACCAAACGTAAAAAGATGTTTCTTTTTGCTCCATTGCAGGTTGTCCACGACAGTGTACGCGTTCGGGACTACGTTATGAGACGCATCGGACGCGCCGTTCTCTGTCCAAGGAGACAGAATCGTGGGAAAGGCCGTTGTGGCGCCGAAGGCAGAACCGGGGAAGTTGTCCGAGGCCTGTCCCGGAGGCAGACCGCCAATCCCAACATCCGGCCCACCGCGGTAGGGACTCAAGCCGTCGGTTGGCGCTAATACAGGCTGTGCAAAGCGTGTATATCCGTACTTGAGCTGGTTCACGATGCGCGGGGTAACAATGAAGGTGTGTTCAAAAATCATGTCTGTCGCGGCAAGGTTTGAGCTGTCGCTTGCCGCATACGGCAAGGGCAGATTGGCTCCGTAACCGACAGAGCCGCGAATGCCGTGCGAGAAGAAAAAAGACAAACGCTGCGCAGCGGTTACATCGTAATCGACCTTGGAGACGATTTCATGGTTGTTGTATCCGGAGATCCCGCCAGCCAGATAGTTTTGAACGATTCCGGGGAGCGAGGGTGCCGGCATAAACTTCTGCTCATATTGCGAGATCGCGGATATGTATTGCGTGGGAATTATATCGTTAGTGACACCGTTGGTGAAACGCGTACGCGTGCATGTGCTGCCTGTGCACGAATTGGTCAAAGGGTTATAGATGCCTTTGAACGTCGTCGAGGCGCTGGCGAGCTCGGAGAAATTTCCCTGCGTCATAAGCGTTGTGGGAATTGTCATCAGAGCGGGACTCACGCCGAGACGGCCATGGTACTGATCCCAATTGGCGAAAAAGAACCCCTTGTGCCTCGTCAGCGGGATAGGGCCTCCAACGGACGCGGAGAACTCGTTCTGGTGTTCGATTGGCTTGCCTGCAGGAACGGTAGTGGGTACGCCGTTGACAATTGCCTGCTTCGTTAGATATGCCGCACTAAAACCCCAGGTGTCGAAGACGGTGTTGCGCACAAAGTCGATCACGGCGCCGTGATACTCACTACCACCGGATTTGGTTGTAAAGCTTATTGCGCCTGCGCCCTGATACTCCGCGGAGGGGCCGCTCGAGATAACCTGCAACTGGTCCACCGACTCGACTGGGATCGAGTTCACAATGACTCGATTGTCGCCTTGTTGGTTGGACGTGGTTGTGGGCATGCCGTCCAGGTAAACCTCAGCCAGATAATTTCCGGTGCCGGACATTACCGGCGCGCGAGAACCGGCCTGCGCTCCCGGCTCTAGCGTGGCATAAGCTGTGGGATCGCGCTGCTGATTACTCATGAGGGTCGGCAGACTCTCGTAGATCTGATTGGTGATAACGCCACCGAGCGTAGCGTTGACAGTTTGCAACTGCGAGGGGGCCGCTGTGACGGTGATCGTATCATTGGCACTACCTACCCTGAGCTTGAGATTGAGTCCGGTAATGCCGAGTCCATCGACTTCGACGTTCTCTTGTAGAAGTTCCTCGAAACCCGGTGCCACAGCTTTTACAGTGTAGATTCCGGGAATCAGCGGTGTGATTTCATAGACGCCATCCGACGAGGTCTCGAGTGTGACAGATACGCCGCTGGCCTGGTTGGTGGCAGTAATGTTCGCATATTGAACGACCGCACCCGTCGAATCGGTAACGGTTCCTTCCAATGCGCCTTCACCACCGGTTTGTGCCGCGGCCTGTACGGCCGCCCATCCCAGGCAAATTGCGAGCCCGAGTAAGACTGTAACTGCGCTTGCCCAGCTTCTGCTGCGTGTTTGGCCTAGATTCGAAGCGTAAGCATTATGTTTTGTGATCATGTGTCCTCAGGAGAGCGTTGAGTGAACGCAAGTGTGCGGAAAGTATCCCGCCCCGTCAAGATGATTTGGTGTATCTATCGGCGAAGGTAGGCCCTTCTATAGCAATAGTCAATAAATCAAAAGTTTTTCTTGATATTACTTGTCCTTATTTCTCGGATGACAAAGGTACTGTGTTTCACAACGGGACATATCTGTTTGGGAATTCCTAATGAACAGGTCTCGAACAGACGGTTAGAGAGGAATATGGAGACAAGCAAGAATCTCAAACATCTCGCAACAGCATTCACGGTTCGCGACATCATGGTGAGCATGGGAGACTTGGCTTGCACTACCGGGATGAGCGCTACGTGAGGTGCAGATGCTAGGAAGACAGGCGTCCAGTCTGAAGCTATTTCCATTTATCGGGGAGCCAGTTAAGCAATGGGCTTTTGCGCACCTGCCGTAAATCGGTCGGCAACTGCGTGAGATACAACTCCCGTTCTATATCGTGCCGGTTGCAAGTGCTGGTGAGGCTGGCCAAGATCGAAGCCGTTCTGCTGCCGCGCAGATTGCCAAAGAAAAGGCTGTTCTTTCGATTGAGAACAATGCGCGTCATCTCGCGCTCGCTGACGTTGTTGTCGATGGGGACCGTACTATCGGTGCAGAACACGTTCAGTTCAGCCCACTGGCTTAGGGCTTAGTTCACCGCCTCTGCCATGGGATGCTTAGGCAGCAACAGTTCGTTCTACAGCAGAAGCCGCACGCGCAATTGGGCCAGCAGTGACGCCGACTACTGCTGACGCAGCTTCAAGCGCTCTTCGGCAGAAGCATCTTTGCTCTACCTTTCGATTGCATAAAGAGCGCGCACCCGCTCTACCGCTTCTTGTGCGATCTCGGGAGCAGCCATTTCCACGTCGATCACTTTTTTCTTTATGTGCGCCTAATATTCCGGCGCGCGTGATTTCGTTGCCGGTAACGACGCCGTTGTATCCGCCGTAAGCGTCTGCAAGCTGAACCTGGCGATAATCTTTCAGGAAGCACTTCGGTCCGTCGCGGCCACGGCTGAGCGTGAAGTTGAACATGTTATATGGATAGCCATCGTCGACGACATAGACCGAAATCCGCGCATTCGCGGCTTTGCCTTTGCTTAGCATGGGCATGATTGTGTCGTCGGCAGCGACCACATGCGACGCGCGTACACGTTCCGCCATCAGTTCATACAGCGGCTCAACCAGATCGGCACATCGCCGCACCAGACCGACTGCGCGGCTCGTGAGATCTCGAAGCTCTGTCGCTGGAAAATGTCTTCAAGCCGATACAACGGCATATAGTCGAAGAACTTGCTGGTCACGATATACGCCGGCAGTCCCGGCCCGGCAGGCCTCTTGTCGATCGCGGTTTCCGGCTTAGCTGGCGCTTTCATCCGCGGATTGTTGCCATTGCTCTCGCAACCCGGACAGGCGTACTTCTTGCGCACATGATGGATGCGCTCGAAGTGGCCAGGAAGGTATTTCACCTGCCAGTTCTCGTCGGTGCCGATCTCCTTGCGCTCGACGCCGCGGCGCGGGCAGGCCCACTCGGGCGCACCTAGCTCGTAAACGTGAGTGGTGACCGGAAGATTCTCGAAGTTGGCAAGATTCCGCCGTCCCTTGCGCCGCTTCACGCGCCGCAACCGATCCTGTGGCTCCGCATGAGGCGGGAGATCGTCCGGATGGACCGACTTGTTGTCCAGCTCCTCGGCGAAGTTCGGCAGCAACTGCGCCAGGTCACCGGCCGATTGCAAGCGATCCGCACGCGGACCGTAGTACCACTTCTTATAGCGTTCCAACTCCGGTTGCAGACACAACATTTCGACATGTAGTTCGTCTGCCAGCAGCTTGTGCTCTTCTGCCCGCTTTTTCTCTTGGTCGCGTTCCCGCAGAGGCGAGTGCGCAACCATTTTCAGTTTTTCGCTGTCCTCGGGTAAGTCGACTAACACGGCGTCTATGATAGGCACGTATATGTTGATGCACGAGTCGTATGGGAGTTACTTATACCGCGATCTATTTCGCGTTGCTCTCCATGGTTCCACCGCGGCCTTCATAGCGCGGCACGCGCATCAGCTGCGACACATCGATCCCGTCCAGAACCATCGCCGGTTCGCTGGCCCGCAGCTCCACCGAGCGCGCTCCAGTCTCAACTCGCGGCAGCTGAAGGCGCTTTGAAGCCCGGGAGAAAATTATGTGTTCTATCCGCAGTCCTACCCGCGTGCCGCTTTGCTCGGATTTCCATTTCGCAACATAAGCGCGCTGGCAACATAACCAGAGTAGGCATCCGCTTGCAACGCACCGCTGAACTCCTTAAGATGTCGTCGTGGGTGTTCGCTCTTGCGGTCTTTCGAATAAGCGAACCATACGGCTGGAACAGTTGAAAAGCCCGCAGGTCGGTAATCGCGCACATAGGTCCACAGTCTGCCGGTCTTGGTCTTGCCGTTGCGAACTCTTTGAGAATGATCTGAATTACTTGGCCGGTGGGCGGCCGAGCAGTTCAGCCAGATGATGCCGCATCTGGCCAAGCAGCCACAGAATTGATCGCCGCTCCTCGACTTCATCCTCGCAGTCATCGTCCTCCTCGAAATATTCGTCGATCTCGGCGAAGGCACCATCCTCGTTATCCGAGAAGGCGGATGAGTCCTCCATGACGGCGTTGTATAACTCGGCGTCCAGCTGGTCCGTTGTTATCCATTTAGGCGGGTCGTAGGCCGCGTGCTCCTCGGATGCGAAAAGCACGAGGGCAGTTTCATCACAGCGCATGGATAGGCTAGGTTAGTGGAAGCATGCAAGACATGATTATTTCGCAAATGCTCTGGGAAGCAGTTACCGTATCCGAATTGGAGCAGGTACGACTGCGGAGCGTTAGGAAACTTCAGTCGCTCGACAAGTAACCTGACATCTTCCGGAGTCCGCGCGGACTTCGCTAGCCGATTGAGATCCTCAATCTCATCCTGCTGGCGACCGTGAAGACATCGATCAGCGCGACGTAGTTTGGGAGCAGCCTGCGAAGCTTGTGCTTGAGCGCGAGCAAATCCCGCTCGCTCGGCAAGAACCTCTTTCGATAGAGCGCGATGATCGCGCCAAGCTTTGCGTCGGCCTTTTCTCCGGCCGTCCCGGAGTTTATCTGAGAGACCGGCAACTCAATTGCCTTACGGACGTCTGCCTCTTTTGGATACTTGGCGCCGTGGAAAGTCAGAGTGCGCTGGCGGCGCTTCCCGGCCACCCACTCGGAGAAGCGGACCTCCCATGCAACCCTTCGCCCTCCGAACACGCGTGATGCTACCCTGTTGATACTGTGATCTTTTCGCCTTTACTTTCGCTACCTCATGGGATCAATTGGGTTATCGGCCCGGCGTCGATTTTACTTGCTGTGAGGGAAACAAATTTAACGTTGCTGTAATTTGTTCATTCTAAAGTGGCCCCGTAGCTCAGGTGGATAGAGCAGCAGTTTCCTAAATCTCTTAAAATCAATAATTTAAGTGATTTTATTGCACTCCAATGTAACGTAAGTCCTTTAAAAGTGCCCTGTGTATTTCTTTGTGTGAGTTGAAAAGTGCGTTGGGAATTCGACCCATTTCACGTGTGCAGGAATTGAGCAGCAGTGCGCATTATTTCTTCTCTCCGAGTTGAAAACTGCTGCTCTCGATACAGGCACCGAAAAGTCGACTTTCAGTGAGTGCGAGTGAGTGGAATGTAAATTGTCTGCCTTCCTTGTTGACTTTCATTCGACTGTAGTCGAATAATTATTTGGTTATGGTGAACTTTGAGAACGCCTTCGATTCTTGCCGCCAGGCGTTGACCGATAGGCTTGCCGAGCCCGCGCCGGGACGCATCCAGATTCTGACCGGACCCCGCCAGGTGGGGAAGACCACACTGCTGCTCGAATTGGCTAAGGCCTTCGGCGACCAAGCCGTCTATGCCGCCGGAGACGATCCCGACGCTGCCCTGCCCGGCTTTTGGGAGCGTAGCTGGGCCGAGGCCGAGGACCGCGCGCAAAAGAAAACGGCGCTGCTGCTGCTCGACGAGGTTCACCGCGTACCGGACTGGGCGGTCAAGCTCAAAGGCGCGTGGGACCGCATCCGCCGCAAAAAGATTCCGCTTCACGTCGTCGCTACCGGCTCCTCGGCGCTGCGCGTGGCCTCCGGCTCCCGCGAAAGTCTGGCCGGGCGCTTTGAGCGCCTGACACTGAGCCATTGGCCGGCCAGCGCGTTGGCCTCAACATTCGGCTTGCCCGCAGACAAGGCCGCGTATAGCCTTGTGCGTTTTGGCTCCTATCCAGGCGCCGTCGCCTTTGAGAAACAGCCCGCGCGCTGGCGTTCCTACGTGCGCGAATCCATCATCGAGCCAGCCATCGGCCGCGACATGCTAGCGCTTGGCGCGGTGCGCAAACCGGCATTGCTCAGGCAAATCTTCGCGGTGGCCGCCGGCACGCCGGCGCAGATCGTGTCCCTGCAAAAGATGCAAGGCCAACTCCAAGACGGCGGTGCTCTCGAAACTGTCGCGCACTACCTGGCTCTATTGCAGGACGCCTATCTGGTTGCGCCTCTCGAAAAATACGCCACGCAGGTGATACGCCGCCGTTCCGCCCCGCCAAAGATCGTTGTGCTGAACAACGCGCTGCTTTCCGCCATGCACCCGGAAGGCGCGCCTGATCCCAAGAAGGATTCAAGCCGTTTCGGCCATTGGGTCGAAAACGCCTGCCTGGCCTTTGCCGTCAACCAGAATCAGCAGGTCAGCTATTGGAGGGAAGAGCCGATTGAGGTCGATGGCGTCTTCGAGGGAAGCTGGGGCAAATGGGCGGTCGAGATCAAGACCGGCCGCTTCGCGATGAACGACCTTCGCGGCCTGCTCGAATTTTGCCGCCGTTATCCGTCCTTTCAGCCGCTTGTTCTGACCGCGCCGGGCGATGAAGCCATCGCAAAGAAGCACGGCACCCGCGCGATCAGTTGGGTCGATTTTCTCCTCGGAGGTCCGCCAGCGAACGCTTAACCGAATGATTGCCATTCGGAAATTCTGGTCAAACGAGCAGAATGCGACCTTCCACCAAAAGAAACCTGCTACGCGTCACTCCGAGGCGATCTCGCTCGTAGAGATCCAGCGAAATATGAAGCGGCAACGGGCTGTCGCGCTCGTGTTCGGCTGTGTACGCCCCTGTTCGTGTTGCAAATCATGCGCGGTATGGCCTTGCGAGACGCCGAGGAGCTTGATCGTCCATCCCTGCCAAAAACAGACCAGCCGGTGGACTGCGATTCATCTACTTCCGATACGGCACAGTGGGAACCCGATTAGAGACGGAAAACCTGTGTCGCTCCGACAATTAGTCCCAAGGTGAGAAGCGCAATAACGACTTCGCCAATCGCGCCGACAAGAAAAGGCCGGGTTCCCTGCTTAGATAGGTCGCGCAGATTCGTTCGCAGTCCGACGCCTGCGAAGGTGAGCAGAAACGCCCAACGAGACAGATTGCCGAGAGCGGCGATTTGGGGCTTCGTAAAGAAGCCAATCGAGGCCAGTAGAGAGATCGCCAAAAATCCGAGAACGAATTTCGGAAACTTGCTCCACAGGAAAGCCACTTTGTTCGTAACCTTGTCGGCTTTGCCTTTCGATGCCCAGTAGAGAGCGTACCCAAGGACGACAAAACCGATCGGGGCGTTGCGGCAGGTCTTGGCGAGAACAGCGACTTTGCCGGCAGCGTCGGAGTAGAGAGCGCCTGCTGCTGTGGCTTCGGCCGTGTTGTCGACGGCTAACCCTGCCCAAAGGCCGTATCCGCGATCGCTTAAGTGCAGTCCGTGACCAATTACGGGAAAGAGAAAGAGGGAAATTGCGCCGAGTGCAAGGATCGCAGCGATGGCATAGGATGAATCTTCTTCGTCCGCATCGATCGCGCCCTGTGCCGCAATAATCGCAGAGACACCGCAGATAGATGAACCGACAGCGAGGAGGGTAGTGAGTTTCGGTTTCACCTTGAAAGCGCGTCCCAAGAATGTCATGAAGGCAAGGGAGAGCGTTATCTCGATGAGTACCAAACCGAGCGAGATTCCGCCCAGACGGAGGACGTCGCCAATCAGGAAACGGGCTCCGAGGAGAACAATGCCGGCCTTCAGCCAGAATTCATAGGTTGCCACACCGGCGCGGAACAGAGCCGGTAGTCCAACAATATTCGAGATAGCAAGGCCAATCAGGATTGCCCAAAGAACATACTCAATATTCGGCAACACAAGATGATGCGCTTTGCCGTAGCGCGCGATGGACTGTTCAGTCCATTTTCCTGCGTAGCCCACCGCTGCGAGCAGCAGAATTCCGGGAATCAATGCAAAAGCCTTTCCTGAAAACGAAAGGCTATGCGGCTGGGGTAATGCAACAGAGTCAGCCATATTCAACGCTCCCTTCTCTCATCACTACCAGGGCACTATTTTGATCAAGCCGATCCGGACAAGCAGAGCCGCGACCAGCGCGAGAAGAACGGCCCAATCGTCATAGGAAATGCGGCGAGTTGACTGCGACATGGAAACCTCCTCAAAAGAAAAACGGAATCAGCCGCGCGGCCCGCGAGCGCTGCTCAAAGCGCTGACGGCCAGCCGCTATGCAGCTGCGTTTTGCCGGACCGACGGTTCGAGCGTAGAGTGCGGACTGCCTTCGCGGGTCGCTTCCTTCACTTCAATAAGACGGCCAGTCTTGACGTCGTAGATATGGCCATAGATCGGAATAGAGGGCGGCACGAGCGGGTGATTGCGAATGCGGGCAACGTCATCGATCACCGCTTGCTGCGGGTTGGCAACCGAGAGCCATTCAATGTATTCGCCAGCTCGTGATCCGGGCCCTTTGCCTACATCGCGAAATCCATCGGCAGTCAACTCGGCCGTTTCGAGGCTGTTGGCGAGCAGCCCTCGAATCACCTCGTTTGTGAAGAATTGCATCCCGCAGTCCGTATGATGAATCACGAAGAATTCCGCCGTGCCGAGAAGTTTGTAACTGATGACGAGCGACCGGATGGCATCGTCGCTCGCTCGGCCTCCCGCATTGCGAATTACGTGAGCATCGCCTTCGGACAGGCCAGCGAATTTGGCCGGATCGAGGCGCGCATCCATGCAGGTAAGCACGGCGAAGTGTCGTGCGGGAGGCAGGGCAAGTTTGCCTTTTTCTCCGAAACGCTGACTGTACTCGCGATTAGCATTCAGGACCTCGTTTAGAACGTCGCTCATGATTCCTCCTAGTAGCGGTTAATCACTTGCGTGGATGTCAATTTGATGGATCGGAGGGCCCAGCGGTGAGTCGTCAGCTCCCATCGGCAATTCTTCCTCGCGCTGGCATCAGAATTCTCCGACAAGATTGGAGCATCGCGCGCGACACCGACATGGATACAGCTGAAACGCTCTTCGATATTATCGAAGCGGAACTCCGAATTCTGAATGAGTTGGAGGGGATAGGCCGGCGCCGAAAGAAGATCGCTTACCCAGTTACAACTGGATGGGACAACAACCACACAGGCAAAATAGGCTCGCCATGCAAAGAAGCTAGCACGAAGTTTCGGAGCGAGTCAACGCCTCCTCTTGACTTACGCTGGTACTGTAATGGCGGGATGTAACTATTCGCCATGCGATTAAAGATTGTCAGCGCAGGAGAGGCTGTGCTCAGGACTAAGGCTCGTCCGTTGGCAAGCGAAGAGATCAAAAGTGCTCGGATTCAAGAGCTGATTGAACACATGCGAGAGACGCTTAATGACGCACCCGGTGTAGGGCTTGCCGCACCGCAGATCGGCTTGCCCATGCAGTTGGTTGTCATCGAAGACAAGCTGGAATATCAGGCCACGCTCTCACCTGCAGAGTTACTCGAACGCGAGAGAAAACCGGTACCGTTTCACGTGCTCGTGAATCCTCGGATCGAGATTCTCTCCCCACCTGAAGTTCTCTTCTTTGAGGGCTGCCTCAGCCTTCCCGGCTTCATGGCGATGGTTCCGCGTGCAGGCAACGTGGCCGTCGAAGCCCTCGACCACGATGGTCAGCCGGTGCGCATCGAAGCCTCGGGATGGTATGCGCGCATCCTTCAACACGAGGTCGATCATCTTCGTGGAACCTTATACATCGACCGGATGCGATCCCAGAGCTTCGCGACGCTCGACAATTACAACCGCTACTGGAAGACAAAATCGCAGGCAGACCTGCTGCGGGAATTTGACGGAGATGCTGCAGAGGATTGACTGCATTTGCTAGCGATTGGATAGAACGGACATCAAAGTCTTTTTGCAGTTTCGGTCGCGATGGTGCTACTCTCCCACCATGACATTGCTCCACAGGATCGCATGTTGTCCGACGCCCTTTAGTCAGCCGGCAAGCCCCTGTTGTTGATGCGGCGTCTGTCCTTCCTCCGGTAGAATCTTCCGCCGGCTCTGATAGCGATCTAAGCTTTTCCCCACGTCCTTATTCGCCCAAAAGAGGTTTCCCCATGCTGACTTCATGCGCAAGAACCCTTTCTACCATCGTCCTTTTGGTTGGGCTTCTCACCCAGCTCGCAGCCTTCGCCATTGCTCAGGATTCGACAAGCGGCGCTGGACCATCGTCGCCGGCTGGCATATGGATCGGCACCGCGCAGGTGAATTCGCATATCGTTCCGTTCAATCTTGAAATCGGACGGAATGGAGACCAGTTGCGGGCCGCATTGGTGAACGGAAAGGAAAAGTCCGAGGCGTCGAGCGTCAGCTACGCGGGCGGGCACTTGATTCTTCGCTTCGACTACTACGCAAATACACTCGACGCCATGCTCGAAAATGGGGCTCTGACGGGAACCTTCAGCGGCCGCGGACGCAGCGTGCCTGTTAAGGCAGAGTTGAACGGCAAATCGCTGGCCGACGACGAGAATCCACCGCGCATTGGCGGACTGTGGGTAGTTACCGTGAATAACGGAGCTAAGGGAGAACACACCTGGAAGCTGAGGGTGCGTCAAACCGGTCCAGTTGTTGACGCGGTGATCGAACGCATCGATGGCGATACCGGGAACTTATACGGCGAGTGGCGTGACGGAGCATTTACCGTGAGTCATTTCACGGCGGCCGGACCCAACTTCGCCGTTCTGCGGCCCCAACCAGACGGCACGCTGCAAGTGGAAACATCCGCGCACGGTGGCTCTGTCGAGAGCTTTCCGGCTCATCGCGTCTCTGCGCTGCGAACTGTTGCTTTGGAGAGCGCTGATGATCCTTTGCATCACACATTCCTCAAAAACCCCGAAGAGCCATTGTCTTTCCGCTCTCCTGATCTGAATGGCAAGCTTGTCAGCAATGCTGATCCTGAGTTCGCGCAGAAGGTCTTGATCGTGGGCATCGGCGGAAGCTGGTGCCCCAACTGTCAGGATGAATGGCCATTTCTCGAGGAGCTTTACCATAAGTATCACAGCCGCGGCTTGGAGATTGTCGAGCTTAGCTTTGAGGAGTCCTCGCAGCTTCAAAATCCCGCGCGCCTCAGAACAGTCATTGCGAAATACGGGATCACATTCGGTGTGCTGATTGCGGGCACTCCGGATCAACTGAATGAGAGATTCCCTCAGGTGGCGAACCTCAACTGCTGGCCGACGACCTTCTTTGTTGGCAGAGACGGACTGGTAAAGGCGATACATACCGGCTACGCAGGCCCGGCCACTGGCAAGGATAATCGTGATCTTGAAGGTGAGATGGCTGCACAGCTCGAGCGGCTTCTGTCAGTTAAGCCAACTTCCTCGCACTCAAAGTCCACCCAAGTTGCGCAGGCGCCGTAAAACGAGCCATTGTAGTTTTCAACCCACGGGTACAGCTTGCCTTCGAAGGGCTCTGGAGACCACGTATCGAATGCGCAAACAGCCCACCGCCACACACACGGGATAGGGCTAGTATGCTCGCCTTAAGCAACTGGAAATCAAATTGGGTTGCTTTCGGTTCGCGCGATCACGGCGCTGGCAACGCAATTTCCCAGGACATTTACGGCGGTTCTTCCCATATCCATCGCTGTGTCAACGCCCAGGATCAGGAGAATTGGTGCTGCCGGAATGTGGATAGCGCTTGCCGTAGCCAGAAGAATCACTAAGACGGCTCGCGGCACGCCCGCCATTCCTTTGCTGGCCAGCACTAGCATCGCCAGCATCTCCACGTGCTGGCCGAGCGTGAGATGCATTCCCGCAGCCTGCGCGACAAATACCGCTGCCAGG
>JBEKPD010000128.1:0-14526 GCA_049521075.1 Occallatibacter sp.
GGCTACGCTCCGGCCCTGCCGGCAACAACGCTATCTCAGCAAGAAAAGGAGAGAAGCAAGTTCCAACAACCATCGGGAATTATGGTTGTCGTTGACCGGAAAGAGTGGTTGACGCCAGACACCCTCTACCTTAAGGCTCAGATATCCAGTAACATGTTGGCCGAAATCCAGAAAGACGGTATCGCCAGTTTTGTACAGATTCCGATAAATGGAATTAGTGTCCGGAACTGGATTAATTCACCAGCGAAGATAGGCCGCCGTATCGCGTACCGGCTTGACGGTTTGAGGATCGACAAGCGTGGCTGATGAGAGCGCTGGAATCTCAGCTTGCGCCCTGGCGAGGAAATCGGCCGTGGGACCGTCAGCTTCTGCGGACTCCTGGGAAACCCGATCCCTCAAGGGCCCGGAAGGCAAGATCGAGGCACTGGGGTTAGACAAGACCGAATCGACGGCAATTCCCAGGGCCGATCCGATCACTGCTCTTCTCGTAAATATCATCTCAATTCTTTCGAGGTTCTGAAGCGAATTAAATTCCGGCGATCTGAAGAAATCTCATCGGAATAAACGGGCTGAAGCATCTCGGAACTAGAAAGCGTGTCGGATTTACGCAGGGCCGTCGTTACCGGGCGGACTGTCCCATCCGAGGCAGGTGAGTTGGCCCCATTGACAATTGTTCCATTTGGAAGAAACACTAGGTCCCTTGACGAAGCTCAGTCTAGTGCTATACGGATAGAAGACGTTAATAGTTGGCGTTCCCGTGTTAACTGCAAGAAAATAAAAATCCTTGCATGACAATTTTTGCTGAGTGTTCTAGGCATGTTAAGAGCTCTCAGAGCATTGGAACTGGCGTAGTGGCCGGAATGAAATGAAGGGGCATCGCTTTAAATAAGGCATCGGGGATACGAATTTATGGCTCTAGCTCAAAAGGAAATGGCGCAGTTGAGCGAATCGGAGAAAGCGAAGATTCGTCAACAAGTGGAGCGACTCCTCTTAAGCCACCATTTCAGTGGCAGCAAGCGCTATCCCGCCTTCCTCAAGTATGTTGTGGAAGAAACCCTAGACGGTCGACAGGACAGCCTGAAGGAAAGAACTGTCGGGATCGAAGTATTCGGTCGAGAACCGAGCTTCGACACTGCGGCAGACTCCATTGTTCGCGTTACGGCCGCTGAGGTTCGGAAACGAATAGCTCAGTACTACCATGAGCCGGACCGCCAAACTGAATTGCATATAGAGCTTCCTTCCGGCTCTTACGTCCCGCAGTTCCGATACCCCCAGAAAAGTGCCGACGCAGAAGCAAACTCTGCGCCACCGACTCGGGTCGAGCAGAGCGCTTCGCAAGCGACGTCTGGGCGCCCCAAAAGACGGAGTTTAATCCTTTCGGCCATTGCTGCCATCTCCGTCCTTGCTATTCTCGGATTTGAATACTGGATGCATACCAGTCGGCTGAAGGATCCTTTGGAAAGCTTCTGGGGCAGCCAGCATCCGGTTGTACTTTGCATCGGATCGCCGATACTCAGTGTGAATCAGCCCGGCGCGGACAACCCTGAAATCGCCGCGGCCCTTGGACCACCGACCGAAAACAATACTCTGATACCGCTATCTGACGCGATTGCTCTCGGTCGATTTCAAGCGCTTCTGGTTGAACATCGTCGAGACTACCGTGTTCTCTTGGCGCGACGCGCAACGCTCTACGACCTCCGGTCAGGCCCAGCCATCCTGATTGGTGCGCTCGATAACCCCTGGACGCTACGAGTCACAGCCAAGCTCCGCTTTCAGTTCCGCGGATCAGAATCGACAGCTGGGGAAATCATTGACACGTGGTCAAAGGTCAGCCCTCAGTGGAATGTTGATTTTCGAGTTCCATATTCAGATAGGACCCAGGACTACGCAATTGTTGCACTCACCCATGACGACACGACAGGACAACCGCTGTTGATTGCAGCTGGCACCGGACCAAACGGCACCAGAGCAGCAGGCGAGTTCTTGACCAGCAGCGACGATTTGGCTTCTATCAAGAAACTGGCTCCCGCAGGATGGCATGGCGAGAACTTCGAAATCGTCCTGGCAACCCAGGTTATTCAGGGGAATTCCGGGCTACCTCGCGTTCAAGCGACTCAATTCTGGTAGAGATATCACCGCACCTGAAACAGGATTCCGATGGGCAGTGATGGGCGGCGATTATAGCGAAACCAGAGTGACTGTAAACCGAAGGCGCAGCGCCCAAGTCGACGCGACCCCAAGGAGCGGTGACCCTGCGCAAGACTCAACAGGGCACGCCTACCCTGGTTTCGCTCTAGAGGCACCGTTCAAACAAAACACCCGATCCAATAACAATTAGACCAAGCGAATTTCGGTTCTTAGCCAGCGTCTTCTAAGTGCTAGCGCGTTTGAATCGCCGGACAAGGCTATCGCGACTCTGTCTCCTTGGAATCGCTGCCAGAAGCTGGCCGATAGTGAATCGCGAGTGGATATCCCTCCACCACGCTCATTAGTTCTTGACTGCCGGGTAACTTCTTCATTCCGACATCCTGAAACTTCACGCCTGCCTCGAGCAACCGAATTCTCCAGGAATCATCGAAGTAATTGGTTTGCACATCGTAGACCTGCCCGGATTCCCTCATCTGCTTAAGTTGCTGGCGCAAAGTTATGCTTGCATTCGTCTCCCATTTCAAACGGACCCAGGAGACGATCGCTGCATCGGCAATGAGAAGAAATAGAACCACGCGCGTCAAAACGAGCTTGTAACCGGAAACGCGCTGTTGGAAGGCGAATGCGAGCGGGAGGATGGGCAGAAGCCAAAGTTGCGGACCGTAGCGCGGCCACCACAGATGACGGCTTAGGCCAAGAGACAAGATCACGGTTGCAGCGATCAGTACAAGCGACCACCGCGCGGCACGTTCATTGAAAATCAGTAGAAGACCCAAGAGAAAAGCCAGAATCAGGCACCCGCTGAAGAACGGACCGAACCCAGCTACGCGAGTCTCGTGATACTTGTACGCATAAAGGTCTGGGGATGTTGCTGAAAACGGCCACATCAGAGATGCATTCTTCCCCTTCTCATAAGGTTGATTTCCAGGCCGGCCAAAGATCGAATATCCAAAACGCACCGGAAGGCTGCGCCCCACCATATTCTTCGGCGTCTCATATTTCTCATTTCCATCGCGATTTGACTGCTCGAGGCTCGGATACTTCGAGGAACCAAGCATCGGATAAAATGGCTGGGCCCGGTAGTACGTGTTCGTCACGTATGGATTGAATCCCCAAACGCACGCAGCAAGAAATAGCGCTGCCGCAGTAATGCTGACGTATTTCAGCAGCCACTTTCTCTGACGCAGCGTGCACCAAATCGCGCCTGCCGCTAACGCGAAGCACAAATACACGAGTCCTGTAAACTTCGCGTTGGTGCAAGCGATAGCCCCTGCCACGCCCGCGACTAGAGCTGGAACTGAATGCCGGTGGAAACATGCTAAAAGCGCCGACACCGCTACAACCAGGAATGAGATCATGACGGCGTCAACAAGATAAGTTGTGACCTCGCTCATCACGACCGGATTCACTGCGACAACGAATGCGATAGCCAACGCATTGATACGATGCATTCCGCCATTCACGCAAGCCGCGAATACGCCTAAAAATGACGCAGCCAACGCAAGCCAGTTAATAGCTTTACCCCACTCAATATGGCCGGTAGTCTGATATACGGCCGCCGCGAAATACCATGGCCCTTTCGCGTAGTGCCGATCCCACGTCTCTACGTTCGGGGCAAAGTTGTGCATCGGATCTGTAAGTGGATTCCAATCCTGCGCGATATGAATAATCGCCGTCTGGTGATACCACTGACCATCCCACGAAAAATCGAAAAAGAAGCCTGACAGTACAAGTGACGCTATAAGAAGAAAGAGGAATATGATTGCAGCCTGGCACTGCGCGGTTACCGCAAAACCCTGCCGCCGCAGCAGGCGATTTCCGGCCAACATCGAAGCCAATGCCGCAGCTGGAAAAACGCCGCGGAGTCCAACCCGGCCGGCTAAGAGCGATGCCATAACGCCGAGTTGAACAAAGATAGGGAAAAGAGCGATCGTCGCAGTCAAAGTCCATGCGAAGCTCGAAAGTTGCTCGTTTCCCTGTGTGGAATCATGAACGCCACGGTTGGATTTCATGCTCAATGATCTCAAAGGACTGCTGGAAATAAAGCCATTTGCACCACTCGCAAACCAGAAGTGCTCTAATGATCTGCCACGGCTGCCTGAGTTCGCACCACTGATACAGGGCCAAGCAGCCCAGCCTCCTGAAGAGGTGAATTTGCTTTGTACGGCTTCACAGTGGTGAATGTGTATTTGGTTGTTGCATCAGGTTGTTGGTCGCCGATGAGGCGATTTACCCACGCATCCGTCACCTTCACAGTGAGCGTATTGGGGCCAGGCTTCAATTCTAATGTTGCATCGACTCGATAGGGCGAATGCCACACGACACCGAGCGATTTTCCATTCACTTCAACATCGGCAAGATTTCTCACATCGCCCAGATCGATCCAGACATACGAACCCTTTGTAAACCACGTCGGCGGCGCATCGATGATCTTAGTATATGTGCCCGTTCCGGAAAAATACCTTACTCCCAGATCTGAGTTCGTGCTCCAAGAAGCGAGATTGTCGAGCGTGATCGAGGACGGCGCTCCACGAGCGGGCTGGAATGTCACTCGCCATGGACCTTCAAGTTCCGCAAGCTTGGTTTCTTCGATCGCTGGCAAAGAGAGCGATTTCACCCTGGTCGGTTTACGGAACACGACAAATACGGTTCCCCATGGCTCAAGCTTCAAAGGGACCCTTGTCCGCTCACCTTCTGTAGTGAACGACACTGGCTCAATCTTTCCGCTATCGGGGTGCCACAATTCCGGAGCCTTGCCGGCAACACGAAACGTCGCATCGACACTCTCGGCGTGGGCGCTTCGATTGTCGACAAAGTAAACGTCACCCGAACTCAGTTTCCGGTGAACAAATTCGAGGCGCGTATCCGTCGAAGGTTTTGTGTATTCAAAATCGCGCGGAATATTTAGCGCTTCGACAGTTTCAGGAAGGCTTTGGCCGGCATAGACTTTGCCTTTGCCAACGGGGTGGACTCCGGACCCATCGCCAAAAAGTTCATTGTTCAGTCTGTTGAATTCCTGCTGATTGTCGGCGAGGCTTGGATCATCCGTGGGCTTCGGACCTGCAACAATTGCGCCGTCCTCCACCAGTTTGTGAATGACTTTCAGGACAGGTAGAGACATGTGACTGCTATAAGCATCGAGTGCGAGAACGCGATAGCTCATTCCGCTGCGTGTGTTGAGCCGGCCATTCACGACGCTGAATTCGCGAATCAGCGCATCGGCATTGACGTAATCGAATCCATAGCCGGCCGGTACGTCGGGTGACTTGTTCGCAAAGATAGCTGTAAGGTTCGAATCCTCACCGTAGAAATAGAGCACATCGGCACCGAAGTGGCCTTGCTGAAGCAGGAAGCTGCATCGAGCAAGGTAATCGACCCATGGTCCTGCCTGCTCTGCCCATGTCTCATTGCGATTGAACCACTGTCCAAATGGTCCTAGCGTGAGTCCTGGCGCTTTGCCCACAAGAGGTTGATGCGCCGACTCATGAACGACAATGCGATTGATGCCGTTGAGGAATTCCTGGTCGACAGTTGGCTTGAGCGTTGCGGGTGACCAACTCCACGGGCCGGCTGCCGCAGTCATCGATTCGGCGGCTGCCAGGTTTTGACCATAGATGTGAGCTACCGATGCGGATTCGCGATCGTCGGCGTTATATCCAAACTGTTCCTGATTTAATCCTGGGACTTGTGTCCACATGGCACTCATAGGAACTTCGTTGAATTTCTTCACTTCCATTCCATCTGCGACAAAAGCACGCCCAGACTCATGCGACTCACCGTAGTGCCCCATATGCCATTCGTGAAGCGTGTCTTCAAGCTGGCCGTAGTGTTCATCCGCAATCAAATCGGCAATCGTCTTTCTAAAATCCCAAAGGAACCTGTCACTGGCTTCAGCAGATTCGACAATGCCGCCGGCAAGGGCGGGCATCCACGGCACTGGGTCGTATCCGCGCAGTCTTTTAAACTGGGCGATCATGTTATCGGTCCAATTCTGCGAGCCAGCTTCCCAGCTATCGTTGATGACGTAATGGATGCCGTGTGCTCCGATTAGGTCAGGACCGACTGTATCCCTGTAACTCTCGAGATACTTCTCCATGTATTGCTTCACATCGTGGCGATCAAGCTTGTCGACCTCAAGCCCAGTGGCCTCAGCCGTGGCCGGATGATTCGTGATTCCGAGCAGACTGTATCCAAAGCGAAGCACGACCCACTTGCCGTTTGGTGGATTCCAGTCCAGCGTCCCATCTGCATGCATCTTCGATGTCAAATCAATCACGCTCGATTTTTCGATCGCATCGGAGGGCGAAACAGGCGGAGTCGCAAATCCGTAGAGATCGGGCACAGTGGTAAATGCAGCCTTCTCCTCAAATCGATTCACGCGCGGCCCCGGATGGAGCACAAGCTCGGCGACCTCATAGTCCGTGGGTGGGGGATCAAGCGTTAATCCGAACGATGAGGGATCAATGCCTTCCGCCCACGCTGGTATCGGCGGTGGAGGCGTTCTCCTGAAGGTGACGCGGAAATAGCGCGCCGTGACGGCAGGAAATGAAATGGTATGTTCAGGTGCGCTTCCGCCGGAAAGCGCAGCAACTTGCCGGAAGTTCGTTCCGTCATCGCTCGCCTCGAGAGTCTTTTCCGGCGATCCCATCCCCGCGATCATCGCCGCGATAAAGCCCGGCTCTTTGATCACGAAGGTGATCGCTTGAATCGTCTGCGGCGTCTCAAATTCGTATTGGATCCACGAATTTTCGCCCTTAGCGGGAATCGGTAGCTTTGTAGACTTTTCAAGGTCGCCGTCAGTCAACATCGCAAAATCAGGTGAACCGCCGCTCGCGGTCATCTTCGGGTGGAGAGCCTCGATTGATTGATCGCTTGTGGTCTGGCGGTAAGCCACTACAACCGAATCCGCATAAAAACTAGGCGCCGGCTTTGCACCGGGAGGAGCCCCTAGGGAATCTCGAATCCCGATGCTCTGAAACGCACCTGTGTTGCCTGGCGGCGCTGCCAGCTTTCCGCTAAAAGGTTTACCTCCTTCAACAAATGTCTCACTCCATACGTACTTCTTCATTCCCTGAGAGGGTGGCACCCATGGTCCTCCCGATTCACTCCAACCAGGTGATCCTGCAATCGCCATCTCCATGCCAAGCTGGTCGCCGAGATGAATCGCATACCTAAATGCATCCTTCCACTCGAGAGTCATGTAAGCAAGGCGATGATCCACGACCTGCGGTGTGCTCAATGCGGCATCAAAGTTCTGAAAGCCTGCCAAGCCGACGCTATGCATCCACTCAAGGTCGAGCTTGATGCCATCTTGGGTGATGTTGCCATTCATCCAATGCCACCAGACGCGCGGCCTCGCATTTTCGGGTGGATGCTCAAATCCTTCTTCGAGGCTGACGATAACAGGTAACTTTGCCTTTTCCGCCTGTTGGGCCGGAACGTTCGCGGTCACTATAGCAACCAGTAACGCTAAAAGACCGAGATCAACTCCGTAGCGCTTCATCCGATATGCTCCTTGCGTGTATCCAATCCTCAGCCACATAATTTTCCTGGAAAGCTCGACCACCGGATTGCAGTTCTTTGTTCAGCCGATTTAGTCGGTGAAACTCATTGAGGATTCGACTGTGAATTCGCGTCAGCGTCAATCTTTTGAGGCGTGATTCCTTCTGGCGAATTCACGCGATGTGTCCCAAACTGATCCTTCGCATGGAGTCGACGAAATTCAGCCATAGATTCGGCCGCGGCGGCGTTCTGCCTGATTGCGCCTTCCGCTCGCGCCAATCGGTACCAGGCAACCTGATCTTCTGGCCGCAGCTTCGTGGCCTGTTCGAGATGTGCGATAGCTTCCGATGGTTTCTGTTCTTCGAGTAAAACTGCGCCCAAACCGACCTGTGCCTCTTCAAAATCTGGATAGAACTGGATTGCAGATTCATATAAGTGCTCGGCTTCTGCGAATTCGCCATTTTGTCGGCGCAAGCCGGCAAGCTCATAAGCGGCATTCGCATTGGATGGATTTGCGTCAAGTTCCATGCGGAATTGATCTGCCGCCGAAGATAAGTCGCTAGCTGCATGAGTTATGCCCCAGCGCGCAAGATAAGTTCGCCCGATCTGGTAATGAATGTTAGGATGGCGCGGCTCGATCTCAAGAACCCGGCGATAGCTTTCGATGGCTTGGTCCGTCTGTCCCTGGCTTTCCAAGGCTTCCGCTTCCGCCAAATAGGCCCAGGGGGAGCCACCGGCGTCGTGAAACAGCGTTTGCATAGTGATGTAGGCTGAATTGCCCAAAATCTTGCCAACGTTGTACAGTACCTCCGGGTCGTTTCCGTAAAGATCGCGCATTTGCAGTGCGGTTTCCGATGCGTTGCGGTCCATGTCGAGATGCGAGTAAGCGCGCATGAGCTCGAGTCCCGCCTGGCGCTTGATCTGAAAATCAGTAGGGCTACGAAAAGCCCTTTCCAGGCCTCGAAGAGCATCTTGCTCCCGGCCCGATTCGGCGAGCGAAAAGGCGAGAAGAGAATCCAGCCCAGGTAACGATGGCTTCAATTTGCGCGCGTCCTGAATCTCAACAATGGCGCGCGGATAGTTACCTTGTTGGTAGTAAAGAACTCCGAGGGTTGCGTGGACTTCTGCGATGGTTGAATCCATTTTCTCCAAACGCTCAAAATCTGCAGTCGCCACGCTGAATCTGCCTTCCGCCTTGGCCGCCTGGCCCTCATTGAAGAGCTGGCGAAATCCATCGTCTTCCGATAGATTCTGGGCGCCAGTCTTTTCTGGAAGACAAAAGACAAGCAATGCCAACGCGAAAAAGATCGATTTACAATCGAATTTCATTGCGGCCTAATCGTACAGCAAAGACGTGGGCTCCGCCACTCGGCGTTCGAGGCGGAGCACAGTGCAAGTTTGAGATGTAAATTAGAAGGTTATCTTGCCGCCAAACTGGATGACGCGCGGTGGCCGAGCTGACGTAATCGCTCCGAAGTTGCCAGCATTTACGTTGGTGACTTCGGCGCTCGTTCCTGGTCCGCTGCCGCCCTGTGTGTCTGGATCTACACCCCACTGGGTATGGTTGAAAGTGTTGAAAGTTTCCACGCGGAGCTGGAGTTTGGCTCTCTCCGTGATTGGGAAAAACTTCACCAAGCCCATATCCCAGTTCGCGATTCCCGGTTCGCGCAGGATGTTGCGCCCACTGTTACCGAACGTGCCGAGCAGAGGTTGTGAGAAGACCGAAGTGTTGAACCACTCCTTGGTGCTCTTGGTAAATCCAGTTTTCGGGTTTCCGTTGATGTTAGCGCGCTGAATAGGGGTCATCAACAAAGTGTCCGTGTCATTCGCCAGGACGGAGAAGGGAAAGCCATTCTGAAAGGTTCCGATTCCGGTCCACTGCCATCCACCCACGGCGGCATCCTCGGCTTTGTTCATCGACCCACCAAATTTCTTGCCGCGACCAACGGGCAGATCGTAGGCGTAGCTGGCCACAAAACGCTGCCCCACATCGAAGTCCGATCGTGCGTAATCCAGCTTGGGATTCGCCGAGTCCATGGGGCCGGCATAGCTGTTCGTGGTTCCAATGCCAGCCGCGGCCGATTTGCTATCCAGGCTCTTTGACCAGGTGTAAACCACCAGAATGGCGCCGTCGGAGCCCCGATGCTCAAGTTTTACATTTCCTGCATTGTAGTTAGAATTGCCGATCCACCTGCTATCGAGGAATCCATTGGAACTGGTGAAGTTCGGCAGAGGCAAACGGCTAGTGTACGGGCAAGGAGCTGTGCTTACGTTGATATATTTCCCTGCAGAGTTCTGCGTGTTGCAAAACGCCACATCGGCAGCAGGCAAGTTACCCGCCTGGTCAACGTTAAAGCGCTCCAGAAGATGGGTTCCCTTGTTGCCCACATAGTTGACTTCGAGCGTTGTGTTCTTCGCCAACTCCCGCTCTACGGACAGCGTCCACTGCTGCACATAGGGATTCATTGGATTCTCGGAGATAATGACCGCGGTGAAGGCGCTGCCATTGGCAGCGGCAGACACCGGAGCGATCGCACTCATCGGGGCAAACAACTGGTTGGTGGTTTTCAGCGTGGAATTCGCATAGGGCGTCAGACTGGTGCGGATCAAGAACGGATACTGGTCGCCGGAGTTGTCCATCTCGCGAGTCTCAGACGAGTCGAAGAAGATGCCGTATCCGCCGCGCACAACAGTCTTCGCAAATGGGCGGTAGGCAAATCCGAACCGCGGTGCAAACGGAGTTTTGGACGAAGACTTCGGCTTCTGGCCGCAGTAGCGATAGAAGCCGTTGCCTGCCGGCGCGATGCCGTCGGTCGACAGAACCGGATCGGCAAAACAGAGTCCGCCCGCTGTGTTTTGCGGATCCAGCCAGAAGAGCTGGTCGCTGCCGATGTTCGCGGCGGCTTGATCATTTGCGTACGGCACTTCGCGAAAGTCCCAGCGCAAGCCTAGATTAAGGGTCAGCTTGGGGCTAAACTTCCAGTCATCTTGGAAATATAGTGCCGCATATTTGAAGACATACTGGTTGAGGTGGCCCGGCTGAGCTCCAGTGGCGGAGAAAGGGCCGGGCTGGAAGGTTGCGGCCGAGTTGTAATAGCCCAGCAGATAGTCCGCGATGAAATTGCCGGTTCCGCAATATACGGTTTGGCAGGGATAAGTGGTCGTGCTCGTGTACTGGGTGATTAGGTTGCTGTTATACCCGAACGATCCGAGAAAATTAGTGGCTAGATCCCGCTTCTGTACCCAGGAGCGATAATCGAAGCCGAAGCTGAACGAGTGCGCTCCGTGCTGTTTGACCACCGAGTCGGTATACTCCCAGACCGGAATATCACTGGTGGTCGGATCGTTTCCGGGGCTTCCGGCGCTGACAAAATTCGTCGTTGAGAAACCGAGGGTGGGATAGCCGGCGGCATACGATGGAAGATTCGTGAAGACGCCGCTGAGCCCCAGGCCCGACACATCCGACGCGCTGGCCGCGCTGTCTCCCTGGATCGATATCGCTTCCAGCCTGCCGAAACGGAAATCGTTGACAAAGCCCTTGGGCAGGGGCAGGGTGTAGCCGCCCGTCCAACTCGTCGAGTTTTCCGTGAAAATATTTGCTCCGGCGCCCAGGGCAATCGAATCAGTCGAGAAAGCCTGATTAGCGTAATTCGCCTTAGTGTACCGGAAGAACATTTGCCCATACTTCTGGAAGTTCTGGTCTCCCCGATAGGTCTGCTGATCGGTATTAGTAGTTGCGTTCGCGGTTGAGAACCAGTTGTAAGGGCCGACGCCGTTGGGGTCGGTGGCGCCGGTTGGAATCAACTTAGAAGTAACATTGGCCACCTTCGAGAACCGGCTACTCAAAATCGTGTTGTTGGCAAACGGGCTCCCCGTGAGCGGGTCGACCGGCATGCAGTTGTTGCCCAGCGCAAGCTCTGCAGAGCAAGCCGCGGACCCATACGCCGGCAGCGATGTGCCGGAGAAGTTGCCGCGAAGTTCAGCCGCCGTGGGCGCATATCCAGATAGATGGGCACCTTGAACAACGCGCCAACCCTCGTAGTTGGCTAGCCAGAACGACTTGTCACGACCGTTGTACAGCTTGGGAATAATGACCGGGCCGCCCAAAACATAGCCAAACTGATTCTGCCGCAACTCAGTATTCGTGGTGCTGTTATTAGTAAGAGTCTGGTGAGGGATGGCATCGAAATCGTCGTTGCGGTCGAACTCGAAAACCGAGCCGTGCAACTGGTTGGTACCGCTCTTGGTTATGATATTGACCTGGTTGGCGCTGAAACCATACTCAGCCGAATAAGTTTCGCTTTGTACACTGAATTCCTGGATCGCATCTTGAGACAGAATCACGGCTGGTGTATTCAGCGCCGTATCGGTATTCGTCAGTCCGTCCAACGTATAGTTGTTCGACTCCGGACGACCGCCGTTGATGCTGATCGCATCTCCCTCACTCTGCCGCATCTGGCCTTGTTCGCCCATTGTTTGGACGGCTCCAGCGCCCACAAACAACAGATCGGTGAAATTGCGTCCATTTAGCGGCAATTGCGACATCTGCTGCTCACTCACGGTTTGTGAGACCGCAGACGAGTCTGTGTCCAACGCAACAGCGGCGGCACTTACTTCAACTGTCTCCGACACTGCCCCCGGCTTTAATTGCAGATCGATTCGCGCATTCTGATCGACCACAAGCACGATTCCACTCGTCACAGATTTGGAAAACCCGGTCATCTGCACAGACACACGATAGGGGCCTGGAATCAAGTTGGTTGCAGTATAGTCACCGGCCGCAGTCGTTTTGACTTTGGTGGTTACCCCAGTCGCCGTGTTGGTAACGTCGACTGGAGCGTCCGCGATAATAGCTCCAGTCGTGTCGGTAACAATGCCTAGAATCGTTCCGGTTGTTCCCGCTTGGCCCCAGCCCGGGCGGACAAAAAGTAATGCTATCGCCAGCGTCGCGAATTGCCTGAGCATCTTCACTGGTTCGCCTCCTCAAAATGACTTTGTCGTGGGTTTGGGCTGACAACCCACCTTGTTTTTCGAATGGCCACTTGCCTGGGCCGATCTTGAAAAACCGATTCGACGAGCCCGGAGCGCCGGCACGGCAAGGGAAGTGTTTTCAGCAGTGGCTTTCTTGACCATCTTTTGATTCGATTGGCTTGGAGTCAAGAAACAAAAATAGTTTCCTTATGAAACGCAGCCACCATAGGAGCGCCAATCTTGATTTGGGAAGTTCCATACGGTTAGGTTGAACGTTAAGACTTCTATACTGTTTGAATCTCATTGATAATTAGACATTTACTGAGCATCCGTTAAGCGCCGCCAAACCGGGATTAGGAATCGAAGAGAGCATGGGAATGGACTCGTCGTCCGCCATCCTCGCATTGCACGACAAACGGATCATCTACAGCCTGCTCTTTCAAGACGGTGCCGAGACCCCGAGATGGCTCAGACCGCGCTACGCCAAAGCAATGCGACCTTCACGCGAAACAAGTACACGCAAACTGGCGGCGAGGGGCTTTGGGCCGCGCAGAACCCTATGCTCGATGCAATTTTCTGCTCAGAGTAACCTGATCCGCTCTGCTCCCATCACGCCTGACCTGCTGATGTCCTGAGTTCGGCCTTCTGCGGATGGTCCTGCGATTCCCAGCCCGCCTCGCCAGCACCCGGTTTTAGTTGGGACCACTTTCGGTTCCGTGAAAGGCATCGCCCTCTCGATTTGAAACGAAAACAGCCGTAGTGAGAGCTTGCACGGTCGCCGTTCCGGTCTTCACATCCATCCGGATTGTGCGACTGCGGTGGGAGGGATCGCTACAATGGTGCGATCGATCCAAAACCCTCCGAGCGAGTAGAATCCCGCGCTGGCAATCTGCGCTGCCGTGGGAAGGGTCGTGAAGACGTTCGGGTCACCGGAGACCGCCCAGGCCTGGTTGTACTGCGTGACCTGCGGATATTGATTGGGGCGGGGTCTTTCGTTCCCCCGTCGTTACAGTTGTTAATGATGAATCCGAGTTGACCGAGGGGTCAGCCCAGGGCCGGGTTCACAGCGACATCGAAATAGATGCCGAAGCTGTCGGTTCCGCTATTCTGAACTTCGCCGGAGCACGAGGTGTTCGTCGAGGTCGAGGCATTCCAGGTGTTGATAGCCCATCCTGAGTAATTGCCGTCGGGCCTGTAATAGTGGATTCGGACGTCGCTGGCCGGTACTTGTGCAAAGCCTGGAAGGGCCAAACTGCCCAGCAAAAGCAGCGCGAAGGACAGGGCCTTCGTTTGAAAACTGCCGCCAAATGACTTCAAGAAGGAGTTGCCATTTTGAAGGAAGAAACGAGACAGTCAAATTCGATGCCCCTCGCCTTTCGCTCCACGCGTATCAGAAGGCGCATCTGGGCTAACAAGTGCTCGCCGTTCTCTGGGTTTTCTGGGTTGAGCGTATTTCATGGCAGCGATGGATTCGGAATCCTCGCAACGCCTCTTTGCCTATGGCCTTATCGCTCGTTTGAACTGCGGGCGGAACAACTGGCAGGTTAGATGCCTAGAAATCCCAGCGATTTCGCTAACGACGATCTAGGTCCATAGTGAACAGGTTTCCAGTACCGACTCGTGGCCGGACGAGAGGGAGATCGTCCGGCGTCAAACCGCCAAAAAAGTAGTCCGCCGGTTCTCCTGAGTGAAAATCTGCGCTGCCGGCGACCACTTTCACTTCGCCGCTCGGTACCGAAATCCTGATTATCGGTACCGAAATCCTGATTATAGGTTGGTTATCTCCTAGGCGTTGTCGTCACGAGACTCTAATCCACAACATGAGGCATCGAATGTGCACGGCGGCGAGGAAGGAGTCTGCGCGCTTGGCGTAACGAGTGGCAATTCCGCGCCATTGTTTGAGAT